>JBGSMD010000001.1:0-7575 GCA_041740355.1 Bdellovibrionota bacterium
ACTAGTTGCTTTTTAAAGAAATCAATCTCTTAAAAAATTAAGAGGGAATTTTAATTAAAAAACAGGAGAAATATCATGGAAACAAAAAAACCAATCCACGAAATAAAATCAGGCAGTATTAAAGCATCAATTTGGGAAAACCAAGGCAAAGATAAGTCCTTCTTCTCAGTTACGATTGTAAAATCTTACAAGAGTAAAAAAGATAATGCTTGGAAAAATACAAACGCTTTTAATGATTATGACTTAGCAGAAATTCTAAAAGTCATTACAGACACTAAAGCATATTTAGGAGACAGGGCTAATTAGCCCTTCTTTTTTTGAAATTTTATAAAGGATTATTACAATGAATAATTTATCACTAAAAACAAAAGAATTTAATTCAAATCCAAGTATCTATGTAGCAAGTCTAAGTCATTACAATAATGGCGAACTTGTCGGTCGCTGGTTTGATTTAGAAGATTATCAAGATGGCGAACACTTATTAAAATCAATTAGTAGCTATATTTACGGACTTACTTGCTATAGTGAGCAGTGCGAAGAATGGGCAATCCATGACTTTGACAACTTGCCCTTTAGAATCGATGAATACGCATCAACTGAAACATTTAATAAACTTTACCAAGCAGTCGAATTATCTAAAACTTATGATATGGAGGCAATTACCGCTTTTGTCGCTTGCTTTAGTCAGGACGAATTAGAAGTATTTGAAGATTGCTATCAAGGTAATTATGAAAGTGAATTAGATTTTACACATGAATATATTGAGAATAATTACGATTTAGATAAAATGATGGGGTCACTTTCCTGTTACTTTGATTACGATAGTTACTCAAATGACTTATTTATTAACTCATTTACTTATCATAATGGATACATCTTTAGCAGGTACTAGCCCTGCTTTAAATCCATTTTTAAAATACTCTCCCCCAAGACGTGGGTGATACCTAGCATATTGTTAAATAATTATTTGAAATTAAGAAATATACCAATCGAAATATACTCTTAATATGCTAAGATGAAATTAAATAATTTTAGTAATTTTCAATTATGCCCACTACGGAAGATACCCCTAATTCTTGCTCAACTTGCAAGCATATTCGCTGGATGATTGCTATTGGTTATGGGCTAAGATGTGGAAATCTAATTAATCAAGATAAGATTTTTAGAGAAGAGGCAAGAGACCCGCACCGTCAAAAAATGGGGCCATTAGTACCATCAAGGGACTTCACATGTGAACACTTTGAACAAAAGGAAGTTAAAGAGCTGGATTAATTTACAAACTTTGCTTGTAAATTTGCCACAGTTACATATTAGATTTGTATCAGCAGACACAAAGAAGCCTCCGCTTTCAATTTTATATCCTTAGTACTAATTATAAGGAAAATTAATAAAACAAGAAGATATGAACGAAATTATATGCCCAAATTGTAAAAAAACTTTTAAAGTTGATGAAACAGGCTTTGCTGACATTGTTAAACAAGTTCGTGATCACCAATTTGAAGAAGAATTACAAAATCGATTAAATCTTGCAGAGAAAGAAAAAGTGAGTGCTGTAAAACTAGCTGAAGCAGAGGTTCGAAATGCTTTGCAAGGAGAATTAGGGAAGAAGGATAAAGAACTAACGACACTCAAAGCTCAAACCGATTTAGAGCTATCTGAAACGCTAAATAAGAAAGAAGCAGAAATAGCACAACTACAAGCAAAAATTGAGAATGCTGAAGTTGCCAAAAAACTTGCTGTTAATGAGGCACTTCAAAAAGTGGAGAAAGAGCGAGATAATTTGGCTCATGAGTTAAATACCAAGGAATTAGAAAAACAAAATCTAGAAAGTTCTTTAAAGGAAAAATATTCTACAGAAATCCAAAATAGAGATGCGATAATCAAATATAAAGATGAGGAGATTCTTCGTGTCAAAGATATGAAGCTAAAGCTTTCTACAAAAATGTTAGGTGAGACTCTTGAGCAACATTGTGAGACTGAATTTAATAAACTTCGCGCCACAGCTTTTCAAAAAGCTTATTTTGAAAAGGATAATGATTCCAAGTCAGGGAGTAAAGGGGATTTTATTTATAGGGAGATGGACGAGTCTGGTAATGAAATTATTTCCATAATGTTTGAAATGAAAAACGAAGGGGATGAGACAGCAACGAAAAAGAAGAATGAAGATTTTTTAAAGGAACTAGATAAAGATCGTACCGAGAAAAAATGTGAGTATGCGGTTCTTGTTTCTTTATTAGAAATTGAAAATGAACTTTATAATACGGGGATTGTTGATATGTCTCACAAACACCCCAAAATGTATGTTGTGCGACCTCAATTTTTTATTCCTATTATTACCATACTTCGAAATGCTGCTATGAATTCTATGCAATATAGAGCTGAACTTGCGTTGGTAAAAAGCCAAAATATTGACATTACTAATTTTGAAGAAAAAATGAGCAAATTTAAGGAAGGTTTTGCCAAGAATTATGATATGGCAAGCCGTAAATTTAAAGATGCAATAGACGGAATAGATAAAACCATAAAAGAATTAGAAAAAACCAAAGCTGCTTTGTTAGCTTCCGAAAATCATCTTCGACTTGCAAATGATAAAGCAGAGGACTTAACTATTAAGAAGCTTACTCACGGCAATCCGACAATGAAGGCTAAATTCAACGAAATGGAATAGATCCTTTACAGCCTCAAATGAGAGTTAAGCTGAAGTGGGGAAAGATATCGATAAGAAAACAGGAATTATCCTAAAAATAAAAAACTGCTAGAGTATTTGATATGCAGAAAATTGAAAAAATTCTTGTAATTGAAGATCAAAAGGGACCGATTGGTGCAATTCAGTATGCACTTTCTCAGAGCTTACCACCTTTGAATCTAGATCCTGAGGTTAGGTATGTTACTAACTATACTGATGCTGAAAAAGAAATTGCTTCTGAGGCAAGATTCGACCTAATTCTGCTTGACCATAGGTTGCCAAGAGTTGATGTTGGAGATCTTGAAGATAGAGATATGAGAGCTTTCTCAGATAAGTTAGCAAATATTGGATACAACTTGATCCCAACTATTAGGACCCAGCAACCTCAGAGCATAATTATTGGCACTTCTTCAATGAGAGATGAAATTGAGGGTCTAGAACAAATGCCTGATGAAAATATTATTAAGAGTGATATGTACTTCCCTGAAAAAGAATTTTCACCGTTGCTAAGAAGACTTGTAACAGAAGGCTAGCAAGAATTTTATCTCACAAAACAACTTTTAAATAATCCCTTCGATAACCTAACTAACAATTTTTAATTTTGTTAGGGTAATAAGTGAACAAACAGCAATCAAATCATCAAAAAGGCGTTAAGGTCTTATCCATCAAAAAATCAATCAAAGAGGGCAAAAAGCTTCTTGAAATAAAGCTAGAAGCTGATGAAAAACTATTCCAAGGGGCTGACTGGTTAGTCTCTCTAGGACGAATAGAGCCCTTAGAAGAAAGCATCAGGACGAGCCTAAAGAATCTAGTCTTTAGCTACCTAGAAAGTGCCAAGTCTGAACTAAAATCCAAAAGCTAAAACTATGAAGAGGTAGGGGACAAAAGCTCCACCTCTTTTTTTATTTTTACTCCCACACCCAACGCACCCTTGGGTGTAACGAAAAATAAGCTAACTACTTAATATTAAAAAGTCTAAGTGTAACTAAGGAAAGATGGGTTGTAACGGATTTTAAATTAAGTGACTTAAAATACTAAATTTATTTGTATACAAATTTATGAAAAGAAAACTAAAAAGTAATAATGTAATTCTCTTTAGATTAGATGCCGAAAGAGCCAAGATACTAGCTGATTACTCGGCCACTCAAGGACTAAATTCTAATCTTACCGCTAAGAAAATCGTAACTGATTTTTTCCTAGATAATGTAAACATACTTAGCATCCAAGATGACATTAAAGAGCTTGATACAAAGCTTAAAGTTATTGGGTTAGATATCGCTTTCTCAGTTAAAAAGCTTTTAGAAATTGGAGGAGTGAGAGTAGGGGAATCTGATAATTGGGTTAGTGAAAATGTAAGAAGTCTTATCTGGAATACTGATAAGGAGGATAGCTAATGCTATCAATATCAGGGGCAATTAAGGGAGTTGGACAAGGGGATTACTACCTATCACTGGCTAGGGAAGACTATTATTTAGAAGGTGGTGAACCCCCAGGCGAATGGATAGGAGAGGGGGCAAAACTTTTAGGATTAAATGGGCAGGTTGATGATTTAGCCCTTAGAAATCTTATGGGTGGTAAGGACATAACTGGCACCGAATTAGTTCAGAATGCAGGTGATCCTAATAGGCGAAGTGCTTTTGATTTAACCTTTTCCGCTGATAAGTCAGTCTCGGTTTTCTGGGCGCTCTCTCCTAGAAATGAACAGAAGACAATTGAGCTTGCACACAAAGAAGCTGTTAAAAAAGTTATTGGGTTTTTAGAAGAATACGGGGTTAAAACAAGACGTGGAAAGGGGGGCAATACTAAAGAAAATGGCAAGTTAATTGCAGCCACCTTTCTTCACTCAACTAATAGAAATGGAGAGCCGCATCTTCATACTCACTCCTTATTTCTTAACATAGTAGTAAGAAATGATGGGACAACAGGAACTCTTGAATCGCTAGATTTATTCAAGCTTAAGATGACGGCTGGAGCACTCTACCGAGCGGAACTAAGTAAAATTTTGCATGAAAAACTAGGACTAGAATCAGAGCTATTAGATAACAATTGCTTTAGATTAAAAGGGATTCCTAGTAAAGTAATTAACCAATTTTCATCAAGACGATTTGAGATCTTAAAAGCATCAAAAGAACTAGGTTACCGAAGTCAGAAAGCACTAGAAGTCCTTACCTTTGCAACTAGAAGTAAGAAAGTACTAGTAAAAAGAGAAGAGCTAATAACTGCTTGGAAGGAACTGGCAAAGAATCTTAAATTTGAAGATAAAGATATTATTAAGCGATTTAAGAAAGGAGTGTCCCGAGAAAAGGGGTTTGATTTAGAGATAGTAATTAATGTATCAGTAAAATTAATAAAAGAGCGGGAAAGTCATTTCAGTTTTTTTGAACTAGTAAAACATATGGCTCAGCTATCTCAAGGAAGGGCTATCGGAATAAATGACATATTAGCTAGTGCAAAAAGTTATTTAGAAACGAATCCAGCTATTATTAAATTATCAAGAGTGGGAGATGAACGCTACACAACCGCTTTCGTCTTAAATGAGGAGCGAGCACTCATTAAAAAAGTTAGAAGCCTAAGTCAGGAAGTAAGGGAGTTAGTACCAAGTCATATTACGCAAAAAGTAATTAAAGAGTTCAAGACTCTCAATCACGAACAAGAAGTTGCACTAAATCATATAACTAATACTCAAGGATTAATTAAGGCAGTAAGTGGCATGGCTGGAACAGGTAAAAGCTTTTTACTTAATGCCGTAAGAGAAAGTTTTGAACTGACTGGTAAAGACGTACTTGGGCTTGCTCCAATGGGTAGAACAGCTAAAGGGCTAGAAGCTAGTTCCTTAATAAAATCTGAAACTATAGATATGGCTCTTATTAAAATTCAGTCTGGACAGTTAAAGATAACTACTAATTCAGTCCTAATTGTTGATGAAGCAGGACTTATTGGCACAAAGCAGATGAAAAAGTTAGTTGATATTGCGGATAAGGAAAAATGCTTGTTGGTTCTAGTGGGGGATACACTTCAACTTCAGCCAATAACTAGGGGAGCACCGCAAAGAGAAATTATTAAAGAAATTGGCGATACAAAGCTTAAGAATATCAAAAGACAAAATGAGGATAACAGCTGGACAAAAAATGCGATTCTTGATTTTTCCGTTGGAAAATCCAGAAGAGCTTTAATGGAGTATATTAAAAGGGGACAAGTGTTTATTGGGGAAGATAGGGCAGATGCCGTAAAGTTATTAATTAATTCCTGGGGAGAGCTAAATAATCTTAGCAGAAATAAAAGCTTAATAATTGCGAGTGAAAGCCAAGATGTCTTGAGCCTAAATACTAAGGCACAGAAGTTACGAGAAGAACTTAGCGAACTAAAAGGAGTGAGTATTAAGATTAATGATTACTCTTTTTATAAAAATGACCGTGTACTCTTTACTAAAAATTCCAAATTTTATGGAGTTGCAAACGGATCTCTTGGGACTATTAAGGCTTTAAATCCAATTACCAAAACTCTCACGATTAAATTAGACCAAGGAACAAGTATTAGAATTTCACTTTCAAAGTATTCTACCTTGGCTTTAGGGTACGCAATGACTACTCATAAATCTCAAGGGGAGACTTGCTACAATTCTTACATTCTTGCAAGTGGAGGGATGCAAAATCGGCACTTAACTTATGTGCAAGCATCTCGAGCTAAAAATAAGACCTATATTTTTACAGATAAACTTGAAGCTGGGGATAATTTTGTAAACCTAGTAAATGCTATGAGTAAGGATAGGACTAAGGAAATGGCAGTTTCTTATCAAGTAGCAAAGCCTAGCTTTTTAAGGGCTTAAGCAATGTATCAAAAACATGAGTCAAGAAAAGTTGTCATTGAGAGGGCTATAATTGTTATAATTCTCTGCCTTACTATTTACCTTTCAGCATTAAATTTAAAAATAAAATATCAGGACTTAAGTTTAGTCATTAATATATTAGCAGTCTTAATTCTTTGGACACTTTTAGTACTAACTTATCTTCGGACTAAAAGGGGAGAAGTAGTAAAAAGCTTTCATTTACGTGGTGCTAAGCTAATAAGCTTTAAAGAGGCAACTAACAAAGCAACTGCTTTAACTAAAAATAATAAGAGTATCTTTTGGGGGTTTCTTGCTCTTCCAATTAATATAGCAACGAGTCATTTTGCAGTAGTAGGAGCCACGGGAAGTGGTAAAACTCTCTGCCTTCGACTGCTCTTACAATCAATTCTTCCAGAAATAAAAAAGGGAACAAAAACTAGGGCAATTATTTACGATGCTAAACAGGATATTTTACCATTACTTGCGGGCATTTGTCCTGATGTTCCTGTTTATACTCTAAATCCCTTTGATAAAAGATCCGTTGCGTGGGATATGGCCAAGGACATTACAACTCCAGCGAGTTGCTCACAACTTGCTAGTGCCCTTATTCCTTCAAATCCAAAAGATGTGAACAAATACTTTGATAATACAGCTAGACACCTTCTAAGTGGAGTCTTAATAACTTTTAATAAGGTGGCAAAAGGCGATTGGACTCTAAGAGATGTGATGTTAGCAATTAAGGATGCTAAACTCCTTAAGCAAATATTATCAATTACTGAACTTACTAGGGATAGACTACAACACTTTGAAAATGAGAAGACACTAGCGGATGTACTATCAACTTTTACTACTAATATGCAGGAGTATGAGAGCGTTGCTTCTGCTTGGTATTATGCAGAGAAGAAAATTAGTCTTAAAGACTGGTTAAATGATGAATTTATTTTAGTCCTTGGAAATACTGAGGTTGCAAAGCGTGCAACTGATGAAATGAATCGAGTAATATTTAGGCGGATGAGTGAGTTAATCTTAAGTGGGGAAGAGACAACAGAAGATAAAACATGGA
>JBGSMD010000002.1:0-82069 GCA_041740355.1 Bdellovibrionota bacterium
TAAGTCCAGAAAGTAATTTCCAATAGGAATTACTTTCTGGGGCTTACTATCCCCCGGAGGGATAATAAAAACATATAGTTATGACAAAAATCACAAAACTAACTTTTGAATATTCGGAAATTAGTTTTTGTCATAACTATACTAGTTCGGTGTCCTGTTTGTTTATCCTAACAAACAAACGGGATAACATCAGGCCATAGCAACGGGCGTAGTTAGATTGTTAAGCAATGCTTGTTTTCACTAAGTAATCAACTGCCGGCTTAATTAATTGGTCAAAAGAATTCTGCAAGTCCTGATCAAAAATGCCAGTAGTTAAGCGGTGCTTAAAAACAAAAGGGGCAAGTGTTTTAAAGTCATCTTCCGTTACATAATCACGACCATTCACAATTGCCCAAGCTAGCAATCCTTTTTGAAAAAGTAAGGCCGAACGCGTAGATAGTCCAAATTGAAAATTAGGATTGTTTCGCGAGGCCTGTGTTACTTTTACAATTGCTTCCTGAATTGTTGATTTGATTTTTACTTGAGCAAGTAATTGCCGAAGATTTAAAATTTCCTCTCTGGTACAAACTGCCCTTAGAGATTTTGATTTTTCTTCGATCGCACTATGTACTGTTAGGATTTCCAGTTCCGTTCGCTGGTCAACATAAGTCATCGGCACTTTTAATAAGAAGCGATCCAACTGAACCAGTGGAAGCGGATAAGTCCCTGCTAAATCGAGTGGGTTTTGAGTCCCAATTACGAAGAATAGATCATCTAAACGGTGAGTTTGGTTGTCGATTGTCACTTGTTTTTCAGCCATACACTCTAAGAATGCTGCTTGAACTTTGGGGCCAGTGCGATTGATTTCATCAGCTAGAACAATATGTGAGAATACAGGCCCCGCTTGAAATTTAAACTCTGCCGATTTTGGATCAAATATATTAACTCCAAGAACATCTCCTGGTAGTAAGTCGGGAGTAAATTGAATTCTTTTAAAAGAATTAAGGTGAGCATTTCCACTCGAGTCTATTAATTGACCTAAAGTTTTTGCTAGAGTTGTTTTTCCAGAACCTGGATAATCCTCTAGTAGAATATGTCCATCGGCAAAAAGCGCTGTTAAGACTAGTTTGATAGTATCTTCTTTGCCTTTAACTATAGTTGCTAACTCTTCCAGTAGTCTATTGCTGATTTGATAAGCTTGCTCGAATCCAAAAGTTATTTGATCATTCATGTTCGGTAAATATTTGTTTAATTAAACTGTTAATTAGGGAAAGATAGTCTTTGCCCTGCACTGTTGTTAAATAGTTGTTTGGCCCTCGAAGAGTTAGGTACTGTGATTCTTTATCTGAGGAATAAGTTAATTGAAAATTAGTACTTTTACCAGAAGTTAAATCCAAATTTGTCGGTTCTAATAATTTTACTAATTCCGAAGGTAAGCCAGTGCTAGTGACTGGAAACTTTAAATTATTATTTAAAATAGCAGCTGGCTGGACTTTAAATAACTTCTCAATAAATACTGATTGGTTTTGTGCTGTGCTTATTTGAATTAACTGTACTAAAGCTTGAGCTTTCAATGCCTGATCGAATTCAATTTTTGGTTCGTTAATAACTTCTTGTAGGAGTTTTTGCGCTTCGTTCTTAGCTCCATGAGTTGCGAGGTTGGAAGCTAGGTAGGTTTGATAATAGAATTTAGAATTGGGTCTTTTATCTACCTCTTGTTGCTTAGCAATCACGCGACGGGCCGTACTCTTGGGCAAACTTTGAAAAAAGAATCCTAGGCTAGGATAATCTAATAAGCTGTCTGTGTGGCGAACATCAAGATCTTCAAACTTTTCTAAATAGCTTAGTAAAAGTAATTTCGCTTTGCGATCATACCAACTGGCTTTTAGGTAATTTGTGAAAATTTGTTTCCAGCTAGCTAGCTTTTCTAAATAGCTAGATTTTGGAGCAGATCTTAAATGGTTATTGTAAGCGAGTAGGCTTTTGGAATAATCGCTGTAAATAGCAGATTGTAAGTCTTCAATGTTTGCACCAATACTCCCAAACCACTGTTGATGTTCGATTGCCTTTTGATAATGTTCTAGGGATGCTGCGGGATCTCCCTGGTAATAACGAATTCGTCCTAGAATTAATTCTAATAGTGATTGATGTTCTTCGTTATTACGAAGCGGATATTGAGCAAAACAGCTTTTGAAATTTTTTAGAGCGGAATCTGCCAGTTTAAGTCTGAGCCCTTCAATATGGATAATGGCCAAGTTTAAACTTGGCAGGATGTGCTCACAACCATCTGGCAAACGAAGGGCACTTTCCCAGGAGCTTGCAGCTTGATCTTCTTTAAATAGTTCTCGGTAAACTTCACCCATATTATTTAGAGGTGTTGCCGACCGACCATATGAGCCTAAAGATTTTTCAAAATCATAAGCCTTAGCAAGAGTTTGAATTCCTTTTTCTTTTTCGCCAGTTACCGAGTAAAGAATACCCAAGATATTTAAGTTGTTGCCAATTGCAGCACCATTCCGAATTCCATTTTTAGCTTCTTCGATTCCCTTCTCGTGTTGTTTTAATTTAAAGTAGATCCAGGCCCGGCTAGATTCTAAGTAGGGATCGGTGTACCCATATGATTCATACTCATTAAGATTATTTAATGCCTGTTGGTAAAGATCTAAGTTTTGTCGGACAGTACCAAGCTGTCTAAGAATTTCAGAGTGTAAAATTTGTTGTCGATAATCTATGTATGGTGGCTTGCCATACTCTTCAAAGAGCACCTGTTCTGCTTTCTTAAAATACTTAAGTGCAAGGCGATAATGACCAACATTAGTCATGTAATAGCTGCCGAGCATATTCAGAGTTAAGATCGAGCGAGGATCTTTTTTAAGCGCAGCAGTCAGCTTACTACGAGCGGTGAGCGGTTGGTCATAGATTAAAGTTGAGGCTTCACGGATTAAAGTATCCACCGATTTTTCCTGATCTTCTCGATTATCCACAACAGGATTAAATTCAAAGGGATCCCAGAATTCGTCACCGCCGCTTTGAGCATTGGAAGCAAATGGAAATAATACTAGGAAGATCAGAATTACTCGCTTCATCGCTGTTTAAATTTAAAAATTGAACTTGGATTAAAGGCCACTAAGGCTTTCTGCTTAAAGCGTAGTGACTTGTAGAAGCTTGTTAGTAAAGAATCTAATTGCCCTGATTCCGGATTAGCTTTAGTGGCATAGATAATTTTATTTAAGACCTCGGCCAGCTCCTGATCAATCACCGGGAAGGTATTTTTTACACGAAGTAGATAGTCAATTTTTGTTTCTCCCGATTTAGTTGGATACCCTAAGTCTTGCAGCATAATACTCAGTGCTTGGTAGATTCTTTTTAATTTATTCTCGGGGTTAGCTTGTAGTTTCCATCCAAGTAGTAGATACAATTTTCTAAGGTAGAGTAAGCTTACCAAAGCTAAGATCAGAAAGCTGATTTGTTTGAGTTTAATGTAGCTAAGAAATTGTTCTAGTCGATCAGATTCTTTTAACTCAGGATCTAGTAAATCGTCACTAATAATTTCTTCATCAGTCCCTAGCGAGTCAATTAAATTATCTAAAAGACTTTGATCTACGGGAGTTTCCGCGTGACTTTCGACCTGTTCTGGTTGGGTATCAAATGGGACCCAGCCGATTGTATCGATGTAAACTTCGGCCCAAGCATGACGATCGCTCATTCTCAGTAAAATATGCCCATCCTTAGCTTGGCTAAAATCAGTTAGATATCCCGTGCCAATTCGACTCGGAATTCCCAAAGCTCGGAGTAAATAAACTGTGGCATGGGCAAAGTGTACGCAATAACCTCGAAGATCTCCAAATAAAAATTTTGCAGTCGGATCCGCTTCTTTAGACAATTCATGATTGGGAGTTAAAGTGTAAATGGCATTATGATTTAAGTAGTCAATGATTGTTAAGACAATATCTAAACGATCGACAGCTTTGGATGTTAGCTTTTCAGCAAGCTCTTGATAGCGAAGGTCAGGATGTTTCTCGGTGTAGTGCGCCCAAGCTTTCTTGTCCCAATCGGGATCGCCTAGCTGTAATTCGGCAATCTGTTCGAAACCATAGTTGGGAGCAAGGGAAGTAACTTTAAAGGCACCTTTAAAATTATGATCTTTATTTTGAAGCCTCAAGGGGCGAATGGTTTTTGGATAATCAAGACCAAAGGCTAGTTGATGATCTCCTAAGAGATAGACTTTTTGAACTATTTCTTGGCGGTCAGCGGCATTTTTTAAATCAGCTTTACGAACGTAAGTTTGGTAGGTTGAGGTGCGAGTGATATCAGGATCGTATTCTGGGCCAGCTAAAACTAGTTCATTCTTTTTTAATTGAGAGAGAGCTGATTCCCTTAGGTAGATCATTGGAGAATGAGGATTTAATAAATAATCATTTTCCAAGCGAACTAGAGCTGCTGGTTGGTTTGATCCTCCTAGGGCCGAGTCGAAATTTAAGGGGCTGACGCCCGACTCATTAGAGCTTCCCACTCCATTTTGCACAGCAATCTCATACTTGCCTTGATGAGCATTGTAGACAATGTAGGTAATAAGCAGAAAGAAGCCGATTAATAAGATAAGATTAATAGCATTAAAGATTTGAAAACGTTTTTCAGATAAAATTTGGTTAAAGACTAATAAGGAATCTTTTTTTTCAATTGCTAAGGTTCCAAGGAGAAATAAATAGCTTGTTAGTAAACTTATAATAGCAAATCCAATCCCTGTAATAATGGCCAATGGCGGAAACTTAAGTTGCCACGCTAAATCGTTTACAATTTTTATTAGGTCAAAGCGATAGTTTTGATGTAAGGCAAAAAAGGCTAGACAGGTAATTAGAATTAGAAAAACTTCAGCTGTGGCATAACTTCTTACTTTTAATATTAAGTAAGCTGACCAAAGGGTAAGTAGTAAAATAACAGCTAAAAGATCAAGGTGAGTAAAGATCGTAACAAAAAGGTAGAGATTAGAGCTCGGTGCTAGATAGTTAATTATAAAAAAACTTAACTGATAAATAATTAGAGCGCATATTGTTAGAATGCTTAGAGCAGAAAATTTAAAACTTTTCTGTGCTAAGTTAAAGCCAGTAGTAATTCCAATAATTGCTGTCGGGAAGACTAAGAAAAGGCTGGTGTCCAGATTCACAATCTGATCGATCGTCCAGATCATGATACAGATTAGTAAGCTACGCAGGATGATTAAAGATATTAATTTATTACTAGACATATTGACTGCTAATTTTCTGAGTTCTGAGACGAGAGTCTTTTTTAGAGTGATGGAATAAAAAATTATTCAATTTTGAGGTAGCAATCACCGGCTGCTTGGAAGTAATTAATAAAACCTTTACTCCTTTCGCTTTGCAATGAGCTAGTAAAGGCTTACGAATAGGGTTATTATCTTCCATAAAGATGGCTATTTCTAAGCAGCTATGTTCTTTGCCTAATAGTTGGTTAAACTTAGGGTAGTTTGCTTCCCATTTAGTAGCTTTTGCCGTCCAGACGTTGGCAAGAATTAATTCTTTAGCCATTGTAAGATCATTTAGGACGGGTTGATTTACGCCGGAGCAATCAAAAATAAACTCTAAATCTTTTTTCCCAATTTGTTCTAAATAATTAAGGCAGTGTCTGGCAAGTTCCGGGCTTTTCTCATCGGCAAATAGACAGACCAAGGATTTGCCAGCTGGCAGAGCGGTGTCCTCTGGGTGTCGGGCAATTAGCGCTTGGTTTCGGGCAAAAATTTTCCAGACGATCTTACTAATTCCATCACTGGGATGATATTTTTTTAAATCATAATAATCACCCATTTTTTTCTGGGGGATATTTATAACATCACCTGCCGTTAGGCTAGAAAAAACGAGGGGAAGTTCAGGTGTGAAAAGCCGTGGTGGTTCCACTTTAATAATCGGAAAATTTTCGGTGTTTTTAATCCCAATAATGACTGCCAAGCCTAAAAAATCACTAACGCTATATTCAATTTGCTCTAGTTTCCATTCACCATGATGTGGAAAATCAACTTGATAGGCGGCAGTTAATTCTTGTTGTTTTGTTTTTAAAATTAATGCTGGTGGTGAGAAGCGAGAATGTTTAAAAATTAATTTAATTTTGACTTGGCAGAGCGGAAATATTTGTAAATTTTTAATCTCTAAGTTGATAAATACGGGTCGATCGAGATATTGAATTGCCGCGGAAGAATGTCTTATTATTTCTAAAGCTAATTTTCGCCGTAAAATAACAAAATTTACCCCGACAATAATGGTAACAATGAAAATTAAACCAATCAGTGATACAGCAAAAATTGTTGCTAATAGGTCGGTTTTGGCGATTAAGCTCAGGCAATAGGCACTAGCAAGCAGCAGGATTAAGGCATTAAGAGTTAAAGGGAAAAAACGACGCAAGGTTTTCATCTAGATCATATTATAGGAGAACAACTTTTTTCGAAATAGTGACCTATGAAATAGGCGACTTTATAAAAAAATTAACGATTTAATTTTAATCGCCTTGCATTTCAAGGAGATAGTGTTGGAAGTAATCCCTAGGTCTGGCTTGGTTTAATTTTTAATTGGATTAGTACTTTTAATCACATCAGTGATGATTTCCAGGCCTTGCTGGCGAGCAAGAGGGTCGGCCATCCACATGTGTGGACCCTCAATTAGCTTCTCTGCGGTATTATAGAGATATGCTGTCCGACTTACTTCCTTGGTAGAGATAGTATGGTCTGTTTTTGTGCCCACAACTGTAATTGGCACACCGCTTGCCCTAACTTTTTCACTATCAATTGGTATCATCGCTTGATAATTTGCGAGCAGACTTTCTGGGGATAATTTGCAACCTTTGGGGACATGCTCTGGTGTGGTTGAAAAAAGGATACGCGCAGCTGTTTTTAAATCTTGCATTGCAGCTGAGGCATTTAAAGTTAGATTTGCTTTGGCAAAAGCCAAGGGGTTTTTTAAGGCAAAACGTAGATTTGCCATCATCATTCCAGCGGGTGGCACTGAAGCGATTAACGTGGCAGAAGCAATGTTAGCACAGTTTTTAGACGCTAAATATTTTTGAACTAAATATCCTCCAAAGGAGTGCCCGACTATGTGAATGTTTTTCACACCACTAGCTTCAATACTTTTGATAACAGTTTCTAGATTGCTTAGGTAGCGACCAATTGAAAAATTAATTTTCTTTTGATTTAAATTAGCATCAGTTTTTAATTTCCCACTTCTTCCGTGTCCATCTTGACTAAAGGAGAAGCTATTAATGCCTTTAGCTGCTAGTTCTTTCATTGCTGGAAAATTCATTGTGGCGGTTGACCAAAAGCCAGGCACGAATAGTACCGCTGTGTCCGAGCGAACTTCAGGGCCAATTGCTTTAACTTGAATCACATGTAAATCAGTTCCAAATTTTGATTCAACATAGCCGTGAGAAGGCTCATAATTAAGAGTTCGTTTTGGCAAGCGATCACTAGATAGGTCATAGGGCTTGGGGCCTAATCTACTGGTAGTTAATGGCTTGGCTTCATTTTGGACGAGAGTCTCTTGCTTAGTCGGTGCTGGTGTTGGATTATGTTTTGTCGATGCTGAGACCATTGTTACTTTATTATTTAGATGTTCTAATTATCTAAAAGATGTATAGATTTTTCGTACCTTTAGACCACTTTCTTTAGTTAAATTTTGATTACTGTGGATAAGTCCAACTTTCAGCACTGTTTTGTCGATTGGCATGTCCATTTTTACCCTAGCTATGATTATCCTAGCGCAATTAAAAGGGTTTTTATTAAGCTTAAAAGCTATTGTCAGCAGTTAGATCTGGAAGCTGGAGCAGTTGCAATACTAGTCTTAACTGAACGTGATGATTGCTCATTTTATTCTGATTTATCAATTGATTGCAGTCACTTAGAAGATCAATTTAAAATTACTAAGTTAAAATTAGGTATTCTGATTAGTGAGGCCGATAATCATTTGATAATTTTCCCTGGAAGGCAAATTAACACTAAAGAGCGAGTGGAGTTACTAAGCCTAGGTTCTGATGAAAGAATTCCGTCTGGTCAAGATCTAGATTCAACAATCGAGCAAATCACTAATAATTTGAGTTTCCCAGTAGTTAACTGGGCTCCTGGAAAGTGGTGGATGGCTCGTGGTCGATTAATTAAAGCTTTGATTCTTAAATCCTCAAGCAGTTTATATCTTTGCGACACAAGCTTACGTCCTAAGTATTACCCTCGCCCAGTTTTAATGCGACTTGCTGATTCCAAGGGCATACCAGTTATTAATGGATCTGATCCTTTACCTCCCCCCGAAGAACAAGATTTGATTTTTTCTTATATCACATATTATCAGCAGTCCTTTGATCTAAGTGATCCAAGTACAAGTTTAAAAAATTTAATTCAGTCTAAGCCGACAAAGATTCTAGGAGAAAGATCTTCCATCTTCCAGTTGTACCTAAGATTGAAGCGTTACTATCGCAATAAAATATAGGAGTTGATTAATGTTATCTTCCAAGCGTTCATTTAAATCAGATAATTATTCTGGAATTCACCCAGATGTCTTAGCGGCAATTAGTAATGCCAATCAGGGACATGCCTCGGCCTATGCCGAAGATACATATAGTCTGGTGGCAACAAAACTAATCCAAGAAGTATTTTCAGCAAATTGCGCAGTTGCTTATGTGCTAAATGGCACGGGAGCAAATGTACTCTCCTTAAAAATTTGTTTGCGTGCTGGAGAGTCTGTCTTGTTAGCAGAGTCTTCTCATCTAAATGTTAATGAGACTGGTGCGCCCGAAGCAATTGTCGGTTGTAAATTACTACCCGTTAAGACTAATCAGTTTGCAAAAGTTACACCAGAAGCAGTACGTAAAAAATACTTAGCTGAGACGCTCAATTCTTATCATGCAACCTTACCTAAGGTCCTTTCTGTTTCGCAATCAACAGAACTGGGAACTGTTTACTCAGTACCCGAGTTACAAGAATTAAAAGATTTAGCAACTGAATTAGGATTATTCTTTCATCTTGATGCTTGTCGGGTTTATAATGCCGCTGAGTTTCTTAAAGTTGATCTGGCAACAATTACATCCAAGGTAGGTGTAGATTTAATTAGTTTAGGCGGAACAAAAAATGGCGCAATGCTGGCTGAGGCAGTGGTTATTTTTAACCCTGAACTTCAAAAGAATTATCGCTACATTCAAAAAAATACGCTGCAACTTTATTCCAAGAATCGTTTTGCTGCGGCTCAATATCAGGCTTTATTAAATGGCGATTTATGGTTAAGAAATGCCACTCAGGCAAACACCCTAGCGCGAAGTTTAGAGCAGCAGCTTAAGGGGAGAAAGGATATTCGAATCATTTATCCAGTAGAGGCTAATATGTTATTTCTGGAAGTCCCAAGTGAATTAGCGGATCGTTTAGTAACGGAAGGCTTATGTTATTTATGGTCTGAGGATCCGAGTGTTGTGCGTTTAGTGATGAGTTTTGATAATACTGAAAAGGATTTAGAAGAATTAAAGAGTTTACTTAAATAACAATTTCTGATGTTTCATATGGTTTTTTCTTGTCGGCCTTAGAAACTAAGGCCGATGTAATTAACACAATCAGTGCTCCTACTAGTTGAGTGCCACTTAGTCTTTCTCCAAAAAAGACCCAAGCAATTGGAACCGCAAGTAGCGGTCCAGTGGCTCTAAGTGCTGAAGATTTCCAGCCATCAATTCCTTGTAGTGAAGTATAGAGTAAGGGGATGGCAAGTACATAAAACATAATGGCATGAACTCCAATGTAACCCCAACCAGCAACTTGGTTGGCAGTAAAAACTAGTGGACAGAAATATAAAGCAAACGGAGCAGTTAGTAGTCCACCGGCAGTTTCAGTTAGTGTGGAAGTTTGAATTGGAGTTAGCATTTTTGTGACTTGGGGTGCGTAGCGATAGGAAAGTCCGGCGGTAATCACTGCAATCAGAATAATCAGGTCTCCCCATCCGGCAGTATTCATTGTGCTAATATCACCAACTGAAAGTAAGAGTGCGCCAAAGATATGCACCAGAAGTAATAGTAAATGTTTATTTGAGGGTCTTTTCCCATCTAGGATCCAAACCCAAAAAATTACTAGGTATGGTTCCATTTTGGTGAGAATCACGGCTTTAATGCCCGAACTCATGGAAAGGCCAATGGTAAAAAGAATATTTGCAATTACTGGGCGGCAAAGAGTTAACTTCCAAAGTGGACCGATTACCTTGCGAATATTTTCCCATTTGGGAATCTGCTTACAGATAATCAAATAGCTAGTGGAAATCACTCCGGCAAAAAGCACTCCGATTGTTGATGCGAGGATTGGATCGACTACAGCAACACCTTGGACTTTAAACAGTGTTGCAATGCTAGATAGGCAGCTGGAAAGGATTGCAAAAACTATAAACTTGGAAGAGGGTTTGGGCATTAGTTAAACTGTAATTCACGTTTTTTGCTAAATGCTTTTGATTTGTTTTTAGATTTGCGAGAAGCTTTTAAAGCTAATTTTTTGCCAAAGTAGGCTGTTGATTTACTTTTGACGCGAAAGTCAATCGGGCTCTCGCTAGAATTTAATTGATTAAGTTCCTGATCTTCTTTTGTTGCTTCATCCAAAACTTGAAGTTGTTGCATGATTTGCATAAAGAGTTCTAATTGATCCTCACTCCAGGTTTCTTGTGTTGTTAATACCCGGAGTAGATTTAATTTATAAATTCTTTTTAGGCGATATTCCGTTAATTCTTTTGGTGTAAGCAAGTCTTCTGCTTGAGACTCGTTCATTAAGAGATCTTGCAGTGCTTTTATCTGCGAATTGATTGCTTCTTCTATTGTGTTTGGAAGCAATGGATCTGCCTGCCCCAAAAGCTTTTCTTTAGTAAGTAGTACTTCTTGATTTTCATTAAGAAATTGTTTGAGACTTTGCAGGTTGCCGAGTAGTTCGATGATCTCCTTGCTAGGAATGCTTTGCTGCTTGGTTGCGTAGGTTTCCAGAGTAATGACTTGATCTAAAGGCAGATTATTTAGCAACTTTGCTATTTCAACGATCACTTGTAATTCATTTAGAACTAATTTTAACTCTTCAATTCTTACCGCCAGTGCTTGTGACAAATCATGATTTGTTAATTCTGATAGATTGATTGGGATAATTTCCAGAGCTAAAAGTTTTGCAAGCTCGGGATCAGATTTAAGTGAAAGTAGTTTTTGTAAAAGTTGTTCTTCTAATAAAATTAGTTCTTCTCGCGATCTGGGAATTTCCTGGGTATCGAGATCCATTAATTTAAGAGCAAATTGTTTTTCACTTTCCAAATCAGCGCTTGTATTTAACTGTGGAACTTCGGAAGAGTACTCAGACACTGTTTGCGAATCAGGGGATTTTCTAGTTTCTAATTCCTGACTAACTTCCAAAGGTGTCGTATCTATTTCTCCCCTAAGGTCGGCCCCTAATGAACTTTGCTTGCCGATCTCTGGTTCTATTTCTGCGAATTGCTGGATAAAATATTCTTTAATTAAGGTGATTCCTTCTAGAAACAATTCTTTCGGTGAATTCTCGATGATTTTTAACAGAAGCTCTTCTTGTTCTATAATCGACCTTAGTTCAAGTGACTCTGATTGATTTAAAAATTGAGTAGCTAAGATCTCAATTAGCTCCCTGGCTTCGGTGCTTTGATCGGAAGCAATCATTTTGATTAATTGTAGGACTTCTGGGGCTAAGTCCGTTTGCCTAATATTTAACTCTTCTTTTGAGAGGCTAGCAGGATCTTGCTCAGTTACATCAATAATTTTACTAAGAGCTAAATTAAGCGCAGTTAGCTCTATGTCGACTTCAATACTTTGTTGATTAAGAGCGGGAGGGGAGACTTGGCTGGAATCAATATTATTTAGGACAATGATATTTTCAGGGACGGCTTTGCTCGTGTCTTCCGCAACATGACTTGTTTCATTGAAAATCAAAGCGGGTTTTTCTTGATTATCATTTAGAGCAATTTGTTCTGAATTCGACTTAGGTAAGTTTTCCTTGTCAGTATTATCTAATCTTTTTAAATTAGGATCTCTTGGTGGCTCTGCTTCGAGCGGAGTAACTGAATTTAAGATGATTGTTTCGGTGGGAACAAGAATATTCTTTGATTCGGCTTCTCCTGATTCGGTCTTCTGATCTGGGGACTGTCTTAGGATTTCATCTTGGTATATCTCGGTGCTTTTTTGCTTTGATAAGATATTTTGTAAATCAAGATCTTCTCCCCTTGTATTATTCTCACTAGGCATTTGTAGTTGTGACAACTCTTCATTACTACTAGAGTGAATCTCTGTTTCTGCTGTAGTAAGTGGAGCGGGCCTTTGGACGCTTGAGTCAGAACCTTCTTCTGGAATTTTACCTTTTAGTTCAACAGTCCTTTCTTCAGTAGTATTTTCTGTTGTCAGAGAATTTACTGGTGGAATTATTCTGCTTGATTGTTCTGCCTGGTTCTCAGAGTCTAAACCTTGGGAGCTTGGCACATATTGTAATTCTTGGTCGATTGGCCTGGAAACAATCTTATTGTCTGGCAAGACATCTTGTGGCTGTAAGCTCGATTCAGTGTCTAACTTTTTATCCAGAGTTACATTTGCTGCTAGTAGATCAGTTGAGGGTTCCACAGCAGTTGGACTTGTTGTTTCAGGTTGCAGGGTATTTAGATCTAGAAATTCAGAAGTACTAGGACGATCAGAATTTTGGATCTCTTGTTTACCTAGATCCTCAATAACTGCTACTAACTCAACAGAGTTCGTTTTAGGATCTAAGATTGGTTTTTTAGGATCTCCAACAAATTCTAGAGTGGATTCAATCTCAGAATGCAATGGAGGTCTTTCACCATTAACTATCTCAGATTCTATTGATCTCGCTGAATTATCAGAATGGCTTGGGTGACTACTTTCTGCAGATGGAGTAGGCGGTTCTGGGATAGTGGTAGTTTTAACTTGTTCCGTAGGATTAGATTCGAGTTGGGTTGTTACTATTTCGGTAAAATCCTTATTTCTGTCTGAAGGTGTAGTGGCTTCGGCATTCCTGCCTAATCCTCCGCCTTCGACGCTTAGTCTCTGTGAAGAATCAATCTCCGGTTTTTGACTCTCTTTTGAGGATTCAGCGGCAGGCGAATTGTCCGGTAGATCTGTATTAATTGAATTATTCTTGTCGCGATTTAGATTTTCTAAATCTTGTTTTACTTCAGGTGTGACCGCATCTTTGAGAGTAGTAATTTTTATTTCAGCAGAATCTTTGGAAAGAACTGGATTAATATCTGCCCTTAATTGGTCAAATTCTGCAAAACTTGCGGGGCTTGTTTGATCAAAAGAAAGACTTCTTTTTTTTGTCTGACCAAAGTCTGGTTCTTCGGCTTCTTTTGTTATAGCGCTAGTAGTCTGTACTTTAGGAATTACATTTTCTGCTTCACTTGTGACTGCCAAAATACTGGGAATTCCTTCGCTAGGATTTTTCCTCTCAGTACCCTCTGGTTCTTTGATTTCAATTGTCCCAATACGAGGCGTTGATCCTGAATAATCCCTCCCAATTATCCGCTCTTCCTTTGTCTGGTTTTCACGATTACTTAGGTTAACCTTTGTCTCTCTGCTCTCTGCTTCTGATAAAAAGGAGAGTGGATCGCTATCACTTAGTTGCGTACTTGGAGGAACGAAAGAAACCTTGGTCGTTTCTGCTGATCGCACGGCGTTAGATTGTTCTCTTGCTCGAGTATCATCAGTAGTAGTATTTGAGGGAATTGGATTTACAAATATGTCCTGTTTTTCTTGAACAGGTATAGGGGACCTGAGAGTTGGAATCTCGTTTTGAATAGATTGTTCTGCTTGAGTTTTGGTAATAATTTCTGGAGTTGGGTTTCTACTACTGGTTTCAAAGGTTACTTCAGGAACTAGGCTCGCTGGTCTACTATAACTTAGGGGTTCAGTCGCGAGGGAAGGATTTGTTGGGGTAGGAATCGTAATGTTGGGGGTAGAAACTGGTTGTGTGAAACTAGGATCTGAACTGTTAAGCATTTGTTTCTCTCTAGTGTCATTTGTGCGGCTAGAGACTCTTGGAAGATTAAAATTTTCTTCTCGAGCAGAAGTTTGCTCAGCGATTATTTTTTCTTCTGAATAAAAAGTTTTCTCAGTTTTTCCTACTAACCAAGTCACTTCAACTTTTGGCTCTACTTCTTTTGGAGCTGTAATTTCAGTAACATTTTTTAATGCTGGATTAGTTTCAGGTGTTGCTCCCGGAGTATTATTTGTGTTGTTGTAAAAACTAGCTTGTTCTGTTGGTACTTCCTGACTTCGATTGATTGTTGGTAATGAGGCGTCACTTGGAAAGGCAGTGGAATAAAATTCAACTAAAAGGCCTTGCCTTGAGGCAAGTTGTTCGATTGCTTGTTGAGGAATATTATAATTGCTAACACTTAAGACCCCATTTGTTAACTGAGCTTGTGCATTATCTAAGCTCAGTTGAGTTAGAATTTCTTTACTACCAGAAAAGGCTTCATTTAGGATTCGACCATCAGGAGCTTTGATGAAATTATTTACCAAACCGTATTTGTCAGAGACAACTAAGGTTTGAGAGGCCGAACCAGTTTCTATCGCCTCAAGTGCCTGAACTAGATTAGCTAAATATTCAGGAGGCTCATTTTTATTTACCTCACTTAATTTTTCTCCAAAGCAATACCATTCGCCATCAACTTTGCGATAATCAATCATCTCATTTTTTGGGGCAAGGACCTGCATATTAAAAGTTATAACCTCAGTTTTTGGATAAGAAAGCGTAATGAGAAAGCCGAAGTGCTTGAATTGATTGAAAAAAGCTTCTTTTTTCAATCAATGTAAATTGCTAAGGAAAGTAAAAATTTTATTCGTAGCTGATGTAGCATATCAGCGAGACTGAAAATATTTCTTTCCAACGCAATTTCAAGCAGTTAGGCTTTTGTAATAGCTTACTTATCCAAGACTGAGGTTTATGCCACAACTTTTTAAGCTAATGAATCTCGCCATAATACCCATAATTCGGCAAGGTCCTTTTAGCTTGTGGCCTATTTTATTGCTGCTCTTGCTCTACATTTTGTGAATTTGCATCGAAAGTATTAGGAATTAAGGAGGCACTGACTAACTCGGCTCTTCTTGGTCCATGGTTTTGAGAAGAAGAGATAAAATTATTATCGCAGGCAACTCTAGCCCTGACTAAGTTACAAGCTATTGGTGTATTAGTTTGAGTAGGGACAGCTGGATCGTCAATCTGAAAAATCCAGGGGTTAGGGCCGGTTCCGGGTAGTGTCGTTTCTTTAGGGTTATCTGGTATAGCTGGAATCTTAATATCGGCGGAGACTTGATAGTGTTTTAAGTGATAGTCGTGATAATCAGGACTGCTTAACTCTGGATTATTTGTGTTTTCAAGAGGGACAATTGGTGTAGTAAAACTATAAGTTTGTAGTGCTGGAGGCTCTACTGGTGGAGTACCAATATCCAAATCAAAGATATCGACATCGACAAAACCAATTACTACATATTGTGAATCATTATTAATGCTAGGTTTTGCTTTGTTGGCTCCGATAATGCAAGGCCGGGCATTCGGCCCATCCTCGGCAATAATTGGAACTTTAGCCTGCCAAACGTTGTTTGTCGGATAATCTTTATCTTTTGGTAATGATTTTAGGGTGAAAGTTTGACCTGCATAATCAACAAACTGTTCTTGTTGAGTCAAAGAGTATGAGGGACCAAAATGTGTTGCTTGCTCAGATTTGCCTGCAGTGCAATTGCTGACGCCCCAAGCATCTAAGATATCAGTTTTTCCTCCACAATCTAATCGCATTCTTTTGGAGTTGCACAAACCATTACTGAATTGATCTCTAAGTAGAGTTGGATAGCGATCCGTATCAATTGCTGCAGAGCTGTTGCTTTCCATGCGAGCGTCATTAAAAAAAATTGCTTCTGCTGAACTGAAACCACTAGGGACTGGGTTAACCACAGGTAAAATTGAGGGTGCCAGTGTCGGGTATGGTAATGGCTGATCGGGAAGAACTTCTAAGTTCGGAAAATTAGGTAGTGATGCTAATCCTAACGCGCGGTTGGAGCTCATGGTTATTTCATTATTGATTAGTGCTGAATTTGTTCCAAAAAAATATGAAGGATCACCTGATTTTATGAGTTTGTCCCAGATCATATTTCCCGTATCTTCTAGCTTTAATCCATCATGCCAAACATAAAATGCTTGTCCAATGGTAGCCCAATAATCTTCTTTAAAAAGCTCATCCTTTATTTTATTCTTAAGGAGGTAGATTAGTTTACCTTCGTTAAGGCTGGAGTTGGTATGACCTACTACACCATAGTGATCGCTAATATGACTGTATGCATAATTAGTCCAACCGCCGAAAGTTGCATATTCCCCATCAAAACTAGAGTTATCCTGATCTAAGCTGTAGTTTATTTTACGTTTAATATTACATTCATTGATGTCCTTGCTGCATGGCCCATAGAAAAAGGATGGACGCACGCCGAACTGATTATTTTTAAAAGCTGCTAATCTTTTTGTTTCGGCATCAACTTTATCTTGATATTCATAATATGCTAGGTAGCTTTCAGCGACATTATTAGCCGGTTTCACAAAAGGACCAATTCCTTTTAGTGCTTCTTCATAACTGACTGTGAAAGGGAGGAATTCACTAACTTTTGGCAAGTAGCGATCTGACTGAGTAAATAATCGATCTCCATAACAGATTTCTTCTTGTTCGAACTTTCCTTCTTCGCTGATTAAGGCACAGGCAGGTATAGCAAAGGGCGCAATCGCAACCGGCAGATTAGGTCCAGAGCGGGCAATCGCTCGACCGTTTATTTTTGCCGTGTCCGAGCCTCCGATTGGAAATCCCACAACACTCGTTAATCCTATTAATTTAATTTCGACTACAAAACTATTCATCACAAGTTGTGGTGGAATGCCAGGATTATCTGCTAGCCATTGATTATCAAGCTTGGAAAACCTTGGAATATCAGTATCGTTGGGATCCTGACTAAGCCAACCAGGGTAGATCTGAACTTCAAGGTTAGTTCTTTTTGAGGTATAGCTTCTTTTGTAGGGGTCATGCGAAGGTTCTGTGATTTCAACTGGAGGTAAAAAATCATCATTTAATTCAATCCGTTCGTAGCCATTATTTTGTAAGCTAAAGTTATGATTTATTGTGGTTACTGCTGCCTGATAAGCTTGTTCTAAACAACCATCTGCTGGGCAAAGTTTTTGAGCACCGGCAATGGCAGCTGCTTCGGCGATTGCCTGAAGGTGAGTGTAGGCTGCAAGTCGGGCATTATTAAAATAAAGATACCCGAGAGTTGTTAATGCTAGGAATACGGTCACACCCAGCCACAGAAAAATACTTCCTCTCTCGTCATTTATCATTACTTTTGTTTCGTATCTCATAGCTTCCTTTAATGTTTAGCAGTCAGGATATCCTGATGAGTTAAGTGGTAGTATGCGGTAAAACGTTTTGATATGGGTGCAGATATCGTTTGTTAAGCCAAAAGTAATCTCCCCCATTAGACAATTAATTGGGACATTGACAGATAAGGACATGAGCACATTATTGTCTGGAGGAGATGTCGACTCAAAATTCTTTAGAGTTGTTAGGGCTGGTGCGCTTGGGCTAGGTGAGGGACTAATTTGATCTGGTCGACAGATCCTACCCAAAATTAAAGGTTTAGGGGGGATTATAGTTTCAGGATCAGTATATTTAATTTGGACTGATGCAAGTTGCTCTTTAAATCGATTCTTTAGTTCGTCAGAATCTACAAAGTAACCATTGTTTGAATCAATATCTGTAGCTAATAATGAATCATCCGTAGCATATTCAAGTAAGAGTTCTTCGCTAACAAAATTTATCGATGCTTTATCCACAAACACTAAGCAGATTTGAATGACGGTAAATAAAACTCCAAAAAATAGAGGGAAGATTAAAGCAAACTCGACCAAGGATGCACCTTTCATTTCTTGATATGGATTTAGAGGTGTCTTCATTTAATTTGGATTTGGATTACAAAAGGCATTACTCTTGGCAATACTATTAGCCACTGGTGCCCATTGATAGTGATTAATAATTTTCGTTGGACATGAACTTGTAGTATCTAAACTTGGACTAGTAATAATTGGTAGATCGGCAGGATTTTCCAGATCAAAGCTTGTTGGAAGCGGAGCTAATAAAGTGTGGCAATTAAGTTTGTCATCCAGCCCAAGAATCTTGGTTGGATTAGCTAGCTTAAGTCCCATCCAGACATAACCAGTTCTTATTGTATTAACTCCCCCAGCGCTAACTCCATCAGCAAAAAGTTCAACATCAATTACAAATTCTGCAGGAGTCAAAGAGTTTAATCTCAGTAAGTCGGTGATTAAATTTTTAATGTCTGGTAAGAGTACGGAGAAGGATTCCACACTATCAGGTAAGTATTGGACATTTGCTAAGCTGGTGCAGCTTGATGCCGTACTCACCCCAACAGCCGCTTGTTGTAGAATTCGACTAAGATTGGCGTTATCCCTCATGTAGCCGGCAAGCTCAATAATGCCGAATGCGGTAATTACTAGGAAAGAAGTCGCTATTAGGCCTTCGATCATTACCCCACCAAACTCCCTATATTTCCCTTTTGATTTAAACACAGATAATATTGTACAATACTTGAAAGTAAATTGACCTAATATTTATTAGGCCTAATAAAATAATATAGTATACTAACTCAAAGCGTAAGATGAAATTATAGTAAAGATCTAAAAGATTTACTGTAATTTCAGCAATTTATTGCGAGCAAAGAATATTAGATTTTATCCTTCGTTGCCTCGGGCAAAGTAGGACAAGCAATCTCACGCCTTTAAAAAATATACTCGACCAATTTTCAAAGAATGTTTAATGCTTAATAAAGACAAAATCTCCGAAAGAAAGGCTAATTTACAAGCAGCCATCCATCAAAGACGGTTTTTATTGCCGAACTTGGTAACTTTGGGGAATTTATTCTGTGGATTCCTTTCAGTAATTTATGCTAGCAGTGGCCGCTATGAGAAAGCTGTCTTAGCAATTTTTGTGGGAGCACTCTTGGATGCTCTCGATGGTCGAGTCGCAAGAAGGTTTAATGCCTCTTCTAAATTTGGTTTAGAGTTCGATTCCCTTGCTGATTTGGTTACTTTTGGAGTAGCGCCAGCATTCTTAATGTACCAATGGTGTTTCAAAACTAATGCCGATGAGTTTGGGGTGATTGTTTGTTTCGTGTATGTGATTTGCGCTGCCGCTCGTTTAGCAAGATTTAATGTTGTTGATAGTGGTAGTAAGGATTTCACGGGCATGCCATCTCCTGCGGCGGCGGCGATGATCGTGTCAGTCGTGAATTTATTTCCAAGTATTGAGTTGCCCGAGTTTTCAGTTGCTATGGGTAGTGCTTATATTTTAATTGTAGCCTACTTAATGGTTTGTCGAATTCCATATTCTAGTGGTAAGAAATTTAAGTTTAAAAATCAAATTAGCTTTATCATTCTTGTGGGGGTTTTTATTGCGATGTTGTGGTACGAACCAAGGCTAACTGTGTTTTTAGTAGCATTAACTTACTGTCTCAGTGGGCCAGTCAAGCTTTTACCGTTTTTTAAAAGAAAAGCGTCCAAGTCCATTATCCCAAGTTCATCTACTAATTAGTTTGGCGCTCTTCGATAGTATTTAACTTCTGCCGGCATTAAGTTAAGCCAAATATTCTTTTTGCTTGTACGATCAAAGTAATGTTGATGGTCTAAGAATTTTCCTAACTCCCGACGACGCTTTTGTTCCTTAAGCGGGAGTATCTCACCTAGTTTTTTACAACCCCAATAAGAGAAGTAACTTAATTTTGTGTGTCGATTGGATAATTGATGAAATGTTTTAAAAATATCTTCCGCCAATTTTGCGGGAAGGTTCAAGAAAGGAATCGAGCAAATAATATAATCATAATGTTTTGCCTTACTAATGTCTTGAACTGGACCTTCAAAGATTTCGATATTTTTACGATTTTTGTGATAATTTTCATCTGTTTCCAAGTATTTGCGTAGAATATCACAAAGCATGGGGTTCATTTCGCAAAGCGTCAAATGATCCTGAGGACGTAGTTTTTTTAAGATTTGCTTAGATATTGGACCTGTTCCAGCACCTGCTTCCAAGATTCTTACAGGTCTGTTATCTTCTGGTGTAATTATTTCAGTTAGGGCTTTTGATAAGAAGCTTGAGCTGGGCATTAGAGTTCCTGTGGCCGCAAAATCTTTGGCCATGGACTTTAAAATTGCAAATTGATTTTCCATATTAATTACAGATTATGATTTATAACTTTTTAGACACCAACCTTACTTTAGATTTTTCAAAATCTCAATTTACTGATTACTTGACTAAATGCCCAACCTCGTTTTGGTCTAAAGCCTTAGCTGATTTACAGGCCTTAGAGTCAGGACAATTAGTTAATCGTAGCGAGAATCGAATGGTTGGTCATTATTGGTTGCGGAACTCTGAGCTCAGCCCAACTGATAAAATTAAACAAGAAATTGATGGATTACTGGTTGAAGTTTCTGAATTTGTTAGGAAAATTGACGCTGGAACAATTCTTAGTTCTGCTGGTAAAGCCTATCAGACAATCTTACTTATTGGGATAGGTGGTTCTGCTTTGGGTCCACAATTTATTGCCCGGGCCTTACAGTATAAATCAAAACGAAAGCTTTTCTTCTTTGATAATACTGATCCCGAAGGCTTTGAAGATACGCTTAATTTAATCGGTGATTTGGATACGACTTTGGTTTTGGTCATTACCAAATCAGGTGGCACTCCAGAAACTGCTAATGGTTGGAAAGTTGCCGAGTATGCATTTGCCGAACAGGGTTTAAAATTCGCGCCGAATGCAGTTGCTGTCACGATGCCCGATAGTAAATTAGAAAAAATTGCCAAAGAAGAATCCTGGCTAAAGGTGATCCACCTTTCTGACTGGGTTGGTGGTCGCACTAGTATTTGGTCTGCTGTTGGATTATTACCATTTGCTCTTCTAGGTTTTGATACTAAACAGTTGCTAGCCGGAGCAAAGGAAATGGATCTTTTGGGTCGTAAAACTGAAATCAAAGAAAACCCTTCTTTATTACTAGCTACCTATTGGCTTCAGGAAGCTGAGGGAAAAGGTGCGAAATCTTTAGTGGTTTTGCCATACTCGGATCGTCTAGAGTTATTTAGTAAATATCTGCAACAGTTAATCATGGAGAGCCTGGGGAAGGAGCACGATCTAAATGGTAATGTTGTGAACCAAGGAATAAGTGTTTTTGGCAACAAAGGTTCAACTGATCAACATTCATATGTGCAACAACTTCGTAGTGGTGTAAATAATTTTTTTGGAATTTTTATTCGCCCACTGAAAGTTAATTCTAAGTATAATTTAAAACTGGGGGATAACTATGTCAGTGACTATTTAAATGGATTTCTGCTTGGTACTCGGCAGGCATTATTTGAAAATGGAAGAAATAGTTTGACTATCACTATTCCCGAAGTAAATGAATATTACTTGGGTATGCTCGTAGCTTTGTTTGAGCGCGCGGTAAGCTTTTATGCCAGCTTTGTTAATATTAATGCCTACGATCAGCCAGGAGTTGAGGCCGGGAAGAAAGCAGCAGATTATTATTTGAAAATGTTTAATAATTCTGAAGTTTCTAAGGAATTAGATTTAGGGGATTCAAGTATGATATCCAAATTAAAAATTTAACTTTTTGTATTAGCAAGGTAGCTATTGAGAGACTTAAATTGGATTTCAATTAGGTAAGCTTGAATCAAGTTTAAGTTGCAAAACTTTATTGTAATAATATTTTAGGCATGACGATTAAGGGAATATTATAGTGATGACAAAAAATAAATTACGTAAAAATCAAATAGATTGAGTTGTTTTTTGTCATAACTATATAATTTTATTATCCCTCCGGGGGATAGAAAGCCCCAAAAAGTAATTTCCTTACGTAAATTACTTTTTGGACTTTCTATATAGTAATTTGACTAGAAAAACAAAATATTGAAGTACAGCTGTAGCAGAGTTACAGCGAGCATCAATTATTTTGCTTTTGTCAGGCAAATTCAGTCAATTTGCTTATCGTAGTAGAATTCTTATGTCGAATTCAGGTTTTAAGGCTAATTTTAAGAGAATAGTCTACTTACTTCTTAAAAGGATAAATTGAAGTAGTGATTCCAAGATCATTTTTGATTCTACACAATGCTTAGGGATGGAACTTGAGCATTCATTAAGCAAAGACTGAGCTTCTGTAATAAAACTTTCAGCTAAATGCTGGCTAGCTGCTAAAATACCCTCTGATTTAATAGCAGCCAAATGCAATTCAATATCAATTTGTTTAACATCTGGTTTAGTTTTTAAGTCTTCCGCTAATGGATTTCCAGAATTTAACCAAAGGACATTTACTACCGAAGGCTTACGTTCCTTTAGATCTGTCCCTAGATTTTTGCCGAATTTGGCAACATTTGCAGAGACATCAAGAATATCATCAAGAATCTGAAATGAGATTCCTAACTTTTCACCAAATTGGGCAAATTTATCACAGATTTCGGGTGAGCAACCAGCAATTTTGGAAGCGCTAAAACAGGCTAATCGAAACAGTGCGGCAGTTTTCTTTTTAGCAATTAATAAGCTTGATTCAATTGTATGAGAATCTTGATGAAGTGCAGTTTCTAAGATTTCTCCTTCAGTTAAATCGGCACAAGCCAATTCTGTAGCTTTTACGATTGATGGATCGAGTAAACCACAAAGACCAAAAGCTTTGACAAGTAAAAAATCACCCGTAATAATTGTGTCATTAATGCCAAATTTTCGACAAGCCGTTAGTTGATTTCTTCGTAGTTCTGATTGATCAATAATATCGTCGTGAAGAATCGTAGCCAGGTGAATCATTTCAATACCAGCAGCAACATTAACTAGTTCAGGTTTTAGTTCGTTTAAGCCACAAAATTTAGCGACTAATAGTGTTAGTATCGGCCTAATTTGTTTTCCTTTTTGAGCAAATGAATAACTGGCGATCTCCGAAATTCTCGGAGCTTCAGATTCAATTGATTTTTCAATCATTTGATTTACAGCTATGAGGCTAGGAAGTTCTTGAAGATATTTAAAATCAAAATTAGTCATATTAGTATGAGTTTTAAACCCACGGTTATTCATTTTTTTCAAAAATGAATAACCGTGGGTCAGCAAAATAATGGCCTAGCTATTTTTTACCGTAGAAAATAACACCAAACCCTCCTTTCTTATATTTGGTATTTTCAAACAATATAAGCGGAGTGTTTATTCCCAACCTAAACCTTCAGAGACCCAAGAGATGGCTGATAGATATTTACTTTCAGTCGGAAAAATTTTGCAGAAACTATTGGTTTTCGCAAGTGATGCATCTGTTAGACGTTTAGAATCCCCAACGGTCACTACTTTTGCTTCAGGATAAATAGAAAGAATTTCTTGTAAGTCTTGTAAACAGTTTTCGATCTTCTCATCGGCTAACATAATCAAATCTACTCGTTTAAAGTTAATCTGATACCAAGAAAGTGCCTCTGTTGAATCCATAAAAACTCTAGAGTCCATTGCTGCTGCAGAAAAATAAAGCTTGCAAACCTCAATTTGCGATAAGTCTGGTTCAATCACCATGACTAAACCCTTACAGTCAGATTTACGATTATGTTTAAGACTTTCCTTAGAAAGCGGTAGAAAGATTTTAAAGCAAGTGCCTTTGCCAAGCTTAGATTCCACAGTAATCGATCCTTGGTGAGCTTTAATAATGGAAAAAACAATACTTAAACCAAGGCCCAATTTGTTGGCTCTTTTCTTAGTAGTAAAAGTTGGATCAAATAAGGAGTTTAAATGCTCTGGCGCAATTCCTAAGCCTTGATCAGTAATCGTAATGCAGGCAAAGCGGGAATCGTTGTTTTGAAGTATAGGTGGTAAGTCCCAACTGTTTGGAATTGATAAGGCTAGTTTAATTTTACCACCATTAGGCTGTGCTTCCGTAGCATTAATAACTAAATTAGCCAATGCTTGACGGATCTCAGAAGGGTTTAAATCAACATAAATGGGCTCACTGGAATCAACCATGGAAACTACACGACTCTTGGAGTCACTTGCTTGGTTCAGGAAATTAGTAGAATCAATAATTAAATCTACTAGATTACACTGGGGAATAATTTTTATTTCGGCAGGAGAAAAGGCTAGCAAGTTATTGATAAACTGTTGAGATTTCGTGAGGAGCGATTGGCACTTATTAATTTTCTTACAACATTTTTCTTCTTTTAAATCTTTTTCCATCTGGTTTAATAGATCGGAAATCTTTTCCAGATTTGTCCCTAAACCATGAGCAACATTTGCGGCGAGTGCTCCCAGAGATAACAACTTTTGATCACGGAGGTGATCTTTCTCAATGCTCTGCAAGCTTTTTTCAGATTTCCGTCTTTCACAAGCGTAATAAATAGATCGGTATAGGAAATCTGGCATGATCTTTCCCAGGATCAAATAATCGGCAGCTCCGGCACGCAGCAATCTTAAATCACGATCTTTTGATTTTCCGTCAGAAAGAATAACGACTGGAAGGAGAAGCGATTCGTCATTGATTAATTCCAAAATGGCGAAAGTGTACTTACCTAGACTTTGATCGTCAAAAAGACAAACATCATAATTATTATCAAGTTGCTCTAAACCAGCTTGATAATTACGAGCCCAGAAAATTTCAGATTTGAAACCTTGAACCCGTTGCAAAAGGACTGTGATTTGAAAATAAATTTCTTCCGATTCTGAAACAAAAAGGATCTTTCTGGGCTTAAAGTTTTGAATCACAGGTTCATTATAAACAGGGGATGTTAGTTATTTTGATATATAACAAAATCCCTTTTAGGTTTTAAAAGTTTTATCATGAACAGAATCTTCTGTAAATTTAAGGGATATAAGTATTCTCAGGTTATTGAACGGCCTTTGGCTAAAACTTACTAGGATCTTACTGTTCTAGCGAGACAATCTAACAATATCATCTGCGATTTTTTCAAAGGCTTTAACAATAGAAAAATTTTCATCTGCAGCGGAATATGTCCCTTGTAATTTACTATCTGTTGATTTGGTATTATCAAATGCTGGAACTACTAGAGCTTTTTTACTACTGACTCCTAGTTGATTAACCTGATTAATCACAATATCGGTTCGTCCTGCTATTCTACCTAAAAGAAAGTCTTTTCGGGAAATAGCATCTAAATAGTTTTGGTAGGGAGAAGGATCCATTACACATCCACTGGTCGCTGTGAAAGAGCCACTAACAAATTGCGGTTGACAAGGGTCAGCTTCACCAAAACCGATGGTATGAACTGTCCCGTTATTTTGACGCATAATATCGGCATAGTATATTGGAACATTATAAAAAATTTTCATCCATTCATCATCAAGAGTTGATATTGTTGATAAACAATCTGGCGGGGGGGAGACAGGAAGAGAAGTTGAATATTTATTGGTAAAAATTTTCTTACCACTTCCAGAGGGAGGAATACAATCAAGGGTAGTTTTATCAGAGGTAATGTTTGCTTCGTAGATATCAATTGGTTGAATAAACTTTATATTTGGCCCAGACATAGTGTTGTTGAATTTAAAAATATTACCTTTTAAATCAACAATATCGATACTATCAGTTAATGCTCCTGGGCTCCAAAAATTACCATAAGTTGAAATATTTTCGGGATCTGGAATGCCCGCACCTGGAAATAACAATGAGTTATAAGCTGCAGTCTTTGTATCATCAACTTGCAATCCATACAGTATACTTGGATTTGATGGTGTTCCAAAAGGGTCGGGATTTTCTTCAATTAGTAGCTGAGATTTAATAAAGGGACTTGGTGCCCAAACCGATCCACTAGAATCTACTTTGGGGCTGGTGCCGAGTGAAGAATACTGCTGATAGGAGCTTAGAATGCTCAGTAGAGTTACGTCATTATCCAGCGGGAGTGAGCCTAATTTTGACATGACCTCTGAATGTATTGCTTGATTTAAAAAACTTACACCAGGAAGAGTTGGGTCATCTAGTAAGATCCTTGTTGCGCTTGGAGCTCCATCAGTAAAAAGAACATAGTGAGTTTTAACGCGAACATTTCCATTGTCATCTGAATTGTAATGTAAATTATGAATATAACCACTAAGTAAGGCATCTGAAGGATTAGTCCAGTCTCCTAATTTTAAATTTCCAGTTTGTTGCACGATATTTTGAAAGATGGTGTTAAGTTTTGCTTGATCATGAACCTCTCGATCTTCATCTGGATCCCCAGCAATTTGTTGACCAACATCCCAATCCCCAACTAAATTATTAGGAGCAAGATTAGAAAAGGGTGTATTGATTGATTTATAAACAAAAGAACTGGAATTAAAAGGAATAATGGCAATATTATCTTTAAATGGCCGAAATCTTTCCATAAAAGCATCTACCCCTTGGATTAGATGACTCATTTTATTATCTAAACTAAATTTCGATGATAAATTAGGATCTGGATTAATAGTATTAACAATATAATTCCCAGTAGTGGTATTAGGTGCTACTTGATTATATTTATTCGGACAAGAGGTTGTATCTGTAATTAAGCAACCACAGTAACATGTCCTATTAATCTCAAATTTTACATCATTGTGATAAATTTCATCCGCTAAATTCCCAGGCTCAGGTTCTCCAAGTTTTCTGCCAATAAGCGGAAATTCGGTTATCTCTGTATTAGTTCCTCGTTGGATTCTTTGCCTTTTGCCCATGGCATCTGCGCAGTCGGCTTTTAATAACGGGTCCTGATAATAAGTGTAACTTACTGGACACATCATAGAATTTGATAAGTCAATCATCAAAACAATTTGTACCGGAGAAATAGCACCTGTAGAGAGTCCCGATGTTTTAAAACTGTCCTTATTTCCTGTCCCCCCTAATAACTGATTAAGACCTGTGGTCATTAATAAATTATCACGCTGCAGATCTCTAAATTCAACCTGTAGGCCCTCCGTATTGTTATTTGCAGCAGTTGGTCCTTCGAACTGAACATAAACATCTGTTTCATCTAAAAGACCTTGAAATTTTGGGATGCTAAAAAGTACATTATTTCGAGCAACTTCTCGGGCTCTTTGAATTACAGATTTCTGCATAGGTCCTAGGCCAAGTGGCTCTGTAACAAGAGAGGCATTGGCGACTTCAAAACCATACTGGTCAAATGCGGTATGTAGGCTCGCTTGAAAACCTTTCTTCACTCGGTACTCAAGCCCAGCTACGACGCCAGCATCTGTAGCTTTCTTATACTGAAGGTTAGTATAAAACATGTTGGCAGCATCAATGCTTAGAGCTGCCACTCCTAATAAAGCAATAATTCCTAATGCCATGAGTGGAAGATATGCTCCGCACTGATTATTTTTTTTAGACAATAGTCGCATCATATAAAAAATCCCCGGCTACAAATGGTAGATTAAAAATTGTATTAATAAAAACTAATATTGGAGAATAGGGAACATAACATTCACTAAAAACAATTGCTTGATGCCGATCCAAATTTGAAAAACTGGTCTTTATCTTACCATCATTACCAAGTAGCAATGGAAGTCTACTAACGGTATCTGGGTGTTTAGAAATGTATTGTGGAGTGACGCTCCATGTTGCTCGGTCGACAAGATTAATTCGATCTGAATTTGCTATCATGTAAGTGACGGCTAATTTAGTTCCCGGAACAATAGACTGTAAATATTCTTCAAAATTAGTTCTTTGAGAATTTAAACAAGTTGGCAACTGACTAGAATCTTCAGGGCAATCTCTTTTGATAATATTGGCAAATTCTTTACTAGCACTGGACGCAATTGTAAGATGATGAATTGCTCTGGTAAATTCGAAGACAGTGAGAGAAATTACAAAAATAATAGGTAAAATTAAGGCTAGTTCCACAAGAACCGAACCCTGATTTGAATTTATTTGTGATGAAAAATTTAGTTTTGACATTTACTAAAATCCTCCTACTAGTTCAGCGTCATATCTAAAAATTTCATTTCTACCAAAAACAATAAAATCCATAGTTGGTGTTGAAGAGAACCATGAAAAAAGTGGTATGTTAGTGCGAATACAGATGGCAACTATTTCTCCACGATGAGCTGCATCTGTTGGGCCAAAAGAAGTTGCCAATGTTGGATCGCAACGCCAACCAGACGGAAGCGTTGAGTCATCTTCACCTAGTCGAGCTGGCCTAGTAACGGAAATCATACTGGGAGTGATTGTTAAATCAAAACTTTGGGCAATCTTTACAATTTCATTTTTGATACATGTGCCACGATTGAGTTCATTACCAGCGAGTTCATCATTAAGGGCATCACTAACAACACCATCATTTGGGATACAATTACCAACAGTTGAAAAGTTAGCTTTTGTTGCGGCTTCTAAACCTTTCTGTAAAGTATGCTGCACTGAGACCGTAACAAAACTAAATTTAAGAAGTTCTAAAACGGAGATAATAATCATCATGAAAAGAAGAATCGAAATTGCCATTTCCACATAGGTAGCCCCTAATTGTCGTTGTAAGGAATTATGATTCATTGAAATAATTATACTATAGGGAGAATACTTAGCCTAATACGATTAAAGATTATTCTTTAGATGCAAAATAAACTCATTTGGTTTTAAATAACCCTCGATTCTACTTGCTTTTAACTCGACACCCTCTGGATTAATAAATAAAATTGTAGGCAAGCCTAATACCTTGTAATTATTAGATAATCCTTCGTTTGTCAGATCGATTGTATTGAAGTCTAGTCTAACTTTAATTAGCTTACTTAATTCCTTTTGAACAGTAGGGTCTTTAAAGGTTACTTGTTCAAATTTGACACAGGGCTCGCACCAGTCGGCATAGAGATCCACTAATAAAGTCTTTTCTTCCTTTCTGGCCAAATTTTTGGCGGATTCAAGGTCTGTGAACCAGGTGTTTTTATCGACCGGACTAATTTTAGGAGAGGAACCTTCAAAATTTAAACTACCAAAGAAGTTGGGAAAGGCGATAAACAAAGTGTAACAGCAGATACCAAGCATTATTAATACTCTGATTTTTGAAGAGAATGGATTTTTGTTCGTTTTAATCACGATTATAATTTCAGACTTACTATCAGAATACTACAGTTCAAAATGTGTGACCACTTTACTAATTACTCCTTTCAAAATCTCAATACTAGTTTAATTATTCTTGGGAGAACTGCGAGGTTTTACATTTAAACCTTCATTTGATAACTTTCCGCCATGTCAAACAATAAAAAATCGGCTGTATTTCCAGGTTCCTTTGATCCTTTCACAAATGGACATATAGATATTGTAGAACGTTCGCTCGAGATTTTTGAAACAGTTCATGTGGCAGTCTTAGAAAATCTTTCTAAAAATGCGCTATTTACTCCGGAAGAAAGAGTCGAGCTAATTGAAAAAATTTTCAAAAAACGAAAACAAAAAGTTGTTGTTGAGACTTTTAGTGGACTCCTTGTCGACTATGTAAAAAAAGTGAAGAGCAGGGTGATAATTCGCGGGCTCAGGGCAATTAGTGATTTCGATTATGAAGCACAAATGGCCTTAATGAATCGTCAATTGGATCACCGCGTTGAAACTTTGTTTATGATGACTCGAGAAGAGAATTCCTATATCAGTTCAACCTTAGTTAAGCAGGTTGCTCCTTATGGGGGTGATGTTTCGATGTTAGTTCATCCAATTATCGCTAAAGCACTTCAAGCAAAGTATTCAAAAAAGAAATAAACTATTTCCTATTCAATTTAAAATAAAAATGAAATTTACAAATAATTTAATTAACTCACAAAAACCAAGCGCGACATTAGCAATAAAAGCAAAAACATTAGAGCTGAAAGCGAAAGGCTTGGACATTATTGATTTTAGCACTGGAGAGCCTGATTTTGATACTCCAGATTTTATTAAAGATGCTGCTAAGCTAGCGTTAGACCAAGGACATACTAAATATACCGCCGTTCCCGGAATCCCAAGTCTTCGAAAAAGACTTGCCGAAAAATTCAGCACTGAAAATAAAATTAAAGCTGATGCTGAAAGTGTTATAGTTACAAATGGTGGAAAACAAGCAATTCATAATTTTTTAGAAGTAGTACTTGAGCCAGGTGACGAAGTTATTATTCCGGCCCCTTACTGGGTCAGCTATCCAGCCGAAGTTGCTTTAGCCGGTGGAGTACCAGTAATTTGCACAAGTAACCCAGCAAATAATTATAAATTAACTCCTGCAGAACTTGAGAGTTACATTACTCCTAAAACTAAAGTTTTGATTCTTAATAGTCCTTCTAATCCAACGGGAGCAGGTTACACAAGCGAAGACTTCCAAGGTCTAGCTGAAGTCTTAAAGAAGCATGAAATTATTGTGATGTCAGACGAAGTTTATGAGAAAATTACATATCAGGATTTCAAGTTCGTTTCTTTTTCCGAAGCGGTTCCCGAACTTGCAGATCGAACAGTTACGATTAATGCCTTCTCCAAAGCATATTCAATGACAGGTTGGAGAGTCGGTTATGCTACAGGACCGCAGCAAATTATTTCGGCAATGTCTAAATTTCAAAGTCAGACTACTTCAAATGTTTGTTCATTTGCTCAACATGCGGCACTTGCCGCGTTAAATGGCCCTCAAGATTTTATTCCTAAAATGAATCAAGTTTTTTGGAACCGTCTACAATCAGCGGTTAAAGTAATTGAAGAAACTCCTGGCTTAAGCCTAGCAGGAATACCAGAGGGTGCTTTCTATTTGTTCATAAGAATTGATCAGTTTTTTAATAAAAGCGCTACTATTAAAAACTCTACAGATTTTTGTAATTTCTTGTTAGAATCAGCCCTAGTTTCTGCGGTTCCTGGGATAGAATTTGGTGATGATGGGGCATTTAGAATTAGTATTGCAGTTTCTGACCAAGAACTAGCAAGTGGAATGGATCGAATCTCCAAAGCCTGCCATCAGGCTTTAAAATAATCAAAGTCAGAATTTAATTAATATTTAAGTTATCTCTGGTATTTTAACCTTAACTAGGGGATTTTTGCTTAAATTTCAATTACTTGCTATATTATCGCGCAGTTATATATAGAGCCAAAAATTATCTTCCTTATATTCAGGGGAATACTTGTAGGTCACTATTAACATCACCTTTAGCTATTTAAATTTATAAGCTACTTGCGATTAACTATAAATTTTTACTTATAATATCATGGAAAAAACACTCTCAATCATTAAACCAGATGCAGTTCAAAAAAACGTTATTGGCAAAATCTTAAGTCGCTTTGAAGATAAGGGCCTCAAAATTGTAGCAATTGAATTAATGCAACTAAGCGAAGCTCAAGCTCAAGAATTCTATGCTGTCCATAAAGAAAGACCATTCTTTGGTGAATTATGCGATTACATGGTTACTGGACCTGTTGTTGTCTCAGTACTTGAAGGACCAAATGCAGTTTCGATCAATCGTGATCTGATGGGTGCTACAAATCCTAAAGATGCTGCTCCCGGAACAATTAGAGCTGATTTTGCTGATAGTATCAGTGCTAATGCTGTTCATGGTTCTGATAGCCTTGAAAATGCCAAGAATGAAATTAGTTTCTTTTTTCCAGAATTAGCTTAGTAATTAACATCAAACCCTCATTTATTATTTGAAAAAAATATTTGAGGGTTTTTTTATAGTGCCAACAAATGACGGACTCTGTAAATTTCTTCGATCTTAGTCGCAAAGATCTCGCTGACTATTTGTCGGAGAAGTTTTCTTTGCCAGCATTTAGAGCCAATCAACTTTTTGATTGGGTCTATAAAAAAAATGTCTGGGATATCTCCCAGATGAGCAATCTTTCCGAAGTGCTTCGCGATCAACTTGCAGGTCATTTTACTTTTCCAGAAGCAGAAATTAAAGATCGTCAAATCAGCAATGACGGCACCAGAAAATATCTTTTTCAAGTGCCAAGTGGAAGAACAATTGAAACAGTTCTGATTAAACAACCAAAACGTCAAACTATCTGTGTCTCTTCTCAATATGGTTGTGGAATGGGATGTAAATTTTGCCGAACAGGCACTATGGGTTTTATTGCGAACTTAAAACCATCAGATATAGTTGCACAAGTTTTAGGAATCCTAAAAGACGCCAAAGAGTTTGGGGATGGATTTCAAAATATTGTTTTTATGGGAATGGGAGAACCACTTCATAATTATAAAACAATCATTACAACTGTTAGAATCTTAACAGACCCTAAGGGTCTAGCAATTTCTCCCAGAAGGATTACCGTATCAACTGTTGGTCTAGTACCGGCAATTGAAAAATTTGCCGAAGCTGACTTAGGAGTGAACTTAGCAATCTCTTTAAATGCGACAGACGATGCAACCAGAACAGAGATTATGCCAACAAATAAAGCCTTTCCGATCGATACCTTACTTGGAACTCTTAAAAAATATCCACTAGCCGGCAGAAAAAAACTAACGATTGAATATGTGATGTTGGCTGGAGTTAATGATCGAGATGAAGATTTGAAGCGTCTTCCAAGATTATTAAAAGATATTAAGTGTAAAGTAAATTTGATTCCCTACAACGAAAACGCCGGATTGGGATTTAAGTCACCTTCGGAGGAAAAGGTCTATCGCTGGTTTAAGGTTTTAAATGAACAATTTATTTTTACTAGTGTGAGATGGTCGAAAGGAAAAGACATTAATGCAGCATGCGGCCAGTTGGTCACAGAAAAATTTGCATTAAACGAAACAAGTATAAAAAACAATTTACAACAAGCTGAGAATAAAAACTCTAAGCTTGCTGTTATTCAATAACTATTCTTTAGCTTCTTCAGCAGGTGCTGATTCAACTTTCTCAACAGTTATCATTGATTTTAAACCACAAGTTACACGCACCGCATGTAAACCTTTTGGACCTTGCTCCATTTCGTAACAAACATCATCACCATCTTTAAGAGTCTTAAAGCCTTCGCTTTCAATAACTGAATAATGAACAAAGACGTCAGAACCATCAGTGTGTTCTATAAAACCGAAACCTTTAGAATTATTAAACCACTTTACCTTACCTGCGTAAGTTTCTGATGATGAATCAGTTGAAGAACTAGACATAACTTAATCAATTAAATAAACAACATCAGTAATTTATCCAAAATATATCCCTTTGTCTACAATAAATTAACATCAGACAGATGGAGTAACTTTGAACCCTCAAATATGGCTTAATCACAAATCATAGAATCTACCCCTAAAGACATCGGTCAATACTAAAACCCACTTAATATTAATGAGCATACTGGAAAAAATGCCTTCTTTTTAGTCTTTAGCTATTATAGTGATGACAAAAAATAAATTACGTAAAAGTTAAAGAGAACAATTTTTTTTTGTCATAACTATATGATTTTATTATCCCTCCGGGGGATAGAAAGCTCCAAAAAGTAATTTCCTTACGTAAATTACTTTTTGGACTTTCTATAATTTACATTTCATCAAAGTAGATTTTATTATAATTGCATTAGCCACTATTTAGCCTAAAAAATAGGGATTATTAAGTGATCTGACACTTGAGTGCTTAGCTGCAGATTCAATAAGCTTGTGCTTGCTGGCCTTGGTGACTATCTTATAAGAATTAATTTTTTTGCTACTTTTTTGGAAATTCGTCTTAATCTCTGAATTTATTTTGATCACTTACCATCTTGCCCGATTTAAAACCTAATTTTATGTTATATTTATAATGTATACAGATCTTTCCCTAAAAATATTAGACCATTTGCCATATTCTTTACTGGTAATTGATCAAAAGTTTACTCCTCTTTACTGCAACTTAGCCTTTCTAGATTTAATTGAGCAGTCAGAGCAAGCCAATGCCTTTAAATTAACCAGTATTTTTAATGATTTAAATAGTTTAATTGCCGACCAAGGCCCTCGCTTCTCAAGAATTAATACTGTTAATAACAAGTCGATTAATGTTTATATCTCAATTTCATTGCTGGATGAAAATGTTTATCTTGTTGAATTGTCTAGGCTCTCTTCGAGTGCTCATGATTATCAAGGCAAAAGATTAGAAACTCTGGGTCTTTTAGCCAGTTCAATTGTCCATGATTTTAATAATTTTCTAGCTGGGATTATTGGTCACGTGGCTTTCTTAAAAAGTATTTTGCCCAAAGAGGGTCGTCACTTGGCTTCGATTGAATCAATTGAACAGGGAAGTATGAATGCTTCGGAAATCACTAAAGAGATCTTACGCTTCTCCAAGCAAAGAGATTCCGCGGAAAGTCAAAATATTGAACTGAATAATTTAATTCAGCGAACGATTAAGATTTTATTAGCATCAATTAATCCCAAAATTAAAGTTGAATTTGTATCTTCCGTTCAAGATGTGCGAGTGAAATGTGTTGATGTAAGAATTACTCAAATCTTAGTGAACCTGATTGTAAATGCCCAAGATGCAATTTTAGAGTCAAATTGCACTGTTCAAAAAATATTAGTGACTCTTGATGTCGTGGAAGATCCTGTTGTTAAGCTAAAACTAAGTAATAATACTCTTCACCAAGGTCGTTATGCTTGTCTGACAGTTAAAGACTATGGCTCTGGTATTCCCAATGAGTTACAAGAAAAAATCTTTCAGCCATATTTTTCCACTAAAGGTGAAAAGGGAACGGGTCTTGGATTGACAACGGTCGCATCTATTGTCTATGAACTTAAGGGCCTTATTGATATTTCTTCGGAAACTGGAAAGGGCACGGAAATTCGAATTCTACTTCCGATCTCTGATTCTAATGTTGAAATAACTAAAGAATCCTTACAACAGGAATCTGCAGGTCAAATTATTCAGAAAAATGAACGCATTTTAGTCGTCGATGACGAGGATGTTGTTCGTAATGTATTAGGACTGAATCTGGAACAATTAGGTTATAATGTTCAATTAGAAGGCTCGGCTTTAAAAGCCATCGACTATTATAAAAATCAAAGAAATGATATAAGTTTGGTTATCTTGGACATGTTAATGCCAGAGCTTTCGGGAGAGGAAGTTTTTGAAATTATTCGGGAAATCAATCCAAAACAAAAGATTTTAATAGTTAGTGGGTTTTGTTCTGACGATTTAATTGAAATGATGTTGGAATCTAAGAATTGTGATTTCTTAGCTAAGCCATTTATGATTGAAGAGCTTAGTTTAAAAATAAATAGCTTAATGCTCTCATAAAATTAAGAACAATATTTTTTCCTCAAGTTTGTAATAATAATTCAACAATGAATAATACAGTCCTTACAGTTGATAACTTATCCAAGTTTTTTGGGATTAATCATGTTTTAAAAAATATTTCATTTGACATTGAGGAAGGTCAAGTGATTGGTTTGCTAGGGCCTAGTGGTGGCGGTAAAAGTGTATTATTAAAAATCTTAGCGCAGGTTCTTGCTCCCGATCATGGTCAAGTCATTTTAAAAGATATGACGGTTGATGACGTGGGACTAATGTTTCAAGAAGGAGCTCTTTTTGATTCACTGACAGTTTTTGACAATGTCGCCTTTCCTTTAGTTGACGGTCGAGTTCCCTCGACGTCCTTAAGTCTAAAAGTTCAAGAAGAAATTGCTCCAAAAGTAATGAGTATCCTTAAGCGTGTTGGGCTAGGCGTTGCTTTTAATAAGTATCCAGCTCAACTCTCGGGTGGTATGAAGCGGCGGGCATCTTTAGCTAGAACTTTAATTGCTAATCCAAAACTACTTTTACTAGACGATCCAACTTCCGGATTAGATCCTATTGCTAGCAGGGTGATTATGGAATTAATTACAGAAATTCAACGCGAGACCAAAGCAACTACAGTGATTGTTAGTCAGGACTTACGTCGCCTGATACCATATGTTGATAAAGTACTCGCTTTATTTGACGGTGAAATTGCTTACTATGGAAAGGTAACGCCAGATTTATTATCAGAAACACCGAATGTCGCCAATTTCATAAATTGTCGTTATGACTTATTAGAACAAGTTGCAGGTGTCTAAGTAAAAAAAGCAAATTTTTGCCGAGCGCCTACTAGAAAGGAAAATATAAATGAATTTTTTTGAAAAAATAAAAGCGGAGAGAGAAGAATTTCTTTCTGGAATTGGATTACCAGAACAATCGGTTTTTAAGCCCGATAAATTTCAGCTAGATGCCATTGAAAGCGCGGTTTCCGGCACAGATACTTTAGTTGTAGCTCCAACAGGTTCTGGAAAAACTTATATAGCACTACAAGCTATTGCAGCAACCTTAGCTCTTGGTTGCAGAGCTGTTTATACCACACCCCTTAAAGCATTATCCAATAGCAAATATAATGATTTGAAAACTCGTTTTGAACCACAATATAAAGTGGGAATCTTAACTGGGGATCGCAAAATTGATACTGATGCCAGTGCCGTAATTGCTACGACTGAAATTTACCGCAATGAATTATACAACGGTGATAGTAATTACTCTTTAGTTGTGCTGGATGAAGTTCATTATATCGCTGACGCACAAAGGGGCGCAGTTTGGGAGGAAGCTATTCTACTTACTCCAAGGGATAGTACCTTACTGATGCTTTCCGCATCAATTTCAAATCATCAAGAGATCGCTGCTTGGCTAAAAAGCGTTCGTGGTCGAGAGTGCCGTGTTGTTATTGCCACAGAACGTCCGGTTGCTCTAAGACTTGGTTTTCTTCATCCCGAGTATGGAATTATTCCACTTCGTGATAAACAACAAAATGTTCATAAAATTGTGGCCGATTATTATGGAACTTCCAAATTAGATTCTAAAGGCATGCGCCTTAAGCCAAAGCAAGGTTTTCGTGGTCCCCGTCGTCAGTCATCGTCTCGTCGTTAATTTAGGTTCAACAAATAAATATGTATACAGATTACCCAGTAAGTAAAATCCTAAGACAACTCGACCGAGATAATTTATTACCAGCAATTATCTTTCGCTCGGCACGTAAACAGTGCGATCAAGACTTAACTCAATTAACAAAAAAGAGTTACCTTCAAATAAAACCTGAACATCAAAGAGATATTGAAAATCGGATTGAAGAACTTGTTGTTAAGTACTCTTGGGACTTCGAAATCTTAAAAAACCATGATCAGTACAAAACTTTAATTCACTTCGCTGCAGGTGCTCACCATGCTGGTCAACTCTTAACATGGCGTTTGCTATTAGAAGAGTTAATGACCTCAGGCTTGCTCCGAATGTTAATAGCGACTGGAACTGTAGCAGCTGGAGTTGATTTTCCAGCACGTACCGTGGTTGTTACAGCCCATAGTAAGCGTGGACATTTAGGATTTAACACCTTGGCTTCATCTGAATTTCAACAGATGTCCGGACGTGCTGGGCGCCGTGGTAAAGATGCTGTCGGATTTTGTTTAGTAGCACCGAATCCCTACGCTGATGCTCGTGTAATTTCTGAGGTCGATAAGTCACCTCCAGAACCACTGCGCTCAGCTTATTTTGCATCACCTTCTAGTATTCTTAATCTTCTAAAATATCGTTCAATTGAAGATTTGAAATTTATAGTTAAAAATTCATTAGGTGGATTTGTAGATCAAACTGAAGCAAAGAAAATTATTGAAGAAGCTGATAAAGAAGAGCTAAAGCTCGTTGGTCTTCCCGAAAACGATGCTAATCATAAACGAATTGTAAAAAAAGTACGCCGATTAAAAAGAAATGCCGAAGAGCTGATCAATAAGCAAATGACTGAGTTAGAAATAACTTTGTTAGCACTCAAGAATTTAGGCCACTTAGATCAAAATGGATCATTAACTGAAAAGGGGACATGGACCGCTGAGTTATGCACAAGTATTGTGTTAGAGCTGGCTGAGTTTACTGAAGACTTTTTGTTAAGCGATTGTTCAACTTTGGAATTAGTTGGAATTATTGCTTCCATCGCTGGCGATGCCCATCGATCATATTTAAGAATTAAAAACACTGTAGTTAAAAAGGAAAAGCTAGAGGCTTTAGCAAAACGAGTTCAGTTGGTTAAAGATCTTTATCAAGTTAAAAATTTTGAACGTGAAATTGAAGTCTTGCCTGATGCCGCATCTACTGTTGAGACTTGGGTTCAAGCCAGCAGTTGGGCAGAATTTTCTTCGCTATTAAAACTTTCCGGAGTGACAGAAGGGGATGCTGCAAGATTGATTACGCAAACAGCAGATCATTTACAGCAGTTATCAAGACTGGGTGCCACGCATTATGAGTTGGCACAACAAGCAAAAGAAGCGCGTGATCTTCTGCTAAGACCCCCCTTGTCTGAAGTAATCTTATAATTTATTATCCGTTCACGGGGTTAATGTAATGATTTGCGGAAGTACTTTACAACGAAATGATCGAGGTATTCCGTTGGTCAAAATCTGCATGTCACGTCATAGCGTAGTGTGCGACGGCGAATTGTCCCTCCTCCTTCGCTAAAGCTTCGGATGACAAGCAACCTCAATTTACTTCGGAAGCTGCCTCTTTTTGGGGTGTAGTAAACTCGGAAACAATTATGAAAGTATTAGTACCAGTGAAGAGCGTGCTTGATTATGCCGCTAAAATTAAAGTGAAACCGGATGGATCTGGTATAGAGAAGGACGGTATAAAGCAAATCGTTAATCCTTTTGATGAAATTGCCGTGGAAGAAGCTTTGCGCTTGAAAACAGCTGGCAAAATTTCAGAAATAACTGTTGTTGGTATTGGCCCAGAAGAAGTCACTACACAATTGCGTTACGCTATGGCGATGGGGGCTGATCAAGCAATTTTAATTAAAAGCCTTAATGCTGTGGATTCAGATTTAGCAGCTAGAGCTATAACGGAAGTTTTTAAGAAAGGTTCTTATCAATTAATCTTAATGGGCAAACAGGCAATTGATTCTGATAGTGGGCAAACTCCACAATTACTTGCCGGTTATTTAGAAATCCCACATGCTTCCTTTGCCTCTAAAGTAGAATTGTCTGCTGACAAAGTAAAAGTTACTAGAGAAGTTGATGGAGGGTTTGAAGTTGTTGAATCAAGTTTGCCAGCAATTGTATCCACTGACTTAAGACTCAATGAGCCTCGTTACGCACCACTTCCAGGGATTATGAAAGCAAAGACTAAGCCACTAGAGATTATTGAGTTACATTCTTTAGTCAATGATTTAACTGAAAAAGTAAAAGTAATTAAGTATCATTCTCCGGAAGCTCGCAAGGCTGGTCGTTTAGTCTCTTCTGTCGATGAGCTAATTTCTGCTTTAAAAAATGAAGCAAAAGTAATTTAATTTTTAAATTTTATGAGTAAAATATTACTGTTTATTCAACAAGATCAAGGTAAGCTAAATCAAGCTAGTCTGGCGGCACTAACAGCCGCACAAGAAATTAGTTTTAAGCACGAATCCGCTGAGATTTTAGGTATATGTTTGGGAGCTGGCGCCAAAAATGTCGTAAGTGAAATTGCAACTTATGGCTTAGCAAATATTTATTACTCTGAAAATTCGATTTTTGATAAGTATATTGCCAGTAATTATGCTAAGGCTTGTGTTCAGATCATGCAAAAAAATGATTGTAAGTATTTAATTGCTTCAGCAACAACAACTGGTAAAGATTTTCTTCCCCTTGTTGCTGTGAAGCTATCTGCTGGTCAGGCTTCAGATATTACTGGGGTTAATCCAGACAAATCATTTAGACGTCCAGTGTATGCGGGAAATGCATTAGCTGATGTGCAAATTACCACAGATAAAAAGATTATTACTGTTCGGGGTTCCAGTTTTGATCTTGCTAAATCTGTTGGCGGATCTAGCCAGCTGGAAGATTTTTCACCCGATTTTCAACCAAGTACTTCGGTTACGGTTCTGGAATATCAAATTCCAGAGAATTCGCGTCCCGAGTTAACTGAAGCAAAAATTATTGTTAGTGGTGGACGTGGTGTAGGTACCTCGGCTAACTTTGAAAAACTAATTTTTCCGCTAGCCGACAAGTTAAATGCTGCCGTCGGAGCCTCTAGAGCAGTTGTTGATGCTGGGGAAGTACCAAATGATTGGCAGGTTGGACAAACAGGAAAGATTGTTGCTCCCAATCTTTATATAGCTATTGGTTTATCCGGGGCAATTCAACATTTAGCCGGAATGAAAGACTCCAAGGTTATTGTCGCTATTAACAAAGATGCTGAAGCACCAATCTTTGAAGTAGCAGATTATGGGATCGTCGGCGATCTTTTTCAGATTGTGCCAGAGTTAACCCAAAAAATAAATTTATTATAAAAAAATTAAATTGAGTAATCGACAAAAGAAAAGAGTTAATCAAAGACAAATCATATTTTTAATTGCCTTTATTGGCTTATTAATTGCTGGTACTTATTTCTATCTAGATTACAAACGCACTTCACATTTAAAACTTGCAAATTTAGTAAATCAAGATGGTAAAAATTATGGCCAGATTTACTTGGAAATTGCTGATACTCCTGAAAAGAGAGCGAAAGGATTAATGTATCGTCAGAAACTTTCCTTAGATCAAGGAATGCTCTTTAAGTTTGATGAAACAAAAATCCAATCGATCTGGATGAAAAATACATACCTAAGCTTAGATTTATTTTTCCTTAGTCCCAATTATCAGATTGTTGGTATTATTCCTAAAGTTCCAATCTTAAATGAGATATCCAGAAAAGTTGAAGTTCCATCTCGTTATGTAGTCGAACTTAATGCTGGTTCAGTTGAAAGACTTGGGATTAAGCTTGGGGATACTTTTAAGTTAGATTCATAATTAATAATTCTACTTTTGCAGCACAATTTTACCAATGTAACACTAAGAGTTTTTACAGAATCAAATCTAGTTTTTTAAAAATGTCTGGTTCTGATCTTAAGTGCGATTTGTTTACTCCATTACCTCCATTTAGTTATCATCATAAATCTGTAACTGCCTGTAATCTCCTTGAAAATTAGAGACTAGCTCTTTACATAAATTTCTAATCGTGTAAATTATTGTCCAACTTCAAGTGCGATAAACCCTCGGCATATCAAATTGCGGAGGGCGAGAGTAATCTTGGCTTTAGCCATGTTACGCCGTAGAAGAAAAACCAATACTCACCATTAATTTGCGTAGGGTTTGTAGTATTTTTTACGGCAAAACCTGTCTTTGACAGGATTTTGCTCGCTCACCTTATTCTATTCATTTTTTATCAAAAATGAAAAACGGTGAGTATATTTGCCCTTAAAGTTAACTTGCTGGCCTGTCGCCAAGTGGTAAGGCAACTGGTTTTGGTCCAGTCATCCGGGGGTTCGAATCCTCCCAGGCCAGCCAATAAGTGTATTTAAATATCATCGCCGTTATTTCGCATTATTGTGATAGCGGTACAAAACTGGAAAACCCTCCGTCGCATAAGCTTTGGAGTACAAGTTCAGTATTTGTGCTAGGCGTAAATTCAGTATTATTTGGTAAATACTTTTGGAATTTACTTTATTTAGCTGAGGTGCAAAACTTCTCAGCAAAAGTTGATTTTATGAATCGTAACCTCCTAGTTTTCTCTGGACGCTCTTCTCAGTCCTTCACTTCTAAAATTACAAAAATATTAAATGTTGAGCTTGGTAAGTTAGAGGTAACTCGCTTCAGTGATGGGGAATTATCCGTCGATATTGGAGACAATGTTCGGGGACGTGATGTCTTCATAGTTCAAAGTACCTGCAATCCAGTAAATGACAATTTAATGGAATTGCTTATTGTTATGGACGCCTTAAAACGAGCATCCGCAGGCAGAATTACTGCAGTCATTCCTTACTTTGGTTATGCTCGTCAGGATCGCAAACTTAAACCTCGAGTTCCAATCACTGCTAAGTTAGTAGCCGATATTCTTACTACTGCCGGAGCTCATCGGATGCTGACAATTGACCTACACTCTGGTCAGATTATGGGATTCTTTAACTCTCCGGTTGATAACTTAAATGCTCTTCCCGTTATTCTTCCTTATGTTAAAAATAAATATAAGAATGAGAATATCGCGATTGTCTCACCTGATGCTGGTGGAGTTGAGCGTGCTCGTGAGTTTTCTAAAAGATGGCCGGAATCAAGCTTAGCAATTATTGATAAAAGACGGCCTGAACCAGGCAAAATTGCTGAAATGAGAGTAGTAGGTGATGTAAAAGATCGCTGCTGTATTATTGTCGATGATATGATTGATACAGCTGGAACTCTCGTCAAAGCTTCCGAAGTACTAAAAAAAGCTGGTGCTTCAAAGGTGATTGCTTGTTGCACTCACGCGGTACTTTCAGGGAGTGCTATGGAAAGAATTAACGAAGCTGATTTTGAGGAAGTGATCATTACAGATACAATCCCGCTTAAGCATGCAGAAATTAGCCCAAAGATTACAGTGCTTTCTGTTAGTTCGTTATTTGCTGAAGCAATACGTAGAATTCACAAAGAAGATTCGATTAGTAGCTTATTTAGCTAATAAAACTTTGCCAAGAATTTTTTTCAAAAACGTTTGTCCTGTTTCAAAAACTATTTGGTCTGACATTAATTGTGCCTTTTGCTAAGGAATCTCTGTTAATAAATAATTAGTTTAGATGAGCTACTAAGTTATGATCAGATGTTATCTTACCAAATAAGTGACTAAGTCACTTAAATTACATAATATTTTTACTGATCTTAGTGAATATTCGAACAGTCCTAAAAATCTTAAACTTGCTAAGTTAAGAAATATTTCTGAAAAGTTTACAAATTCTTTAAAAACATATAAATTACGCACCCTTAGTATTACACTTGGAGCTTAATAGTGTTTTTGTATAGCAAGCCTATAATACTAGTTTTTTTATATTCTGATTTAAGGAAGTAACGTGGAAGAAAAAGTTTTACATATCGAATCCAGAACTAGCAATGGTTCAGCTGAAAGCCGTCGTTTACGCCGTACTGGTAAAGTTCCAGTTTCTATTCTTTATCCTGATGCTACTAGCGTTGCTGGAATAGTAATTGAAAAAGATTTCGTACATTTGGCTGAAATGTCTAAGTATACTGATGTTTTTCATTTTAAATCTGATAATCAGAAATTAAATGGTCAAAAAGTATTGGTAAAGGATTTACAGAAAGAGCCTTTAAAAGGTTCAGTATTACACGTTGACTTTTTGGCACTAGATGACAAGAAAGCAATTAACGTTAAAGTTCCTGTTGCTCTTGTGGGAACTCCTGTCGGAGTAAAAACCCAAGGTGGTATTTTAACTAAGTCAGCGCAATTTTTGGTTGTTTCTTGCTTACCAGCAGTTATTCCTAGTGAAATTGAAGTAGATGTTACTGAATTAAAAGTAGGGGATCGTGTAATTGCAAATGAATTAAAATTCACTAACGGACTTGTGTTAAAAAGCAACGAACGGGAAACAATTGCCTCAGTAGTAGCAAGTAGAGCAACTCGACTTCAGGAAACTGATGCTAAAGCTCCAGAAGCTGCTGCCAAAGGTGCTCCTGCTAAGGCACCAGCTGCTGCGGCTAAAGCGCCTGCTAAGAAATAAAGTTTTAAGTGGACAGCTTCAGCAATCATAAATTTTTGCTGGTTGGCTTAGGTAACCCAGGTTCTCGATATCAGTCTACAAGACATAATGTCGGGTTCATGTTTTTAGACTTTCTGCTTAAATCAATTAGTAGAGATTCTTTTAAAGTTGATTCTCAATTTAACTCGGAGATTGCTCGAGTTAATATTGAGAAACATGATTGTACGTTAGTTAAACCGCTAACTTATATGAACCTAAGTGGAGAAGCAGTCGTGAAGATTGCTAGGTTTTATAAAATTGCCCCAAGTCAGGTTATAGTATTTTATGATGATTTAGATTTGGCCTTTGGTAAGATTCGCCTTCGAACCAAAAGTGGAGATGGCGGGCATAATGGAATAAAATCCATTAAGCAACATCTCACTACCAACGATTATGTAAATTTTCGCTTTGGAATTGGTCGTCCGGAAATCAAGGGATTTGAAATTAGTGATTGGGTCTTAAGCAAACTTGGTAAGGCGGAACTTGATACTATTCAAGAAACGTTTCAAGTTGCCGAAAAGGCGTTGGCAGTTTTATTACAAGATGGGTTGTTATCAGCTCAGAATAAACTAGGACAAAAAGATTAGTTTTTTTTGTTTTTTAAAAGTCCATTCTTGGCAAAGCTAAGTTGGGTCTTTGAAGAAAATTTACTCAACAGCATCAGCTTTATTAGCAATAATTGATTAGTGGTGAGTGCAAACAAGTTTTTAAGCGCACATAAATTATGCGTTTGGAATAAAAAATAAGCCCAAACCTTTTAAAGTTTGAGTAGTAGCATAATTTAGTATTTTAAATTTAATCACTACCAGAGAATAAAAGGTTTTATAAATTTTTTACTTAATACTTTGGTTTTTGTACCAATGTTGATTAAGTAAAGTTATAGGTAATTAAAGGAATATATGAATAAATACGAAACTATTTTGGTAATTAATCCAAAACTAGATGAGCAAGGGTTACAAACCTTAGCTGATAAATATCGCAAGTTAGTAGAAGCTAATGCAGGCCAAGTTGATGAAATCGAAAGCTGGGGCAAACGCGAAATTGCTCAGACTTTAGGCAATGAAGCCTATGGTTATTATTTGAATTTCAACTATCAGTCTGAAAATTCTAAATTAATCACTACTATCAACACGCAATTTCGTTTAGATGGTGATATTTTAAAATTTCAAACTCACCGTGTTGGTGAAGCTACTAAGAAGTTTAAAGTTAATCGACGTTTTCAAGCGCTTGGTGATGACTATACAATTGGTGGTTAATATTGCGTAATCAAATCAAAGAGATCTGATTTGGTATGCTGTTCAAATTATAAATAGGCAAGGAGATAAAATGGAAGTTATTTTAGAGAGAGATTATCCACAACTAGGATTTGTTGGTGATCGTGTACAAATTAGTCGCGGGTTTGGACGTAACTATTTAATACCGCAAGGGATTGCAGTTGAGGTCAACGCTCGTAATGAGAAGTTTCTTAAAAATAAAATGCAAGCAATTGCTACTCAAAGAGCTAAATTAAAAGCAGACGCTGAGCAATTGTCTGATAAAATGAAATCAGAAGCCTGGGAATTTACTTTAAAAGTTGGTTCAAAGGGTAAGAGCTTTGGTTCAGTTTCAGCTAAAGATGTTTACGAGATGGTGATTTCTCGTGGTTACGAAGTTGATAAGAAGCAAGTTGTATTAACTGATTCTGTAAGATCTTCTGGTGATTATAAGTTTTCTGTTAAATTACATTCTGAAGTGACAGCAATTGTTCCACTTAAAGTTTTAGCTGACATTACTGCTAAAGCTAAGTCAGAGAAGAATGATGCTGAGTCTGAAGACCAGACTGCAGAATAATACCTAAGCCATTTCGATTTCTTGATCGTGATCGAAATGGCTTTTTTCATCTAAAAGTATCGAAATACTTATGCTTCCTGCGTTATCGCGCATCCAGATAATATGAAAAAGTTCTTACTATTGATTACGATCTTAATCTTAATCGGAGCTGGTTTCATATTCAAATACTCCTTAAGGACTACAACAAATCAATTGCCGAGTAATCCGAAACAAGTGTTTACTAAGTTTCAAAATTTTAAACCGGCACAAAGAGTTTCCTTTAAAGATCAGCAAGAATTTAATCCAAAAAAAGATCTAAGCTTTTCCGTAATAATTTGGTTAAGATTTAAGGAAATTACCAAACAAGAGCAAAGGACTTTCATCCTTCGAAAATATAGCCAAAAAGAGCAAACTGGTTACGCATTAGCCTTCAATCAATTTGAGGATGGCTTTTATCCACAGATATTTTGGACAAAAAAACAAGAGGGCAAATGGCTTACGTTTCAAAAGTTTAAACCACAACCGCACCGTTGGTATGGTTTTCTATTAACTTTTACTGATAATAAATACCTTGGACTTCATTTACTAAAACCGGAAAAAGTAAGCGATCAAATTTCCTTAAAAAACTTAGGTGGCTACATCCTTGAAGATACTTTCCCGATAAGTAATGCCAAGTTAGAAATAGGGTCAATTGGAACTAAAATCTTTAATGGTTCCATCGCTAAGGTCTCATTTTATAAATCAGATTCGAAGAATTTTGAACTGCTAGATTTCTTAGAAACGCTGAAGTCAGCTTCCGTGGATAGTAAATTTGAAGAATATCCTAGCTATGATTTGGAGTTTGAGAAGATTCAGAAGAGCACAAAAAAAACTAAAGATTTAAATGGTAAAGGAAAAAATACTATTTCAAAATTAGATGCAAAAGTTAAATCTTCCCAGAAAAAGGCTGGGCGTAATTAAAAATTACCTCCAATAAGATCCTCTGGTTATAAAAATAATTTTCCCCTAATATCGATTAAGACTATGGTATCAATGATCTTAACTCTATTAATTGCAATATTCTTTGCGATTCTACTTAATCCATTAAGTACTTTGATTTCTTTACCAATTATAGTTTTGACAATAGTTTTCCCAAAACTAGTTTTGCCGACACTATTTTTAATTGGAGCAACTCTTGGCAACCAATTCCAAATTTTTACCTTTGGGCTATTTCTAGTTTATCAAGCAGGAGTAAAGAAAACTAAGATAGCAATCCCAAGAGACTGTATGTATTTTTTCTGTGTTTTAGGAACATGGCTAGTAATTGAATTTTATCAACTAACAAACTTAGCGCATTCACTTCAGTTCTTTAAAGATCATGATATCTTCCAGTGGTCTACTTATCTGAAAACAGAATATCATCACCTCATTCAAACCGTAACTATCGTTAGTAATCTTTGGTTGATTATAATTTCCTATCAGTTTTTCAAATCATATCAATTAAAGGATTTTAAATTTGGACTAATTCTGGCTGTCTTGTTGCTACAATTATTAACTACCTATCAAATCTTTATTGATCCATTTATCTTTGGAAATCAAACAAATTTTTGGTTGATGCAACTGAGGTTCTCTGGCACTTTTACGGATCCCAATGCCTTTGCGCTAGCATCTTTTATTATTATTGGTTTTTTGGTTTTTCTCTCAGAGGAGGATCGTTCCGATAAGAAACTACCAGTCATTATCTTTATTCAAATCTTGCTTACCTCATGTTCCGGCTCGCGGACTTTCTTTCTAGCTCTCTTTGGAAGCTTGCTAGGTTTGTCATATCTGAGAAGTAAAAAATTGTTTTATACAAGTATCATAATATGCTTCTCCACATTATTTTTCATCAACCTACTGTTTTTAGCCAATAGGTTTAGCCCAACCAGTCTCAGCATATTTCCGACAAGCATTTACAGAGTACTAACCAGCTTAAATATCGAAGATGTAAGTCAAACGTTTTTTTCTCGGCAAGTTTTTAATGAGCTGAATTTTTTAATTTTCAAGGATTACCCAATCTTTGGTATTGGACTTAATCAATTCGATCAGTTTTTACCAAGCTATCAAAACTTATTACATAGTGATATTGGAAGTTGGGTTGATAACAATAATAATTTCTATTTTGGCTTACTATCAGAGCTTGGACTCTTGGGCTTTCTGAGTTTTCTGTGCTTAATTAATTGTTTTCGTTTTGACTTTTCGAAATCTAAAATCTTAATTGTCTTCTGTCTAGTTTTTCTCTCTTTACTCCTCCTTGGCCCTCATTTCTATTTTACAGAAGTAAGCATACTTTTTGGTTTTCTAGTGAGTCAGGTTGTTAGGGAAAATCCTAGTATTACTCAAAAATGCCCAAGAATCCTAAGTCTGGCTTTCTGCCTTGTAATCATTTTAGGATGCATAAGTAATTCAAGGTTTCGAACAATTGGACTTTATCCAGTAGAACAAGATGGAGTTGGTAATTTTCATTGGTCCAAGCAAGAAGCTAAGATTTTTCTTGATTGTTCTAAAGTTCAAAGCTTAGCACTTGAAGAGTTTATGCCTGATGTCAAAATTCAAAGCTTGCAAATCTCTGAGTTTGGAAGAGTTCCTCTTCTCGGGCAAAAATTCGTAGACTTAAAGTTAGATGGTGGGAAATTTATTTGCCCAGATATTCAAAGTCAATTTCAAATTTACTTAAAACTTTCTGGTGTTTGGCAACCAATTAATATTATTCCGTCTTCCAATGACCAAAGATACCTAGGGGTCAAGGTTAGGTTTAATTATTTCTCGCCCTTTTAGCACGCAGAAGTTCGATGCAATAATATTGTAAATTCTGAGTTTGCCAAAAGGGGAGAACGAGCCTTGACTTAACAGCACACTCTCGAGTATCATCATTTAGCCCTTTAACGAGTACCTGTGAGTTCTCCAAGGAAATAAACCTATCTTAAGCAGACGACTGTCTCAATCCTTGCGTGCTCATATCTCTCAATTATAAGGATAATTCAATCTTTACAGAGGTAACATTACATGTCCGAGCAAAAGAAAAGCATTCCCAAAGACTGGATTAAACTGATTGATTCTGAAATTATTAAAAAATGTATTACCAGAATTTCCTATGAAATCCTTGAAAAAGGGATTCCCTTGGATCAGTTAGCAATCGTTGGGATCCACACTGGTGGAGAATACATTGCACGCCGAATCCATCAGTGTATTCAACAAATTGAAAATCGTGAAATTAACCTAGGGGTAATCGATATTACATTATATCGAGATGATTTAAGTCATGCCTCTGCACAGCCTGTAATTAAAGCTACTGATTTACCATTTGATGTTGATGATTCTCACATTATCTTAGTTGATGATGTTTTTTATACCGGAAGAACAATTCGCGCGGCTTTAGATGCGATCATTGATTTTGGAAGACCAAATTGTATCGAATTAGCTGTGTTAATGGATCGCGGACACCGAGAACTTCCAATTCGGGCTGATTATGTTGGGAAGAATATTCCAACCAAGAGAAATGAATTTGTACGAGTCAGACTGGAAGAGTTAGGGTATGAAGATGCTGTATATTTAATCTCCGCTGAACATAATCGTGATAATAGATAGTTTATTAAAAAATCTTTTATGAAAAGTGACCAATTAAGGACACCGAAACATTTACTAGGTTTAGAATATATCACGTCAGATGATTTTTTTAAGATAATTAATAATTCCTTGGCGCTTGCCGAAATATCTTCTCGCGATATTAAAAAAACACCCGCACTTCGTGGAAAAACAATTATTAATTTTTTCTGCGAACCAAGCACTCGCACAAGAACTAGCTTCGAAATTGCTGGCAAATGGTTGTCGGCTGATACTATAAACGTTACTGCCGCAGATAGTTCCTTTAAAAAAGGGGAGTCATTTGTTGATACAATTAAAACTCTACAAGCGATGCATCCCGATGCGATAGTGGTTCGTCATCAAGATGGTGGAATTCCAAACCTAATGGCTAAACATCTAAAAAATGTAGCAATTCTAAATGCTGGTGACGGTACTCACGAACATCCAACACAAGCTTTATTAGATTGCGTTAGTCTAATCCAACACTATGGTCTGGGGGTGGATGGTCTTCGCAATAAAACAATCGCGATTGTTGGAGACGTTCTGCATTCTCGTGTAGTTCGAAGTAATCTTTGGGCTCATTATTTACTTGGTAATAAAGTTAAGCTTGTTGGACCAAGTACCTTAGTACCTAAAGAATTTGAGCAAATCACTCCTGGTAATGTTTCAGTTCACCATGATTTAAAATCTGGAGTGGAAGGTGCGGACATTGTGATGTGCCTTCGGTTACAACTTGAGCGTCAAAATAATTTTTTTATTCCGAATGCTCAAGAATATACAAATCAGTATTTCGTAAGTCGTAAATTATTAAATCAATATGCTAATTCAAACTATGTAGTGATGCACCCTGGTCCAATTAACCGTGGAATTGAAGTTGAAACAGATTTAATTGATTCCAATTCATCTTTAGTTGAAAGTCAGATATCAGCGGGACTTGCCGTAAGAATGGCTTGTTTAATTCGATCCTGTATTGGAGAAGAGACGATTGCAAGTTAAGGAATTTATTGTTTAAGAATAGAGAATGGTTCAGAAAAATAAAATTTTAATAAAGCATGCTCGGGTCATTGATCCTGATTCAAAAACAGATGCTATTCTTGATGTTCTTATTGAAGACTCACAAATTAAAGCTGTTGAAAAACCAGGTACTCTAAGCTCTGGAACCGACACAAATACAATTGATGGAAGTAATCATTGGTTAATTCCGGGATTAATTGATCTTCATGTCCATTTACGAGAACCTGGTCAAGAATGGAAAGAAACAATTCATAGTGGTTGTCAGGCGGCGATTAGTGGGGGATACACGACGGTTTGTGCCATGCCAAATACCAAGCCAGTTAATGATTGTATCGAGATTACTAAGTATATTAAAGAAAAAGCAGCTCAAGCTAACCTAGCCAAAGTTATTCCTATTGGTGCTGTTTCTCATAATTTAGAAGGTAAGCAGATGTCCTCGCTTTCAGAGCTATATCAAGCAGGATGTTTAGCATTTTCTGACGATGGACAACCAATTTATGACTCCGGTTTAATGCGTCGAGCTCTAGAATGGTGTCGTATGACAGATGCCGTTATTTGCTGTCATGAAGAAGATAAGTGCCTTAGTTGCGGAGGCGCAATGAACGAGTCAGCATTATCTTATAAGTTAGGACTTCCGGGAATGTCGACCATAGCGGAAGATGTCATGGTTGCTAGAGATATAGAATTAGCAAGATTTACAGGTGGCCGAGTTCATATCTGTCACATTTCTAGTGAACGGGGAGTTGAACTAATTCGCCGTGCAAAAAATGATGGAATCAATATTACCTGCGAAGTTACTCCTCACCATCTAACTTTGAATGAAGACTGCTTAGCGGACTATGATACTAATTACAAAATGAGCCCACCACTTCGTTCTGAAGCTACTAGACAAGCTTTGATTGCAGGAATTAAAGATGGAACTATTGATTGTATAGCTAGCGATCATGCTCCTCATGAATTTGATAGTAAAAATACTTCTTTTCCTCAAGCATCGATGGGGATCTTAGGTTTACAAACAAGCTTGCCACTGATGTTAGAGTTTTGTGAACAAAAAATTATTACTCCACTTCAATTAGTTAGCCTACTTGCTACAAATCCAGCAAAGATTTTTAAATTAGAGCAGGGTCGAATCAAGGTTGGTGCTCCAGCCGATCTGGTTCTGCTTAATCCAACGAAAGAATGGGCATTCACTCGTGAAAATAATCTTTCCAAAAGTTTTAACAGTCCTTTTTTAAATCGAACTCTTAAGGGGGAGTGTTCGGTTGTGATGGTTGATGGTCAAATCAAAACACTAGTAAATGATAAATAATATGAAAAATAAAGCTATCCTTGTCTTAGCAGATGGTCGTCACTTCGAAGGTGAATCTTTTGGGGCAGATATTAGCTCTGACAATCCAATTGTAGGAGAAGTGGTCTTTAATACTTCCATGTTTGGCTATCAAGAAATCATTACTGACCCAAGTTATGCTGGGCAAATCATGTGCTTTACAACAGCACAGATTGGCAATGTTGGTTGCAACGAAGAAGATGTGGAATCAAAAAAAGTTCACGCTATGGGCGTGATAGTCAAAAATTACTCCGATTTCTACTCTAATTTTCGTGCTAAAGAATCCTTAAGCAGTTACTTAAAGAAAAATAATATTCCAGGAATTGCCAAGATTGATACCCGGGCATTAGTCCAACACCTTCGAGATAATGGCTCACAAATGGGGGCTATTGCTTGTGGTGAAAATATTGATCTTGAAAAATTACTCGCTAAAGCAAAATTAGCTGGTAGCATGGAAGGCAAGAATTATGTTCGTGCCGTTAGTTGCACTGAACCTTACACTTGGTCACAGCTTCCATGGGATTCAACATCTAATGCTTATCCTGAATTACTAAAAACAGAATTATTAAAGCGTCCTCACTTAGTAGCCTTAGATTTTGGAATTAAATTTAATATCCTCAGACTTCTAACACAAATTGGATTTAGAGTTACTGTATTACCAGCTTATAGTTCAGCAAAAGAGATTCGTGATCATAATCCGGATGCCGTGTTTCTTTCCAATGGACCGGGTGATCCCGCAACACTCTTAGAAATTGTGGCCGTCACTAAAGAGCTGATTTCAGAGTTACCAATTTTTGGAATTTGCCTTGGTCATCAAATTCTTTGCCAAGCACTTGGTGGAAAAACTTATAAGTTAAAATTTGGTCACCGTGGTGGAAATCATCCTGTTCTAGATTGTATAACTAAGAAAGTTGAGATTACTTCTCAGAATCACGGATTTGCTGTGAAACAAGATAGCTTGGGTAAGAATGTGTTAATTAGTCACGTCAACTTAAATGACAACACAGTGGAAGGATTAGCTGATGCCAACTTAAAAGTATTCTCAGTACAATACCATCCCGAAGCTTCGCCTGGTCCACATGATTCAAATTACCTTTTTCAAAATTTTTATAATTTAGTAGTAGAAAATGCCTAAAAGAACTGACTTAAAATCGATTTTAATTATCGGCTCTGGTCCAATTGTAATTGGACAAGCCTGTGAGTTTGATTATTCTGGCGCTCAAGCAATTAAAGCTTTAAAGGAAGAAGGCTATCGAGTAATTCTCGTTAATTCTAATCCAGCAACAATCATGACAGATCCGGATTTTGCCGATGCTGTTTATCTTGAGCCAATCACGCCAGAGTTTGTTAAAAAAGTAATCGCTAAGGAACGTCCATGTGCTGTTTTACCAACAATGGGCGGTCAAACTGCGCTTAACATCGCAATTGAACTTGATGAACAAGGAGTCTTTAAAGAATTCAACTGCGAATTAATCGGTGCCAAGATTCCTTCAATTAAGATGGCGGAAGACCGTAAACTTTTTCGTGATGCCATGGATGAAATTGGCTTGGAATCAGCCAAGAGTTTCGTTGTTCACTCTGTTAATGAAGCTAAGGATCTTATCTCACAGATCGGTTATCCGATGGTGCTTAGGCCATCTCGAACATTAGGGGGTACTGGTGGTGGAATTGTTCGTAATGAACAAGAGTTACAAGCAAAAGTGCATATGGCACTTTCTGCAAGTCCTAACCATGAAGTCTTAATTGAAGAGTCACTCTTAGGTTGGAAAGAAATTGAATTAGAAGTAATGCGTGATCTTAATGATAACGTTGTGATTATTTGCTCTATTGAAAACTTAGATCCGATGGGAGTTCACACCGGAGATTCTATTACTGTTGCTCCAATTCAAACCTTAACTGATAAAGAATATCAGGTTCTTCGTGATGCCTCGATTAAAGTTATTCGTAAGATTGGGGTTGATACTGGGGGTTCTAACGTACAGTTCGCAATAAACCCTGTAGATGGTCGTGTAATTGTAATTGAAATGAATCCACGAGTATCACGAAGCTCAGCTTTAGCATCCAAAGCAACGGGTTTTCCTATCGCTAAAATTGCGGCCAAACTTGCTGTAGGTTATTCACTTGATGAAATCCCAAATGATATTACTAAAGAAACACCAGCCAGTTTCGAACCAGCTATTGATTATGTAGTTGTTAAAATTCCTCGATTTAATTTTGAAAAATTCCCCTTGGCTGAAGCAGTCCTTGGTACTCAGATGAAATCTGTTGGAGAGGTGATGGCCTTTGGTAGTAGTTTTGGAGAAGCTCTTCAAAAAGCACTTTGCAGTATGGAAATTAATTCCTCTGGATTTGATCGAGAGAATCTAGTTGTTGGACTTGATCAGCAAGACATTCTTTTAAAAACAGCAATTCCTTCGCCCGACCGAATTTATTATTTAGCGGAAGCGCTTAGAGCAGGTGCAACAATTTCTGAAATATATCAGATTTCGGCGGTGGATCCTTGGTTCTTAAATGAAATAAAACAAATTATTGATTGCGAAATGGAACTAGCTGTTAAGCCATTAGAGACCATTTCTGCGGAGAAACTTTGGAGTTTGAAGCAAAAAGGTTTTTCTGATGAGCGTCTAGCTACATTACTAAAAGTTTCAGAACACACTTTTCGTGATTACCGAAAAAAATTGGCAGTCATTCCTAACTTTAAAGCTGTTGATACCTGTGCCGCTGAGTTTAAAGCTAACACACCCTATTTATATTCTAGCTACGAGCAAACCGAAGATGCACCTCCAAGTAACAACAAGAAGGTGTTGATACTTGGTTCAGGCCCAAACCGAATTGGACAAGGCATTGAGTTTGATTATTGCTGTGTCCATGCTGTTCAAGCTTTGCGCAGTGCTGGTTATGAAACAATCATGCTTAATTGTAATCCAGAAACAGTTTCTACCGACTATGACACTGCCGATCGTTTATACTTCGAACCATTAACTTTAGAGTCAGTTTTAAATGTAATTGATCGCGAAAAACCTTTTGGTGTGATAGTTCAATTTGGTGGCCAAACCCCCTTAAAACTAGCTAGAGATCTTAAGAATGTAGGCGTAAATATTATTGGAACATCCGTTGAGTCAATTGAGCTGGCCGAGGATCGTGAATTATTTTCTAGCCTAATTACTAAGCTAAATTTAAAACAACCAGAATTTGCTACGGTTAGAACTTTAGATGAAGCATTAGCTGCCGCCGAACGTATTTCTTATCCTTTGATGATTCGTCCTTCATTTGTTTTAGGCGGAAGAGCCATGAGAGTTGTTTTTACTGATCAAGACTTAATTCACTATATGAATGAGTCCGTAGAAGTTTCTCAAAACAGACCTATCTTAATCGATCGATATTTACATAATGCTATTGAGGTAGACGTTGACTTAGTCTCTGATGGACAGGAAGTAATAATTGCAGGAATTATGGAGCATATTGAACGAGCTGGCATCCATTCCGGAGATAGTTCTAGTTGTTTACCTCCACCAACATTAAAGCCTGTGATTATAAATGAACTTAAAGCTTTTGCTACGGCACTGGCCAAGGAATTAAAAGTTATTGGTTTAATGAACGCTCAGTTTGCCGTTACTAAAGAACAAGAAATTTTTATTATCGAAGCAAATCCGAGGGCTTCTAGAACTATACCATTCGTTAGTAAAGCTACTGGAACTCCATGGGCTAAAGTTGCCGCACTCACAATGGTTCAAAAAACTTTAAGAGAACAAGAAATTACAGAACCATTACATGATAAATATTTTGCAGTTAAAGCCAGTGTTTTTCCATTCTCCAAATTTCCAGGAGTAGACACCATTCTTGGGCCTGAGATGAAATCTACTGGAGAAGTTATGGGAATTGATATTTCTTTTCCGGCAGCATTTGCTAAAGCTCAAGTTGCTGTCGGGAATTTATTACCAACCGTGGGAAAAGTTTTTTTAAGTTTAATGGATGCTGATAAACCTGAGGCTCAAAATTTAATTGAATTACTAAAAGCAACTAATTTTAAAATAGTAGCCACAAAAGGTACAGCTAAATATCTTAACTCAGTTGGGCTAGAAGCAGATTCAATTAATAAGGTAAGAGAAGGTTCCCCACATATTGTCGAAGAATTGGAGTCGGGAAGTATTGCCTTAGTAATTAATACACCAGAAGGTCCTGCGCCAATGCTTGATTCTCGCTCAATTCGCTTAGTCGCTAACGAACAAAGGGTTCCAACATTTACCACAATTGCAGCTGCGGAAGCTGCCTTGCAATCAATAAAATCCTTACAAGACGATCATAATGTGGAAGTTCGTGCTATAAAAAGCTACTATTAAGTTAAGCTAAATCTGACCCCATTTTTTTATGTCCGAGAGAGAAACTCTAAGACAGGCAATATTTTATATCACTATAGAAACATTATTATGAAATTTCCGATAACACCAAAGGGTCTTGAAAAGATTAAACATGAGCTTGTTGAGATGAAAGCTCAACGACCAATTATCGCCGAAGAGATTGCTACAGCTCGTGGCCATGGAGATCTCTCCGAGAATGCTGATTATGATGCCGCCCGCGAAAAATCTGGAATGCTGGAAGCAAGAATTAGAGATTATGAAGCTAGGATAGGGAATGCTGAAGTAATCGATCCAAGCCTACTAAAAGATTACACTAAGGTTGTTTTTGGAGTTACAGTTAAACTAGAAGAAATTAATTCTGGTGAAAGCAAGACTGTTACTATTTTAGGATCTTCCGAAAGCGATACTAGTAAAGGTATTATTTCTTATGATACCCCCTTGGCTAAAGCTTTAATTGGCAAGTCTGTTGGTGAGATTGCCGAAATTCGTCTGCCTGCGGGCCTTCGTGAATATGAAATAATTGAAATAACAGTAGCTGTATGATTTCACCCGAAACGATTGAAAAAGTTAAAGACATCAGTATCGTTGATTTGATATCCGAAACTGTTTCATTAAAAAGGGCCGGAAATAACTTTACCGGACTTTGCCCTTTTCATAATGAAAAATCTCCTTCTTTCCATGTTAAAGCCGAACAAGATTTCTTTCATTGCTTTGGTTGTGGCGAGTCTGGAAATGCAATTTCATTTGCGATGAAGACTCAAAATTTAAGTTTCCCAGAAGCTATTGAATACCTTGCCAATAAATTTAATATTCCTATTGTTTATACTAATACAACAACTTCGCAAGCTGGTAACTCTAAAAACGATCTTTATAAAATCAATGCCTTGGCCTACGAATTTTTCCAAGAGCAACTTAAGAATTCTCCAGCAGTAGTTAGAAACTATATTGATAAAAGACAATTACTTCCGGAAGCTATTAAGAAATTTACAGTTGGTTATGCACCTGCCGAATGGGGGATGCTGCATCAGTTTTTACTCTCACGCAAAGTTGATCCAAAAATCCTGATGGAATCAGCCCTCGTCAAAAGAAACTCGTCCGGAAAGTATTATGATACCTTTCGCGATCGCTTAATATTTCCAATTTGGGTTGATAATTCACGTATTGCTGGTTTTGGTGGAAGAATTATCACAGAAGATCCAAATAACCCGCAAGCGAAATACCTTAATTCGCCCGAGACAAAAGTCTACCAAAAAAGTCAGATCTTTTATGGATTACCTCAAGCCCTAAATGCTATTAAAACTGAGAAAAAAGTCTACATTGTAGAAGGCTATTTGGATGTAATCGCCTTACACCAAGTCAATGTTTGTAATGTAATTGCTACCTGTGGCACAGCTCTTACTGAGCAACACGTAAAAAAACTTGGTGGCCTTGCCACACAAGTACAATTGCTATTTGACGGGGATTCAGCAGGACAAGCTGCCGCTGCTAAGTGCTTTCCACAGATGATTAATTTTGAAGCCGATATTGCTGTATTATTCTTGCCTGATCAGCAAGATCCTGATGATTTTGCCAAGCTACATAAGAACAATACTTTTACCGAATTAGGTAAGTTAACATCTAAGTCTTTGATGGAATGTTACCTGGACGATCAAGTTAAAAAGCAAGGCTATGAAGGACGTAGTGCCCTTGGTGCAGTAATTAAGAGTAAGCTAGCTGAGCAGGTCAATAAGATTATTGGTCAAAATACTAACCCGATAGTTCGTACCGAATTACAAAAACAACTACAATTTCTACTTAACCTTAAATTGACTGACCTAACTTCTCATCCAATTTCCCCAGAGATTATCTTTCAAGAAGAGCTAAATGATTCTCAGACAAGTAACGTCATTCCTAAAATTGAGGATTTGGATTATTTAAATCGCGACATCTTAAAATTTGCGATTATAAAGAAAGGGGAAGCTTGTCGCTTAATCCTAAATAATTCGAGCTTGGCACAACACTTAGATTCTAATGTTAGCAATTTTATTGCCAGTGTCCTAGAAATCGATCAGGATCAAAGTTCTGACCTAAACCAAAGAAAGAATGAGCTAAAATCACTATTAGATTTGTATCCTATTTCATGGACCGAGTTCTGGAAATTAGGCTCAAAACAGGCAGCTGATACTACTTTTAATGCCGAACAGCTCTATAAGCAAATCCTGCAAGAGGTAAAGAAACGCCCTTGGAAACAGCAAATAAGCTTGTTAGAAACCCAAATTAAAAATGCCCATAGCGAAGATGATAAAACTAAATTAGCCACGGAATTGATAGAGGCTAATAAGATTCTTAGAAAACTTTAAATTCAATCAAAAGCTGATTAATAGCTTCAAATCCTTGATATAAAAATAGCTCAGTATAGCCTTCCCCAAAATGCCCATAAACTTGACGAATTGCTGAAACTTTTACAATAAGCTATAAACTTTAGCCTTAATACTAAGAGTAAATAACCAGTTAATTTCATGACTTCGTTGTAGTTTTGGAATGAAAATTATTCTGCTTGGCTCTTAGTTGCAATCTAGCGTTTGCTAAATAATTTAGGAGTTTTATTCCGTGCCCAAAGTAAAAACTAATCAGAAATTAAATAAAAGCAAAAAGGTTAGCCCACCTAAAAAAATCTCAACAAAACAAAGACAAGTAATCAGTAAAGTAGCTAAAATAAAAAAAGCTAAAGGTTCTGGTTCTGTTCAAAAAGCTCAAGATCAGAAAGCTAATCGTTCAAATAAACTAGATCAACTTGTAGCTCAGGCTAACGAAGATAATAAAAATATTTCTCTTACTGAAACTAAAGAGGCTATGCAAAAGTTAATTGTTGCTGGTCGAGAGAAAGGATCTCTTAGTATGAAAGAGATTGATAAATTACTTCCTGATGATTTAGTTTCCAAAGACAACGTAGAAGAAGTTACTTCTATTTTTGATGACTATAATATTGATATTGTAGATAAGGAAGCTGAAGAACCAGCAACGGACGATGAGGGACCATTCAATATCGATCAAGACATGGAAACTTCGGCCATTGGCAAAAGTAGCGATCCGGTCAGAATGTATTTACGTGAAATGGGTAATGTTAATCTTCTAACCAGAGAAGGTGAAGTTACAATTGCTAAGAAGATCGAAGAAGGTTTACTGACAGCCTCTGATGTTATTCTTCATCAACCAATAACGCTTAATTACATTGTGGATCTGTTTGAAAAAGCAAAGCGCCAAGAAATCCGGATGCGTGATATTTTTGCAAATGAAACAGAAGAAGAAGGCGTTGAAGGTGCTTCGCCAGAAGGAGAAGACGATGCTGAAGATCCAGTAGCAGACGCCGACGATGATCCCAACATGTCCCGAGCCGAAACTCTAGCGATCGAAGAAGAGCAAGTACGTAAGAAATTTTTAAAACTTGCTCCAACTTTCAAAAGAGCTTGGCTGGAACTGGAGAAGACTTACCAAGAGATTTGCAAGTTTAAAGGGACAAAGAATTCCCGAAAATTACCTGAATTAGAAAGGAAATATTACCGATCTCTAGATAAGATTGCAGTAAAGATTAAAGATCTTAATATCAGTGAACGTCAATACATTCAAATCTCGTCTTTGATCAAAGCAACTTACTCTGAATTTAGACTTTCTCAAAAAGAACTAATCAAGATTGAGAAAAAGTATGCTAGATCGCCGGAAGATCTTTTCTTATCACTAAAAGAACTTAACTCTACCAACCAAATTGATTTTAAAAGAGCTTGTCGCCGTTTAAAGCTAAAAGCGGAGAACGCACGAAAACTTGCTACTAAAATTGAGGAGATTAAGGAGGTTTACGATCGAATCGAAGCAAAAACTTTAATGAATTTGGTCGAGTTTGCTACTCAAGTTAGAATTTTAAAAAGTTCTCAATTAAAAGCAGCTATTGCCAAACAAGAGTTAGTTGAAGCAAATTTAAGATTAGTAGTTTCGATTGCTAAAAAATATACCAACCGTGGCTTACAGTTTTTGGATTTAATCCAAGAAGGTAACATCGGATTAATGAAAGCGGTTGATAAGTTTGAGTACCAGCGTGGGTACAAATTTTCAACTTATGCCACTTGGTGGATTCGTCAAGCAATCACTAGAGCAATCGCCGACCAAGCTAGGATTATCCGAATCCCAGTCCACATGATTGAAACAATCAATAAATTAGTTCGAACTTCCAGACAGTTAGTTCATGAATTAGGTCGCGAACCTACTCCGGAAGAGATTGCCCAAAGAATGGATATTCCTACGGAAAAAGTTCGTAAGGTAATGAAGATTTCCAAAGAGCCAATCTCCTTGGAGACACCAATTGGGGAAGAAGATGACTCTTCCTTAGGTGATTTCATTGAGGATAAACGTTCAATTTCTCCGGCAACAGCAGTTGTTAACCTTAACTTACAAGAACAAACTCGTCGAGTATTATCTAGCCTTACCCCACGTGAGGAAAAAGTACTTAGAATGCGTTTTGGAATTGGAGAAAAGAGCGATCATACACTGGAAGAAGTTGGACAAAATTTTGATGTTACCCGTGAAAGGATTCGTCAAATTGAGGCTAAAGCCTTAAGAAAACTTCGCCATCCAACTAGAAGCAAAAAGTTAAAAACTTTCTATGAAGAAGAAGAGAATAATAGCTAAACTTTTTCTGCTAACGCAGATTTGTAGCTTTTGGGCTTGTGGTTTATACAAGGCTCCATTAGCACCTGAATACTTTGCACCACTAGAAGTAAACGAACTGTTAGTGGCTGCGGAAGATCAAAAAGTAATTATTACTTGGAGAGCGTCAGAGCAAGATCGTCGCAATGAAAATCTCAAACAGATCGATGGTTATCGAGTAGAAAGAAAAGGTCCGATTAAAGATACAAATAAAAAATCCGAATTTGATTACGAGGAATTAACTTTTATTCCTGACCAGCATTTAGCTATTGAAAGGGAATTAAAAGATCAGGCTATCGAGAAAGGGGAAATCTCACGTAAGGTAAAAGCAGAAGATCGATATTACAGCTTTAGTTTTGAGGATTCTAAATTGGAAAAAGGAGCGACTTATTTTTATAAGATCACTCCTATAAATCAAGGTGATGTTAAGGGACAAGTGAAGCAACTAATAGTGATTGAGTTTAATGGTATCGAGAGTAAGGTTATCCTGATTGAGCCAGATATCGAAGAGCTGGAACAATAGGAGTCTAAAAACCACCATTTCTCAATAAGCGTTTAGGATTTTTTAGAGGTCGAATTAAGAAATTTTGCCAAAACGTAGGTGTACCTTGTTCTCCTCCTTTGAAAACGCCTATGATTAAAGTCAGCAATAGCAAAAATGCTTTGCATATCAAAAGGTGATAATTTATACAGCAGACTGTCTCGACATAGCTTTAGCTACTGCAGAAGTATTTTCTTAGTTTTTTTCTTTTGAAAACTGCCCAAGGCTAGACGGTTACACATTTTCACTCTTTAATAAATTAAAATTATAGGTTAGATTCATCTTATGGCTATAAAAAGAGAACGTTCCAATTACCTAATTCAGTCTGTTAAGCATGCAACAGAAGTACTTGAAGCCTTAGCAAATGCCAAAGATGAAGTTGGTATTACATCACTCTCTAAGCAACTAGGACTTCATAAAAATAATGTTTTTAGACTACTAGCAACTCTTAGCTTGCAAGGTTTAGTTCAACAAAATCCAAAATCAGAAGATTATTCGCTGGGACCTGCTTGCTTAAAGCTAGGCCAATCTTATCTTTTAAATAGTGATTTAATTTCTCGAATCAGACCATATATCCAAGAGTTAAATGAAAATATTGATGAAACAGTTAGCTTTGCTAGATTAATCAATAATTTGGTTCATTTTCCAATTTCTATTTCATCTAAGTCGGCCGTTGCTGTTTCCCCTCGTGTTGCAAAATCACTAAAAGCAGAGAATTGTGCTGTTGGCCGTTTATTAATGTCCAAAGAATCTGATCTTAGTAACCAACGAGATAATAAGATTTTAAATTTAAAAGATATCGAGCACTGCTCTGACTCAGGTCAACTTGATAAGGATGTCTTTACTGTTTGCATGATTGTTCGAGGTATTGCCAATGCCCCAATCGGCGCAATTGAGATTCAAGCACCAATGTATCGTGCAAGTCACGACTCAATTATGAAGCAATTAGATAAAACCGTTAAGGCGATTAACAATTGTTTTTCTGTGGATAATGTTGCTTCCAACTTAAAACTTAGCCAGCAAATCCAGACTGAGGTTCTTAAAAATCAGATAAACCCTCCGCAAATTTCCTCTGCGGAGGGCGAGCGTAATCTTGGCGTTAGACAAGTTACGCCGTAGAAGAATAACCAATGCTCACCGCGGATTTGCCTCGGGTTTAGTATTATTTTCTACGGCAAAACCTGTTTTTTCATTTTTTATCAAAAAGAATAGGCGGTGAGTATAAATTCAGAGCAATCTGTAAACCTTTAGGTTCTTCTGGTAATCGATCTTTCAATACTAATTCGATGATCTGCTTACCCAAGATCCTTTGATCGATTCCAATTACTTTCCAAAATCTATGATTAGTTAATTTGCGTTTATTCCGTAAGAAACGATTAATTTGACTTTGGTAACCAGAATTAATTAAAAAGTCTACTGTGATTAATGACTGGGCATAGGCTACTGGTATTATACTACTTGGAAGTCTTGTAAACCCTGACTGAAGTTTGTTAAAATCAATTAATTGCTTATCAGATAACCATTCAGTAAGAACAGATTTAAGTAAATGATGTTCCTGCTCTTCAATTAATTGAGCAATACCTTCATCTAACCAACCAGGACAATTATTATTACTTAAACTTGCTGTCAGAGCATGAGCAAATTCATGGTTTAAAATCTTAAGTAAGTTAAACGGTGATTGCATCTCTTTAACTGGTATTAAAATTTGATTCTTGTAGTATAAAGCATTGGTCCACTGGGGAGCTCTAGTTATTTGATAAAATGTCTCAGGAGTAAGAAGTTTGATTTTGAGCTTGAATAACGGAACATCCCCAAATTGTGACTGATAACTAATTAACTGCTTTTCTAAATGTATCGGTAACAAGCTAGCCAAATTTTCGAAACTTGATTGATAGCTAAGGCTGATTCTTGCTTGATTACTAAGCAAGAAGCTTTTTTTAAGTATCTTTAATTTTAATGGCCTAGTCGTATGATGTGATAAGTTAACAGATCTTCCAATTGGAACTTCAGCTGTAACTATTAAATTAAAGGCAAAAAAGACCCCAAAAAAGAAAAGATAAAATGTGCTGTGCCTACAAAAGTGCGTTTGAACCATGAACAGATTTCGACAATTTGAACCAATTTCTTGAGCACTTATTGCCAAGTGAGGTAGATTTTCATATAATGGAAAGATAGATCCAAAGAGTTTAATTTAATAATTTTTGTATAAAGTCATGGAAAATACCGCATCAAATAATAACGAAGAATTCAAGGCTAGTGATGAAATGCCAATAATGGTAACAGAAGCTGCTGTAAAAGCAGCACTTAATGCTATAAAAGAAGAAGGGGAAGAAGGCGATGGGCTGAGAGTTTCCGTCATGGGCGGAGGATGTTCGGGTCTGTCTTATAACCTTGATTTTGATCAAGAAGAAAGAATGGGAGACCTGGTTCTAGAGTTTTCTGGATTAAAAGTTTACTTAGATGCTGCAAGCTTAAGTCACCTTAAAGGTACTACAATTGACTATGTCACAGGTTTAAATGGCGCAGGATTTAAATTTCACAACCCAAATGCCGTTCGTACATGTGGTTGCGGAAATTCTTTTAACTAAGACTCCTTAGCAATTCTAATTAACACAATATAATGGTGCAAAGACTTTTTATTCTAACATTAGTCTTTGCACTTAGTTCCTGTTCATCATCTGCTAGCAAAGAGAATTCTTGGCATTATGCCGAACAAGTAAATGAAACCCTCAACGTAAAAGGCAAATCTTACCAAATTATAGATTCCGAAACCGAAAATCTTTTAGTAGTCAAAGCGACTAAAACAAGTTTTAAACTGGATCCATTGCAAGATACTCAAGCTTGGGAGAGGCTTTCATTCTATTATCAATTCTATTTAGCTTCTTCTCAAAATTTAAAAAAAGATCAATTAGAAGTAAAAAGCACCGAAGGAAACTTCGAATATTATATTTCCAGAAAGTATAACGAAGACTTGTCCGCTAATTATCTAATTAAAGTGATTGATCTGAGGATCAAACAGATAACTGAAGAGTCCAAATTAAAGGCTAAAAATCTTGCTCGCTTCCTTAAAGACGGAATATTGGATCAAAACCTTATTTAAAGGTTTAAACACTCTAAATCAGCAATTCTTTTTTCTAAAATGTTCGTAAAATTACCCCAAATTAAGGCCTTAGAATATTTCTTTTTATTTTGAATCCATTTCCAGTTCTTTGAATAGCAGTCGTAAGTGCCGGAAAATATTCATTTTTAGAGTATTAGCAAATCCTACATTAGTTTTTGATCCAAAATAAAAATAATTATTCTAAAAAAGCCTAATCCTCGGGCATTTCTAATCCGATTATCTCTCCATGGCCCAAAGGGAGTTGTTCTGAGCCATTAAGGTTTTTGAACAAGGAGAGTTCACATGTTTTCACAAATTAAGAAATTAATTGGATTTGTAATCGGTTTTATTTTAATCGCCAGTAATCTTGCATTCACAGAAGGTCTACAAGTTTTTAACGATGAATATGTAGTGGAAATAAATGAAGACAACTCAGAACTTCAGACCCAATCACAACGCACATTAAATATAAATAAAGAAAAGAAAAACTTCGAAAGAATAGGTGCACGCTTAGAGAAAATTATTTCTAAAAAAAGTCGCTTACTAAGCAAGAATGGGCTTAACTTACGTAGCTTATCAAAAATTAAAAATTTCGATATTAACGATACTTATTGTGAGGAATTAATCGCCAGCAACTTAGTAACGTCTTGTAGTCCAAACTTTGTTATTAAAACACAAGCGGTTTCGAATGACCCAAGTTTTGAACAACTTTGGGGACTATCTTCAACCCAAGGCATTCGCGCTCCAGCGGCTTGGGACGTAACTAAAGGAACAGGAAATGTTGTAGTTGCAGTAATTGATAGTGGCGTCGATTACAATCATCCAGATTTAAAAGCAAATATGTGGGTTAACGATTCTGAAATTTCAGGAAATGGAATTGATGATGATGATAATGGATACATCGATGATATTCATGGGATCTCAGCAATTACTTCCTCTGGCGATCCAATGGATCAAAATGGACATGGTACTCACGTAGCTGGAACAATTGGCGCTAAAGGTAATAATGCTGTTGGAGTCGTTGGAGTTAACTGGAACGTGAAAATTATGGCTTTAAGATTCTTGGATCAAAATGGCTCTGGTAGCCTTTCAGATGCAATTGAAGCAATTAATTACATGACCGAGATGAAGAATAAAGGGGTTAATATCGTTGTTTCTAATAACTCTTGGGGGGGAATTGGATTTGTGCAAAGCTTACAAAACGCAATTGAAGCTAGCCTCAACGCTGGAATAATCTTTGTTGCTGCTGCCGGAAATTCTGCTAGTGATAACGATATCGCTCCATCGTATCCAGCAAGTTATGACCTACCAGGAATTGTTTCCGTTGCGGCAATTGATGCTAATCAAAATTTAGCAAACTTTTCTAACTATGGTCTACTAAGCGTTCATTTAGCAGCACCTGGTGTTAACATTTACAGTACGTTTCCAGGTAACACTTATCGTTCAATGTCAGGCACATCAATGGCATCCCCACATGTTGCTGGTGCAATTGCCTTATTAAGAGCAATTGATAGTACTTCCAGTAATTCAGCAATCATTGATCGACTATACGAAACTGCTGAGCCTCTTCCTTCTGTTACAGGAGTAACATACACAGGTCGTAAATTAAACTTAGAAAGATTAATTAAGAATGAAAGAACTCCATTTAATGCACCGACCGATGGAAGTGCTACATGTCAGTATACAGTTAATGAAACAACAGAAACTCCAAACTTAAGTGCTGATTTAAATCCAATCGTACTTAAAGCAGACGAGTATAGTTTTCATACTATCGATTTACCTTTTGACTTTCCATATTACGGAACTAATTTAAGAAAAGTAATCGTTTCCCCTAATGGTGTTATTTATACCAAGACACAACCAGCGGGAAATGACTATTTAAATACTTTTACTGCTCCGCAAAACGCGATTGCTGCGTTACATACAGACTTAACAGCTGAGATTGACCCGAATGGTGTACGAGTCGCTGTTAATGCTAATGAAGCAGTTATTTACTGGAGAGTAAAACATTATCAAGGTCGTTTTCAAGGAGACATTCATGTTCGTACTGTTTTAAAATCAACAGGTGAGATCCAAACTTTTCTTGTGGCTGATGATGCCACAAGTTTAACATTTGCCCAAACAGCAACAATTGGAATTAAAGGTCAGACTAGTTCAGAAACAACTACCTACGCCAGTAAAGATGCTAGCTTAATTACAAATAACTTAGGAATTAGTTACATCCCAACTTGCACGACTCCAACCGTAACACCGCCAGTTCCAACTTCTAATGTAACAGGAATTAATGCCTATGCTATTAATGCCGGTGGACGTTATGTAAAAAGAGTTATACCGGGAAGTAACTTATACTTTAACTTCGATGGTCAAGGCACTGGAACTTTCCAGTTAAATATTGAACTTGGTGGTTTAAGTTGTACTGGAAGTAAGCAAGTTACAATTACAAATGGTGTGGGCCAATTAACGACCCAGACTGAAAGATTCTTGAAAAAGTATAAATCAATTAAATTTGAAGTGGGTAAAGCTAGTGAAAGACTACAAATAAAGAGAACTGTTGCAAATAAAACGAAACTAAGATCAACGACAAATTCTCCAAAGCAATTTCGTAGAATCGTTCAAAAGGATTGTCAAAGACTCTTAGGGCAATTATAGAAACCTACGGTAAATCTTGATTAAACATCGACCAGTCTTACTGCCAGTTTTGGTTAGGACTGGTCATTTTTGCCTCCCAAATTGAAACAAAATTCTTTATGTAAGGAACTCTAATTTTTAAAAACCTTCCTTACTAGAACTGATTAAACCTGAATTCAAGATAAGATTTGTCACTTACTTCATATAGATTACTGTTCAATTATGTGAAGCAGCTTTTGGCGAGTCAGTTCTTTCAACTGCTTCGCTCTTCTGATTAATGGGGTATGATACTTTAGAGATTTGTATCAAGGAACAGTCTAACTTGAACTAACTTTAGGAGAGAATATGTTTAACTTGCCAATTTTTGATTAATTATGTAATAATATAGCATATTTAAACCCTATGCTGATTATTATTGAGTTTAATAAGTATAATAGCCAAGGTTTAATTTGTTTTTACTGCGGGGGAAAATGACTCAGTCATGTTTTTTGCGCAACTAGCCGTTTCAATTATTTTTTTCTTAAATTAATTGACGCTGGATTTATATTTTATTTGTTACGAATATGGCACGTATTACCGTTGAAGATTGTTTAGAAAAAGTATCAAATCGTTTTGTTTTATCTATTTTGACTGCAAAAAGAACCAAGCAATTGCTTTCTGGTGCAAAGGCAAAAATTACTGATGTTGAAAATAAAATGGCTGTTGTTGCTTTAAGAGAAATAGCAAATGGTGATGTTCGTGAAGCAACAGAAGAAGAAGCTGAACATATTGCCCAAGTTCAAGCATCAAAAAAAGCTCGTATTTTTCGTAGATCTGATGACGAAATAAATATTAGTGATGCTATCCCAACTTTTATCAAAGTAAGATCTGATTCTTCTTTAGACTAATTTCTCCGAAAACTAATCTTCTGATAAGAATTATTTTTTGGAATCTGGCACTTCATATTTTGAATTCCTAATGTCTATGTTATGGATTGAAAATAACTATTATTGAATGCCAGTATTGTATCATGTTGGGAACGGTTGGAATCTTTACTTTCTATAAAATCTAAATGCAATTTCAGGAGCTTGCTGAAAAAATAAAGTCCTACCACCCCAGTCCTGATCTCGAGCTATTGGAGAAAGCCTATAATTTTGCATTCAAAGCACATGAGACACAAGTTCGTGCAAGTGGCGAACCTTATTTCCTTCATGTCTTCGAAACAGCCATGCTGGCTTGTGAATTAAAGCTTGATACAGATTCTGTAGCAGCAGCTTTACTTCATGACGTAATCGAAGATTGCTCAATTTGTGAAGAGGAATTGCTCAAGGCGTTTAATCCGGAAATATCTTTGATTGTTCAAGGTGTTAGCAAATTAACTAATATTCGCTTTGACTCCAAGGAAACTAAACAAGCAGAAAACTTCCGTAAGATGTTAATTGCCATGGCGCAAGACGTGCGAGTGGTATTAGTTAAACTTTGCGATCGCCTACATAATATGCGGACGATTGGGCACTTACCAGATGTGAAACGTCATCGCATTGCTCTGGAGACTCAAGAGATTTATGCCCCAATTGCTAATCGCTTAGGACTATATCCTGTAAAATCGGAGCTGGAAGATCTCTGTTTATTACATCTAAGACCAGAAATTTATCATCAAATCGATCAGAGTTTTGAACAGTCTAAACCTGAACGAACAAAGTTAATTAATAAAACAAGCGAAACAATCAAGAATGTTTTAGCAGAAGCTGGAGTCTCTGGTAAAATCTATGGTCGCTCTAAGCACTATTATTCAATCTGGCAAAAAATGGAACGTCAAGGAATTTCTTTTGAAGAAATTCATGATTTGCTAGCTTTTCGTGTGATTGTCCCAACACTTCGTGCTTGTTACGAAACTTTAGGAATTGTTCACTCTGCATGGAAACCAGTACCAGGTCTTTTTAAAGACTATATTGCGATGCCTAAACCTAATATGTATCAGTCTTTACATACAACTGTTGTAGGACTTGAAGGGCAACGAATTGAAATTCAAATGAGAACTCCAGAGATGCATCGTGTGGCGGAAGAAGGTGTTGCCGCGCATTGGCGCTACAAGGAAGGGGAGAACTCCAAGGGCTTTGATTTAAAATGGATTACCGATCTTGTTGATACTCAGGCTTATCTCAATAGCCCCGATGAATTTATTCAATCAGTAAAAGCAGAACTTTTTCCAGATGATATTTTTGTTTTCACACCAAACGGCGATTTAATTCGCTTGCCTTTTGAATCCTGCCCAATTGATTTTGCATTCTATGTCCACACTGATATTGGAAATACCACAACTGGTGCAAAAGTTAATGGACAGATGGTTCAGCTTAGTCACCAATTGAGCAATGGTGATACCGTTGAGATTATTACTAACCGCAATCAAAATCCACGTCGTGATTGGTTAAACTTTACAAAATCATCCAAAGCAAAACAAAAAATTCGGTCCTTCTTAAAATCTTCGGAAAGAGCACGTTCTTTGGCCTTCGGTACAGATTTAATCATGAAGGAATTAAAAATAATTGGACAAAACTTTAAGAAACTAGAGAAAGCAAATAAATTTACCCAAGCGGCAAATGCCTTTGGATTTCAACATCAAAGTGATTTATTCGCAGAAATTGGTTATGGCAAAATAAAAGTAAAAGATGTCTTATTAAAGATTTTTCCACACTCTGAAGTTACTGATAAATTATCAATTGAAGAAGATGAGCAGGTTACTCCGCTTCAAAGAATCTTTCGTAAAGCTGCAACTTCAAAGAATTCTGCTCCGGTCAAAATTGCGGGAATGGATCAAGTGCTTGTTCGCTATGCTAGGTGTTGTGAGCCCTTATCTGGAGATCGAATTATCGGGTTTATTACTAGAGGTCGGGGAGTTTCTATTCATCGAAAAGACTGTACTCAAATTATGAACTGCGATCCCCAAAGATTAATTCCTGTTCAATGGGAAACAGATGTTGAAGAACAGCGTAAAGTACGAATTACGTTAATCGCTAGTGATCGAACGGGTCTATTGGCCGCAGTTAGTACTGCAGTATCAAACTGTGGTGTTAGTATCTTATATTCTGATACTACAGTTCAACAAGAAACTCGCAAAGCGCTGATCAATTTTGAAATCATGGTTAATAATTCTGAACATTTAAATAAAATTAGACGAGCGATCGAAATGGTCCCAGGTGTCATTAAAGTTGAACGTGTAATTAGTAAGTCTAGTGATACTAATCAATGAAAACTAAGAATTTAATTGTCATTGCATTTATTGCCTTTCTGGGCGGAATGTTTTTATGGCCTCAGAATACTGTTGTTAAACTTTCAGAAGAAAGAATTACTAGCCCAGTTGTGCTTGCTCCGAGAACAACGGAAGAAGAGAACACTATTTCAGTTTATAAGAAAACAAAAGAAGCCGTAATTTTTATCTCTACTGTCTCAATGACGGTTGATCCCTTTGATTGGTTTCCACAATATAAGCAACAACAAGGTTCTGGATCTGGTGTAATTATTGATGCCAAGAAGGGGATCGTACTTACCAATCTTCACGTAATATCGAACGCCCAAAAGATTGAAATCTTTTTATCTGATAGTAAATCTTATCAGGCAGAATTACTGGGAATGGATTCTTCTTCAGATTTAGCAGTATTACAAATCCTTAACCCTCCATCTGAAATCTACGATGTTAAATTAGGAGACTCCGATCACTTAGAGGTCGGTCAAAGAGTTTTTGCTATCGGGAATCCCTTTGGCCTAAATAGAACTTTAACCACTGGAATTGTCTCTAGCTTAGATCGCACATTAAAAACAGCTGAAAATACCTACCTCAAAGGTCTGATCCAAACAGATGCCGCCATTAATCCAGGAAATTCTGGGGGACCTCTTTTGGATAGCAATGGTGATTTAATCGGCATTAATACTGTAATTTTAAGTCAGTCTGGTGATTCCGCCGGAATTGGTTTTGCTATTCCGATTAATCGAATCAAAAAAATACTTCCAGAGCTTATGAAAACAGGTAAGGTGCTAAGACCAGATTTTGGCTGGGTTTTAGCTGATACCAATCAAGGACCAGTGGTGCGAAGAGTATTTCAAGATAGTCCCGCGGCCAAGGCTGAAGTGCAAGGACTAGAAAGGCATATTAATAAAGGCTTCATCCAAAGTTTTTACCTTGATTACCGCTCTGCCGATTTAATCTATAAAATTAATGGAAATAGAGTTTCTAATAAATTGGATGTTGAAACTATAATTGAAAGCCTAGAACCTGAGCAAAGTTTAGAATTCGAATTTAGAACTGGTGGAGTTAACGGCCCTGCCAAAACAATCAATTTAAAACCAGAATGGCGCTAAATCAAGTTAGAGTTTTAGATGACTTAACTATTAATCAGATATCTGCTGGTGAGGTCGTAGATCGTCCAGTTTCGGTTGTTCGTGAGTTAGTAGAGAATGCTTTAGATGCTGGCGCTACAAAGATTATTGTTCATCTGAATAACGCAGGTAAAAGCTTAATTAAAATTTCTGATAACGGATCTGGGATGAGTAAAGACGATGTCTTGTTAGCTATCGAGCGTCACGCTACATCCAAGATTAGTAAAGCAAGTGATCTTAACACCTTAGTTAGCTTAGGATTTAGAGGAGAAGCATTACCTTCAATTGCTTCTGTTTCAAAAATGCAAATTAAAACTAGATTAGCAGCAGAAACTACAGGTACATTATTAATTATCAATGGGGGTCAGCTGCTTCAAGTAAAAGATGTTAGTTGTAATCAAGGAACTAGCATAGAAGTAGCAAAATTATTTTTCAATACACCTGCTAGAAAAAACTTCCTAAAATCTAATCGTACTGAAGAACTAAAAATTAAGCATTGGCTGCAATCAATTGCCATTGCTAACCCAAACCTTGCTTTACAACTATATGTTGATGAGGTGCTCTGCTTAAACCTTCCAGGAAATGAATTAATCGACGATAGAACTAAGAAAGTTTTCCCAGATTCATTAATTCAGGTAAGTCAAAATAACCAAAATTTTAGTTTAAACGGATTTCTTTCTGCTCCGTCGCTTTCACTTTCTGATGCCTCGGGATTAATGATTATTGTTAACAAACGATTGGTCAGTGATCGTTTGATTTTAAGAGCGGTCAAAGAGGCCTTTGGAATTGCCTTGAAAATTAAAGAATTCCCAAAAGGGTTTTTACATTTAGAGCTTCCTCCTTCTGAAGTCGATGTAAATGTTCATCCTCAAAAATCAGAGGTCCGTTTCCAGGACTCTCAAAGTGTTTTTGCGTTTATCCAAGAATCCATTCAAAAAGCAATTCAAACTTACTCTGCCCCAAATGTTTGGCTTAGCAAAAATCAAGCAAAGACATCATGGGAAAATGCAATCTATCAAGGTCCTGTAAATGTTTCCCCAAACAACAACTTAAGTTTAGGTTTAAATCCAAACTTATCAACAAGACCCCAAGAATTATCTATTTCTGAAAATCAAACTTTCGTTAATCAGACTACAATTCAATCTCCAACGGAACAACAAAATACTAACCTAGGATTTCCAAAGTTCTCAGATTTAAAACTTATTGGTCAGGCACTTGATTGCTATTTAATCTGTGAATATCAAGGAGATCTATTCATCGTTGATCTTCATGCAGCCCACGAACGTTATAATTATAATGTGGTCAAAAGTAATTTCTTAAAACGCAATAAAGATTCACAAATGCTTTTACTACCAGTTACAATTAGTCTTAATGCAGAACAACAATCCAATCTTTTATTGCAAAAGGAGCAGTTAGCAAATTTTGGTTTTAGATTTGAAGGGCAGGGAGATTCTCACTTGTTAATTTCTGAGATACCATCTGTTTTAAAAGGAAAAGATTTGATTAATCTAATCAAAGAGCTTGCTGTTAGAGAGGATGATCTTAACTCAAATAGGTCTTGGGATAATTATACTGATTATGTTTGTGCAAGAATAGCTTGTCATGCCAGCAAAAGATCTGGCGACCAACTATCAAGAGCGGGTGTTTATGCTCTATTTGATAGCCTTGATAATTCAGAATTTGCGGGCGCCTGTCCACATGGAAGACCTACCATGATAAAATTAAGTATTAATGAAATCGAGAAAAGCTTTGGTCGGATCTGAGAAACCTAAAATTATAATTATTGCTGGTCCTACGGCAAGCGGGAAAACTGCACTTAGCCTAGAACTGGCCCATGAACTAAATGGAGAAATAGTTAATATCGATTCAGTGCAAATTTTTAAGCATTTCAATATTGGTAGTGCTAAACTTCCTGTTGATCAAAGGCAAGGGATAACTCACCATTTAATTGACATTATTGAACCTAATGAAACTTTTAATGTGGCTTCCTACAAACGTTTAGCAGACGAGCTAATTCTTGATATTTCCAGTCGAGGCAAAACCCCAATCTTTGTTGGTGGTTCCAGTCTATACATCAAAGTCCTACTTCATGGGCTAACCACGGAGATGGGTAGTGATTTAGAACTCCGAGATAAATTAGAATTAGAAGAATTACAAAAATTAGTAGCGGATCTAATTAAATTAGACCCCGAGCTATCAAAAACAATTGATCTTCAAAATAAACGTCGCGTTGTGCGAGCCTTAGAAAGTATTAGTTGTAATCAAACCTCAGTAAGTCTAGCTCAAAATAATCATCATTTTAAATCAATTGATTACCAAGCCTTGATTGTCCTCTTGGAAGCAAATCGAGCAGCTTTGTACCAAAAAATTAATCTTCGTGCCGAAGAAATGATCCAAGCAGGGCTGATTGAGGAAACAAAAAATATTCTAAATAATTTTGGAGAGAATTGTTCCGGACTAAAAAGTTTAGGGTACCGAGAAACCATGAAATACATAGCAGGAGAGTTGACCTTAAATGAACTTCCTGAATTAATCGCACAGAACACTAGGCGTTTTGCTAAGAAGCAATTAACCTTTTGGCGAAATGAACCCAAAAAGAGAAATTGGGTAGAAATTAAAAATAATTCTGAAAATCCTGAATCCTTATTGCATAATCTTGCATCAAATGAAGAGTATCAAGTTTTTATTAAAGCTAAATCATTAGAAATATCTAATATATTTAACGACTTAGGTGATATTAACGAGATACAAGTTAAGATCCTTAAGGCACAAGTATAAAATCATAAAAATTTTATCTAGTGTAAGTATTTTTTTTTTAGTATAAATTATTTATCAATGTTTATGCTAATTTATAGCAAATTTAACTTATAAGAATTGGAGTAGAAAATGTCTAATGAGATTTCAAAAAACGCGGTAATCGTAAATGAAGAAAAGAAAGAAAAAGGTGCTTCATTGGTAGAATATGGTCTACTTGTAGCTTTGATCGCCGTTGTTTGTATTGCTGCGATTACTACGCTAGGTAGTAACATTAGTACTAAGTTTTCTGGTGTTGGAACAAGTATAAGTGTTGCTGGTGGAAACTAATTAGGTATTTATAGATCCTTTTGGGTCCTAAAAGCTAATTTATACTATAATAAAGCTCGTTGTTTTAATGTAAGTTTATTACTAAACTACTTTAATACATCGGGTTTTTTATTTTATTTCATTCAGCATTACACCAATAAAACTTCCTTTCTATTCGTTTGCTCATACAAAATTCTTCCCAATAGTTGATTCTTGTTCAATATTACAAATAAACTTAAATATTTAATCTTGCGGTTCGGGATTCAAGAACTTTGTGTTTTAATTTGTCTCTTAAGTCTAATCATATTGAAGCTTCAGGATTTTGCTACCGATCCTGGAATAGGTTGGCATTTAAAAACTGGAGAGTGGATATCAACAAATTTTCAAATTCCTGAGGTTGACCCGTTTTTATTTTCCACAATTGGAAAAAAATGGATACCTGACCAATGGCTAGCAGATTTGATTTTATATTACATCTACGAAGTCGGCTCATGGCCTTTAGTCTACAGTTTGTTAACGCTGATTTACCTCTACACTTTTGTATATTCACTCTCTAGCAAAATAATTTACTTGAATTCAGGCGGCATCTTAACCTCATTAATAGTCTTATTTGGTTTTTTCTGGGCTCAAATCCACTTTATAATGCGTCCCGTACTCTTTAGCTTTCTATTTTTTCAAATTATTTATCTCGAATTTTTAAAAATCTTACAGCACGAAAAAGCCACAAAAACTAGCTATCTAAAAATTTTTCTTGTAGCTATTCTCTGGGTTAATTCTCACCCTAGTTATTTGTTACTTTGGGTGATATTTGCATTCCTTGTTCTTGCAAAATTATTCACAAAATCAAGTCTTATAGTAACTGTTAAAGAGTGTTATCCGATCTTTCTACTCCTTTTAGTAGCTTCCTGCTGCTCTCCCAATGCCCTTAGTTTATTTAATACCGTTCTGGAATTAGGAGTAACACAGTTTAACAACCCAAGTTATAAAGAATGGCAATCACCAGATTTAACACTCTGGGGAAGTTTATTATTCTCATTACCATGGATACTTTGTTTAATAATAACCTACAAAAAACGCTTAACTCTTGATACATATGTCATATTCCAGTTACTGTGTTGCTTATTTTTGACCATTTGTTCCTTACGTGCAGCTAGATTCTTACCTTACTACGCAATCGTAATTGTTCCATTATTTCACCTTACTTTAATGAATGTACCATGGAGCCGTAACCTTAGTTGGAAGAAACTTTTAGCCGAGAGTTGGACGAACTTAGAAATGCGTCAATCTCTAAAATCAGATGGTCGGATACTCTTTAGTTTATCAGCAATTTTACTAATTCTATATTCTTTAAGTTTCAATAAAGTTCCATTCTATCAAGGTACACTTGGCCCCAAAGACAGATTTCATCCACAGTTAATAAGTTATTTATTAAATGAGAATTCGGCTCTTAAAGAGATTAAGATCTTAAATAGTGTTAACTATGGGGGCTATCTAACTGGGTGGGGAAAAGGAAAGATTAAAGCTTACATCGACGATCGAACCACGCTGCATGGATTAGATTTTTACAAAGAACTTGAAGATAATTGGAAACCAAACAAAATTGAACGCTTTGCTCTTAAGCAAGAAGCTGACTATATCATGTACGAACTTATTGAACAGAATCAAGAACTAACGAGTTATTTCAAATCCTTTAAAAAAAACAGTATCGTCTTTATAAATAGTGAGGTGATCTTAATTGATGTCCAGAAACTTCATACTAACATTTAATCCAAACTAATCCTCTTCTTATATATGACAAGAGATCAAATAAAATTAATTATTTCTATTGAGATAATCTTTCTTACTTTATTTATTTTGATATTTGTCCAGATCTCAAAATCGGAACACCCTTGTTTAGTTATTCCAGGCAATCAATTTGCATTCTGGCAAACTGCTAATGCTTTCAAAGCAGAAATCAACCCATATGATGTTGAATATTCTTCTCGGTTGATAACTCACGCTTACTGTAAAAACGGCACCTTACCAGAGATAGTTTGGTCACCTCCGATCCTACATCCATTAATTGGCTGGTATTCAAGTTTTGAGTATCAGGAATTTTTATCATTAAATTTATTTTTTTCTGCCGCGCTAACTTTACTAGCATTCTTAATTCTGAGTTTCAGGTACGAATTATATCAGACACCAATACTATTAAGTTTTTCTAGAATCTTGATACTGACATCACTGCCATTATACCTGATGTTAATTTGTGCTCCTGCTTTACCAATTAGCCTACTTGGGCTATCGCTTTTTCTATTTATTATCAAAAACAAGAAACTCACTAATAGCGTTATCGCTGGAATTGGACTAGGCCTTTCGGCGGTCAAACCACATGCTGTTTTTTATGTATTTATTCTTGTCTTAATTTATTCAATTAGAAAAAAATCTTTTCGAACACTAACCGGAATAGCACTAACAATCCTAGTATTACTGACATTAGCAATTTTGAAACAACCAGAAATACTCAAGTATTATCTAGAGGCTCTACCAAGCTTTCCTAGCTCTTACCAAACTCCAACAATAAACAGAATAATTTTTCAGATATTTAATCTACCGATTGAACAACTCGCCTATTATGGAATGATTCCAGTAATATTTTTTATAGTTTATCTATCTATCGTAAAACTTCCAGAAAGCAACTATTTAATTCAAATCTCAATTTTACTATCAATCATTCTCGCACCATACCTTTGGAGTTATGAGTTTATTCTCTTTGCGCCTTTAGCATTCCATCTGTTATCATTTTCTAGTCACAGAAACCAACGGTTATACTTTTATGTTTTTTTGATTGGAAATATATTATTAATACTATCGGCCTTAAACTTTCATATGGCCTACGATGTTTTCTATCCAATTCTAATTGCTGTCGGCTTTTTGTTAGCTAAACTGCCATGGAAGGTGATTCGCCCCAAATAATATCAGACTTGAAAATATCTTTTGACTATAATTCTTCATAATAGCTAAGTATTTTAAATAGCAGCTTCAATTTTGAATTTAAATTAAATAAATGCTAGTTTACACTAATTATAAAGTCGTTAATTTGTGCTCGATCTATCGGACAAAAAACGTAATCTTAATTTTTGGCTATTTAAAGCATTCAACTCACTAATATTAGTATTGGAAAATATTATGGCAATAAAATCACCCTTAGATTTCGAATTACCTTTAGTGGAATTAGAAAGTAAACTTGAAGAATTAAAGGATCTAATTGCTAGTGGAGATCAAAGCAAGATCGAGGAGTATGCAAAACTAGAACGTCAAACTCAAAAGCTCACTACCGATATTTATGGTAAGTTAATCCCATATCAACGAGTTCAATTATCTCGCCATTTCGATCGACCATTTACATTAGATTTCATTAAACATTTAACCTCTGATTTCATTGAATTCCATGGCGACCGATTATTTAGAGATGACCCAGCGATCGTAGGTGGAACAGCTCGTCTAGCTGGATTAAAAGTAATGTTGATTGGTCACCAACGAGGTCGCACAACTCAAGATCGTCTTTATCGGAATTTTGGTATGGCGAATCCAGATGGTTATCGCAAAGCACTTAGACTATTTCGAATGGCTGAAAAGTTTAAGTTGCCAATTATTAATTTTATAGATACTCAAGGCGCTTACCCAGGTCTCGAAGCGGAAGAGCGTGGACAAGCGGAAGCAATTGCTCGTAACATTCAAGAACTAGCAGAGATATCTGTCCCAATTATTTGTGTAGTAATTGGAGAAGGTGGAAGTGGGGGTGCATTAGCTTTGGGAGTTGGCGATCGAGTATTAATGCTGGAAAACTCTTGTTATTCTGTGATTACACCCGAAGGTTGTGCTTCGATTCTTTGGGGTAAAACGGATTCCGGTACTGGAACTAACTATGCTGCAGTTGCCGCTGAAGCACTCAATTTGACGGCTGATAAACTTTTAACACTGGGAGTAATTGATGAAATTGTGCCGGAGCCAATTGGTGGAGCACATCGTAATCATAAAGAAGCTGCTGAAAATTTGCAGCCTTTTCTAATCAGACACTTAGAGCAAATCAGTAGCTTAAGTGTAGAAGAGATGCTAGAACAACGCTACCAAAGATTTAGAAAACTTGGTCCAGTTGAAGAACAATAGTAATTAAATAATTCGCTAATTTGTTCAATGTGACTTTTAGTCAAATTTTTAATAGATCTTGGTTTTTTCAAGATAATAAATTCAGTTTATATTTATAAGTATTTTATGGCAGGTGATGCAATTGAGATGGATGGTTTAGTTGAGGAATGTTTTCCTGGAGCTGAATTTCGCGTTAAGTGTGATAATGGTCACGTAATTAAAGCTTACCTGTCTGGTAAGATGAGAAAGTATTATATTAAAGTCGTGCCAGGCGATCGTGTAACAGTAGAAATTTCTCCCTACGATTTAAGTAAAGGAAGAATCACAAAAAGACTTCAAAACCCACCGCGAGAACAGAACTAGTCTTTTTTAGTTTATTTAGTAAGTCTTAAATCGACCAGTTTTATAGAATTAAATCGCTTTAAATAGGTCAATATACAAGGTAATTTGTTGAGTTGGAAATAAGCTGTTAAGAAACTTTATAATATAGTTTTCGTCATAATACTCCTTGACTATTATACGGCGGTTGTATTTAATTCCTGAAACAACTCCCTAATAGTTAACTCATGTCTCCCTTAAGATAATAAATCTCAGCATTCGTTTGGATATTTTATTTATCAACTATTCTGCCAATCTATTGACATAATTACTGATAATAGTTAATAATCTTCCTCCTTGGGTCCCCATCGTCTAGAGGCCTAGGACATCGGCCTTTCACGCTGGTAACACGGGTTCGAATCCCGTTGGGGACGTATCTTTAGAGATACATAAGATCAAATCTTATTAACAATAAAGGATAGAAAGCGAAGCTTTCTTAGCCTTTATTTATGTAAGGTATTGAATCACCTTTCACAATACTCAACAAAAAATCTTATTAATATTGTGATGTCAAATAAAGGATAGAAAGTGAAGCTTTTTTCTGCTTTTATTTCAACAAGTGTTCTAATCCTATAAACATTGACAATAAAGTAAAACTTATAAGTTTTATATTTATCTAAAAAATAGATAGTAAAAACATCATACTAATTATATTAAATCATATTAAAGTTAGCTTAAACGTATTAGAACTAATTTTAATCATGAAAGTAATTATTAATATTTTGTTACTTTAGATTAATTACTTTTCTATATACTGCCGAAGTTGTATCATCTGATTAGTTTAATAATTAAACTATTACATTTTAAATTTATAAATCTACAATGAAAAAGCTTATATCAGTATTGTTAATTGCAGTACTATTGTTTAGTTGCCCGCTGTTTGCAGAAAGTGGTTCAAAAAATAAAAATGGACAAAAGAAACAAGTGTTGCAGCTTCTTAAGAAGTTAAATCGTTCCGAAAAAGCCTTAGCTAAAAAATTTAATCGTTTAAGTCCAGAAGCTAAACTTGAGGTAATTAGCAAAACATCAGCAGATAATAATTCTGATGACGATGATCTTAATGATTTCATTGAAGGTGCATTGGATCTAAACAAGTGTAGCTCTGATAGTGACGATGATGGACTTGATGACAGTGATGAAATCGAAAATGGAAAAGACCCTAGTGATGATGATAGTGATGACGATGGCTATGAGGATGGACTAGAATTTGAAGTCCATGGCCTAATCGAGTCAATTGATTCTGGAAGCTTAAACATTGCTTCAATTAACTACCTACTTAATGAAAACACTGAATATTTGGATGACGACAATAATCCTGCAACATTGGAAGATTTTGTAGTAGGAGATTGTACAGAAGTGGAAGGGCATCTTTCAGGTGGTGATTATGTGGTAGAGAAAGTTAAAGAAGATGATGATTGCTAAATCTTTAAATAATTTAAATATACTAGGTAAAAATAAAGAGTAATAATTGATTTATATTTGCCTAGTATTATAGCAAATACTGCTTGATGCGACCCACGGGGGTCGCATAGTATTAACCTTATAAATTCAGATTATTTACTGGGGAAAACGATTATATTAAAACCTAGCATGAGTAATAATCAGTAATTATTCGCAGGCTAGTCCACCGTAGCTTAAGTGAATAGGGAAACTTTTTTCAAAGCAGTTCAATAAATTCTAATGGTTTTTAGTATCACCCGTAATAATAAGATGTTGTTATCGGGCAACAACATTTTTTGCTTGCTTGTCGATTTTCTTTGATAAATAAAGTTAATATCTCTAGAAAATGACAAGAATACCATTTAAACAAATCCAATCAATTGCCCAGAAGTTTGGATTAGAAGCTTTGGCGTTTACATCAATTCAAAATGCCAATTCGCAAAAGGATTATTTAAAGTTTTGGCAAGAACAGGGATATGCAGCAAGCTTAGAGTATATGCAACGCCCCTCAGATTTGTTCTGCGAACCTACACAAATATTTCCTGAATTAAAAAGTATTATTGTCTTCACAATTAATTATTCTTCCAAAATTCGCCCAGAGCTTCAACCAGGTTTTGGCAAAGTAGCTCGTTATGCTTGGGGGAAGGATTATCACAAAGTAATAAAAAAACGACTCAAAGGTTTGGTGGAAGGTCTTAAGAAGGAGTTGGAGATTAACTTTAATTATCGATATTTTGCTGATGCCGTGCCATTATTGGAACGTTTTTACGCTAAAGATTCCGGACTTGGGTTTATTGGTAAAAATACCATGCTAATTCGCCCGAAACAGGGCTCCTTTTGCTTCTTATCAGAACTTTTATCGGATATAGAGATTTCGGATACCCCATTACCCCAGGTTGATTATGGTTGTGGAAGCTGCACAAGATGTATCGCAAATTGTCCAACAAAGGCAATTATTAAGCCTTATCTACTGGATGCCAATCGTTGTATTTCTTATTTAACAATCGAGAAAAGAGGGCTTCTAAATCCATGGGAGCAAGATGCACTAGGCGAATGGATCTTTGGTTGTGATATCTGTCAAGAAGTTTGCCCTTTTAATTATGCAACCATGAAACTTAATCGTAATAACTGCTGGGAAGATTTTTCGGATATAATTGCCAAAGATGGACAATTATCTTTAGCAGAAATACTTGCAATTAAAGACGACCAAGAATTTGTCAAGCGATTTGCTGGTAGTCCGATCATGAGAACAAAAAGACAGGGGTTAATTAGAAATGCCTGTGTCGTTAGTGCGAACTTAAACTTAAAAGAGCTGCGACCATTGATTGAAAAACTTGCGCTCAAAGAGCAAGACTTAGTAATTAAAATCCAAGCGGAACAAACTCTAGAAAGATTTTAAAATCTTTGCTGATCATTTTTTGAAAATCATATCGTTATGACAAAAAGTAATTTCCAACTAAAACTACTTATCGTACTTACTATCAATCTATAAACGAAAATTTTGGAGTTTTTTTCTAAGGCTAAAAATTGCAAAACTATTATTATACTCGCCCTAAGTAATTCATTTTGATCAAACCCGAATGATTTTGGGTTAACTGGCAATTAATTTTCCACGGCATAACGCTTGGCAATTCGGTCTAACATCATATTAAAAAATTCGGGGTCACGATCTTGATACTTTTGTAAATGTGCCAAAGCTTGATCTAGCTGATTATTATCTTCATACCATATGGCAACTTTTCTTAAACGATCACTAATAAAACTTGCCTCGACTTTCTTTTCTTCCGCTAAAAAATAATACTTAAGCGCGTTATCTAGATCGTTTTGAAGCAAATAAACATCGCCAATATCCAAATAATAGACATAAGGATTTTCCCATTCAGGACGAGATTTTCGCTTTAATCTAGAATCTATATGTTTTTTATAGGCATCAATTGCCTGATCATATTGTTCCTTTGCTAAGTATTGCTTAGCTTTCTGCGCAAAACTTACTGGTGCCGTGTAGCATCCAACAAAAATGACAAGTACTAGTAATATCTTCATAAATCTTTTGAATATTATAGTTATGACAAAAAATAAATTACGTATAGTTAAAATAAAGTTACTTGTTTTTTGTCATAACTATATAATTTTATTATCCCTCCGGGGGATAGATAGCTCCAAAAAGTAATTTACTTACGTAATTTATTTTTTGGAC
>JBGSMD010000003.1:0-3917 GCA_041740355.1 Bdellovibrionota bacterium
AAGCTCAAACCGAATGTATTTTTGATCTTCAGTAGCTGGCTTATTTGGAGTCAGAAACAATGATTCTTTTTTTCTTTGTACTTTCAAATGATTCATAGAATATCCCTGATTATAAAATTGCAAGAAGGTATTCGTGGATAATTTTAGAAAGTTGTCTTTGATTGTGAAGATTTATAATCTGTCAGGTTGATAACAATTAAGTCCTTATTGCCTAACTAAACTTGCCCTGAAAACTTACTGCTGAAAATAAAATCTATTAAGGGAATTAATATTTAAAAAATGATGAAGCAAGAAGGAGAAAAAGTTAGTTTGCGATTGAAATACGTCCGTAAATTTTAATACCATAAAACAGTGCCCTTACTGCTCAAAGAAGAACTCTAAACACAAATGATACAATTATAATCCAAACCTCCAGTTATTTATTGCAAATTACTTGCAATACTATTGCAAAGATTTTGCAATTAAAGTAATGTCCATTTCACTAAATTATGCTTTTAAAACTAGGAACATGAACAAATTGCCCGTAACTGTCTTATCTGGTTTCCTTGGTGCAGGAAAAACCACACTTTTGAACCATATCTTAACTAACCGTCAAGGCTTGAAAGTTGCCGTGATAGTTAATGATATGAGTGAGGTCAATATTGATGCCGATTTAATTGCCAAGGGAGAAGCCCAGCTCTCACGAACGGACGAAAAAATGGTGGAAATGAGTAATGGGTGTATCTGCTGTACATTAAGAGAAGATCTATTAATTGAAGTTAAAAGGCTTGCTGAGGAAAATAAGTTTGATTCCCTTTTAATTGAATCGACAGGAATTTCTGAGCCGATGCCAGTTGCCGAGACATTCACGTTTGAAGATGAAGAAGGTAAGAGTTTATCTGATTATGCCAAGCTTGATAATATGGTCACTGTTGTTGATGCCTTAAACTTCATGCCTGAATATATGAAATCTGAAGCTTTAAATCAGAGAGGGATTGGTCTTGATGAAACTGACGAACGGACTATCGCTAATTTATTAATTGAACAAATCGAATTTGCTAATATTATTCTGTTAAATAAAGTTGATTTAGTTAGTAAGGTCGAATTAGAAAAACTAACAGAAGTTATTCGAAAACTAAATCCAAAAGCCGAAATAATCTTAACAGAAATGGGCAAGGTTCCGTTAGAAAAAATATTAAATACTGGAAATTTTAATTTTGAAGAAGCAGCTAATGCTCCTGGTTGGCTATCTGTGATGCGAGGAGATGAGCAACCAGAAACAGAGGAGTATGGCGTAAGTCACTTCTCTTACGACTCCAGAGTTCCATTTCATCCAGAACGACTTTGGGTCGTACTTCATTCTAAAATGAAAGGAGTACTTAGATCTAAGGGGTTTTTTTGGACAGCAAGTCGTCCTGATTGGGTATCAAGTTGGTCGCAAGCGGGAAGTTCATTTACTGTTGGAGCTTTTGGGAAATGGTATTCTGCAATGCCTCAAGAGGAGTGGCCAACGGATACTGCCTTTAAAGATCAAATGCAGGAAGATTGGTCTGAGCAATTTGGAGATCGCAAAAATCAAATTGTTTTTATCGGCCAAGATATGGATAAGGAGGCTATTTTAGATGCCCTGAACTTTGCTTTGTTAGATGAAGAAGAGCAAAAAATTCCCAGATCAGAATGGTTAAATTTTATCGATCCATTTCCTGAGTACAATATCATTCAGTCTGAGCAAGAAGTCGCTAATTAATATAAAATTATATGGAATTATTAATACTTTCATTAACAGCCTTTATGGTTGGATCGTTACACGCTGTTGAGCCAGGTCATGGCAAGACAGCTATGGCCGGACTTCTCTTTAATAGCAAGAACCGTTGGAGGGATCCCATATCTTTAAGTGTCGGAACTGCTAGTGGCCATACCTTGGGGGTATTTATCTTTGCAAATCTTTCCTTTTATTTTGCTCATACCCTTAAAGAACACGATGTTCAAAAAATATTAGAAGTCAGCATCTCTTTGATATTAATTACTATTGGTGTTGCTGGCTTTATGTTAGCCAAGAAAAAAGATAGCGATAGTAAATCAAATCATCAACAGTGTTCTTGTTGCAATCCTAGAAAGAAAAAGAAAATCTCTGATAAATTATTTCTTTCCAGTGTTGGATTTTTGATTGGTTTAATTCCATGTCCGACTGCGATAGCCTTGGCAGTTTCTTCGGTAGGTTTTAGTAACCAGAATCAAGTTCTACTCTTATCTTTAATGTTCGGTTTAGGTGTCGCAGTAACTCTGGGTGGAATTGGGTTACTGATTACTCATACTTCATCTAAATTATCCAGTTTTTCACCAGTAAAAAAGTTTTCTAAATATGGTCATTACGTCAGTCCCTTAATATTTGTGATTATAGGTATGATCCTATTTTCACACTCGGTACAACATATTCATTAATATTTTAAAATTAAAATTTATAATTACACTTAGGAGTTAATTTATGTCAGCACACATTCCTCATGGTCAAGCAGGTCACATTTGTAGTGGACACTGTGGTGCACCAAAGGTCCCATCGATACTGAATTTTGACTTTTCAGCTTCACCTTCTGCAAAGCCTGAGAAAACAAATGTAATAATACCCCCTGCGGTTTCTTTAGCAGAGGCTGCAAAGACTGAATATGCCTGTGCTCACCCTTCAATTACCTCAAAAGAGGGACTTGGTAAGGTTCTTGATCAAATTGATTTAAGCTCTAATGAAGCATTAAGACCTTCGTTACATAATGCTGGTCATTTTGAATTAAGTGAGCAAATGTTTGCTAATGGCAGAGGATTCGTCAGCGACTTACATCGACAATTAATTCCTGTGTTTGAAAATGTTTCTACAGAAGGTTCAACTCTTAATGCTGAGCAGGCTTCTCTTACAGCGATGATCTTAAGGCTTACCTCCACTGATTTAATGAAAAAGACAGCAGGAATGCCAGATTTTAAACCGCTGGAAGGTGCTTGGGAAAGAATATTCAATAATGCCTCTGAAGCTGTAGTTGGGGAAGTTGTCGCAAATCTAATGGCAATATACAAGGAAGCGGACGAAGTTAATAAAACAGCTGGAACCTCTGCTTCTTTAGCAATCAACTTTGGAAAAGTTGTTATGGGTAGTGTTCGTGAAAAGATTTTTCAGGAGGCAGAATCTCCAATTAGAAAATGGTTTGTGCAGTCATTACCTTCAGCTTATTACCCTAATTTGACTGATTTATATGTAATAATGTTGCAACACGGATCTTCCCTAGAAATTGATGTAGCCCTTAATGCTTTAGATTTTTTTGCAAGTAATCCAAACCTTGGTGGAGATCAACGAAATAAATATTCTGATAAATATAAACCCTCACTAAGTGGATTATTATCTGGAAATGGAAATTCAAATGTTAACGATAGTTTTTTACAATCAGTTGCAAGGTATGGCAGAGAAATTTCTTACTTAGATAAAGCTAGGCAGATTATAGAAAGAATCTAAACTTTTACAATAAATATTATAAATGGCCTCAGGGGTAGCTTCGTTAACTGACGTTGAGGTATTCCAAGACTTGGCGAAGGGATATCTTCCAGAGATAGAAAGTTTTTTAGATCCTAAAGTTCTTGAAGAATTAATTGAGGCGAAAGATTCTGACCCAGAAAAATATAATGCTTTAATTGCTAATTTTAAGAAACAATCAGATCCTCTATTCGTAAAGTTAGATAAGGAGTGCTTTCACGATGACAACTGCGGACACTTAGCAAAACCCACTGCTGATCTAGACAAAATGGAGAGTAGGATTCAGCCTAACGCTGAATTGGTTGATTTTATGTCAGCGCCAGTTGCTGAACTTACTCATACTCACGATGAGAACTGTGGACACTTAGCCAAACCTACTGCTGGATTAGACAAAATGTCTGTTGGAGTTCAAGCTAATTCTGAG
>JBGSMD010000004.1:0-13112 GCA_041740355.1 Bdellovibrionota bacterium
CAAAAAAGGATTTCCGTTAAGGAAATTATTTTTTGAGGTTCGGGCTTTAGCGTTTAAATATTGATTTTGAAGAAATCAATATTTATCGGCTTTTCAAATCCTGGTTAAACCAGGTTTGAATGCCTAAAAACAACAAATATAGTAAACTCAACATGAATTCCGAAAAAGTTTTTCGGAAATTCATTCTTGGGTTTAGTATATTAAAATTAATGTTTTTAAACTACTTGCTGAGGATGAATTATCTTAAAGCTAAAGAATCTTGATAGCTAAAGGTATCGATAAAAATTTCTACTGAACTTTGCTCATTACCTGCTGGCGCACTTAATCGATATAAACAATGCTCAGAATCATCAATAAAGGTAAATCCAATTTGACCAACCCCAGAGCGTCTGCCCACACCTGTTGCTCCCCTTGCTATTTCTTTCCAAGTCAGACCATCACAGCTACTAACTTCTAAAACTGCCGGAATCTCTTCTTGGTTCTCCAAGTCACCACTAGCAAAGAATTTAATTGTACAATTCAGATCCTCTGCAATACCAACAGACTGGTGAATTCTTGAGCTATTATCAAAATATGAACTACAAGTACCAACAATTTTTGCTGAAATTTGAATAGAACTGATACTAGAAATTGAATTGCTATTATCTAAACCAATATCTACTTGCACATTTTGCGTTTCTTCTGAAACTGTATCAACGGAAACAGTCGTATTAAGGTCTTCACCTTCAATCTGGATGTTATAACTATCTGTTACCAGGTCAGTTCCAATTTCAAATTGTCCATTTTCATCTGTTAGGTCAGATTCACCAGTTTCTTCAATAGTCACCACAGCATTTTCTACAGGCTCTCCTTCTGATTGAGTAACTGTGCCAGAAAGGGTACGAGCCGCTGCCACACCCGTACCAGATGTTCCACCACCCGCACATGATATTAATAGGAAAGTGATTAACAGTAAAATTATTGCTGATAACTTATTTTTCATTTTTCTTCTTATCTAAATTTAAGGTATTACTAAAAGTACCAAAAGAAATTCGTCCGCTAGATTCATTTGGTTTGTGATCCGGGTTAAAATCACGATCATGTTTACTTAGTAAATCACGAACTTCTTGATGATATTTACTACCAAGTTTTAACAACTTCTCACGGAGACCTGCCAAGTCCGACTCCGGAATATTATCGAAGTACGTTTTCGCATGAAGATTTAATTCGTTTGAATTTGCATTGTTATTTTGCTCTACTGCTAGGATTAAGTCTTCTAAATCACCGGCCAGCATTTCAAAGTTTTGAGAGACGTTTTTATTATTGCTAAACGTTTTACTAAGCAACTTAAGGAGGCTACCTTTCTTAACCACATGCCCTGATCTCTCAAGTTCAAACAGTATCATGGCAGGTTTTAATTCTCGGCTTACTCTTAAGACTAGCTCAGAAAATTCACTATCACTGCCTTGAAAAGTTAGATTCTTAGATTTGCCAGATTTACTAAGATATTTTTTATTAAAATTCCATTCACCAATTACTTTAGTAATTAAATCTACAGGAATAGTTTTAGGATTCTCATCATGATATAGGCGATTAATGTCACGACGATGAATTCCCGTCATTACGGCAAGTTTTGCAACAGTTACAGTCTCATTTTTTTCTTCTAAAACTTTAACAGCTTCTTGGAGGAATGTTACTTTTATTGTTTCTGATAAGACTTGAATTTTGAGCCCATGACGGAGGGCAAAAGACACAAAAGGTCTGGCAATAAGCTTAAGCAGCTTGGTAGTTTTCTTCTCTGATAAAACTGGCAATTTCTATACCTTAAATTTTGTCAATCTGAGTGTTGTCTAGTTCTCATTTTTGTTCTAATAATACTAGTGTGCAAAATGCACACTAACATTGCTGTCTGCTAGTGTCAAACATTCTTATTTGAATTAATGTGAAAATTAAAACGATTCTCCCTTGGATTTTATTATTGGCTTATTACCTCGATTTTAAATTTCAGATCCTAGTTCCAATCTTATTACTTACAGGACTTGCTTTGTTTTTAATGAATAAATTTGATTTGCTTCAAACTATTTCCATTAAACGAAATCTTCAGCTGGTTAAATACGCCTTAATTTCATTTCCCATTTATGTTTTGATAGTTCAACTCGCACGAATTAAAGTTGGAACTCAGGGGGTTGATTTTGCAATCTTTTCACAAGTAGTTTTTAACTTTAGCGAAGGTTTAGGACTGACGACCTCCTTAATCGATTATGGATGGCAACATTTTTTAACCCATCATTTTTCTCCCTATTTATATTTGTTTGGATTTATAAACAAATTTGTACATTCTCCCGCCATCATTTTGATTATCTTCCATGTGATTGCTGTTAGCGCTTCCCTGATTCTTGCTTATCAAATTATTCGATCTAAACATTCATTTTTAATTAGTTATTTAGCATTAACTTTAATAATTCTACTTCCAGCTGTAAGAATTAGTTTGCTTTGGGAAGTGCGAGATGAGATTTATGCTTTACCATTTTTACTAGGTGCTTATTTAGCCTATACCAAAGACAAGGCTGCCTTAAGCATTACTTTGTTAGCACTAAGTTGTCTTTTTAAAGAAACACTTTTCTTAGTAAGTGCTGGATTTGCGCTGAGTGTTATTGCCAAGAATTACTTTCTGCCAGTTAGGGATCAAAGGGAAGTTAGGCCTTGGATTATCTTTGGATGCTGTGCTTTTTTAGGTTTCTTGCTTTACTCAGTTATTCTTCCGTACCGATTATTTTGGCCAACATTTAATGTTTCAGCCAGACTTGCCAGCATTTCTGACTTTCTAAGCTTAGAGTTAGCATTCTTAAAATTCAAATGGCTTGTGGTTACTTTTGTTCCATTAGTACCAATTGTTTTTTATCTTTTTTACAAAAAGGAAATCAGAGCACAGATCCTTAATTTAGCCGTTGAAGCCTTACCAATTGCTCCTTTAATTTTGGCTATTCTAGTTACTAATTTTCAGCCAATGCTTAATCCTTTTAATTACTATTCAGTACTGCCTGTTTTTTATCTCACCGTTATCCTGTTTAACAATCTAAGTTCTGGTCAGCACCGCAAGTTATCCCGGATGTTAACAATTGCGATTTTATTGGCTTGCTTTGCAGGACATCAAACTGATGGAACACAGGATTTGCGATTAGCCCTAAGCAACAGTTCTCCTTTTACTCAGATAGCTAAAGTAATTCCACCATCAGCAAGTGTTATTACAGATGAGTATGAAACAAATTTCTTTACCCAGAATCAGAAGGTAACTAGAATTTTTCACGCTAATCAAAATCATTTGAAATTTGACTATTTAGTAAGGAGGAAAGATGCCCCGACGTCAGCAAATCTTGTAGAGCTTAATAAATATTATCGTAGTTGGTCGGAGGTTTGTTTTGAAAACGAAACTTGGGTAGTAAGGTGTGCTTATCCTAGTCAAAAAGCATTAGCTGGTTAATTTACTGCTTAAACTTTAACATATTATTCTGAAGGCTATTTGCTTGACCAGCAGGCAGACCGGGAGCTCCTGGACCAGGAACTTTGCTTGCAACTGTCTTAGTTTCTAACTCTTTCATAATCTCACCAAGAATCTCAGAATCAACTTTTTTTGACTCTGTATTTGTTGTCGGCAGAACTTTAATCGTAGATGCTTCACTAGAGCTAGCTTGATTCTTAATAGCTGTAGTCGCGAGGCTTGGCTGGTTTAAATCTAAAACTTGAATTACTTTGTCCTTGCGAATTAGAAGTTTAAATTCCTTATATGTCCAAATGCTCTTGCCTGTTAAACTATTATTCATTTTTTCAATTGGTGCTCCAACAATTGGAAATAGTTTGCTGCTGTGTTCACCAATTAGATAGGAATGGTCAGTAGCAGATGCTTTGCAAGTGACTAGTAATAATGATAGAAATATTAGAGTCTTTTTCACTGTGGTAATGATAAATAAAAGTAATATTGTCAGTCTAAACAATAATTTATTTGAGCGCCATGGCTTTAATCTGCTCTGCGCATTTCTTTTTTTAGTTCCATTAAAACTTTCCCTAGCGTATGCCTGCTTTTTTCCATTAATTTTATCAGGATTAACCTACATAACGTCAACAAAAAAAATTAACGAAATATTTGCTAGTTTTCCAAAAATTGGAAGCTATTGGCTTTTTTTCATCATCAGTTTAATAGCCTCAGCGTTTTTTGGCTTAGAACCACTAAAGAGTGTGCGAAAAATTTTAGAGCTTACTTTTTACTCCACATCAATTTTAGTTTTTTATCAGCTGTTAAAGTCTGGAATACTTCGTCCAGTTCTTTTTTTAGTACTGGGCCAAGCAATTGCTGGAGCATATTCAATCCTAGAATTCGCTAATCCTGTGGTATTTGAGCAAATATTTGTTGGTGCCGTTAGTGAGTCAGGACAAATTGCCATTACAATCTTTTTAGCATTTACTGCCAGTGTTTTTGCCATTCAGGGCAAATTTAAAAAATATCAGCAAGTATTAGTCTATTTCAGTTTAGCCTTGATTTTCATGGCACTAATTCTGAATATGAAGCGTGGGCCACTGCTAGGTGTTGCCTTCGCCGGAGGGCTTTTCTGCTTAGCCTATCGTCCCAAATTATTGTTTGCCTTTATTCCGATGTTGGTTTTTCCCTTAGCTTTTATTCCAGCTATTCGACAAAGGCTATTAGATTCATTTGATCATTTTCTAATCTCTGGAGGTCGTTATGATATTTGGGAAATTGGTGTTGAGCTAGCTGGACGGTATCCCTTAGGAATTGGTTATGCTAACAGTCGTCATTTGCAGGACTTTTCTAATGTGATTCCTGAAAATTTAAAACATTTTCATAACAATTACTTAAACATACTTGTTGAGGGAGGGATGCTTTCCTTGCTACTTTACGGAGTATTTTTTGTAAGTCTACTAATTCTTGGTTATAAAACTTGGAAAAAAGAGAAACTACCAAATGATTTGTTATTGTTAACTTCTCTAATCGCAATCCTTTCTTGGATGGTTGCTGGACTTGTAGAATATAGCTTTGGCGATAGTGAAGTAATGCTAATAGTTTACTTCCTAATTAGTTATATCTTTTTAAGAATTAATAATCCTCGTGAAACTTACTTTTTCCCCTTTTGGAAATCTAAAGAAAAAGCCTAATAAGAATATAGTAAGTCCAGAAAGTAATTTCCAATAGGAATTACTTTCTGGGGCTTACTATCCCCCGCAAGCGTTATAAAATCATACGGTTATGACAAAAATCACAAAACTAACTTTTGAATATTCGGAAATTAGTTTTTGTTATAACTATATTATCTTGTGCTTCCAATCAGAAGAAATTTACTATTCCTCTTCTTCTGCTAGATCTGCTTCGCTGTCGCTTTCTTCGTAAGCCATTTCTTCTTTGATTTCATTAGCAAACTTTTGAACATCAGGATTTGGATTGTTGGCAATTATTTCATCCAGTAATGCACCAGTTTCTTCATCAAAGCTTACATGATCAATTGCATCAGCTAATAAGCGATTGTTTAAGCCAGTGTCGTTAGAGCTTCCAATGATGTTGAAAACTTCACGTAATCCATCGTCGCCATAATTTAATAAGGCTTTAACTGCTAGGTGTGAGTAATCATCTTTTTGATTTGCGATATCGATTAAGGTCGGCAGAGCTGCAGCATCAGGAATAACTTCTCCTAGTCCCATGCCATAATCATAATATCCATTAGGATCACCCTTAGCTTTGGTTTGAGCATATAAGCTTTCCACGGCAGCAAGAGATCCATGATTACTAATTGCGGCAATCAAGGATTCTTTTAGGGGTTCAGCAGCCCCTTCAATTTTACCATCTAAAAAAGTAACTAAGCTGTCATCTCCAGCAGTCATTTCTAAAGACTCTAAGTAAATTTCTTGATCGCTCTCGGAACCATTTTTATATGCTTCTAAGATTGTTTCAATGTTACCTTGATCCCCAGTGATAGCTAGGAGCTCTGCAAGATATCCTTTAGTGTCTTCGTCTTTGGCACCAAGCATTGTTTCTTTTAGACTGGCAAATAATTCTGGGCACCAAGTACAGTTGCTAGCATTTAATCCTGCGAATTGTTCTAAGACGATATCATCGTAGCTTTTAATTGAAGCCATGATTTTATCATATGCTTCGCGGGCAGATGGGTAGACATCCGTTGCGGGAAGGATTTCTTCGTCATAGAAATTTTCTAAATCAGGATCTGTTGCTACTTCCTCTGTATCGGTAGGAGCTGTCGGAATAGTTTTTTCTCCAGTTACCGCAGGCGTTATTACTGTTTTTTTGCTAACATCCGAAGCTAATGGTTCAAATGTTTTTGTTTCATTCTTAGCTGTAAGCAAAAAAGCACCTAATGCTAGGACAACGATAACAGCAGGGATAATAATTTTTTTCATAATTTAACAGTATATAACGAGTTTTTAGTTTATAGCTTTAATTTACTGAATCTACCAGAACTCCTTTAGCTTAACCTAGGAAATTAACAAGTTTAAAGCCATTATGGGGCAAGTTCCATCAGGGAAAGCGGTTTATCTTTGATATTTAAAAATTCTGGTAATCTTACTCAGGTAAAAGAATAATTTTACAAGTAAAACTGACTATTGGCTATAATTTTTTTTATTTTAAAGCCCTTCAAACTATTAGCGAAGTAGGTGAAAAGCACAAGTTTTGGCAGTTTTAATGTGGATAAGATCCCTAAAACTTTCGATTTATTAGCCAATAAGTTTAATTTATTTAAAGTAAAAAAATACCCCAAAAGTATTGACTTTTAAAATTCATGAATTGAAACCGAAATATGTTTAAAGTGCATCATATAACGTGCCGATATGAATAGGCAATTACTCAGGAAGTTAATTTTATTAAAGCTTTTTCCAACTTGATTGTCTTGGAATGCTTTAAAAACTGAGTGAATTTACCATGAAAATTACTTACAAGGACGTATCGTAAGTAACAAAAGGGATTTTGTTATGAACAATAGTAAATTTGGAAAACAAGCTGGAACGTTTAGCATTGATCTGAATTCCAAAAAGCAAAAATTTATTTTGATTGGAGCTTTAATGACAACACTTCTGGTAGTTGTCGCTCTATTAGTAATCGTCCTTCAGTCCCGCACAGCTACAGCGACTAAACCTCAAGAAACAACTGAAACCGTAGCAGCTAATGTTAACAATGATACTGTAGTTTTATTTACTCCGGCTAAACCAGTAAGTGCTGGAACAAGCTTGGGAAGTGTTGAATTACGCGAATTAATGTGGCCTAAAGCAGAACTACCAGTAGGTGCCGTTGATGACTTAGCCTTACTTCATAATAAATTTGCTAAAGTCGATTTGAAATATGGTGAGCCAATTTTAGCGGCTAGTCTAACTGATACTCCCGAAGGTGCTTTAATTAAAATTAAATCTGGAATGAGAGCAGTAACAATTGACATTTCCGCTAAGCGTGGAGTTGAGGGTTGGGCCATGCCAGGTAATAGTGTTGATGTAGTTTTAACTCACGTTGATCAAGGACAACTAACAAGTAAAGTTGTAGTTGAAAATTCTAGAATTCTTTCCACTGGTGGCGATGCTTCAACTGCTACTCAAAGATTTGCCTCTGGTCGCAACAAGATTGCAGCTAGTTCAACTGTGACTTTAGAAGTAAGTCCAACTGATGCTTTAAAAATTGAGACTGCTCAGCAGATGGGCACCTTAAGCCTGCACATGCGTGCCGATGAAGATCATTTAACAAGTGGGATTGATAGCGTTAACCAAGCTGACTTCTCTGAACCTAAAAAGCAAGATGGACCTGATTGCAATAAAGGCAAAATGAAAATTGCTGGACAGGAATATTGGTTGGATTGTGATGGTAAGTTAGTTCAGTAGTCACTTAATATTAAATCTTAATTATCTTTAAACTTGTAACCTTTGGTTATTCTGATAATTCAGAATTAAAGCTTTGCAAGTTGCCTTAGTTTTCTCGAGATCTTTCTTTAATTACAATTAGCGAATCTCTTAGTACTGGCAGCACCAATTTATCCTTTTCGCGATTAGCAGCTTCTTTGCTTTTAATAATGCGCTCTAATTTCAAAACTAATATTTCTTGATCTCTAATTTTTAGTTTAATTGTATTAGTAACTTCTTCTTCAAATTTATTAAGCCCGTGAAGGGTCATAACGATATCAAACAAGCCTAATCCCTTTCCTGCAAACATTGGAGGGTTTAAATTTATTGTTGGGATATAACTACCACCAAGTTTCCTGGCAACTTTTGCAATATTCGGGTCTTGAAGATTCTTAAACCAGAGATCGACATCTTGAGTTACAACCGGTGCTCCCTGTAGAGTAGCTGCAGATAGGCCAACAATAATAAACTCAACGCCAGATTTTCTTAAATTGATCAGAAAGTTTTCTTCCTGTTCAGTAAATATTGATTTTTTGTCCACGGAGTAAAGCTCGATCTAAACGTTGTAAGGGCTCCTCACTTAGCAGTAATAAAGTGTGCCAAGCATTGTCTCGGTTTAATTCTGGATACTTAAGACAAAGCTCTTCTAGCTTGGAATTAAGATGATAGTATTGCTCTTCTGCTTGATTCCAAAAGCTTGTAATCTGCTTAGTCTCAGTATCTAAGCATATCGCTATTTCCAAAATAGAATTTACTAGTAATTGTTTTTTTCTGATTAAGTGATAATAGGCTGTCTTGCTAATACCAGCCTTTTTAATCAACTCATTTAATGTTATCCCCTTAGATTTACAGAGTTTTTTAATTTTTACAGAGTCAAGGTACATAGCCCTATGGTACTATATTTTAGTACTTTTTTCAATACCTAATTACTTAATTGCTATCCTTAATGATGAAGGGGAATATTCAGCCAAGGCCAACTATTTTCATGAAGCTTTTGGTATATACTGAAAGTAAAATTTGACTGAGACGGTACTAAAGTTTTTTAAGATAAAGAAAAAAATCTAGTTTCATATAATGGCAGTAATTTTTGATGATGTTCCTTTAGCTCTTAGAGTTCATGATACTCAACATTCTAAAGTTGGAAAACTTTAGTGGCTAATTAGATATTCAGATTGGGGAAGAATTTTTTAGCGTTAACGAGGCATCGCCAAAGTAGCAAATTCTTCTTAAGAATTAATCCTCAATTCGAATGCTTTTCCCAACTTCAACTTTTTTACCAGACGGAGTAGTAGTTCCAGGTTTGATTGTTTCATTTTGATCGCTCGGCTGAATTGTATTTCCCAGCCGAAATTCTTTTCCACCGATTTTAATTTTAGCTGATGGGGATTGCGGTGCTTCACCTTCTACTGGAGGAGCTTGATTTAGATTAATTGATTTTCCTACTTTGATTTCTTTTCCATCGATTTTGATTGTTGCGCCATTAGCACCCGCGGCAACTTCCTGTCCTTTATTTTCTTGAGCGTCGGCCCTAACACTCTTACCAATCTTTACTGATTTACCATTAATCATAACAGTCTCTGATGCATCGGCGGTAATACCTTTGCTTTCACTAGGTATGGTATTTATGTTGGGATATTCTAAGTAAATATAGAATTCTTCTCCTGGAGCTAAGGATTTTAAGCTGTGATATTTCACTACAAGTTGATTGTCTTCAGTAACGATTGAGCTTTGGGTAGAGGTTAAGTCTTTTTTGCCAGCTAGAAGAGTGTAGGCACGGTGTTTAATGAGATTCCTTTTTAAGTTTATTGGTAAAGTAACCGTTACCGAAATGTTGTTGATTGGTATTAGCCAAAATTCTGAATTTACACTGTATTCGAAGATTCTTGCGCTATCATTTATGACGACAAGCGAAGGTGTATCCACTTCAAATTTAAGAGAGTACTTGTAGGTGCCACGCTGAAGTAACTTATCTCTATTACCAAGTATAATACTATATGTATTGCCGTGAAATCGATAGGTCTCGAAACTAACTTCCTCATTATTACTTTTAACTTCTAATATTTGAGGGTTAGGTGATTGATCATTTAACAGCTTGATAGATCTAGGAATGCCTATATATTTTTTATTACTGGTTTGTTCTAATGTGATATTTTCACTGAATTGGATTTTTTCATTCAGAGATATTATCGATTCAAAGCTATTAATACTGTCAGCATAGGAACTAAGGGCAATAAAGAGAATGAAAGCAAGCGTAATTAATTTATACATGCTTTTGATTTCGGTAGCGGGCAACCACCAGGCAGTGGTGGAAAGTGTTTACATGCGGCATTGTCAGATTCGCTCATACAGCAATTTAATGTTGTAGACCAACTTGTATTTTCTTTCGTATATTGCTTCGTAGGTGCCATGCCTGCATTAACATCACAGTACACCTCTCGTAAATCATATCCCAGATGTGCTACTGCAAGTGAAGCTGTAATAATTATAAGCATTAATAAAGCATATTCGATTAAGGTAGCACCTTTATCTTTCATATACTTTTAATTCGAATCATTTCTTCTACGAATTCCAGCAATTGCAGCAACTCCTAAAAGAAATAAACCCGTAGAAGTTGGCTCAGGGACAGAAGGAATTCCGCTAATATCAAAAGCCGCACCAAATCCAGGCGTTGGAAATGCCTGACCTGGCAAACTGCTAAATGAAGTTACTGCATTGTTGGTGATTTGATTACTAAGAATGGTATAGTTTGTTCCGTTATTTACAGAAGATTCATTGATAATACCAATATAAATGTTATTACCAATTGCTAAACCATCCCTAAAGTCGATTAAATTTTGACCTGTCAAATATGTAGCCAAAACAAAGTTTTGATCGCCACTGGTTGATATACCGTAGTTAGTAGGAGTAGTAAAAGTTGTAGTATTGCCCACAGTAATCATTTGAGCTTGAGTGCCATTAAGATACATTAAATCTGTAAGGTTTATCGGTAGGTTAATTCCGTTTGTTCTGTTAAGAAAGTCGCTTTCACTTTTCCATACTTTAATGGCAAGATTCCAATTACTAGTATTTAATCCGAAACCAATATCATCTGCGTTTAGTCCAAAAGTAATTTGAATATCATTATTTTGAGATAGGAGACTTGTTGTAACTGTAGTTTGAATCCCGGTGAAGTTCATTCCTGTGTTATCTTTTTGTGATTGCCCTGCAAACTGATTATTTAGTGAGGCCTGGTTAGCCCAATCAGGGGCGTATATTGTGGCAGCCTGAACTTTAGAATCAATGAACATAAGAGCTAGAGAAGCAACTCCAAAAATGGCGCTTTTAGTTGCAGAGGATTTAAGAGGAAGGCTCACATTTTGTTCGGAGTGCCTAGAAATATTCAAGTCATTTACAATATCCAGCGTTTGAGGTGTTGACAGAGCCGTATTCATCACAATTCCTATTTATAAATCAATCTTAATTCTTAATTACCGTTAGATACTCTTTTAATTTCATGTGTTAGTCAAGTATAACAATGTTATTAAAAGCTCATTATATAATGTATTCTAAGTATTAAACATGGATACACGCAAAGAAATTAAATATCGAGTCTTAACCTTCTCTGCTGTAACTTTATTTATCGAAATATTCAATATTATCAGGTTATTATTAATTATTAATTCTTGTTAACTAGCGACGGCTTTTGTTTGCAACAAATTATATCTTAATTAGATCGAGTTGCTTTATAATAGCAACGTGCAACCTTGCTTTCTCGATACTCTTTTATTGTACCATCGCCAATTGTTTCAAAGCACTCATCCCAATTAATTAAATCGATAGATTTCAATATCTTATAAGCTTTACCATTATTTTCCGTTTGAAAGTTTAAGATTGCTTGCTCACTATTAACAGCTAAATTTAAAATGATGTCATTTATTGGTGGTGGTAGATCACTAGTGACAATCCCCTTAACATCAAAAGCAGCACCGTACCCTGGTACTGGAAAAGCCTGACCAGGCAAATTGCTAAATGAAGTTATTGAATTATTAATAATTCTATTGCTCAAGATAGTATAATGAGAACCATTATTGACAGAAGACTCGTTACTAATTCCAATAAAAATTTCCTGTCCGACCACTAAGTTTTTTTTGAATTCTATTAGATTTTGCCCAGATAGGAATGTTGTAAATACATAATTTTTGCACCCTTGAATTGAATTGCCATAATCAACTGGACTTGTAAAAACAATATTATTTCCATCTTGAAAAGTTTCTACAGAAGAACCATCCAGATTTTGCAAGTCAGTCAATTTCAATTCTAGAGAAAGCCCATTATTTCTTAGTAGAAAATCTTGTTCTGATTTCCAAACTTCAACGGCTAAATTCCAATTAGTCACATTTAGTCCAAATCCGATGTCCTCAGCATTAAGACCAAAAGTGATTTGGACGCTATCGTTCAATATTTCATTTGATATTTTAGTCTTTATTCCAGTAAAGTTTAACCCAGTGTTATCTTTTTGAGATTGGCCCGAATATTGGTTCACTAAACTATTTTGATTTCCCCATAAAGGAGTTTGAATTGTCTCGATTGCTCTCAAAGTATCTGCGCCTAAACCTATGTGCAGAGCAGAAACTAAAAGTAATAATCTACTTTTTAATTGGGAATCTTTTATCGTCGGCATTTGCTTGCCGGTATAATTTAAGTCATTATAATATTGACGAGTTTCAATATGTACTTCTGATGAAATTTCTATTGCGCCAATCATATTTTTTACCAGAAGAAACTAGTGAGATCTAAATGATCTAAATTTATTTTCCAACCAGAGATTTAAGTAAGCTTTAATTCTCTTCCTAACAGTTATGCTAGTCAATAAAACATTGTTAGATAAATTATTGTTAGATTTATTCTGGGATTTTCGGGGCATTAAAGAAGGGTGCGATCTTAGGCCAACTATTTGAATTGCTTAAGTATATTCTAAATTACTATTTATGGGCCAAGCGCCACCCCCATAAAGAATGTGCGTTCTATCTCTATCTCTATCTCTATCTTGTGCCACCCAACTTTATAATAATCTGAGAACAACTTGAGCCTAAGCTTCACGATACCTCCCTAAATAAATAATAGAATATTGATATGCCCCGCCTTCGCAAGGTAATCCTAAATAATAAAACCTACTTCGTGACCCTCAGTGTGGAGGAGGGAATCTTGTTGCCTGCCAATCCATTAATTAAGTTTATCCTAAAAGCGGCACT
>JBGSMD010000005.1:0-68480 GCA_041740355.1 Bdellovibrionota bacterium
GTCCAAAAAATAAATTACGTAAGTAAATTACTTTTTGGAGCTATCTATCCCCCGGAGGGATAATAAAATTATATAGTTATGACAAAAAACAAGTAACTTTATTTTAACTATACGTAATTTATTTTTTGTCATAACTATATACAAAAGTGTATTGGGAATTATAGTTATGAACCTGAATTCGACCTAAGGATTCTACTACGATAAGCAAATTGGCTGAATTTGCCTGAAAAAAGCAAAATAATTGATGCTCGCTGTAATACTATTACAGCTGCGCTTCAATTTTTTGTTTTTTCTAGTCAAATTACAATGATTAAAAATAAATTTTCAATCATTTCAACCACTTTGCATATCTCGTTACGAATCTTATGTCGAACTCAGGTTATGACAAAAACTAATTTCCGAATATTCAAAAATTAGTTTTGTGATTTTTGTCATAACCGTATCATTTTATAACGCTTGCGGGGGATAGAAAGCCCCAGAAAGTAGCTTCCTTAGGTCAAATACTTTTTGGGGCTTTCTATCTTTAATTTTATTAAAATTTCGGAAACACAATAAATATTAGTTTCCTCACAGTGTTTAGCGAACACTTCAGATGCTTTAATCAGGTTAGCGATTAATTTTTTTCCAGATATCTAAGACCTCTGCTACGGACCAAGCTTGAGCCGGACAGCCGCGAGCTTTGTGAGGAAAATCTCCATCAAAAATTTCGGAAAGACTACCAACTCCGACAGTCTCTAAACTACCTGAAAACTCTTCTATAATGGAACGAACTTCAGTCTTGCTTGCTTCACCATAAGTCTTAAGGATCGCACGACAGTATGAACCAATAAGCCAAGCCCAGACAGTTCCCTGATGATAACTAGCATCGCGACCAACTACATCACCAAAATATGCACCACGGTAATTTATATCTTCTGGAGCTAAGGTGCGCAGTCCGTAAGGGGTTAAGAGCTTGTTTTTTACAATCGTCAGAATTTTTTTTGATTGTTCAGAATTTATTGCCGAAAAATCAAGACTAATTGCTATCACCTGATTAGGACGAACACTGGCGTCTTTAAAATCTCCTCGCACTACATCAAATAAATATTTACCCTGATCGTACCAGAAAGTGGAGGCAAAGTTTTTCAGAAACAACTCAGATTGCTGTTGATATTTTTTTGCTAGTTTCGAATCCCCAAAGTTCTGTTCAAATAGTTCAGCTATTTTTAGGGCATTGAACCATAGAGCATTAATTTCGACCGCCTTACCATTTCGTGGTGTAACTACCCATTCGCCAACTTTGGCATCCATCCAAGTTAGTTGAGTACTAGGATTTCCAGAGTTAACTAAACCATCACTATCCAACTTGATATCATTAATAGTACCAAGGGTGAAGGCTTCCAGAATTTGGCGAATCACTGGCAATGTTTCTTGTTTAGTCCATTTTTTATCTTTGGTAGCTTTGTAATATTGATAGACAGCATTAATATACCAAAGAGAAGCATCAACCGAATTATATTCAACCTCTTGGTTTTCTTTAATTCTATTGGGAATTAATCCATACTTTAATTTACCAGCAAAAAAATTTAGGACAAGTTTAGCCTCGTTGAATTTTCCTGTGGCAAGACAAATACCTGGTAGGGAAATCATGGCGTCTCTTCCCCAATCGGTAAACCAGGGGTAGCCAGCGATCATTGTCTGATGAGAAAGTTTTGATTCGGAACGAGGATGAACTAAAAATTGATCGGCTGCTAATACTAGTTTGGCACCAAGTGAATCTGATACTTTAGATTTTTGAATAAGACTTTTTCGGCGATCTTTTTCTTCTTGTATCAGAACGGCAGTATTAGTCTCTAATTTATTAGTTGTATCGGAGTATATAATTGATGCTGTGTCGTCTTGAAATTCGATATTCCAATAACCGAAGGAAAAAAGATCTTCTAAGAAATCATAACCACGATTGTCTTCATGATAATATTTAAGATTTTCTATCCAACGAGGGTGGTACTGATATTGTCCAGCTGAGACCTTCGTTATGATTTCCGAAAAATTTGCCTTCGGCCTAACCTTTATTGTTTGACTCTCAAGTTGATAATCAAAATTTACCTGATCATTCTTACGCTCCAATTTATGATAGGAACGAACTGCCATTAGTGGCTCAATCTGAAGTTTAATTATATCTTTTGAGTTAGTACTGATTAATTGATAGGCGATTAATGTTGTATTCTGATCCTGAATCATCAAAACGGTTTTACTAAGTTTTATTTGATGATGGTCATTATTAATTTCATAAATAAAAGTCGAGCAGGGGCTCTTTTGGTATTCTTTCAGGTACTGAAAGCCATGGGGTGCAACTGTATCATTAAAGTTAAGTGTTGAAAGATTGTAGCTAGAATTACCAACAAAAAGAATTTCTAGTTGATTGGCAACTAAGACTGTGCGATCTTCTATGGCATTACCAGCAGCAACAAGCAGTCCATGATAACGTCTGGTGCTAGTTCCCAGAACTGTCGAGCCAGCCCAACCACCAATACCATTTGTTTCCAGCCATTCTAGTTGAATACTTTTTTGGTAATCTTTTAGATTGGAAATTTTGTAATTTACTTCAGGTAATTTTTTCTTGAAAAACACTTTCTTTATTTTATAGGGTTTTGAATTAAATCTGCGATTAGACTTGTCCATCCAGTTTGATGGCTAGCACCTAATCCTTTGCCACATTCTCCATGAAAATATTCAAAGAACAAGAGCTGATCATTAAAATCAGGATTATTTTGAATTTTCTCATGTAAGTTATAAATCGGACGATGATTATTTTGATCATTTTTAAAAAGTTTAATCAGTCGCTCGCTCAGGAACTGGGCAATTTCTTTCAGGGTCATGAATTGTCCTGATCCAGTTGGGCATTCAATTAGAAAATCATCCGAATAATATGAATGGAATCGTTGGAGCGATTCAATAATTAAATAGTTCATTGGAAGCCAGATTGGCCCACGCCAGTTAGAGTTTCCACCAAACATTTGATTTTCAGATTCACCAGGTTGGTAGTTTAAGTTAAACTCCTGTCCAGCTATATTCATCTTGAAAGGATTTGCTTCGTGAAACTTGGACATTGCCCTAATGCCATATTCCGATAAAAATTCCTTTGGATCCAACATGCGACTTAAAAGTTTTTTCATTCGATGACCACGCAGTAGCGATAATAATTTACTGGAACCTCGACCAGGTTCATTCCAGCGAGAAACAAGATTTGCTAGTTCTGGTCGATTTTCAAAAAACCAGTTCATCTCCAGGCGAAATTTAGGTACTAAATCTAATAATTCTTGATCTAAGACCTCCACTGCAAATAGTGGAATCAGTCCGACAATCGAGCGAACTTTCAGGGGTTTAATTTCACCATTTGGAAGGTTTAGGGCGTCATAATAGAATTTATCTTCTTCATCCCAAAGGCCAATTTTTTTACCAGCCATATTGGTCATTGCTTCCGAAATTAATAAGAAATGATGAAAGAATTTTCCGGCGACCTCTTCGTAGTTATTGTTATGGCTTGCTAACTCTATGGCAATCCTCATCATGTTTAAGGAATACATCGCCATCCAGCTAGTAGCATCTGCTTGACTTAAAGTTCCACCGGCGGGAAGAGGGGCACTGCGATCAAACACAGCGATATTATCTAATCCTAAGAATCCACCATCAAAAAGGTTATGCCCAGCCGAATCTCGGCGGTTAACCCACCACATAAAATTAATAACTAAACGATGAAATATTTTTTCTAAGAAATTTAAGTCACCTTTTTTAAGATGATTCAAACGCTGATCGTTCTGATAAATTTTCCAGGCAGCCCAAGCATGGACTGGTGGATTGACATCATTAAAACTCCACTCATAGGCCGGAAGTTGACCATTAGGATGCATATAGAAATCATTGGTGATTAATAACATCTGCTTTTTAGCAAAGTCCGGATCAACTAAACTAAGGGGAACGGCATGAAAGGCTAAGTCCCAAGCGGCATACCAGGGATACTCCCATTTATCAGGCATGGAAATAATATCTTCGTTTACTAGGTGCTGCCACTCGTGATTTCGCCGATTAATTCTTGCTGGACTTGCTGTCGGGCCGGTGACGTCACCATCAAGCCATTCTTTAACATCATAATAGTAAAATTGTTTGTTCCAAAGTAGTCCGGCTAAAGCTTCTCGGTGAATACGTTTATTTTCCTCATCCGCCATCTTGGTCTGTAATGAGTCATAAAACTTTTGGTTTTCCTCCCGGCGTTCCTCAAAATGTTTGGAAAAATCATCAAAAGAAATATTTTCTGATTCTTTTGTTAAAATTAGCCGAAAAGTTTTAATTGCTTTTCCGCTTACTTCAGAATGAAAGCGAAAGGCTGCTTTTGTTCCAGTGCCAGAATTGATCAAGCAACTGGCAGCTTTATTTACAACATAATCATTGATTCCATCTTTAAAGTAAGCAACGTTAGCAGCAGCCTCAGGAACTTTTTTAGGATTTGATTCGTTATTACAGATTAATACTTCTTGCGGATTTTCAGCCTTGAGAAAATAGACGCCTAGCTCTGGATGCTCAATTTTAAGACAGTCCTTGGAAATGACGGAAATCTGGGGTAATAGTTCTGGAAAACTCCAAGACCAAGTATTACGAAACCAGGCTTGAGGTAAAATATCTAAGATAGCTTTCTCCGTAGAGAAATTCTCAGCTGAGAGCTGAATTAGGGTCGTGTATGGAGAGACTTTGGCATATTCCAGAGTTAGATTGAAATATTTCCCTAGGTCAAAGATTCCAGTATCAATTAGTTCATATTCCGGATCTTTCTTTCCTAGTTGTCTAGTTTTAGAAGTAATTTCTTCATATGGGAAGGCCTGTTGGGGATATTTATAAAGCATCTTTTGATAAGAATGCACAGGATTATTATCAAGATAATAGTAGTATTCCTTAACATCTTCACCATGATTTCCTTGATTCCCAGTTAAGCCAAATAGGCGTTCTTTTATAATGGGATCTTTCTGATTCCAGAAAGCAAAACTTAAACACAGTAATTGCTGCTGATCACTGATTCCACCTATACCATCTTCCCCCCAACGATAAGCATAGCTCCTAGCAAGATCGTGTGAGATATGCTCCCAAGCGGAGCCATCAGTGCTGTAGTCTTCGCGAACAGTGCCCCATTGGCGATCTGATAAATAAGGGCCCCAATTTTTCCAGCTTGCGTATTCGCCATCTGATTTCATTAAGGGGTTTCGGATAAAACTCATGATACTTTTTGCATAAATCGAATCTCAATCATTTTTAAAAAAAGACTGACGATGGCTGAGCATAATAATGTCTTGGGCATTTTTTGCTTTAAATACAATAAAACTAGACTTGTCATAAAAAAAATGGCAAGCGATAGGTTTAACTAATTGACTATTTTTAACTCATACCATACATTTACAACAGTTCTTACTTTAAAAAACTTAAGAATATTTTCTAGTTTAATTCATTAGAAAAGCTAGCTAACTTTCTCTTGTAAAATAGATTTACTAGCCAAGTTAACATTTCTAGTTCGGTACTAACATAGACGCAACTACTCAGTAATCTCTACTATTTGTTTTCGGAGATTTCTTAGTATCAGTACAGTTTTTTGACTGATGCCCACGCAGTTATTAGAAAGTCGTCGTCGCATTTCAAGTCTGTTTCAAAATGCCAGTATGTTTATTTTCTAAATGCTTGTTGTGGATACAATAAAAACATAGCGAATTAGATTTTCTAATTCTTCAATCTTAATTTCAAGTATTATCATGAAAGTATTAATGTTAGGTTGGGAGTATCCACCCCAGATCGCGGGAGGTCTAGGAATGGCATGCGAAGGATTAACTAGAGCATTAGCTGGAAAGGATCTGGATATTACGTTTGTGGTTCCACAACTCTATGGCCAGGAGCAGGCTACCCACATGAATCTTGTAGATAGCTACACGCTACCTGCTTCTCAAGAAAGAATAGTTGGACAAAAATTAGAACGAGTGTATGTCCCTGCAAACCTAAAGCCTTACTGGAGTAATCATGATTATTTAACTAGCTTATCTGCATTCGATTCAATTCAGGAATACAATCTTAGTATCCCAGTTGCACCAGCAGCATTAAATCGTCCTCCAGGAAAAGTTCATTATGGATGGAATTTAATGGAAGAAGTTCGTTTTTATGCTGACCGCGTAATACATGCTTTTGCAGAAAAGGAATTTGATATAATTCACGCCCATGATTGGATGACTTTTCCCGCAGCAGTTGCTTTAGCAAAGTTAACTGGCCGACCATTAATTGTTCACGTTCACAGCTTAGAATCTGACCGTAGTGGCTTTGGTAGTAATCAAGAAATCGAAGCGGTGGAAAGATTAGGATTTAATTGGGCCAGTAAAATTATTGCCGTTAGTCATTATACAAAAAATAAAATTAAGAAATTTTTTGGAATTCAAGATGATAAGATTGGCGTTGTTCATAATGGTATTTATGGTCGCAGAACCAAAGAACACTATATTAGTCAAAAAACCAATGATCAAAAAATTGTTTTATTTTTAGGCCGTGTAACTTATCAAAAGGGACCTGAATATTTTGTCCGTGCTGCTCAAAAAGTTATTACCGAATATCATAATGTTCGCTTTGTTTTAGCAGGAAGTGGAGATCAGTTAGATTCTGTAAAACAACTTGCAAATGATTTAGGAGTTAAAGATTATTTCAATTTCCCAGGATTTATTCGAGGTGAACAAATTGAAGCAAATTATAATAATGCAGATTTGTATGTGATGCCATCTGTCTCCGAACCTTTTGGATTAACGGCACTGGAAGCTGCTAATTTTTCCACTCCAATTTTAATCTCAAAGCAATCAGGTGTCTCAGAGGTAATTAATAATTCTTTGAAGTTTGATTACTGGGACATTGATCGCCTAGCTGATTTAATTGTTAATGCTCTCAAACATGATGAACTTAGACAAGAACTAGTAACTATGGCAGGGCAAGAATTAAAATCAGTCCGTTGGGATGTGGCTGCTAAGAAAACTAGAGAGATTTATCAAGAGTTAGGAAAATAAAAGATGTCATCAGTTTGTTTTTACTTTCAAGTTCACCAACCATTTCGATTAAAAAAATTTTCAGTCTTTAATCAACAAAATGATTTAGATTATTTTTCACCCGAAAATGAGGTGATTCTAAAAAAAGTTGCGGAGAAATGTTATCTTCCGACAAATCAGGTTCTTTATGATTTAATACAAAAGTATCCTGATAAATTTAGAGTCAGCTTTTCATTAAGTGGTGTGGCTTTAGAACAATTTGAAAAGTATTCCCCACAAACATTAGATAGTTTTAAACGTTTAGTTGCTACAGGAAATGTAGAGATTTTAGGGGAAACATATTACCACTCACTAGCAGCGGTTTACGATAAGGATGAATTCTATGCACAAGTTAAAAAGCATAGTGATTGTGTAAAAAAACACTTCGGAGTTACACCACAAGTCTTTCGTAATACTGAGCTCATTTATCAAGATTACATTGGTCAAATGGTTAGTGACTTGGGTTTTAAGGCAATTGTCGCAGAAGGTGCTGATGATATTTTGGATTGGAGAAGCCCTAATTTCATTTATCAAGTTCCTGGGCGAGACTGTTCCTTGATGTTAAAAAATTATCGATTATCTGATGATATTGCTTTTCGTTTTTCTAACCAAGGTTGGAAAGAGTTTCCCCTTACAGCTGAGAAATTTGCTTCATGGGTACATCAAATTAGCGGTGGTGGAGATGTTCTTAATCTGTTTATGGACTATGAGACTTTCGGTGAGCACCAATGGTCGAACACCGGTATTTTTGATTTCTTATGGCATTTGCCTGAGTTTGTCCTTCGTCATCCTGATTGGGAGTTTGCCACACTTTCTGAGGCAATTGCCAAATATCCCCGAGTTTCAGAAATGCACTTTAATCGTTTAACTTCTTGGGCCGATTTAGAGCGTGATTTAACAGCTTGGAATGGTAATCAAATTCAACAGAAAAGTATTCGGCAAATTTATGAAATTAAGGATTTAGTTTTAAAATCAGAAAGTAATAGTTTGATTGATACTTGGAGAAAAATTCAAACTTCCGATCACTACTATTACATGTGCACCAAGTGGTTTGCCGATGGGGACGTACACGCTTATTTTAGTCCTTACGAAAGTCCTTATGATGCTTTTATTAATTTTCAGAATGTACTGGCCAACTTTAGCCAAGTTTTAGCTAAACAACTTAAAGAGGAATATCGGATTTAATAGGAGAGCCAGCTTCCTTTACGCCTTCAGGATTGTTCTTTGACCTGATAGTGTCGCTCCGCTTGGCTTTAATTTTTTTGTTGAAATAATACTAGTGAATATGTTCAGAGTATTTTCCAACCTCCACAGTTTTTTCCATTTCTTCAACAAGAGCATAGATTTTTTCTCTAATTTCATCAGCGAGAACAGCCATGAGTGTTCCAGTTTGGGAAATAGCATTATCTGTGTGTACGGTTTCTTTTGCTACCCATTCAGCAGAATTCATTAAGTGATCAATCTTACTGGAGATCTCTTGTAGTTTGTTAACCGATTTCATAGTAAACTCCTTTTCCTGTTATTATTTAAAACCTTTGTCGCTTAAACCAAAACTTAAAATTCACGTATAAAACTAAGGTTATAACTTTAAGATGCAGATTGCCGCGGATTCTGCGCATCACAAAAATCAAAAATTTAATGTTGACATATTTACAGCACCCATTAAAAGTCTGCTAATAAATGGAACTAGTTGATTTTTAAAGGAATATTAAGAAATTAAAGCCACCAAATCTGAGCTAATATTTAAAACTTATGAGTATCTTAAGCTAATAATTTTACATTATTTTACAGTTTATTAGTCAGAGTCTGTATTTCTAAAGTTAAAATATATAATTTACAATTGCATCTTCCAGTGTTAAAAACTTAGGAAACATTCAATAATTAACAATCAAGTGAAAACATCCCAATATTCTTTCTCAGAACACTCAGCACGTTGGTGGCTTTAAGCCATATAATGAGTCTAAATATAATTCATGTTAAAAAAAAACGCTTTTGCCAAGACTCATTAAGATGTCTTTTTTAACAACGCAAACTTGGATAAATCCAAGAGTTGCATTTTCAGTACAATACCCACTTAATTTCATAATCTAGTTTTATACCAATATTTATTGATTTTATATGTCCGCTTTAACGCAATTTAAAATTACTCCTGAAGTTCAGCCGCTTAAATTTGATTTTGGTTCAGTAGTAAATCTTTATGATCAAGTCCGAGAGCTATATCCACATTCATTTTTGTTGGAAGCAACTGATTACCTACCAGATCAAAACTGTTTTAGTTATATCGGTTTAAACCCAATTGCAACTTTTAAGGTAGATGGCGAAAGCTGTTTGATACAAGATCCTGCGGGTCAAATTGCTATTCACACGTTTTCGGATAAGTCAGAATTAGTTAATCGTTTTATCGCATTTCAAAAGATTTTTAATTATCAGGATAATAGTGGCCTAGGAATTGCAAATGGATTCTTCGGATATTTAGCTTATGATGCAGTTCAATATTTCGATTCCTTGCGTTTTAAAACTTCTAAAACAGCTACCATTCCGGAAGCTTATTACCATCTTTATGAATTTATCATTGCGGTAAATCATTATCGACAAGAAGCCTATATCTTAAAAAACAAGATTGCTGGTCAAGTATTTAGTAGGTTAGAAATTTCTGATTTAATTCAATTAATTTCAAAGCAAGCACAACAGAAAAATAATTACTTTAAGACTAATGGTGAAGTCAGGTCGAATCTGACAGACGAAGAACATCAAAATATAATCTTAAACTGCCAGAAGCATATTCAACGAGGTGATATTTTTCAAGTTGTACCATCACGAAGTTTCTCGCAAGACTATCTAGGTGACGATTATTTGGTCTATCGCTCGCTGCGTCAAATTAATCCTTCTCCCTATTTGTTTTACTTTGACTTTGGAGTATTTCGAATTTTTGGATCTTCCCCTGAGGCAGATTTAATAGTGAAAGACGGACAAGCATTAATTAATCCGATAGCAGGAACATGCCCTAATTTTGAAAATTTAGAAGAACGGGAAAATGCCATTATCAAGCTTGTAAATGATCCAAAAGAAAATTCTGAGCATGTCATGTTAGTAGATTTAGCTAGAAATGATTTAAATAAAAATTGTGACCAAGTTAAGGTTGATAAGTATAAGGAAGTGCAGGTTTTCTCTCATGTAATTCACTTAGTTTCTGAAGTTAGTGGTACCCTAAAACCTGAGGTCAATACCTTTCAGTTATTAGCAGACACTTTTCCGCCAGGGACTTTAACTGGAGCTCCTAAATTTAGAGCAATGCAAATTATTGACGAGCAGGAACCTGATGCCAGAGAGTTTTATGGTGGAGCTATCGGGTACTTGGGCTTTAATGGTGATTGTGTCCACGCCATTATGATTAGATCTTTTTTAAGTCGAAATTTTACTTTGACCCGTAGGGCTGGGGGAGGTGTAGTTAGTGAATCAAACGTTGCAGCAGAAATGGAAGAAGTTCGTAATAAACTTGGAGCCTTAGCTAAGGCAATTAAGTTAGCAGGAGGTGATAGTGTTTATTAAAGCGAGTCTCCATACTAAAGTCTGTATGAAACAATATTTTTTTGCTTATCGCGGTGTGAAATTGGATATCTACAATATCCACACTCGCCGTAAACTGCCATAATTTAATTAATATTTTTGAAGTTTACCTTATGAAAATCCTAATTATCGATAATTATGATTCCTTTACCTATAATTTAGTTCAATTAGTTAGGGAAAATTCTAATCATGAAATCAGAGTCATTCGTAACGATGCTTTTGAGATAAATCAGATTGCAGAGTTTGATAAAATTATCTTATCACCAGGCCCTGGATTACCACTTGAGGCCGGACTAATGCCGGAAGTTGTCAGTGCTTACGCTTCAACTAAACCGATCTTAGGAGTTTGTTTAGGTCATCAATGTATCGGAGAGATTTTTGGAGCTAAACTAAAAAACTTAACTAAGGTTGTTCATGGTAAAGGTGTGGAAACAAAGATTCTAAATCCTGATAGCTATCTTTTTAAAAATTTGCCCAGCACTATTGTGACAGGTCGATATCATTCCTGGGTTGTAGATCAAATTGATTTTCCCGATTGTTTGGAAGTAACTGCGGTTGATGCCGAGAATGTTATTATGGCATTAAGACACAAAGTTTATGATGTTCAAGGTGTGCAATTTCATCCAGAGTCCGTCTTAACTCCGGATGGAAAAACAATTATTAAAAATTGGTTGGAACATGCATAGTAAACTACTAAATCAAGAAGTATTAACTGAAGAGGAAGCCTTGGATTTAATGCGCTTAATTGCCAGTGGAGAACTTCCAGAGTCTGAGCTAGCAGCAATTCTAACTGCTTATCGATTACGAGCGATATCAGTGCCAGAATTATTGGGATTTCGTACTGGAATTTTAGAACTTGCTGTAAGGCCAGAAATTACAACTAAGGATTTAATTGATGTTTGCGGAACGGGGGGTGATGGCAAAGATACCTTTAATATTTCCACACTTACGGCATTGGTTTTGGCTTCTTTAGACGTTCCGGTTGCAAAACATGGTAATAATGCTTTCTCCTCTAAATGTGGCTCTTCCAATGTTCTAGAAGCGCTTGGTATTCGGTTAACTTCAGATTCAAAAATATTAGAAAAATGTTTAGCAAAAACTAACATTTGTTTTTTACACGCACCATTGTTTCATCCGTCACTAAAAAATGTTGCCGCAGTTCGCAAACAGTTAGGGTTTAGGACTATCTTTAATTTACTTGGACCATTGGTCAATCCTTTAGAGACAAAGTATCAACTTACAGGTGTAGCCAATATTGCAACTTTAAATTTATATCAACAAGCTCTTGCGGAAATTAATAATGACTATGCCATAGTTCATAGCTATGACGGTTACGATGAAATTTCCCTAACAGGAAAGTTTATTGTGATTAGTAAAAATTTTACGATGGAAGTATTTCCGGAAGAACTTGGAGTTAAAAGTGTTACTGCAGATTCCTTGGTTGGGGGACAAAGTATTGCTGATTCTACTGGGATTTTTAAAGAGATAATTAGAGGCAATGCTACACTTTCGCAGAAATCTGCTATTTCTGCTAATGTGGCAACAGCTCTGAAGCTAAAGAATACTGGCATCCGTTGGGAAGATGCTTACCAGCAAGCAACAGGGATCTTAAATTCTAATAAATTGGAATACCTAGTTAATGATTTAGTGAAGATTACCAATGGCAATTAATACCAAGTTAGCAGATATAATTCGTACAAAATTAAAAGTAATCGAGTCTTGTAAGCTCAATTGGCGTTTGGCTGAAATTGAAGGATCTGATTTGTATGCTCGTCCAACAATTTCACTGCAAAAAGGTATTACTGATGGGATGCCATTTATCATAGCTGAATTTAAACGTGAGAGCCCTGCTAAAGGTCCCTTAAAAGTTGAGGCAAGTGTAACGGAAATTGTTAGTGCTTATGAAACTGCAGGTGCTAAAGCAATCTCTGTTTTAACCGAGGAAGATTTTTTCAAAGGAAGTCCCTTAGATTTGCTTGCCGCACGCAAAGCAACGAAATTACCATTACTTCGCAAAGATTTCATTTTAGACCAATATCAAATTTCCGAAAGTAAGGCATTAGGAGCGGATTTGATATTACTGATTGCTGCCATTCTAAAACCAGATCAACTAAATGCTTATTCACGTTTTGCTCAGAGTTTAGGCTTGGAAGTACTTCTTGAGATTCACGAACCTGATGAGTTAGATGAAATTGATTTAACGACAATCAATTTTTTAGGGGTTAATAATCGTAACCTGGAAACTTTTCACACTGATTTTCAACATTCGATCAAGATTATTAATCAATTACCAACAGGACTTGTTAGGATTTCCGAATCGGGGATTAGTGAGCCGGAGATTGTTTCGCAGCTTTTTCAACAATCCTATCAAGGTTTTCTAATTGGCGAACATTTTATGAGGCATAGTTCGCCTGGAAAAGCCTTGCAGGAGCTAAGAACTAAGGTTCTCGGATTAATTCAGAACTAATTGTTATAGGAGACATTGAAAATTAGCGTAATAAAAACTAGTTGTCTAATATTTCAAGTCCAAATTGCTTGATGCGCCCCAAGGAGTCACTCACAGGTTTTAACCTTAAAAATAATCTTAAATGCTGGCAAAAAGAAATATACTAAAATCCAAAAGCTGGGATTTGAAACTTAGATAATACTTAATTGTTTTAGTATAGAACTGTAATGAATTCTTAATTCCGAACTCAAAGATTTATAATCCTTGTCCTACATTCCAAAACTGTTAGTCCGCATAGGGAATAGACTCTGAGGCAAATTGCTGAAAAATGGATTTTTAGCTATAAACTATAAGGTTAGCTTTTATCCCTAAATTCTAACTTAATTTCTAGCTAGTTATTCCCATGTCCGCTGATCATCATATTTTTCACGACCCCAGTGGTCGTCGCCATAAGATTGTTAAGTTTATCTTATTTATCATACTGATAGCATTTATCGCTAGTGCTTGGTATGCCCATCATCTTTTTCACCGAATTCCTGAATTGCCTATAATCGGTCAGTTACAGGAAACTGACTATCAGTTAGAGACTGAAAAAATAAAAAAAATTAGTTCGGTCTTATTAAAAAAAGAGCGAACAGAATTAGCTAATGACATTAATAAAACAGAACTTTTAGCTAAAACATTCAAAAATAATTCAGGCAATCATCAGGTTTGGTCAATTTATGAACCTGGTAACGAAAGTGCTTTTTTCTCATTTCGTAAAAATTTTGAAGCTGTAAATCACTTAATATTACCAGTATTTAATTTAGGACCTGATGCGTCAACTTTCGAAAGTCCACCAATTAATGCAATTGCCAAAGGACAAGAAAAGGAAACCTTAGACTTAGCTAAGAGCAAAGGTCTAAAAATATATGGGCGATTAACAAATGATTCGATAGAAGGCTATCTTTCTACTCCTGTAATTCAATTGATTGCTGCTCCTGAAAAACAAATACAAATTATTGAACAACTAATTTCTACAATTAAAAAACAAAAATTAGCGGGTCTGATAGTTGATTTTCGCGAGTTAGATAAGGAACATTATTTTCAGTTACAGCCGTTTTTTACAGAATTAAGAAAAGCTTGGACCGCAGCAGAACTAACTGGCCATTTAGGGATAAGTTACCAGGCAACAGTTGATCAATTACCTCTTTGGAAATTTGGCCAAACCTTTGATGTTGTTTTAATGCAAGCTTTTGGCGAAAGATCTCCCCAAGCAACTTCAGGTCCAGTTGCTTCGGCCTCTTGGTTTAACGATTCTTTGCAGTTTGCCTTGAATAATATTCCAGCAAATAAACTCGTCGTGATGTTTGATAATTCCGCCTTTGATTGGAATTCTACAACTCCCAAAGCTAGGGCGCGTACCTATCTTTCTGTAATTTCCCAAGCAAAAGAAATTAGTGAAAGCAATAAACCGTATTCAAACCATTCGATTTCACTTGATCCAAAATCCTTTAATATTAACTACGGATACTTAGATGAGCAGGGTGGGGAGCATCAAGTGTGGTTTAGTGATGCGATTAATTCTTTTAATCAATATTCTATAGCTCACCGTGCTGGAATAAAACAAGTTGGTATTTGGTCATTAGGTACGGAAGATCCTGGTGTTTGGTCTTTCGTCACGAAAAATCCAGAATATTCTGAAACCAGATCCGGGCTTAAATCAATAGTATTCCCTTATGATATTCAATTTGAAGGTCGGGGAGATCTATTGAGTCCTCAGGCAGAGCCCCAAACAGGAGAACGAAGCATTGAGTATGATTCGGAAACACAGATGATTGTGGGCAGTTCTTATCTTAAATATCCATCAGCAGTTGTTGTTGAACATCGTGGATATCGACCTAAGACTTTAGCTTTAACATTTGATGATGCCCCAAGTGATTTCACAAACGAATTGCTTGATGTCTTAGCCAAAGAAAATGTTAAGGCAACTTTTTTTGTGATTGGTGAGCAAGTACAAGAACATCCTGAGGTTTTAAGAAGAATATATAAAGAAGGACATGACCTTGGAAATCATACTTTTACTCACCCTGAGTTAGCACTAGTTTCTGAGCAAAGGGAAATTTTAGAGCTTAATAGTACTCAACGTCTAGTTCAAAGTGTATTAGGGAAATCTCTAGTATTATTTCGTCCGCCTTACATTAGCGAAGGCTCTCCATTTTCATTAGATGAAGTGCGAGTTATTAAGACAGCTTCTAAGTTAAATTATATAACTGTTGGTGTTTCAGCAGATATTCAAGATTGGGACTTATATAAAACTGATCTAGATGGAAATGAGGTACTACGAACTGGTCAAAATTTAGCTGATGATTTACTAGCAAAATTAAATAGTATTCAAGGTAACGTAATCTTACTTCATGATGGCTTAGATGATCGAGAAGCTACAATTGAAGCTGTTCGGATTTTAATTCCAGAACTTCGAGCACGGGGCTATGATTTGGTAAGTATCTCGGAATTATTAGGAGTCGAACGTAGTGTACTACTGCCAACTGTAAGTAAAAGTGAGTTGATTTTAGGAGGACTTAGTCGAGCATATATTGAAGTTTTATATTTTGTTAGAACATCATTGGAAGTAATTTTTATTTTAGTCGCAGTTTTTGGAGTTCTTCGGTTAGCAAGTTTTATTATTTTATCTAAATTGTCTTTACGTCGCGAGAAGCCATACATTGCCGATAATGAGACATTTAAAGAACCCGTTTCTATTATTATCGCTGCATATAATGAAGAAAAGGTGATTGTTCGAACAATTAAAAGTCTATTAGCTTCAAATTATCCAGAATTTGAGATTATTGTTGTTGATGATGGTTCCAAGGACAGAACAAGTGAACTAGTAAATCAAGAATTTTTTAATGAACCAAAAGTTAAGTTAATCACTAAGGAAAATGGTGGCAAATCCAGTGCACTTAATGTCGGTTTAAATCTGGCAAAGTATGAGATCATGATTGGACTCGATGCGGATACACAGTATTCTGCCGATGCTATCGGAGCAATGGCACGTCATTTTGCCGATCCGGAAGTTGGAGCTGTAGCTGGAAATGTAAAAGTAGGAAACAGAGATAGTTGGTTACTACAATGTCAGTCAATTGAGTACATAACAAATCAAAACTTTGGTCGACGAGCATTCTCCTATGCTGATGCCATAACTATTGTTCCCGGAGCAGCCGGTGCTTGGAGAAAAAGCGCTGTAATGGAAGTGGGAATGTATCTTTCTGATACTCTTGGAGAGGATATGGAGCTAACTTGGCGTATTCGTAAAGCCGGTTACCGAATTGTATTTGAACCTTTGGCTTACGGTTATACTGAAGCACCACACACTCTAGGTGGGGTTTTCAAACAGCGATTTCGCTGGATTTATGGTCAATTACAGATCTTAGTTAAACACCGAGATGTTTTCTTTAATTCTGATCACAAATGGTTCGGTTGGTTTGGAGCGCCCTTAATATTAGTTGATGATATATTCTTGTTTTTATCGCCACTCGCAGATCTACAAGCCTTAATTGCACTCAGTACATTTATATTTTTCCTAACAAATAGCTCGGAGATGAGTATGGAGGCATTAACAGCAGCTGGTCCTTGGGCACTCTTCTTAAAAACAATGGTAGTTTATTTGATTTTTTTTGCTTCGGAAGTACTTTGCACAATCTATGCCTTTAGAATAGATAAAGAACCACTTCGTCCGATTTGGTTATTATTTTTAAAGCAATTCTTTTATCGTCAATTGATGTACATCGTCGCTTACAAGGCAATCTGGAGAGCAATGACGGGCTGGAGACAACGCTGGGGAGTCTTACAAAGAACTGGGACTGTCGGCTCAGATTCTACCACTAATTCCTAACATTTTTAAGATAAATATCTTTTTTAGGCCTCTTGGTAAATTAATAGATTTTCTTTGCGTCTACAGTTTCTAATATAGAGAACCCAAAAAAGGATTTCCGTTAAGGAAATTTTTTTTTGAGGGTCGGGCTTTAGCGTTTAAATATTGATTTTGAAGAAATCAATATTTATCGGCTTTTCAAATCCTGGTTAAACCAGGTTTGAATGCCTAAAAACAACAACTATAGTAAACTCAACATGAATTCCGAAAAAGTTTTTCGGAAATTCATTCTTGGGTTTACTATATTTACAATGGCAATTTTTTTTAATGAAAAAACTATTCTTATCCTCGACCAATGTCTTATACCTAATTTTAGGTATCATGTTACTTTTGCGTGCTTCAACACTTGAAATTACGGAACTGATTGACCCAACGGAGACTCGATATGCAACGATTGCAGTTAATATGCTTAAGAGTAACGATTTTGTAATTCCTCGGCTATATGATGGGGATAATTTAGATACTTACTTTAGCAAACCGCCATTACATTTTTGGTTGACAAGCATTGCCTTCAAGTTATTTGGAATTGACGAGTGGACTGCGAGATTACCTAGTTTTTTATCACTGTTAGTTATTACTGTTTGTTTGATCTTATTAGGGAAGAAACTTTGGGATGAAAGAACTGGAATAGTTGCAGCAATTATTTGTATAAGTTTTCCTTTAGTATTTTTTATGTCAGGTGGAAGTCATGTTGATCTGACATTTTCTGCTTGTATCACAATAGCCTTAACGGCATTTATGCTGCGAGTCTTTAGACCATCGACAAATATCCAGAACGAAATTTACTCAGCACTTTTTTTTATTGCGGCAGCGCTAAGTTTTTTAACCAAGGGGCCAGTCGGCTTAGTTTTAATCCTTTTGCCGATTGGGATTTGGATCTTGGTTACAAAATCATTCCATGTTTTTAAATTACCTTCTTGGAAAATTGGTGGTTTATTATTTTTAATAATAACAGTTCCTTGGTTTTATTATGCAGAAAAGGCCAGCCCTGGTTTTTTAAGATATTATTTTATTAATGAAAATTATTTGCGGTATGTTACTCATGATTATGGTGGGCGTCACGGCGGTAACCATACTCGTGTTTATGGTTATATTTGGGTTCTGTTGCTTTTGGGTACGCTGCCATGGTCATTTTTGGCGGTCCAAATATTCATAAAGCACCGTAGTGCTTTATTACTAAGAAAAATTACTGATTATAAATTTGTTATGTTTTGTATTATTTGGGGTATTTCTCCAGCAATATTTTTTACTATTTCCAGCTCAATTTTACCCGCCTATCTTCTACCAGGAATGCCGGCACTAGCCATGTGTTTGGCACTTGTAATTAAAAAAATAGATCAGAAGGATACAAATTTTAATAATAAATTATCGATCCTAGAAATTCTGACTTCTGCTCTGATCATATCATTACCGATCGTTGGTTTAATAATGAAGATTGATAACTATCTTTTAATTGCTGAAATAATGACGGTTATTCTTTTATTTGGATTATTTGTTTTATTTAAGGTTAGTAGATTTAAAGACACCTATGTAAGGTTGGCATTGATTTTAACGCTTTTTTTTACTTCTGTAATTTTACTTGTTACTGATCATCTTGGTGATAACAAATCTTCTGATGGAATCTTGAATCATATTTCTAATGTAACCAAAAGTCAGACACCTCGAGTGGCAATCGTTGGTACAGCTAATCAATCTCCAATTTGGACAAGTTTAGCTTGGAAAAATGAGCTAAGTAAAAAGATAGTTGTGAGGCCAATGTCGGCTAACTCAATACTTGATTCTGACATCCAAAATATGATCAATAGAACAAAAAGTATCGGTGAGTTGCCCTTAGAGCTAACAGCTGAATTTGAATTACGAAAAACTATCGGTGGCTGGACTTGGTATGTTAGGAAAAAAACTGAGTAGAAACAATCTGGAAAAATAAAGAATCTCGCTCACACATTCGCTTCCTCTTACGCTAAAACATCAGAGGACTAGGCAGCTTCCACCTTCGCTAAAGCTTCCACCTTCGCTAAAGCTACGGCGGACAAGTCGGCGGACAAGAGATAGATTTTTCCTAAGCCGATCTAATTAAAAATTGAACTGAATTTGCAGTCTTCCTCTTACTCTTTTGCGCTAATTCTTTGCATCTTAATATTAGTTAGTTGAGAAAGTATCAGCGGGTAAGTTTCTACAGTGACAGAACTGGTATCAAGTCCATAGCCAGTAGATTCTTTTATGCCTAAGATTCGTTTAAAGTAAAAGTAGGCGCGCATGATTACTTTTTCATAACTGCTTAGTTCATTATCAGCAGATAAGAATTTTCTTAAGACCACAAAGCGAAAGTCCCCAGGTATATTATGCTGCTTTAAAGATTTATAACGACTAATAATATCGACTTCTCCTTGCTCAGACATCTCCTGAATCACATGACGAAACAAACGATTCATTCTAGGTTCTACACGGAAACCTAATTTAAAATCAATTCGAAAAGCAACACCAGGAACTAAAGTCACAACTTGGTATTCGCGTGTATGTGGTTCATCTGTCACATCAACATGTATAAACCAATATGTGTCTGCTCTTTTAGGTCTTCTTTGAAGTAAGGAGTAAATAATTTTCTTTTCAATCTTGGCAGGATTATTTGATTCAGTTAAATAGACTAAGTGTGTTGCAAATTTAGGCACACTATTATCTAAAGCTAATTCTTTGATCGTACTTAAGTGCTTCTTAAACTCTTCGAATTCTGTATAACGCTTCTTAATTTTAAAACCACTTAGCCAAATCCACATAATTGCAAATAAAGCCATACTGATTAAAAGTGAGACCCAGCCGCCATGCAGAAATTTCTCTAAGTTAGCGATTAGAAAACAACATTCAATAAATAAATATCCAAAGAAGAAGATATTAATCGCTAAGGAGTTAACAGATCTTTTTTTCAAGTAAAATGCTAAAAGAATCGTTGTCATGATCATATCAATATTAATTGATAAGCCATAAGCAGCTTCCATATTGGCCGATTCCTTGAAGTATAAGACAACAAGTATGCAACCAATCCACATTGTCCAGTTGACCATCGGTACATAAATTTGACCGCGAAGTTCTGTTGGAAAAATTACCTTCACTTTTGGAAATAAATTTAGGCGCATTGCCTCAGTAATTAAAGTGAATGTTCCTGAGATTAATGCTTGGCTAGCAATGATTGCGGCAATTGTGGCAATTACAATTCCAAAGGGTAAGAACCAAGTTGGCATCAATTCAAAAAAAGGATTTTTGCCAGAGATTGTTTGCCCTTCAAAATTCATTAGCCAGGCAGTTTGTCCGGCATAATTAAGCAAAAGACAGGTTTTGACTAAGCCCCAGCTAATACGAATATTTGCCTTTCCACAGTGACCCAGGTCGGAGTAGAGAGCTTCAGCACCAGTTGAGCAAAGAAAAACTGCACCCAAAACCCAAAATCCACTAGGATATGTAATTAGAAAATTAAGAGCGTACCATGGATTAAGTCCTTTGATTACTTCTGGGTGGTGAGTAAGTCCCATAAGTCCTAAGACAGCTAGCATTGTAAACCAAACTAAAATTAGAGGCCCAAAAGAACGACCCACAATTTTAGTTCCTAGTTGTTGTGCCGAGAAGAGCAAAGTAAGAATCAATAGAACTAAGGGAATTGTTGGAATATTAGGACTGATATTACGAAGACCCTCAATTGCCGAGGAGACAGAGATACAGGGTGTTATGATTCCATCTGCTAACAGCGCCGCACCACCAATCATTGCAGGGAAAATTAACCAGCTTCTAGAGTTTCTAACCAAAGTAAATAAAGCAAAGATTCCGCCTTCCCCACGATTATCAGCATTAAGCGCTAACCAGATATATTTAATAGTAGTTAGCAGTGTGATGGTCCAAAAGATCATCGAAAAACTACCAAGAACTAAATCCTCTGAGATGACTTTGTCCCCAACAATAGCTTTAAGCACATAGAGGGGGGATGTTCCGATGTCACCATAAACAATACCCAATGCAACTAATAGTCCGCCGACTGTTAAATTATGTCCAGTTTTCATAGAATTAGATTTTTACCTCAAGCAATATTTATTGCAAGCACTATACGATCAAGTAGTTCGATCGTCGATGGTATATCTTAGAATAGAGATCCGAATTCTAAAAGTCACCGGATTGATTTGGTTGGTAAGAAATACCCATCTTTAGAATCTTTTCAATAAGTTGAAAATAGCTAATTCCCATGTGTTTTGCCGATTCTGGAAACTCTTCTCCATGGCAAAGATTTGGGTTTGGATTTGCTTCCAGTACGTAAAGTTTATTATCGGCGGTAAGGCGAAAGTCGATCCTGGCATATCCGCTAAGATTTAAAATTGTATAAATAGTTCGGGCGATTTTAAAGATTTTTTTTTCCAACTCTGGGGAAATGTTTTTGGCACGTTCTGATTTAATACCTAATTTATTTTGATATTTATTATTCCACTTGGCTTTATCCGTGGCAATATTAGCACAGCCTTCAGGAAGATTCTTAAAGGAAAGTTCCCAGATAGGTAAACACTGTAAGGTCTTATGACCCATAACGCCTACATAAAGCTCGCGACCTTCAATATATTGCTCTACAATTACATGGGTGCGGTGACGATTGTGCATGAAGTCTACTCGTTGGATCAACTTTTCTAGATCATAAACAAGAGAAGCTTGCGAGAGACCAACGGAACCTTCTTCTACTAATGATTTAACAATCAAGGGGAATTTGAATTTAGCATTCTTGGGAACTTTATGACCTATTAAGAATACCTTAAAGTCGGGTACGTTGATTCGATGATAGGAAAGGATTTTTTTGGACAAAGCTTTGTCGTGAGCAATAGTTAATCCACGAGGATTACATCCAGTATAGGATTGCTTTAGAAGTTCTAAATAACTAACAACGTGTTGGTCGAACAGGGGATTGCCACTAAATTCTTCCAGAAGATTGAAGGCTACATGGGGTTTAAATTCACTGATTGCATCTCGAATAACTTTGAGGTCTGAATCTACAGGAACTACTAATACTTGGTGTCCAATATTCTTTAAGGTACTAATTACATCGTATTCGGTTTTATAGGGAAGAATTTCTTTTTCCGATAAACCTTTAATATTATTTGGAGGAACAAGGCGACTATCGATTAAGACAATTACGCGGAGTGGCTTATTAGTCTTAAAGTGCGAATTTGTAGATGGCATGATGAATCACGTTCATTGTTTGCACGGCAATCATTAGTGTTAGTTCACGCTTACTCTTTGGTTTAGACTTCCAACGACGCAGCTTTAAGGAGCTAGCTCTTTCAATCACTTCCTGTAATATTTGATCAACACTATAAGAAGGAGCCCCCGTCCAACCTGCAACCATTTCACGAACTTCCACTCGGTACTGCCGTATAAATTGAGCCGCTGACTGCTCTTCCGAATACTTAGAATGATCGGAAAATATCTTTCTAAGATCCAGATCGTAGTAACCAGATTGCTCAGTACTATAAAGCACTTTTTTTCTTTGAAAGTACTTCTTGAGAGTATAGTTTAGATTTTTGTGCGCTTCTATAGTCTTTTTGCTTTGAACTATTTGCTTGGTATTTTTAATTTCCGCCATTAATTCATCCACATATTCTAGCTTTTTGAGAGCTGGCCAACCTTTGTAGACTGTCCGCCAATTTGATTTAGGATTTAACCAAACAGCAAAGGTCTCGGCAAAGTCTTCGGCCGGATGTGCTTGAGCATACCAAGAATCTAAATGTAAGACATACTTCCGACTATTAGGGCGTGGCTGATAAGTCTTTGGGTAGGGGGCAGTGTAAGAACCAAAAATCTCGCGCCATTTTTTTTTCTTGTGGAGTTTGTAAGCATTATCAATTGCGTGAGCAGCTTCATGACGAAGGATTTTTAAACAGTCACGCTGTGATTCCCCTTCGGCTTGCATCATAATCTTTTTCTCAAGCCGTAATAATTTTGGGTGAGCTAAGTAAAAGGGGATTGCAAATCCTGGAATTCCATCAGGACAAAACCATTCTGTTGAGAACCAGACGTGTGGTCTAAATTCTAAATCTTTATTTTTTAATTCTAGGTAGAGTTTTTTGACCAAAGGATAAATTGTAGATTTTTCCAGGTTAAGAGTTAGTTTTGATATCTTAGTTTCTAAGAGTTCTGTTTGAGAAAGCCGGGAGATATTTTTTGCAGACATTAAATTAAAAAGAATAAATAGATCTTCCTTAATAGCTTTACTTTTAATCAGCAATTGAAGCTGACTTGTAACTACCTACAGTCTACTAAAGGATATTGATAATCGGCAAGTTTTGTGGAAAGTTGAATAATCAGCCTAAATTGAACACGGAAAGGGGATTTGAAGTTTCTTTACAAAGAGCGCCTTAAGGGATACTCAAAGATCGATATAGTAAATTAGTTACAGATTATGCTTAAGACTCTCTTTAAATTTACAATTCTATTTTTAGCCATAACAACGGTCTATTTAAACCATTTTGATAATGCTTTTCATTTTGATGACTCTCATGCGGTGGTTGATAATGCCTACATTCGAGACTTAAGTCATTTACCCAGTTATTTTACAGATTCTACTACCTTTAGCTCCTTACCAGCAAATCGTAGTTATCGACCACTCCTGACAGCATCTTTGGCCTTAGATTATTATTTAGGCGGGGGATATGAATTATTCTATTTCCATCTCTCTACATTTATCTTGTTCTTAATCCAATTAATTTTTCAGTATTATCTTTACAAGTATTTATTAGAGAAGATAGGGCAGCGCACATTTTCGGCCCGACTTTCTTTCTTAGCTGTTGCAATTTATGGACTGCACCCTGTTAGCGCAGAAACAGTTAACTATATTATTCAGCGAGGAGATTTACATTCCACCTTAGGAGCTGTGGCGGGGTTAGTACTTTATTTTTATTTTCCTAAGTTACAAAAATTTCAGATTTATTTAATTCCAGTCGCACTGGGGGCACTTAGTAAGCCACCAGCAATTATGTTTGCCCCGATCTTATTTTCTTACATTTATTTAATCGAAAATTCTGCCAGTTTAAATTTTTGGACACGGCATAATTTTTCGATTTTTTGTAAATCAATCCTTAAGACATTACCTGCGATAATTGCTTGTGCTCTGCTTTATCTATTGCAAGATAGGTTAACAGCAAGTAGTTGGACACCGGGAGGTAGTTCCAGTCTAAATTACATCATGACCCAACCATATGTTTGGCTCTATTACTTTAAGTCTTTTTTTCTACCTACGGAATTACATATTGATATAGAACTTAAAGCTTTTACTGACTGGACAAGTCTGAATGCAGTAATTGGATATTGTTTTATCGCTTTTGTTTCCTATTATACTTATCTAAAAAGTTTTTATAAAGAAGGACGTTTAGTTAGTTTTCTAATCCTTTGGTGCATTTTTACCCTAGCACCAACCTCATTTATACCTCTTGCGGAAACAGTAAATGATCACCGTATGTTTTTCCCTTATGTGGCACTTACCTTATTAGTCTGTCTGCTCATTAAGACTTATCTTGAAGATCATCTTATTCGTACAGGGAATAATTCCTTCGAAAAATTCGCCTCTTTAGGAATCATTCTTGTCATCTTAAGTTTAGCTGCAGCAACCTATTACCGAAATGAAGTCTGGGATTCAGAGAGTACTATTTGGGAGGAAACCACAATTAAAAGTCCGGAGAATGGCCGAGGCTTAATGAATTACGGATTAACCAAGATGGCTGTCGGTGATTATCAGACCGCACGGTATTATTTTATGCGGGCAAAACATTATACTCCAAATTATTATACCTTAGAAATAAATTTAGGAATCGTAGAAAATGCTCTCGGCAATAAGCTTGAGGCTGAAAAACATTTCCTAAGAGCTATTGAACTAAATCCTAGGGATACCAGTCCGCAATCATTTTTTGCCAATTGGCTTTTAGAACAAGGCCAAACTAGGAGAGCCATTAGTATTCTAAAATCAGGATTGCAACTTGATGTCAGTAATCTTCAACTTCGACATTTACTAATGCAAGCTTATGATACAGATGGAGATATTCCCAAATTAAAAGATCTGCTGGAAGAAACATTAATGTTGTATCCAGCGGATCCAGTTACTTTAGCCTATAAAAGCGCTGAAAATTCTACGGAATATTACCAAAGGAAAGCTGAGCAATTACTAGCTAATTCATTAAGAGCTTATCTTGATGGAAGATTTGAAGAGACAATTAGTTTTGCTAAGAAAGCTTTAGATATTAGGCCTGAGTATGCCGAAGCTTATAATAATCTTTCGGCTGGCTATGCCAAACTTCAAAAATGGGATCTAGCGATCTCCAATGCTGAGCAAGCACTGCGAATTAAGCCTGATTTTCAGCTAGCAAAAAATAATTTGGAATTAGCAGTTTCTAAAAAGCAATTAGCTTTGCAAGAAAAGAGATAGCTTATATTACCTTATAACCGTTTAGAATTTGAGTGGAGGTCAAATTAAAAAATTAGTAAAAACGCAGGTGTACTAATCGTACAGCGAGTATTTTGCTAATTTTTTTCTTTTGAGATCCGCCAAAGGCTAGACGGTTACTTTAATTGAATTTTTTCCTAGAACCGTATACAAATACCCGCTATGCTTCAAGTATCTAATATCTGTAAATCGTATGGTGGCCAAACTCTTTTTGATGAGGGCAACTTTGTTGTTAACCCTGGAGAGCGTATTGGCCTAGTAGGTCGAAATGGTTCAGGAAAATCTACGCTTTTCAAATTAATTCTAGAAGAAGATCCCTTAGATTCTGGAGAGATTACTACGACTCGTGGCTATAAAATTGGCAGGTTGGCTCAGCACCTCAAATTCACTGAAAAAACAGTTTTAGCTGAAGCTTGCCTAGGATTACCTGAAGATCGTTTGCATGAAGAATATCGGGCGGAGATTATTTTAGAAGGTTTGGGATTTTCTGAAGAGGATCGTGGAAGAAGCCCCGCAGAATTTTCAGGTGGATTTCAAATTCGAATTAACTTAGCTCGCTTACTTCTTTCTGAGCCAAACTTACTATTACTAGATGAACCGACCAACTATCTTGATATTGTCTCTGCTCGTTGGTTAGCAGGTATGCTTCAAGACTGGCCAAATGAATTAATGATTGTAACGCATGACAGGGCCTTTATGGATAGCGTAACTACTCACACGATGCTGATCTATCGTGGTAATTTTAAAAAAATTAGTGGTAGCTCAATAAAACTATTTGAAACAATTGCGATTGAGGAAGAAGTCTACGAAAAAACTCGCCAAAATGATGAGAAGAAACGAAAGGACATGGAGAAGTTTATTAATCGCTTTAGAGCACAAGCGGGACGTGCTTCCATGGTGCAATCTAGAATTAAAGCTCTTGGTCGCATGGAACAGAAGGATCAGCTGACAACTGAAGATACACTTGATTTCTATTTTACTACCAAGCCATTTAATGGAAAGTTTTTACTAGAAGCGGAAGATATATCCTTTGGCTATGATCCAAGTCTACAGCTGATTAAAGATCTGACATTTAGTGTTGGTAAGAATGATCGCATTGGAATCATAGGAAAGAATGGTCGAGGTAAATCTACATTACTTAAAATTCTAGCAGGTGAATTAAAGCCAAACACCGGGACATGTAACTTTAGTACAAATACATCGATTGCCTATTTTGGTCAGACTAATATTGATCGCTTATCAGAAAACCTAACTGTGGAAGAAGAGATTGCCCAAGCAAATCCTGATGCTAATTATACTCGGGTTAGAGGAATCTGTGGAACGATGATGTTTAGCGGCAGCGATGCACTAAAGAAAGTCAAAGTTCTCTCTGGGGGTGAGCGGAGCCGAGTTCTACTAGGTAAGATTAGTACCGTACCTTCTAATTTATTATTATTAGATGAACCGACCAATCACTTAGATATGGACTCGGTTGATGCGCTCAAAGATGCTTTGTTAGACTATGATGGCGGAGTTATCGTTGTCACACACGAAGAGAGTATGCTACGCGCACTTTGTACTCGTTTAATTGTTTTTCAAGGTGATAAGCCTTTTGTTTTTGAAGGTGATTATGATGATTTCTTAAGTCGGGTTGGTTGGGAAGATGAATCATTCCAAACTGGAACTAAAAAGACTAGCAGTAAATCAATTAATACTGAGAAGCAGGCCTTTGATAAGGAAGTTAAGAATCTAGAAAAGCAGATGTCTAAATTAGAAGCTCAACAGACAACTATGGAAAAACAATTAATTGCTGCCAGTGAGCGGGGAGATTCTGCTCAAATTACTGAACTAGCAAGAAGCTTAACTAAAATTGAAAAAGAGCTGGAAGATATTCTGGCAAGATTAGTTTCTAAATCGTAGAATTAAATGCCATTAAAATATAAAATTTGTGGAATTAATAATAAGGAGAATCTTAAAGAGATTCTATTATTAAAACCTAATTTTATCGGGCATATCTTTTATCCAAAATCTCCCAGGGATACTTCAAACGAGGCTTTGACGAGTTTTCATGATGTTGATTACGGTCATAGCTCTAAGGTCGCTGTTATGGTTAACCCCACAGTGGAATACATCCATAATCTTTATGAAGATGAAAATTTTCGTTTTGTGCAACTCCATGGGGAAGAAACAGCAACTTTCTGTCAGGAACTCAAAAATAAATGTACTGAACTAAAGATACTAAAAGCTTTTGGGATTGACGAAAATTGGAAGCAAGAAGTACTTCGGCCATTCTTAAATTGTGTGGATTATTTTGTATTTGATACTAAAACAGAGAAGTATGGAGGCAGTGGTCTTAGTTTTAACTGGGAATTACTGAAAGATTATAAATTTGATATTCCATATTTGCTAAGTGGTGGTTTAAATCCTAACAACTTGGAGCAGGCTAGAGTTTTTGCGACAAGTCAGCCAAAATGTTATGGATTAGATCTTAATTCTGGTTATGAGCTTAGTCCTGGTCTAAAGTCAGTTGAGTTATTAAAAGAGATTTTATGAGTAAATTTTTAATCGCCGATAATGAAGGTTGCTTCGATGGATTTGGTGGAGCGTATGTTCCGGAAATGTTATTTCCAAATCTTTTAGAACTAACTAATTGCTTCCATGAAATAATTCAGGAAGAAAGTTTTAAGAAGGAATTTGCAACACTCCTAAAAAATTATGTTGGTCGACCAACAGCTTTGTATTATGCCACAAATCTTTCTAAACAATATAAATCTAATATTTACTTAAAGCGCGAGGATTTAAACCATACTGGGGCACACAAAATAAATAACGCCATCGGACAAGCACTCATTGCTAAAAGATTAGGGAAGACACGGATCATTGCCGAAACAGGAGCTGGCCAACATGGAGTAGCAACTGCAACAGCCTGTGCCTTATTAGGTTTAGAGTGCATAGTATATATGGGCTCGGTTGATACTAAACGACAACAGCCAAATGTAAAAAGAATGGAGATGCTCGGGGCGGAAGTTCGTCCTGTAGAATCTGGAACTAAAGTTTTAAAAGATGCTACCAATGAAGCAATTCGAGATTGGATAGCAAATCCTGTTGATACTCATTACATCATTGGTTCAGCCGTTGGCCCACACCCTTATCCAGAAATGGTTGCTTACTTTCAGTCCGTGATTAGTGCTGAAATGCGAATTCAGTTTAAGGAAATGACAGATCGTGAAAATCCAACTCATGTAGTTGCTTGTGTTGGAGGTGGTAGTAATGCCATCGGAACTTTTTATCATTATATCGATCAAACTGATGTTAAATTAATAGGAGTTGAAGCAGCTGGGGAAGGATTAAATTCAGGTAAGACTGCGGCTACTCTAACACTTGGAACGGTAGGAGTTTTACACGGTAGTAAAACTATTTTACTTCAAACTTCTGATGGGCAAATCGAAGAAGCTCATTCTATTTCCGCCGGTCTTGATTACCCGGGAACTGGTCCGCAACATGCCGCGCTAAAAGTTGCCGGACGAGTTAAATATGTATCAGTTACAGATCATGATGCTTTAGTCGCAGCTAAGTTACTAAGTCGTACCGAAGGGATTATTCCAGCTCTAGAATCTGCTCATGCCATTGCATATTTAGAACAAGCAGCTTTTGCTCCAGAAGATCAAGTAATAATTAATCTCTCTGGTCGTGGGGATAAAGATCTTGATACTTATATTAAATTTTTACTATAAAGTTTATGAATTTTCAGACCAAATTAAAAAATAGTAAAAATAATTTAGCAATTTATTTCACTGCTGGTTATCCTAAATTAGAGTCCACAGCCGAAATTTTAAAAGCATTGGATTGCAGTGGTGCTGACTTAGTGGAAGTTGGTTTGCCTTTTTCTGATTCTTTAGTAGATGGGCCAACAATTCAAGCCAGTAACCAAGTGGCACTTGATAATGGTCAACACCTAGCCAATGTGTTGGAGCAGTTAAAAACTACTGTTGGTCAGGTTCAGATTCCGATTGTTTTAATGGGTAGTTACAATCCAATCTTACAATATGGAATGGATAAATTTGTGGTTGATGCCAAGCAAGCGGGAGTAACTGCGGTCATTATTCCTGATTTGCCGCCAGAAATTTACCAACAAGATCACCAAAAGTTATTTGAAGAAGTCGGTCTGGGAGTTTGTTTCTTAGTGACCAGTCATACTACAGAGGAAAGAGTTAGATTTCTAGATTCCTTAACCACCGGTTTTATTTATCTTGTATCCTCCGACAGTATTACGGGAACCAAGCTAGCCTTAAATCCAAAACTGGAAAGTTATTTTCAACGTATTCTGAGTTATAATCTTAAGAGTCCAATCCTAGTGGGCTTTGGAATTTCTGATGCGGAGAGTTTTCAAGCAGCTTGTAAATATTCCAATGGCGCAATTATTGGAAGTCATTTCATTAAAAACCTAGCGGAATTTAATGACTATTCTTCTCAAATTAAATCATATATTACTGAAATCAAAGCCTAACCTAAGGCTACTAATTCTCAGCAAATTATTGCTTTAAGTAATAATCATGATTAGAAAAATATTATTTTTATTGCTAGCGCTTCAACCAGTATTAATTTTTGCCGACGAACAGCTTACTTATGATGGATTTTTAGATACTTATTATGCTTACGATCCCGGACAGAATGGAACAAGGCTTAGAGATTACACTACTCAAGCATATTATAATGAAGAGCCTGCAATTAACTTATTTAGTTTGGGTGTAAAATATAATCAAGAAAATTACCGAGCGAAAATCTCGATGCAAGCTGGTAGTTCTGTTGATGCTAATTATTCCGCAGAAGAGACCGAAAATATTAAATATATTCAAGAAGCAAATGTAGGTATTAAACTATCGGAGAAACTTTGGTTTGATACTGGAATTTACTTTTCTCATATCGGTCTAGAATCTTGGGCCTCAAAAGACAACTGGGCATACACTAGATCTTTAGTTAGTGAATACACTCCTTACTATCAGGCAGGTGGAAAACTAACTTATGATTTAGGAGGTAGTGATTTTATCGGATTACACTTGCTAAATGGATGGCAAAATATAACTTCTAATCGTGAACTTGCCTTTGGTTTACAATATTACAATCAGATAAATGATTTACTTTCTTTTACCTACAGTAATTTTATTGGAGATGAAGAAGGCGAAAGGATTTTTAATGATTTCGTATTAAAGGTAAAAACATCAGATTTCCTGGAGTTTGCAACCGTAGTTGATATCGGTCATCAAGATCAACTAGAAGGTGATTCTTGGTGGTATGGACTGTCACTTCTGTCAAAGTTTACATTTAATCAAGATTTATCTTTAACACTAAGATTGGAAAGATTTTCTGATCCCGATCAAGTTTTGGTTAGTAGTGTTTCTGATGAGAGTTTTAAAGTCTGGGGTACTTCAGCCAATATCGACTATCAAATTTATCCGAATTTATTCTGGAGAAATGAAGCCAAGTTAATGTTTGGTGGAAATTCAGTGTTTAAAGATAATGACAATTTCGATCAAAATAATCTGTTGCTAATAACGTCGCTGAGCTATTGGTTTAATGAATCACGAGACTTATGGAACTAAAATTAAAATCACTAAATTTTATAAAATAGGTTTACTCCTATTTTGATATTATCTGACTCAAATTTTTATAACCAGTTTTAGTAACAAGAATATCATCTTCAATCCTTATCCCACCTGCTGGAATATTCTTAGTAGCTTTGGAAAAATAAAGTCCAGGTTCAATTGTAAAAACCATTCCAGTTTTTAAAAACAATTCTTTACCTTCACGGTGCCCTCCTGGGTCATGAGTTTCCATTCCGAGACTATGCCCAATACTGTGCACGAAGTAGGGAGCAAAGGCTCGCTTTGCCATTAACTCGGAAACTTTTCCTTTTAAGACTCCAAGTTCCTTCAGTCCAATGGTTAATTCTTTAGCGGCAGCTAAGTAAACATTTTTAATTTGAGCTTTGTCTTTTACTTTGGCGATCGCTGCTTCGTTAGCACTTAATACTATCTGATAAATCTCAGCGTAGATTCCACGATGATCTCCACCGACTGGGTAACAGCGAGATATATCAGCGCAATAATTTTGATATTCAGCGCCACAGTCAATTAATAGGTAGTCGTCTTTTTTTAATTTACTGGAATTTTGATGATAGTGGAGGACTGCGGCATTCTTCCCACTAGCCATTATTGTATTAAAAGCTAAACCGTTTGCACCATGAATTTTAAATTGAAATTCAAGGGCTGCGGTTAAATTTGCTTCTGGCATACCTGGGGTAATTAAATGTTGAATGGCAGCTAGTGAATCACCAGTGATTTGAATTGCCTTTTGCATTAATTCAATCTCTTCAGGATCTTTTATTAAACGTTCCGTAGCAACAAATGCTTCGGTGGAAAGAATCGATCTTGGAAAACGCATGGCTGTTAATTTATCTAAAGAGTTTAGATAAAATAAAACTTGATTCAGATGAGAGGCTTGTTGTTTAGGGCAGTACAAGTTTTCGAAACTACGAATTTTGCTAAGAATAATATTTAAGAAGGAAAGTTCTTCGGTATAAATTAAATCTGCCTTAATCTCCCGGGCTAACTTTTCAGCAGATTCTTGTGGACCATCCCAGACAACCTTTAATGGATTAGGCTTATTGGTAATGATAATTGGTTTTTCCCAAGCATTAGAGATTAACAGAACGGCATTAAGGATTTTGCTTCCTGTTAAATAGTAGAAATCAGGATTTACGACGTAGGTGTCATTTGTTCCAGATTTAATTCTCTCTGGAGCAGATTCTAATGCTAGGCAGGAGTTTCCATTGCCTTCGGCTAATTTTTTAAGTACTCTTTTGATTCTCTGATTAAAAATATCTTTTTTCATAATAAATGACAGATTCAGGTTTTAAAATAAACGTTTCAATCACTGAACAAGATTTAATAGCACCTTACAATCATGTTCACCATGCACAAATCTTGCATTTTGTGGAGCGTGCTAGGACAGAGTGGATTGCCTCACTTGGGTTTCCCATGGAATATTGGTTTAGTGTGGGAATTTTTCCAGTCGTTAGAGCCATGTCGATTGAATATCTAAGAGAAGTCAAACTAGGGGAGCATCAGATTTCCTGCCATTGTTTGGAATTAGCAAGGCGAAATTTATTCATTCATCAAGAAATCCTAAATGATCAAGGCAAAGTTCTTGTAACTGCCGAGGTAAATTTGATGTTTATTGATGTTAAAACAGGTCGAGGTGCAGTATTAGATCAGGCTTTGAGTTCTAGAATCGCACCAACTGTTTAGTATGTATCGCCAGTCTTTGACATCTGACTGATATTATTGTACATTTCCCGCCTTAATTTTAGTAAGCGTTCAGCCATTGGCTGAAAAGCTTTCAAGACCCCCTAATCGTTTAGAGTTTGAGTGGAGGTCGAATTAAAAAATTTAGCAAAAATGCAGGTGTACTACTAGTACAGCGAGTATTTTGCTAAATTTTTTCTTTCGAGATCCGCCAAAGACTGAAAGGTTATTAATTTTATTCTAAGAAGTGCTATGAAAGCAGGAATTCATCCAGAAATTTTTGAATCAGTTGTCACATGTGGTGGTTGTGGTTATTCCTTTACAGTTGGTTCAACTCTAAAGACTATTAACGCAAGCGTTTGTTCTCAATGTCATCCATTCTACACAGGTAACACAAACAATGTGGATACTGCTGGTCGCGTAGATAAGTTCAAAGAGAAGTACGCTAAATTCATGGTGAAGTAAGCGTAAGGAAGGTTTGTTCAAACCTTGTAGCCGTTCACGTTTGATGGTTGAAGTCTTCCAAAAGAACTTCCAAGAAAAATAAACAAGTTTTTTCTTGGTCAAAATCTTGATGATTTTGTCCAGTGGTGTGAACGGCTATTATCTCCACCCCCAATTTACTTCGTAAATTGACCCCTTTAAGGGGATTTGAACTTTCATATATTAGACTACATGAATAGTTACAAATCTTTGTTTATAATACTTACTTTTCAAATCTTTGTTTCCTGTAACCAAAACTTCGACGAAGGTTTGGCTCCAGGTCAGTCTGCTCCAAATTTCCAACTTAAAAATCTTGCTGGTGAAACCGTTAGTCTTTCAGACTATCGTGGTAAGAACGTCTTACTTAACTTCTGGGCTAGTTGGTGCTTGCCTTGTAAGCAGGAAGTAAGCAATCTTGAAAAACTCTCCAAATTAAATCCTGAAAAATTAGTAGTCTTAGGAGTTGCCGTTGACGATCAAGCAGCTGATGTGGCTAAGTTCATTACTGACTACCAAATGAGCTTTCCTGTGGTTTTAGATGCTGACAGTAAGGTAAAAAACAAATACGGTGTAACTGGCTTTCCCGAATCTTATTTTATTGATCGGGAAGGGAAGATTAAGTTAATCTTAGATCCTGATAAACAAACCCTTGATGCAAAAATCACTGGTCCCAGAGAATGGGAGAAGCCAGCTTTAAGTCAACTACTACTACAATGATTCCAGAAATATTTAGTTTAGGACCAATTCCCGTAAATAGCTTTGGACTGATGGTTGCTTTAGCGATCTTTTCGGCATCAATTCTTTTAGCAAAAAGTTTTCAAGTAAATGGGTTGAATCCAAATCTTGCGGAGAAGTATGTTCTTACTGGTGGTATTGGTGGATTGATTGGTGCGAGACTTTGGTACGTGTTTGTTGATAATTATGATGATTTAAAAAATGATTTATTTTCAGCATTGATTTCTTCGGCTGGATTTACATTTTATGGTGGTTTCATAATCAGTGCGCTTCTTTTATTTGTTTTAATTATAATTGATAAGATTAGAATCAGTTCTTTTGTTGATGCTTTAGGACCAGCACTTGCGCTTGGATATGCAATTGGTCGACTTGGATGTCAGTTATCAGGCGATGGGGATTATGGAATTGAAACTACAAATATCTTTGGAATGTCATTTAGTACGGGAGTAATTCCAACAGCTCCCGGAGTCTTAGTTTATCCAACACCACTATATGAATCTACAATCTGCATCTTAATTGTTTTCCTTTTGCTCTACGTTGAGCGATTAGTAAAATGGCAAATGGCTCCTGGGGCAAGATTTGGTTTGTATTTGAGCTTAATTGCGATGGAGCGATTTGTGGTCGAGTTTATTCGAATAAATCCAGAAGTGGTAGGCACTCTTTCGCAGGCTCAAGTGATTTCATTAGCTATCTTTTCTTTTGGTCTTGTCTTAATTGCAACTGGTTTTGTTAGGAAGCTGTTAAGAAAATCAGCAATTACCACTTAATTTGTTTTAAATTCAGTCTTTCCCAGTTACACAACTTAGCCTATTCTGATCTAGTTCTTAGTCTGTATTTGCAAGAACGGTTTTCTCCTGCACACTCAGGAACAAAAGGTTTTCACATGTTAAGACTATTAGGCGTTTCCCTATTCGTAATATTCCTTTGCTCTTGTAGCACTCAGCAGCAAGGCTCAAGCCATTCCAAAGTAGTTGATGATTTAATCAAAGATCCATTAACCGAAGATGAAACAGTCGAAGTTTTAGATCAATCTGCTCAAAATTGGTTTTATGGAAATGGATTAGGGGATACTGCTTTCAAAATCGGAACCTCGGTGCTTTTCCCTCCTGTTGCTTTGGTCTGGTTAGCAGATGTTGGAATGCAAGCGACTGGGACTGGAAGTGTTAGTCTAAAAGCAGTTCTTCCCGAAGATACATCCGATACTATTATTGAAAATTATCAGGCAGTAGTTTCTGTTCCTGGAAAAGTTACTTCCTTAGTTGCGGGCAAAGAGTTTCGTGATCAAGAAAGAGGGGAAGCGATTATAAGGAATGTACTTAATAGCCACGAAAATCCTAAGGATTTAAGTGATGTATAATTTCTGCTCAAAAAGCAATTGCTTTAGAAAGTTTGTTTAGATATTCAACTGACTATAAAATGAATAAATTAAAAAACATAGAACTTTCCTTACAAGAGATGTTAGAAAATGGAGTTATCAAAATTCCATATGAATGGCTTGCTAGTAGTATGGGACTTACGCTTATAGGGATTATTGGTATTGATTTTTTTTTATTCCAATGAGCTAAATCTTGTTGTTTTAACAGTAGGAATTTTAATATTTTTTGTAGGACTTGGGATAAGAAATATTACAAAGATCAATGGAAATCAGTTCATACATCTAACGAATGCAATTGGATTCGTACTGTTTAAAAAAATAGTTAATATAACTGAAATAAAGAAGATTAGTTTACATGAAGAACAAGACTTCATAACTGGCAAGCTAATCCCAACACTATTAATTGAAACTCCAAAAGATTCTATTAAATTAAAGAGAGGATGGAGCCTTGAAGAGCTTGAGTTTATTAAGAAAAGAATTGAGGAAAGTTTGAATAATAAAAGTACATCTCACCCTAATCAATAATACATGTGTTCTGACAAACAGCCTTAATGTTTAGTTATAATCCACATTAATATCAATATACCCCTTCGTCAGATCGCAGGACCAAAAAGTAGCCTGCTCATCCCCAACATTTAGATTTACATCAATTACAATTGTATCTTGTTCAAGTAGTAATTTAAGTTCCGCTCTAGTAACACGAGTTGGAGTTGATTTTTCAAGGACTGAAATTCCTTGAAAAGCCAAATCAAGCTTGTCAGGATCGAGTTCAACTTCTGGGTGTTTTCCTACAGCCATAATTACTCTTCCCCAATTAGGATCGGCACCGTGAACTGCCGTTTTGATTAACGGGGAATCTCCGATACTACGGGCAACCGTCCTAGCATCTTCCTCTGATTTTGCACCAGTCACTCGAACTTCAATTAATTTAGTTGCTCCTTCACCATCACGAGCAATTTTTTTAGCTAAAGTCTGACAAGCATCGTTTAGTACTTTTTGTAAGATAAGATATTCGGATTCTTGAATTTTAATCTCACCAGTAGCAATCACAATCACTTGATCGCTGGTGGACGTGTCGGTATCAACAGAGATCATATTAAATGAATTATGAACGGCAAGCTTTAGCATTGTTTGCAAAATCGCGGATGGAAGATCAACATTTACAACTAAAAAAGAAAGCATCGTTGCCATGTTGGGAGCAATCATACCAGAGCCTTTAGCAATTCCGGCAATCTCTAATTTTCCAGCAGAGATTTTTTCGGTCAAATAAACTTCTTTTTTAACTAAATCTGTAGTTAGGATTGCTTCAGCAGTTAAGGCACCATTTCGTTGCAGCGGATCTTTTAAAAGCACTTCTAGTCCCGAGACTAGTTTCTCAATTGGAAAGCGCACGCCGATAATACCGGTGGAAGCAGTCAGGACTTCTTCCGGTTTTAGATTTAAAAGTCTAGCAGCGTCTTCCGCTGACTTGTTAGTCGATTCAATGCCTTCTGGGCCAGTCATAACATTGGCATTACCAGAATTAATAATAATCGCCTTAGTCACTGCAGAACCTAAAGCCTTCCTATTTCTTGAGATACAGGGAGCGCAGAAGAGGTTTGTGGTAAAAACAGCCGCCGAGGCAACAGCACCTGGGACATAAATATAGGATAAATCTAGCTTATCCTTTTTGATTCCACAAGGAATTGCTGAAGTATAAACACCAATTAGATCACTTAAGGTTTTAAACATAATTTAGCGTTTCATATATCTACTTGCCGTTATATTCATTGATTTGAAACACTCTTAAGTTGTAATTGCGGAGTAAAATTGGATAAATCCAATATTTACTCTCGCCGTAAATTACTATGTTTTGGCAAGGTTTTTTGAAATTTACTTAAATCTAATTTAACTAAAAAAAATACTCAAGGAAATAGGCTATATTGGTCGAGGTTATTAATGAATTTAGTAATTGTCGTTACTGAAATGATTATCTATAATCAACACAATGTATACCCTTGGAATAGTTGCTAAATATAATCGCCCTGAAGTGCTAGCTGTAGTTAGCCAAGTTGAGTATTGGGCAGCTGCCAAATCAATCAAAGTTTTCTTTGAAGCAGAGTCAGCAGTTCTCTTAAATAAACCTAAGGGTCTTCCAATCGAAGAATTAGTCCGAGTTTGTAATCCCTTAATAACTTTAGGTGGGGATGGAACTTTGATTCGAATTGCACGCTATGCTGCGGATTTTGATCGGACGATCATCGGAGTTAACTTTGGAAATCTTGGATTCTTAACAGAAGTAGTGCCTGAAGATCTAATCCAAACCTTAGATAATTTTCTAGTAAAAAAAGTACTGTTAGCGAATCGGGCGATGATTAAGTCGCAAGTTTTTCGAGCTGGAAAAGAAGTCTTTAGTTGCCGCGCTCTTAACGATGCCGTAATTTTAAAATCTTCCTTAACGTCTTTAATTGATTTGGATATTAGTAAAGATCAAGAGGAGATGATGAGACTAAGGGCTGATGGTTTAATTTTTGCCACTTCAACTGGTTCAACAGCATACTCTTTAGCAGCTGGTGGTTCTATCGCTTATCCAGCACTTTCGGTATTACTTATTACGCCGATTTGTCCCCATTCCCTTACAAATCGCCCTTTAATTATGCCTTTAGAGGCTGAATACTTCGTTAGTATTCCTGAAAATGCGGGAAGTTTAATGCTTACGATGGATGGGCAGGAATCCTTTGAGCTGATTTCCGGTGATTTGATTAAAATCACAAAGGCTAAAGCTTCTCTTCAGTTCGTCCGATCAGCTAATAAGAGTTACTTTGAGATTCTTCGAAGTAAGCTACATTGGTCTCGAGCTAATGATACGAAAAATAACCGTTAAATAATGTAGTTTTAGATGCTTTAATTGAAAGCTACAGCGATCAATAGGATAAATGAAATTATTTAATCCCAATGATATTTTCTCTAATCGTTACCAAATAGTCCGACCTCTTGGATCTGGAGGAATGAGTGAGGTTTATCTAGCAAAAGATTTAAATCTGAATGAAGATTTAGTAGCCATAAAATTTTTACACTTAGAGCTACAGCAATATCCCACTCAAATTAAAAGATTTCAGCAAGAAGTATTACTGACTAGAAGAGTTAATAGTCCTTATGTCGTTAAGACCTTTGATGCCGAGATCAGCAGCGATCATATCTATTTTGTAATGGAATATTTAGAAGGGATTAATTTAAATGAATTAATCGATTCTGAAAACTTACAGTTGGATCAGGTAATCCTGATAATCTGTTCGATTATTTTGGGATTAGAAGCAGTTCATCAGGTTGGGATTATTCACCGTGATTTAAAAGCGGAAAACATTTTAGTTACTAATGATGGACAATTAAAAATTATGGACTTTGGAGTGGCTAAAGTTCAAAAAAATGATTTAACTATTGCTGGTGAAATTGTAGGAAGTTCTTGTTATATGTCTCCGGAAGTTTGGAAGGGAGATCCCGTTACAAACAAATCCGATATTTATTCCTTAGGAGTTCTAGCTTATCAAATGCTTACTAATCACTTCCCTTTTGATGGGGAGAATATGATGCAAATTATGTATCAACATCTAGAAGGTGAAATTAAGGAGCCTAAGCAATATAATTCCTTAGTTCCAGCCGAACTTAATGAATTAATATTACGAATGTTAGAAATTGACCCAAAGCTACGCCCAGAGTTAGCAGAAATCAAAACTAAGCTTTTAGATATTGATGCGGATTTGAAAGAATCTGGAATGGAAAATTTGGAAAGTCAAAAAGCAAATCAGTTATATTTGGAACCAGCAGTGGAAGAGGTAACTAAACTTAAGTTAACTAACCTTAAATCTAATAGCTACAATGCTAAGAATTTAGCAAATATTAAAACTCAAAATCGCTCCGCAACACTAAGTCAAAATTGGCAGACTATGACTAAATTACGGTCATTAAAGAAAGTTAATTTTTCAACGTTTAAATTTTTGATTGCAGTAATATTTAGTTTAGCTACGATTTTTACGTTGATAATTATTAGCGATCCAAGTTCAGACTATTCACTTTGGCTGGTTGGTCAAGGAGGAACGTTTGATTCTAAAGCATTTGAACATAGTTATATTTTCCAATTGTTATTTTTTTCCGTTTTATTTTCACTGCCTATTTTTACAATTTTATTTAGTACCGTAAAGTTTTCGGAGTTATTTGTTAAGTTTCTATATTCTGTTGCTTGTTTTTTAATCTTGTTAATAGTTATCAATTACACTTATGTTTCTTGGTACTCTAATGAAGCTGTGCAGCAATTACCATTAGATTCACCTGCTTTTATGTGGTATCTGGAAGTGACTCTCCCCAGAGCCATTCAGCATTTAATTGATGCAGTTTTACTGATCCCAATTGCTAGCCAAGCATTTGTAAGTTCAACTAACAGTTGGAATAATTTAATGGTGGATATCTTTAATGGTCCTCCCTTAATTTGGATGTTTCACTATAATTCCTTAATCATCTTTGTATTTTTATTGTTAATTATTAATAAGTCGAATCTTAACTTCTTTCAAATTGCTCCGCGTAAGCGCTATCGATTACCATTAATCTTATTCGCCTTATTTATTATAGAACCTAACCTCAAGGAGTATCTAGTGGTGAAGTCTTTATGGACTGAGGAATTAGTATTTTTTAAAATAACTAAATTTGAGTTTGTGATCGACAATTTTTATTTACTCTGTTCATTAGTGAATTGGACTGTTTTACTTGGGTATCTTTTTTTTGCGACACGCCTTCGCCCAACTAAACAATCAAGTAGCCATCCTGCCAGTTAATTAAAATTCACTTAAAAATGTTGCTATTTATTATAAACGCAATGTGTTAAATACGAAGTATGTTAAGAGAAATTATTATCCGTAATCTAGCGACCATTGAGGAGCAATCAATCTCTTTCGGTGAAGGGCTTAATGTCATCACTGGGGAAACTGGTGCTGGCAAGTCGGTCATTTTAAAAGCGGTGGAATTAATCCTAGGACAAAAGGGTAGTGCCGAGTTAATTCGAACGGGCAAGGATAGTCTTGAAGTTCAGGCCCTGTTTGATTTACACCAACTTTCGCCGGAAGAGTTAAAACTATTTCCGGAAGACTGGCAAGATCAAGAGCTGGTTATTAAAAGATCGATTAGTTCCAATTCTAAAAATAAAATTTCGATTAATGGCAATTTAGCCACGCAACAGCAATTAGCAAAAATTGCTCCGGCATTACTCAGCATCTGTAGCCAAGGTCAAAACTTAAATTTATTAGATAAAAGTTATCATTTAGAGATTGTAGATTTTTTTGCTCAAAATGCTGAACTTCTGAAGGAATATCAAGTTGCTTTTCAAGACTGGAAATCATTGAAGCTTCGTCTGCTAAATTCCGAACAAGAATGGGGTGCCGCGGAAGAAGAACGGGAAGATTTAGAGTCTGAATTGAAGACTTTTAAATCACTTGGTTTACATCCCGACTTAAGAACGGAATTAACTAAGCAAATTGAACAAATTAAAGGGCAAGGTAACTTGTTAGTTGTAAAGGATAACTTAGATCAATTACTAAACTCTGAAGTTGGTTTATTTGAATTAATCCCTAAGATTGGAATCGCCTTAAGAGAACTAAAAAAACTTAAAGGACCAAGTGATTCTTTAGATCAGACCTTTAATCAGTTTTCTGATATTGCCGGAGAATTAGAAAATGAGATTCAGCACTTAGAGTTTGAAGAAAACTCCGAGTTAAATCTGGAGGAACTAGAAGATCGTTTAGCTGAATTAGCAAGGATTCAGCGTAAGTATCGAACGGATGATATCGGATTAATCGATTTATATAAAAGTAAAGAGAAGCGCTTATCTTGGTTGAATGACCTAGATGCTCCCGATAAATTAAGAGCTAACTTTGAAATTAAAAATAAAGAGTTAGATGACCTTTTATCGAAATTGACTAAGAATCGTACAAAAGCAATTCCGAAATTCGAAAAAAGTTTAGTTTCGATTTTAAAGGAATTAAATCTACCAAATGCTAGAGTAGAGGTTGTTCTGGAGTCATTAAGTGAACCTAGAAGTTTTGGAAAAGAATCCTTGGAATTCCTAATTAGTCTTAACCCCGGTGAAGTTTGTAAGCCTTTGCGTAAGGTCGCTTCTGGTGGGGAGATGTCACGTATTCTACTTGGATTTAAAAGTATCTTTAATCAAACTCAAACTGGATGTTGTTTTATCTTTGATGAGATTGATACGGGGATTTCTGGAGCTACCGCTAGGATCGTTGGTGAGAAATTAAAATCAATTGCAAAAAACTCCCAAGTTTTGTGTATCACGCATTTAGCGCAGGTAGCATCTCTAGCTGATCATCACCTGAAGGTGGAAAAATTTGTTACCGATCGAACCTTTACTCAGATCGAAAGCTTATCCATGGAGAAGCGAGTCGATGAGGTTGCCCGGCTCTTATCTGGTCGAGAGATTAGTGATACTGCAAGAGCATCCGCTGTAGAGTTAATTCAGCAACAGCCGCATTAAGTTTTCTGTAATTGTATTTATTCTTTTTTTAATTTTCTATTACCATCTTTTAAGTCCTTCCGGCTATCGACTCCTAATAGTGAAAGAGAATTTTATTGTCGAGGAGGATTCTTGCTTCTTTTTTCAAGACAATTATTGCTACTCTTATAAGAACTATATGAGTATACTGTCCCTCTGGGGGATATATAGTGATGACAAAAAATAAATTACGTAAAAAGTATATAGATTAATTTGCTTTTTTGTCATAACTATATGATTTTATTATCCCTCCGGGGGATAGAACGCCCCAAAAAGTAATTTTCTTACGTAAATTACTTTTTGGACTTTCTATAGTTAGTCCAAAAAATAAATTACTTTAAAACACTAACAATTTTGCTAGGACTCACTATTTATATTGTTTTTAGATATGCAAACTTGGATATCCACCGTAGCTTTTGCTTTGGTGCGACAAGACTCCAAGATTTTCATTAGCTGAAATGACCCTGTTAAATTTACTAACCAGCCTTCGCAGAAGCTTCGGCTAAGCAGGCAGAAAATTATTTATTGTCATTACTATATTTAGCTCCAAAAAGTAATTCCTGATGGAAAGTACTTTTGGCCTTACTAGGCCTGAATTCCAACGACACTATTTGTTACTTTATAAGCAATCAGAAGAATCTTACCCGCTATTTGAGTATTTAAGGATTTTTCCCTGATAGTTTAAGACACAAATGCAGAAACATTCTCAGCTCATCAATCGAATAACAAATAACTATTCTTATGATTTTTTTTAATAAATTAAAAAATATTTAGAAAATGAATGATTTCAAGTGCCAATATAAATAAACAATATCAAGCACTTAGCTGTTAATTCTAGTTTAGGCACTTGACAACCTAGGACAAAATACATAATTTCGCACTGTTCCGTAGGAACAAACTATGTCAGTGAAAAATAAAGACTACTACACCATCTGGATTCATTCTTCTGGATTTAGAGGGATAAAACGTCTCAAAATACACAAAAGAGCTCTTGTTTCATTTCTTGTAAGCTCTACCGTTTCTTTGATGTTAACCGTAAGTTTTCTCGGGTCGCGTCTTCCTATTCAACAAGACTACATCTCTAATATTTCTTATAACAATTTCATGGCTAGCCATCAGGTTTACCGTGAGCTTAAATCACAGTTATCTGGGCGATTAAGCGAATTAGGTGCTGTTTTAAAGTCAGCCGGTGACTTGGGTGTTATTAGTCAACGCAAGTTAGAGGCTTTAGATTTAGGTGATATTAACTCCATTGGAGGTCTTGATTACGAATGTGAAGGTGAAGCCTGTGTACAAAAGGTTGTTCTTTCTCCCTCGGTACTTAGTACTAATCAGTTAATTGAAAAAACAAAGGCTTACGAACAGTTATTTAAAAAATTGCCGCTTAATTTCCCGCTAAAGTCTGGGCGGATGACTTCTCCTTTTGGGAACCGTAAATCACCGTTTTCTAGCGGTTGGAAGATGCACCGTGGAGTTGATATCGGTGCCAAGTATGGAACGGAGGTCTATTCGAGCTCTCATGGCAAGGTAATTAATGTTGAGTATCATGCAACCTACGGTAAAGTTGTGGACATTCGTCACAATAAAGATGTTGTCACGCGTTATGCTCATTTGTCGCACGTTAATGTCAAAGAAGGTCAGCGAGTTACAGCGGAAACTGTGATCGGTAAGGTTGGAGCAACAGGGAGAGCCACTGGCCCACATTTACATTACGAAATTATTGTTAATAATAAGCCACTTAACCCCCAACATCTAATCAGCTTGGGTAGCCTTGCTCAGAAACTACTCTAGTAATACTTCAGGATTTGGTTGATTTTCAAAGAAAAAAATACTTATTTTTTAAGTATTTTAGCTGGGGAAACCAAGATACTCCAATGCCTAAAAACTAAAAATGAATTTCTTGTTCGCCGACTTGTCCGCCGTAGCTTTAGCGAAGGTTGATGTATTCTTCCAAGCTGCTCAGTAATTCTTAATGTTATTCAGTATGCTAAGAAACTGATTCAATTTTAGTATTTATCATTGTCACCTTGTTGCGACTAGCTTAACTAACTGTGGCACACTTACATTTTTGTCAAATTTTTTAATTTGCCCTACCTACAAACTCTTAGGGTTTATCTACTTTAGTTTTTTGATAGTGCCTTTTTGTCGTTAGATAATTGCTGATATCTCAAAAAAATGCTATCTAATTGTGCATAAATTTATACTTAATTATTTCATGTCTAGAAAAAAAATTGCCTTAATTGGCGCCGGTCAAATTGGTGGTACTTTAGCGATGTTAACAGGCTTACGTAATCTGGGAGACGTCGTTCTTTATGATATAGTGGAAGGAATGCCAGCAGGGAAAGCCTTAGACATTAGCCACCTGTCTCCAGTTTTTGGATTAGATTTTAAAATCACTGGAACTAATAATATCGCTGATATTGCTGATGCTGATATCTGTGTTGTTACATCTGGACTTCCAAGAAAACCCGGTATGTCACGTGATGACCTACTTAAGATTAATTCTGACATCGTCACAAGTGTTGCCGAGTCAATTAAGAAGTATGCACCAAACACTTTAGTGATAGTTACCACAAACCCACTAGATGTGATGGTTTATCAGATGTTTAAAAAGACTGGATTTGCCGCTAATAAAGTAGTGGGAATGGCGGGAGTGTTAGATACAAGTCGCTATCGTGCCTTCTTAGCTGAAGAATTAAATGTTTCAGTTGATTCAGTTTCTGCTTTTGTTCTTGGTGGACATGGCGATGCTATGGTTCCTGTACGTTCATATACAAACGTAGCAGGAATCCCAATTGAAAAATTACTTGATTCCGCAACTCTTGATCGGATTGAAGCCCGAGTAAGAAATGCCGGCGGGGAAGTTGTAGCTTTACTTAAAACTGGTTCTGCCTTTGTTTCACCAGCAGCAGCTTGTATCCAAATGATGGAGAGCTATTTATTTGACCAAAAAAAATTACTTCCAGTAGCTGCTTATTGTCAGGGTGAGTATGGCATTAAAGACTTATACATTGGGGTACCTGTAATTATTGGTGCTGATGGAGTTGAAAAGATTATGGAAATTGAATTGAATGCTGCTGAAAAAGCTGAGCTTGAAAAGTCAGTAGAAGGCGTTCAGTCAATGGTTAACTTAATATCATAAAAATAAAGTGGATCTAATTGCTTTTTATCGTTCAACAATAGGGAAGAAGGTTATCGTAGCACTAACGGGCTTAATGCTTGTTGGCTTCGTAATTGGACACATGGCAGGAAACTTAAAAGCCTTTGCCGGTGCTGATGTTAATGGAGTTCATAAACTCGACCATTACGCGGAATTCTTAAGAACTTTTGGTCAAGACATTTTAGGATATGGTGGCTTTCTTTGGATTGCACGGATCGGATTATTAATAGCAGTAATTATGCACATCGTTGCCATCGTTCAGCTTCGCAATTTGAATCGACGGGCACGACCTCAGGGATATCATTCAGAAAAGAAGGATTTATCTAAGTTAGCTGTAAACCTAATGTTTGTTGGTGGCTTGTCGATTGCCGCGTTCATTGTGTTTCATTTACTTCATTTAACTTTTGGAGCAATTCACCCCAGCTTTGAAGCAGGTAAAGTTTACCGCAATATTTTGATTGCCTTCCAGAATCCTTTTATTACCTTAATATATATTGTAGTGATGTGTTTCCTTGGATTACATCTTTACCATGGGGTTTGGAGTGTTTTTCAAACTCTTGGACTCAATCGTCCAAGATATGATTCATACATTAGACTTGGAGCAAAAGTTATTGCTGGCACGGTAGCCTTTGGTTTCATGATTGTTCCTCTGGCAATTTTGTTTGGTTTTTTATCAGCGTAATTTCAAATGACATTAAATTCTAATATTCCTTCTGGTAATATGGCTGATAAGTGGACGAACCATAAGTTCTCCATGAAGCTTGTTAATCCCTCTAATAAAAGAAAATATAAAGTAATTGTGGTTGGCACAGGACTTGCGGGCGCCTCGGCTGCTTCAACAATGGCTGAACTTGGTTACGATGTTCATGCCTTTACTTTTCATGATTCACCAAGAAGAGCTCATAGTATTGCTGCTCAAGGTGGAATTAACGCTGCTAAGAATTATCAAAATGATGGTGATAGTGTTAATCGTTTATTCTATGACACAGTTAAGGGTGGTGACTTCAGATCTCGTGAAGCTAATGTTCACCGCTTAGCTGAAGTTAGTGTTAATATTATCGATCAGTGTGTTGCTCAGGGCGTTCCATTTGCCAGAGAGTATGGTGGGTATTTAACAAACCGTTCTTTTGGTGGAGCTCAGGTTTCCAGAACTTTTTATGCTCGTGGACAAACTGGACAACAATTGTTGTTAGGAGCTTACTCCGGGCTTTCTCGTCAAATCTCCAGCGGTGGAGTTAAGATGTATAACAAAATGGAAATGCTTGATGTGGTGATTTCTGATGGACGTGCTGTTGGTATTACTGTACGTAATTTGATTACAGGAGAAATTACTACTCATTCAGCAGATGCCGTTGTCTTGGCTACTGGTGGATATTCCAACGTCTATTACTTATCAACTAATGCCATGTTATGTAATGTAACGGCGTCGTTTCGTGCTTATAAAAAAGGAGCCTATTTTGCTAACCCTTGTTTTACTCAAATTCATCCTACTTGCATCCCTGTTTCTGGCGATTACCAGTCAAAGCTAACATTAATGTCCGAATCTCTTCGTAATGATGGAAGAATTTGGGTTCCAAAAAATAAAAACGATACCCGTCCTGTTGCACAGATTCCCGAATCTGAAAGAGACTATTTCTTAGAAGAACGATATCCAACATTTGGTAACTTGGTTCCAAGAGATATTGCCTCTCGTAATGCTAAGGAACGCTGCGATGCCGGCTTCGGAGTTGGTGGTAGTGGCTACGGTGTCTATCTTGATTTTGCAGAATCAATTCAAAGATTAGGAAAGGACACAATTGCCGATCGTTACGGTAACTTATTCGAAATGTACGAAAGAATTACTGGTGAAGATCCATTTAAAATTCCAATGAGAATTTACCCAGCACCTCACTATACTATGGGTGGACTATGGGTTGATTATAATTTGATGACCAATGTTCCTGGACTTTTTGCCATTGGTGAAGCAAACTTTTCTGATCATGGAGCAAATCGCTTGGGTGCGAGTGCCTTGATGCAAGGACTTGCTGATGGTTACTTTGTACTTCCTGCAACAATCGGTAATTTTTTAGCGAATGTTAAACCGGCGGCCAAAGACTTTGCTAACTTGAATGAATTTTCAGAATCAAAATCAGAGCAGGAAAAGCAAATTGCTAAACTTTTAAGCATTAAAGGAAATCGCACTGTTGATTCTATTCATCGTGAGTTGGGAAGGATCATGTGGGATAACTGTGGAATGGCTAGAAGCAAGGAAGGTTTGGAAGAAACCTTAGCGACGATTCCAAAAATTCGGGAAGAGTTTTGGAATAATATTTCAATTCCCGGTGATTCTAAAGACCTAAATGCCACACTTGAAAAAGCAGGTCGTGTTGCTGACTTTATTGAATTTGCTGAAATAATGTGTCACGACGCCCATGATCGCAATGAATCTTGTGGTGGTCACTTTCGTGAAGAATACCAAACTCCAGGAGGTGAAGCTTTACGTAATGATGAAGAATATGCTTATGTTTCGGCTTGGGAACATCAAGGATTAGGTAACAGACCTAAGTTACATAAAGAAGAATTAGTTTTTGAAGATGTGAAACCATCTCAACGAAGTTACAAATAAGAAGTTATAAATAAATCGTTAGTATGAAGATTAAATTAAAGATTTGGCGACAAAAAGATAGTAAGTCTCAAGGTGAGTTCGTTAACTATGAACTTGATGAGGTGAGTGAGCATATGTCTTTCTTAGAAATGCTAGACGTACTTAATGAACAATTAGAATCCAAGAATCAAGAACCAATCGCTTTTGAACACGATTGCCGTGAAGGAATTTGTGGATCATGTGCTTTGATGATTAATGGTTGCGCTCATGGTCCAGAAGCTGCCACAACAACTTGTCAGTTACATATGCGTTGTTTTAAAGATGGTGATTCGATTGTAATTGAACCATGGCGTGCTTCTGGTTTTCCAGTTGTTAAAGATTTGGTCGTTGATCGTTCTGCATTTGATCGAATTATTCAAGCAGGCGGATATATCTCTGTTAGTACTGGCTCTGCTCAAGATGCTAACCTTATTCCAATTTCAAAACCTGTTGCAGATAAATCAATGGACGCCGCTGCATGTATTTCTTGTGGAGCTTGTGTTGCCGCTTGTCCAAATGGATCGGCAATGTTGTTTACAGCTGCTAAGGTTGCTCACTTAGGACTTCTTCCTCAAGGGCAACCGGAACGATACCGTCGAGTTAAAGATATGGTGGAGCAAATGGATAACGAACGTTTTGGATCTTGCACAAACTATGGTGCCTGTCAGGACGCTTGTCCAAAATCAATCAGCATTGAATTCATTAGTCGAATGAACCAGGATTACATTAAGGCACAATTCTTAGCTCGTATTAAGAAGGATGATGCTCGGATTAAGGCACAGTAGTCTTAACCAATTTAAAAGTACCATTATCTTTATTAACTTCCTGATTGTAATAAGTAGTGTTTTTGTAACTTACGCGAAATCTGATATTTCAACTAATTGTACATTGCTAAATTCTAATAAAGTTTGTGTGGAGTGTAGATAATTTTCATGGGGGACATTGTGAGCAATCAGCACTCACACTGCCCTGTCCTTGATTCATGCTAAGGTTACCTCGGATTTTACCATAAGAATCTACATTGGAAGGATAAATAAAATAGGAAGTATTGCCTGGATATTCTGGACTAATTGTTCCACAACAGTGACTGGTATTTCCGTCATGATTACTTTGGGATCTCATCGACGAAGCAAAGAATACCTTTGGGTCAGGAACGTAACCAGGTAAAGCTTGGCTTAGAGTATAACCGGCAAAACCAGACCATGTTCCCGTAGCATTTACTACAATTTCTCTAGCCGGATTATATCCAATGCTAAATTGAGAAGTACCAAAAGGTTGAGGTATCCTACCTATGTGATCAGCTATAAATGCTTCTCGACTAGTATTAAGTGCATAAACATGAGAAATTGCTACAGAATCATTTGCACGTCTTCTGTAGCTATCGAAAATTGCTATTGAAATTGAAGATATAATACCAACAATGGCTACAGTGACCAACAGCTCAATAAGACTAAATCCTGATACTTTTTTCATTTTTTTGCTAACATAATTATTGGCCTTCCGTTTTTAACTATTTTTTATTGCCCCATTTGTTTATTTTCTCATTAAATAGCTATGGTTTCAATACTTTTACTTTTTCTTATGGATATTAATAAAGAACGCTTATTTTTAGTGACCAATAGCTCATAAATTTGAGTGTTGTAACCGATATAATTGAAATTACTAAGCCTTGCTTACGCAAATCGTCGCAGAGTTTAATTAGATTAGATTCAAACCTCCTAATAGAAATTAGAAATTTAGTCATGTTACAAACAAGCCTATTTAAACCTCCCAGAAACGTGAATTCTTTCGGGGACAATGCAAGCGCCGCAGTAACCAAGAGTTCGATAAGACTGAATCCAGCTGCCTTCTTCATTTGGTGTTAATTTACATTTGATGTCCTAATTCCTTGACAGAACCCTATCTCAATCCTGACTCTAACAAACTACACATTCAATAGTATTTATTTTGCTGGAGATTATCATCTACCTATCTAGATCTTAGCTGGCTTCAGAATGCCACGATTATCTTAATTTCAGTTAACCACTGGCAATAAAATGTCATTTCAGCTAAAGTAGCATCGATTTTTAACATAATTTAATTAATGAATTTACACGAATATCAATCTAAACAAGTTTTAAAAAGCTTTGGATTACCAGTACTTAGAGGATACCTTTGTTACACTCCTGGTGAAATTGAAGCGGCTGCTGATAATCTGGGTGGTGACATTTGCGTTGTCAAAGCTCAGGTTCATGCTGGTGGTCGAGGAAAAGCTGGTGGGGTTAAATTAGCTAAGACTAGTGCTGAAGCACGTGAGCTTGGATCTAAAATCTTAGGGATGAGGCTTGTCACTCCGCAAACGGGTGAAGAAGGGAAGATTGTTCGTAAGGTTTACGTGGAAGATGGTTGTCAGATCGACAAGGAATTATACTTAAGCTTGTTAGTAGATCGCGCTAAGCGTTCCATCGCAATTATTGCCTGTGCTGATGGTGGAATGGATATTGAAGAAATTGCGGAACACACTCCAGAAAAAATTATTTCTCGTTTCATCGATCCAAGAGCAGGACTACAAAGTTTTCAATGCATGGAAATTGCCTTAGCACTGGGTATTGATATTTCTTTAACTAGAAAATTTCAGGATATCTTAACTAAACTTTACCAAGTATTTATCGCTAAAGATTTAGATCTAATCGAAATCAATCCATTGGTAATTACTAAGTCTGGTGAGTTTGTAATTCTTGACGCTAAATGCTCAGTTGATGACAATGCCTTGTTTCGTCAACCAGATCTTAAAGAGATGATGGATTATGATGAAATGAATGAGCGTGACTTAGCCGCTTCTAAATTTGATCTAGCGTATGTTGGCCTAGATGGTGATATTGCTTGCATGGTAAATGGTGCAGGCTTGGCTATGGCCACAATGGACATTATCAAGTTTTCTGGTGGGGAGCCTGCTAACTTTCTGGATGTCGGTGGTGGAGCTTCGAAAGACAAAGTTGCCGCAGCTTTTAAGATCCTGTTATCTGATAAAAAAGTTAAAGGGATTTTAATTAATATTTTTGGCGGAATTATGCAGTGTGACGTTCTTGCTAATGGAGTAGTGGAAGCTGCTAAGGAAATCGGAGTTAAGGTTCCACTTGTTGTTCGACTTCAAGGAACAAACGTTAAAGAAGGTCGGGAAATCTTAGCTAAGTCTGGATTAAATATCGTCGCAGTAGAAACAATGGAACAAGCTGCAAGTCAAATCGTAAGCCTAACTAAATAAATAAAAAAATGAGTATCTTAGTAAATAAAAATAGTCGCATTATCACTCAAGGGATTACTGGAAAATCAGGATCTTTTCATACTAAAGCTTGCCGTGATTACGGAAGTAAAATGGTAGCAGGGGTTGGCCCAGGAAAAGGGGGAAGTAACTTTGAGGGGATTCCACTTTTTAATACAGTTAAAGAAGCGAAGAAAGCAACTGATGCTGACATCAGTGTAATTTATGTTCCACCTCCCTTCGCTGCTGATGCCATCATGGAAGCTGTTGATGCTGAATTAGATTTAGTAATTTGTATTACGGAAGGAATTCCCGTTCTTGATATGCTTAAAGTTAAAGCATTTATGGACGGTAAGAAAACTCGTTTGATTGGACCAAACTGTCCGGGAGTTATAACTCCTGATGAATGTAAAATTGGGATCATGCCAGGTCACATTCATAAAAAAGGACGAATCGGTGTTGTCTCAAGAAGTGGAACTCTTACTTATGAAGCAGTGTTTCAATTATCTGAATTAGGTCTGGGACAATCAAGCTGTGTAGGTATTGGTGGGGATCCACTAAATGGTACAAACTTTATTGATTGTTTAAGCTTATTCAAAGACGACGAAGAAACTGACGCCATTGTAATGATAGGTGAAATCGGTGGAAGTGCGGAAGAAGAAGCTGCTGCTTGGATTAAAGAACATCTTAAAAAACCAGTGGTAAGTTTTATTGCTGGAGCTACTGCTCCTAAAGGTCGTAAGATGGGACATGCTGGAGCAATTATCTCTGGTTCTGGTGGAACTGCCGAAGGAAAGTATGCCGCGCTGGAAGAAGCCGGTGTAAAAATTTCTAAATCTCCAGCCGAGATTGGCAAAATTATGAAATCATTATTGTAGTAAAATGAAAAAGATTGAATTAGTTGGCTTAGGAAATGGAATAGTTGATGCCTTAGTGGAAGCAAAGGATGAATTTATTCTAGAACATAATTTAGTCAAATCATCCATGACACTCGTGGATAATGATCGACAAAGCCAACTACTTTCTGCAGTTCAAGCAGATTATCTTAAAATTGCCTGCGGTGGTTCAGTTTGTAACACAATCTTTACTTTTGCTTCCGTTGGTGGAACTGCAGGAATGTTAACTTCTATCGGTCAGGATAATTTTGCTAATTTTTATTTAGATCAGTTAAATCTGCATCAAATCTCTCATGATGAGTCAGTTTCTCAATCAACAGAACCTACTGGTACTTCTTTAATATTTATCTCTCCAGATGGCGAGAGAACAATGTGTACTTGTTTGGCAGCCAGTGCTGAATTTTCTGTCAATCATTTATCAAATGATTTGATTGCAAGTGCTAGGTACATGCTGATTGAAGGGTACTTATTAGCAAGTGACCTCGGTTGGGAAGCTGTTAAGAAAGCGATTCAAATAGCCAAAGCTAATGATACAAAAATAGTAATGACCCTGTCGGCTGAGTTTATCGTCGCTGTATTTAAAGAGCGACTTGATGAAATTATGCCGCAAGTCGATCTGCTTTTTGCAAACGACGGTGAAGCTGGATTGTATTTGGGAATAGCTCAAGCTAGTCTTTGTGCCTTAAAATTTGCCGAGACAATCTCGGAAGTTGTGATCACGGATGGTCCGAATGGTTCTTACTATGCTTCTGGAAGTGAATTAATTCATGTTCCTGCAATTTCTTGTCAGCCAGTTGACTTAACTGGAGCAGGAGATTCTTTTGCCGCTGGTTTTATGTCTGGAATCACAAAGGGGCTTAGTCCTCAAAAATCTTTGGAATTAGGAACATATCTAGCTTACCGAGTAATAACACAAGTAGGGGCACGGCTAGACGATTTATCTATTGATGAGTTGCGTAATAAGTCCTATCTATAAGATAGCTCTATATTTAAGCAACTAACAAATTAATATCTAATTAGAATTCCGGAAAGCTAAAGCTATTCAGTTTTTAATTTTTAGTCACTTTATGTCTTCTCTCTTCTTTACTGACTAGAGAAAATTTTTTGAAGTTACAAAGAATGTCTTTCAATATTTTCAAAGTATCATCAAAACTATTTTTACCGATAATCGCAATAATAATTATTTTATTTTTAATTTTTCTTCCAGAGATTATTGGAATTAAGTCAATCGATAATAGTAAAGAGGAGATTGCCGAGGTTTCAGAAACTGAGCCAGACTTGGATCAAGCAGAAAAACAATTAACGGGTGAAGTCGCTGAAAACCAAGCTCCGACTCCGAACGACTCAAATGCCGGATTTGAGGGGCTCGGTCTTAAAATTGGACGTTTTTTAAGCGATCGTAGTGGAAAATCTGTTAAAAGACAGCAAAATAATTCAGCAGTAAGTCAAACTAAGTTTACTTCTACACAACTAAATTCTTGGGAGGCGATAAAAGATCCCCTTGTTCAGAACAACTTACAAAATAATTTACAATTACTGGATAAAGTTTTGACTAATGTTAGTGTGCGTTATCAAAGTTCCCGAAAGGAACTTCTTAAGTTCAAACAGATTCTAACTTTATTAATTCAGCCAGCAGACGAGAATTCTCCAAAGCCACAAGATTTAATTGATCAATTAGAAAAACAGGATTTACAAGTAACTACTAGCTTACTCCAAGAGTTAGTTCCTATTAATATTTTAGAACTTTGGGCCATAGTAAATTTAAGTAGTTTTTATGAAAGTAACTTGCCTCAGCGTTTAAAAATATTAACTATCTCAAGTTTTAATCCGCGACTTCAAATCCACGATGCCACATTTTATCTTGTACAGAATTCGGCAAGTAGCAAGGAATCTAAACTGCAGTCGATTGGCTTAAACTTTGCTTTACTTAAGGAAGGGGTTCGTGAGGTTAAGCTTTTCAAGAATAATATTCTTGTTGGAAAAATGGCGCTCAAATCTGATCGGGGAAATAATGATTGGTCTACATTTCAGCTTGATGTAACAAGTGGAAAAGATATCTATTCAATATACGCATATGGTAATAATAATCAGATATTTGTAAAGCATTATCGCTTTTCAGAAAATTTTGAAACTTTGTCGTTGAAGGCGAAAGAAGTTAAGAAGCAAGACAGATTACAGTTATTATATGCTTCAGCAGAAAATAATACTGTTGGTCAGTTAAATTTGATTGATGAACTATACTCACTAAGACCTAAGGGAAGCCAGGAGGGGATAGATTTAGCCAATATGGAGAAATTTTAGCTAAAGCTAAGGACAATTAACAATTCTCAGAAATCTTGTACAGTTCTAGAAACTGTTCGTACTTTAAGCTTGCTCCTCCAACAAGTGCCCCAGAAACTCCTTGAACGGCTAGAATTTGTTGATAATTATCAGGTTTAACACTACCGCCATATAGGATTGCCGCATTGCAAAATGGCTTTGTGTTTTTAATAATTTCGTTGATTTCTAGGACGGAATCCTTAATATCTTGAATTGTTGCCACTTTACCAGTTCCAATTGCCCAAACAGGTTCGTAGGCAAGGATTAATTGATTATGATTTTTTTCATTGATTAACTCCATTATCGGCAGAAGTTGATCTTGTAAAACTTTACTGCGATTTCCAGCTTCTTTCTCTGCTAGCGTTTCACCGAAGCAATAAACTAATTTTAGTTGATTATCCAAAACACCAGATGAGCGTTTCGTGATTAAATCTTGAGATTCGCCAAGTACATGACGACATTCCGAGTGTCCGGTTAGACTGAAGGCGCAACCAATTGCTTGCAACATGGAAGCAGAAACTTCCCCAGTAAAAGCTCCGTCATTTTCTTGATGGGCATTTTGACCACCGATCCATAGATCGCTACTATTACACTCAGCTATAACAGCTGACATGGCAAGAAAAGTAGGGGCAATCCCAACTTGTGTCCGATTTGAATTCTTAGTTAAAGAAACGTACTGGGAAATTAATTTACTTGCATCTTCTGGAAGTAGGTTCATTTTCCAGTTGCCAATCAGTAAGTGTTTGCTCATGTTTAATCGATAATAAAAAATTTAATGGAGTAATTAATTCAGCTGTTACTCGCGTAAGTGCTGATGATCTGAAAATTATAAAGCCTCAGCAGATAAAATTTGCGGAGGGTTTGGTATTGTTCACTACCGCAAAACCTGTAGTCCTCCTCCGCTAAAGTTATGGCGGAGAAGTCAACAGGATTTTGCTCCCTCACCGCCTTTCATTTTTTATCAAAAATGAAAAGCGGTGAGCGCAAATTAGAATTTACTAGCAACTAATTTACAAACATCAAGCATGCGGTTTGAGAACCCCATTTCATTGTCATACCAAGAAACAACCTTCAACATGTTTTTGTTAATTACAAGAGTGCAATCTGCATCAATGATCGAAGAATGAGTATTTCCGATGTAATCAACAGAAACTAAAGGTTCTTCCGAATAACCTAAAATTCCTTTTAAATTAGTCTCGGAAGCTTTCTTTAATGCTGCTTTTACTTCTTCCACCGTTGTTTCTTTTTTAACAACACAAACAAAGTCAGTTAAAGAAACATCTGGTGTTGGAACACGAACAGAGAATCCATCTACTTTACCTTTTAACTGCGGAAGAACTAATCCTACGGCTTTAGCCGCACCAGTTGTTGTTGGGATCATCGACAAGGCCGCTGCGCGGGCACGTCTTAAATCTTTATGTGGTAAATCCAAGATACTTTGATCGTTAGTGTAAGAATGAATTGTTGTCATTGTTCCACTAACAATTCCAAAATTCTCATCTATGACTTTAGCCATTGGTGCTAAGCAATTTGTAGTACAAGAAGCACAACTAATTACATTGTGATTCGCAGGTTCATAAGCTTCACTATTTACACCAAAAGCCATTGTCAGATCCGGATCAGCAGAGGGAGCAGAGATTAATACTTTCTTACATCCACCTTGCAAATGCTTACCAGCCAAATCTTTTGTAGTGAAGATGCCCGTACATTCCAAAACAACATCAACTTCTAGTGATTTCCAAGGTAAGTTAGCCGGATCTCTTTCTGATAAAATTTGAATTTTCTTACCATTAACAATGATTGATTTTTCATCATGCGATACTTCGCCTTCAAACTTACCATGGACTGAATCATACTTTAGAAGGTGAGCTAGTGTTCTCGAATCTGTTAAGTCGTTGATAGCTACAAGTTCAAAGTCGAATTCTTGCTTTCGTTTTTCAAGGCTTCGGAAAACATTACGTCCAATACGTCCAAAACCGTTAATTCCAATTCTTGTTGTCATTTTAATTCCTGTAAAATCGTAACAGCTCCACTCCATGTAAACTTCGGGAAGACATTACTTGCTGATTTGATAGCTGCTATTTCTCTAAAGAGATTGGCAGCTCTGCTACACCTAAAGTTAAATTTTAGTGGTAGAGATTTATGGTCTAAATAATAGGTGTTAAATGACCTGAGTGTCAATCATCCTAAGTCCTTTTTTGAAGAAATTTACTATTGAAATTTAGCTACCTAAGCTTGCAAAAAACGATTACAATTTTGAGTGTTTTCTATGCCCAAGCTATTGTGATTTTAAGTTACTTATAGCATTATCACTTATAACTAATCCGAGATTAATGTTAAGTATTTTTAATAAATTCTTTAATTTCGGCAAACTAAATACCAATGTTTGTTTTTATACAAAGTAAAATTTTGGTATATTTATTCAAATGTAATTAACTCATGACTACAACTTCAGGCTCTGCCAATATTATCGCGATGGTTCAATCCTCAGGATTGGTCGTACAATTAGTCTTGTTTATCTTAATTTTTCTTTCAATTTTTAGTTGGGCAATTACTATTTCTAAGATCTTACAATATACAAAAGCACGTAAGACCTCTAAAGAGTTCGCCAAGATATTTTGGGAATCCCGTAATTTTACTAAAGTTGCCGATGCCTGTGAAGATTTATCAGCGAGTCCCTTAGCGCAAGTTTTTTCTGCTGGCTACAAAGAGTTATCGAATATCTTAGAAGATGAAAAAGAGAATCAAGCGGATGCTTCACCAACTAGTAAAGAAGCAAAGCTTTCTGTACTAGCTTCTTCTATGGAAAGATCTCAGTATGAAGAAAGCCTACGTTTAGAACGTGGCTTAACATTCTTGGCAAGTGTTTCTACCGCAGCTCCGTTTATTGGACTCTTTGGAACGGTCTGGGGGATTATGAATGCTTTCCACGGTCTTAGTCAGTCAACTACAACCAGTATCCAAGCTGTTGCGCCTGGTATTTCCGAAGCCTTAATTGCTACAGCAATCGGTTTAGCAGCGGCAATTCCTTCTGCGGTGGCATATAACTATTTCGCAGTAGGTGTAAAAAATTTCCGTGAAAATATGCATAAGTTCTCTAATGAATTTATCAGTATTGCTGAACGTTATTTTGTTAAATAGTTATACTCCCCGCTTTTCATTTTTGAGAAAAAATGAAAAGAAAGGTGAGCGAGCAAAATCCTGTCGCAGGCAGGTTTTGCCGTAGAAAATACTACCAAACCCTACGCAACTCGGCGGTGAGTATTGGTTTTGTCTTCTACTGCGCAACTTGGCTAAAGCCAAGATTACGCTCGCCCTCCACAAATTTTATTTGCGGAGGGTTTTAGCAAGGTTTACTTTTATTAATTAAAATCAAATGGCAGGCGGACCGACAAGTTTTGATGGACCAGTTGCAGCAATTAACGTTACTCCTTTAGTGGATGTAATGTTAGTTCTGCTCGTAATTTTCATGGTTACAACACCGATGATTCAACAAGGTGTAGATGTTAAGTTGCCAAAAGCGGCAACGGGAAATCTTAGTGGCAGTGAAGAGCAGATAGTAGTTTCAATCGATAGCGCAGGAAAAGTATATGTTGGTAGCGAGAACGAAGTTACCTTAGAAGAACTTAGTCCGAAGATTAAGAAGATCATGGAGTCTAAAAAATCGGCTGGCGATAAAGTTTATGTTAAAGCGGACGAAGCGATTGATTATGGTCAAGTCATGAAAGTAATGTCTGCTCTTTACCAAGGTGGTATTACAGAAGTTGGTCTAGTAACTGATTTACCGGAAGGTCCACAAGGAACTAAATAGTGTCCTCATATGACGTCAAAGCCAAAGCTGAATATATTAACTTGGGTTTAACTCTTTCAATTCTTCTGCATGCGCTCTTAGTTATTCAGATTTTCTCAAAAACAAGTTTTTCAAAAGATAAACTTCCGCCAAAGGTTATTTATTCTGTAAGTGTGGAAGGTGGTAAAAATCTTGGTGGGATTGCACAGCTGCCGGACCCAAAAAATAAAGCAGATATCGCACCACCTAAAAAGGTTGCGGAGAAAAAAGCACCACCACCCGTAACTAAAAAAGAAGAAGTTGTTATTCCTAAAAAGGAAGAAAAAAAACCAGAAGTTAAGCCAGAAGTAAAACCCGAGCCGAAAAAGGAAGAAGTCCCAGTTATCAAGAAAGAAGAACCAAAGATAATTGAACCAAAAAAGGAAGAAGTTAAGAAAGCTGAACCAGTAAAAAAAGAGGAAATTAAAAAAGCTGAGCCTACTAAAACAGAAGAGGTAAAAAAGACCGCCGATTCAAAGCAGGAAACTAAAACTCCTCCCAAGAAAGAAACAACAAAAGAAGAGAATTATGAAGATGCTCTTCAAAAATACTTAGGAGAATCTACTAATGCCGGAGGCCAAGGATTTGGTTCTGCCGGAACTGGTAAAAATGGACTGGGTGGTGGTGTTGTTAAATCACCAGCATGGTTTAAGTACAAAGAAGAGTTAGAAACCCAGATCAAAAAAGGTTGGAACTGGCATGATTCGGCAAGTCCATTAATCGCAGCTGTTAGCTTCAAAATTAGCCAAACAGGTGAGATTTCTGATGTTCGTATTGTTCAGTCATCAGGAGATGGTAAATTTGATGATTCTGCATTACGTGCTGTAACAAAAGCTAGCCCAGTGCCGGCAGCACTTCCTGAGATATACGAAGATTTCAAAGAAGTAATTCTTGATTTTGAACCTGGGAAGTATTAGTTAGCGAGAAAAAATTGCGATACCATTATTCGCATTAAAAAACAGATACTAAAACTACTTAAAGTGGAAAATGCAACATACATTGCCGTCAGGACAATTCTTATCAGTTTTTAGTATACTTTATTTGGTTTACTATATTTCCCTCTCTTTTAAATGTTGCTAATATGATTTCACCGGTGACATTAAAAATTACCTTTTTAAATTTCGTTGCTTACTATATCAAGCTCAACGAGTTTGTAGCGACCTCCAAGGGTTAATCATCCAGTCTCGGTTTTTATTCGTGGCGCTTTGCCTTAGGTTCAATTCAATATAAAAAATGAGCTAACTTAATTTTATATTTATTAAAAAATGAAAGTCCAAAAATTCCTAATTCTTATTATTCTCTTTTTCGGTTTGATCCTAGACTTAGGTGCTCAAACCCGCTTATCGGTAAGTGGCTCAAGCCGTTTGTACCCTCTGGCAGTTCCACAGTTGTGCGGTAAAGGTGCCAGTAGTGAACAAACCAAAGAAGTCGCTCGCGTTATTACCAGAGACTTAACTATGTCTGGCTATTTCGATATTCTAAATTCGGAGTCTTATATCGAGACCCCCGGAAAGTGTGGAGATACTTTTGCTTTTACTGATTGGACAGTTCTGGGAGTTGATGGATTGGTAAAGGGTGAAATTGAGCAGACTGGACAACAAATTAAAGTGCGACTTTTCCTACACGACGTTCAGATTCAAAAATTAGAGTTAGCTAAAGAGTACAGCGGTGATATTGCTCATATTAGGGACATTGCTCATAAATTTTCCAATGAAGTTTTGAAATATTTTACAGGTGAGTTTGGACCTTTTGGAACCAAAATTGCATATTCTCAAAGAGTTGGACGCTTTAAAGAAATCTTTGTGATGGATTTAGATGGTGCAAATGTTAGACAATTAACCAGTGATAATGGTTTAGCGCTATCAAGTTCATGGAGTCCGGATCATCAGTCTATTTTGTTTACAAACTTTCAAAATAGACAGCCAGATTTATTTTCCATTGGATATGCTACTCGTCGCCAACAAAAAATAACAAATACGGTTCAGCAAGAATTAGGTGGGAAATTTAGTCCTGATGGCAGTAAGATCATTATTGCTCGTTCTGAAGGACAAAAATCAGACATTCTTTTGTTAGACAAGAGTGGTCGAGAATTAAGTAAACTCACTCGAAATTATGCTAGTATTGATGTTTCCCCAGACTGGTCTCCAGACGGAACTAGAATCGTATTTACCTCTAACCGATCGGGCGGACCTCAAATTTACACGATGTCAGCTGATGGTTCAGGAGCAAAAAGGGTTAGCTATGTATCTTCTAACTATTGTACTAGTCCAGTTTGGTCTCCAAAGGGAGAAAAAATTGCCTATGTCTGTCGTTCCGAAGGCAAACATAACGTTTTTGTTAGTAATGCAGATGGAACTCAGCCAAGCCAATTGACTTCAAGCGGAAGTAACGAAGATCCTTCTTGGTCTCCAGATGGGCGTTATTTAGTTTTCTCTTCCACAGCTTTTGGCAGTGTTTATCAACTTGGAATGATTCGTTTGGATGGAGCTAATTTAATCCAAGTTAATCAGAGCCAGTCAGGTAGCTTTGATCCTAGCTGGTCGAGCTGGATTAACTAGCAGTTAAAATATGATTAATGGAGGCGGAGGTCTATTTTACACCGCATTCTTTAATTTAAATCCTCCGTAGATGAAAATTGCGGAGGTTGGGCGGAGTCTTAAGTCAAGTTACGCCGTAGAAGACAAAACCAATAATCAGAGCTGATTTGCCCAGGGTTTGGTATTGTTTCTAGGGCAAGATATGCCTTCCTCTCCGCTAAAGCTATGGCAGGCAAGTCAACATGATTTTGCTCACACATCTTTTTTCTTTTTTTATCAGAAATGAAAAGTAAAAAGCATAAAATCTTTACTTTTGATAGTAGAGCTAAAAATGAGTAAACTTAGTTATAACAGCTTTACTTTTGGCTTTAAGTGATAACTCAATGTTTTTCTCTGTTTACAGAATTGATTACTTAGGCTAATACTGTCGCAAGACCTCTGCACAACTTCAATTCATTGTGCCACTAGCGTTTTAAAATTATAATTTGTTGTATTTCGAGACTCCTGTTCTAGGGCTCAAGATATTACCATTTTTTTTATTTAAAGTTTGCTAGGTAGCTCATTTTCGATTGAGCTGTGCAGAGGTCTTGTTTAATTAAGTTCAAAAAGCAAGAGAAGTAAGTAAGGCCTGTTGCCAAAGCTTTTGTCATAGCCCCATAAGATTATTTAAGTTTTTTTGATAATCTCTTCATATACTTTTGCTATTTATTTTTTGGAGATTGGTAAAATGTCTTTAACTAAGATTTTTAAATTGTTGATTATTGTTTCTTTAGTTGTAACTACTGCTTGTAGTTCAAAAAAAGGTGATGCAAACGTTCCTTTCGGTAGCGAAGATGGACCTTTGTCTGATGTTAATTTTACGTACGATTCTTACTCGATTGATGCAGTTGCTAAGTCTAAGATCGATGGTAACGTTACATGGTTAAATTCTAATGAGTATTCTAAAGTTACTGTAGAAGGTCATTGTGATGAGCGTGGAACTAATGAGTATAATATGGCTCTTGGTTTGAAACGTGCTCGTGCAGCTTATGATGAGTTAGTTGGTGCTGGTGTACCTGCTGATAAGTTAAGCATTGTTAGTTATGGCGAAGAACTTCCAAAAGATCCTTCTTCTTCAGAAGATGCTTATGCTAAAAACAGACGCGTTCATTTCAACGTTAAGTAATTAGTACATTAAACTAGGTGCTAGATAATTCTAGCACCTAGACCTTCCTTATTCCTTCCCACATATTGCTAGTCAAATTTTTCTCTCTTAGGTATTCAAATAAGATTGAGTTGCCAATAACTTAAAAATAATTTTATAATATAGCATATCCAAAAAGTAATTTAAGTTCGGAATTACTTTTGGGGGCTTACTCTCCCCCTCCAGGGATAATAAAAGCATATAGTTATGTTAAAAACACAATACTTACTTTTAAACATTCGTAAATTTGTTTTTGTCATAAGTATATAACTTCTAGTCTGATTGGATTATTTCTTGCCAAAATTAGATTTGAGATCCTTGTCAGTTAATTTATTTTTTCTTTGACTATAATATATGTTCTTTCGTGCACTCCCTATTTGTCTATTGCTAGTTGCTTGCACTAGTCAATCACCAAATTTAAACGATGGTCGACTTGCGACTATTAACGATCAAGTTATGGTGCAAACAGATCGGATTGTAGAACTGGAAAGGATGATCACAGAACTAAATCAACGAGTTGAAAAAATTGAATTTATCTATCTTGAAAAAAGAGATCAAATTGTGGCAGAGAAGCAGTCAGTAGAGGCTACACCAATGATTATAAATCCTGTTATTGATACACCTCAGATGCAACAGGGAAGTGTTACTGATTCTCCACATCTTAATACTAAAATTGCTAATCGCACCTCTGGTATCGTACCAATCACAATTATGGAAGAAGATCGTGCTAGTCTTAATACATTAGATGTTAATAGCATTGAATCAAAAAACTTTGAATTTGCATTTGCTCACTTAGAGCAAAATCAATTTGCTAATGCTTGGCGAGCGCTAGAAGAATTATCTTCCGTTAACTTAAGCAACACTTGGAAAGCTAAATTATTATTTTGGAAAGCAATTTGTTTCGAGGCGATGAGAGAAGAGAAAAAAGCTATTAGCCTCTACAATGAACTCCAAGCAAATTATCACAAAGAGGAAAGAGCACCAGTTGCATTGCTCCGACAAGCCTCATTATTTTTACGATTAAATGAAAAAGACCTCAGTAAGCTTACCTTACAAAAATTGGTCAAAGAATATCCTCGTAGTAAAGAAGCTGTTCAAGCTCAAGCACGTTTAAAAGAGATGAGATAGGCTAGTGACCAAGCTAATTCGGGGATTTAAGGCACTCCCAGGTTGTCCGGCAGTCGTCGCTACGATTGGAAAATTTGAGGGGCTTCATCTAGGACATCAACAAATTTTAAAGGAATTAGCTAATGCCAAGAGTAAATCTGGATGTAAGTCGTTAGTTATTTCTTTTTATTCTAATCCAGCATGTTATTTTAATCCCAATTTACCAAGAAAGAAAATCATTAGCCTTAGAGAGCAGTTAATAATACTTCGTAAATTTTCCGTGGATTACTTATTGTTATTAAAATTTAACAATAAGTTGGTAAATATCAGTGCCGATGAATTTGTTGAAAAATTTTTGTTTGATAAATTAAAGATCCAAGAGTTGATTGTTGGACATGATGCGGTCCTGGGAAAAGACCGTGTTGGTAATATTGATTTTCTAAAGAAAAAATTTGCTGAAAAGTCTAAAAGACTAACAGTATGTAGTTTTACAGAAGACGAAGGTGTTAAAATATCATCTAGCTTACTCAGAACTGCAATCCTTGATGGAGATTTAGAATTATATAGAACTTTAACAGGACGAAATTATTCACTTACTGGGCTAGTCATGTCTGGTCAGAAATTAGGTAGAACCCTTGGCTTTCCAACCGCCAATTTAAAGTATTCTAAGTTACTGCTTTTGCCGACAGGGGTTTATGCCACAAGAGCTTACCTCCAGGGTAAGGAGTATTTAGCAATTACTAATATAGGGTATCGCCCAACAGTTGTTCTGCAGGCACTTCATCCACAGATTGAAACCTATCTGATTGATTATCATGGTCCTGAGTTTTATGGAGAATCACTGAGATTGGAATTCGATAGTTATATCCGCGCGGAACATAAGTTTGCCAACCTACAGGCCCTGACAGATCAAATTAAAGTGGATCTTGAAACTAGGCTTAAACTCAGCTAGATTGATCGTTAGAAATTTTTTTAAGCAAATAACAGATTTGTTCCGAATTTTTAGTACATTTTCATGGAAAGCAATATTATCAGTAACGAATTTGGCCCAAATCAGGGTTATATCAATGAACTGTTTACCTTGTATCAGATTGACCCAGAATTAGTTTCTGCTGAATGGCGAAAGTATTTTGCAAGATATCAATCAATCCAAACTACGGAGATACAAGCCAGAGTAAATTTAAATCAAACCGAAGACTGGAGATTGCAAGAATCAGTTTTTCGTTACGTTGATGCCTTTAGAAAATTTGGACACTTAAAAGCAGAGATTAACCCTCTTCAAATGGGGATTGTACCACTACCGAGCATTTATCAGTTAGATAATAATTTTTATAATTTTACCGAAGAGCAGTTAGATCAAGAAGTTTTGTGTTATCACTTCCAAAATAAAACTAAGATGATCTTAAGGGAATTAGTTAAAGAATTACATAAAACATACTGTGGTAGCATCGGGTTTGAATATGAGCATATCCTTGACCCGGATCGACGCTATTGGTTAAGAGAGCGAATTGAAGCTCGCTTTGAAAGCCAAACATTTACTGAAGATGAATCGATTGCACGCTTAAAAGATTTAATTGATGCGGAAGTTTTTGAAGATCAATTACACAAAAAATATATTGGCCAGAAGCGTTTTTCCTTAGAAGGTGGTGAAACTTTAATCCCTGTAATTAAATCTATAATTAACCAAGCCTGTGGTTCGGAAGTACAAGAAATTGTACTTGGAATGGCACACCGTGGAAGATTAAACGTATTAAGAAATATTCTTGGCAAGCCTCTGCAAGAGATCTTTTTTGAATTTGAAGATAAGAATCCTAATGCTGTAATTGGGTCAGGGGATGTAAAATACCACCTTGGTTTTGAATCAACTTTTTGTAATGCCAAGAAAGAAGAAGTACATTTATCCTTAGCACCAAATCCATCCCACCTTGAGTTTGTTTATCCCGTAATAGAAGGAATCTGTCGTGCCAAGCAAGATATAAATTACGATCGTAATCGCAAAACGGTTCTTCCCCTAGCCTTACATGGGGATGCTGCTTTTATTGGTCAAGGTGTTGTAGCTGAAACCCTAAATTTTGCAAATGTTGCCGGATACTGCACTGGGGGAACAATTCACATTGTCATTAATAACCAGATTGGTTTTACAACAACGCCTGATGAATCACGTTCAAGCGTATATTGCACATCATTTGCTAATTCAATTGAAGCACCAATCCTTCATGTAAATGCGGAAGATGTTGAAGCTTCGTGTTGGGCTGCTAAGTTAGCCTTAGATTATCGCAATACTTTTGGACAAGACATTGTGCTGGACCTTTATTGTTATCGTAAATACGGTCATAACGAAGGGGACGATCCAAACTTTACACAACCAGTATTATATCAAGGGATTAAGCAAAAGAAATTAACATCAGAATACTATTTAGAAAATTTAACTAAGGCTCATAAGTTAACTGCACAGCAAATAGTTGATTACCGCAAGGAAATTATTGCCGAATTTGATCGTGAACAATCAGCTCTACGTTTACCAAGAGTTAATGGTGACGCTTGCCCAATGCATGGACGACTAAGATCTTATCCCGTTGCTCAGGATATTTCGAAAGCAAAATTCCAAGAAGTACTTCATGCTGTGACTCACTACCCCGAAAAATTCACAGTCTATCCGAAATTAGATGCTATTTTAAAAAAGAGAGCTGAAATTTTTGAGCCAGATCAGCTTGTCGATTGGGGAACTGCAGAGATACTTGCTTATGGAACTCTAATTCAAGATGGAATCAAGGTTCGCCTAAGTGGGCAAGACTGTGGAAGGGGCACATTTAGTCATCGACACTTAATGTTAAACGATGCCAAGACTGGTGAGCATCACCTTAGTGTGAAGCCATTAATCGATCAGTATCAAACACCACTAGAAGTAATTAATAGTACATTATCTGAAACTGGAATTTTGGGTTTTGAATTTGGTTACTCAACAGTCGCTCTTAATTCATTAGTTATTTGGGAAGCACAGTTCGGAGATTTCGGTAATGGTGCCCAAGTAATCATTGATCAGTTTATTGCTTCTTCTGAGCAGAAGTGGAATCAATTATCTGGAATTGTACTTTTATTACCACACGGTTTTGAAGGGCAGGGACCAGAGCACTCATCCGCTCGCTTAGAGCGTTATCTACAACTCTGTGCTGATGGAAACATGGTTGTCTTTTATCCAACTACTACTGCACAAATTTTCCATTTGCTCCGTGCACAGGCAATGTCATCTTTTAAACGTCCACTTGTGATTATGAGCCCTAAGAGCTTGCTACGTTCAGTAAGTGCTAGTTCTCCTTGGGAGCAGTTAGCGAAAGGCAGCTTTTCGACAATTTTGGTGAATAATTTCCCAACTAAAAAAAGTCGTAAGAAAAAACAGTTAGTCTTTACTTCTGGTAAAATCTATTACGATATCGAGAAAGCTCTAACAGAAAGAGAAGATCTTCATGTTCAAGTTATTCGAGTTGAACAACTTTATCCTTTTCCTCAATTTGAGATTAAAAAGGCGATTAAAGACATGGAATATTCAGAGTGTATCTGGATTCAAGAAGAGCCTCTTAATATGGGTGCCTGGTTGTACATCGAGCCTTATTTAAGAACTAAGTTGGACTTAGCTGTGACTTACATCGGTCGTGACACTAGTGCTAGCCCAGCAACTGGATCTCCACGTCGCCATGAGTTTGAACAAAAAGGATTAATTTCTGAATTGTTAGTTTGTTTAGAAGATAATCTGTAGACAAACTATGGATGATATTAAATCAATCTTAAATCGGACCGGCTTAATTTCGGAATCAGAAATTATTGAGATTCAATCGCTAGCAGGGGATGCTTCTAGTAAGCAGTTTTATAGAATATCCCTTCGTAATAAAGATTTTAGAAGCCTGATCTTAATTAAGCTTGTAGCAGCTACTGGACCACTTCATACAGGGGAAACCTTAACTCAAGATTTAGCTTTTCGTGAGATAGGTGATTATTTACGAGTTAATGAATTACCAGTTCCTAAACTTTATTGGTATGATGCGGAATTAGGTTATGGTTTAGAAGAAGATTTAGGAGATAATTTATTAGCAAATTACTTAAATCCTAATTTTATTGATGCAGTAAAGTTACAATATTTTCAGAGAGCAACAGGCCTAATCCCACCAATTCAAAATCTTCCTAACGACGGTAATACTATTATTTATAAACGTTTCTTTGCTAAAGAAAATTACCAGCAGGAGAGTAATCGATTCCTAGAATTTTATACGGGAGCAGTTGCGCTTTCCAGTGAGGAACAAAGTTTAATCAGACAAATGATTACTGAGTTAACCGCCGCAATTCCAAATCATCCGCAAGTTCCAATCTTTCGTGACTTAATGGCTTGGAATATCATGATTGATGCTGAGGATAAGCTACGACTTGTTGATTTTCAGGATTTGATTATCGGTTCCTACGCCTATGATTTAGTTTCACTCCTTCACGATCGTGATACAGACTTTGCCTTAGGCGAGGAAATCTTAACGCAATTATTTAAGAATTATACTAAGACAAATAATTTACCAGAAGCTTTTATCAAACACTATTTAGAGTGTTTGCTGCAAAGACATTTAAGACTTGCGGGGCAATTTATAAATTTAACAAATCGAACTGGACGTAATTGTTACGCTTCTTGGGTACCTGGTAGCATGTACCGAATTGGTCGGGCATTAGCCACGTTTAAGGATTGGCCGGAAGTTTTTAGTCAGTGCGTGCCAATCTTTTTAAAACTTAGTCCTGACTTTGAGAATGGTTATGCAAAACCCTACAACTTTTGAAATTAATTACTTACCGTTAAAACCTGACTGGTCAGATTTTTTTAAATTAGAATCTTTTCCATTAACTTATGGTTGGAACTTAAAGGGACAGTTAGCGCCGCAAGCTTATTTTGCGGTGAGTAAAAAGCATTTATGTTTTGGTCTTAAAGTCTTTACTCCAGCAAATTATAATAAGGAATTAACTATTGGACAATTTCAGGAGGGACTTTGGAATCAAGATGTGGCTGAATTATTTATTGTTGATAATAATCAAAGGTCCTATCAAGAAATTAACTTAGCGCCATCTGGTGCTTATTGGTCAAATTATTTTACTGATTATCGAAAGCCAGCTACTGAAAAATATTTTGATTTGCGTCCCAATGATTTCTTCCAAGAAGTGACTGAGGATTCTTGGTCAGTAGGGATGGCGCTAGATTTATCCAAGATTTCCGTAAAAATACACCCAGGAAATATCCGTTTAAATATTACTGCTATTACTGACAGTCCTGATGCTAGTTATTACAGCCTTGGCAAAACGAAGAGTGTGAAGCCTGATTTCCATGCCATTGTTGGCGGGAATTCCTTTTTAATCAGGCAGGGAATCTAAATCTGATCAAACTTGTGCTGATTAAAGATTAGCTGCTCCAGATATACTAGGCGACATTAGAAATTACCGTTTATAAAATAAGCATTTGAGCTGGGGAAAACAAATATACTAAAACCCGATATACGGGAAAAGCTAAAAGCTTTTTTTTTAAGCCGTTCGGAAAAACCTAATGGGTTTTAGTATATAGTTATGACAAAAACTAATTTCCGAATATTCAAAAGTTAGTTTTGTGATTTTTGTCATAACTATATGTTTTTATTATCCCTCCGGGGGATAGTAAGCCCCAGAAAGTAATTCCTATTGGAAATTACTTTCTGGACTTA
>JBGSMD010000006.1:0-149662 GCA_041740355.1 Bdellovibrionota bacterium
GTCCAAAAAATAAATTACGTAAGTAAATTACTTTTTGGAGCTATCTATCCCCCGGAGGGATAATAAAATTATATAGTTATGACAAAAAACAAGTAACTTTATTTTAACTATACGTAATTTATTTTTTGTCATAACTATATAAACTTGTCTTTGATTTACTATGAATTGAAAGTTTAAGTCCATTTAAATATTAGTTTTTAAAAAACTTTTGAAATTCAGTTTTAATCCACTCGGCTAAGAGATTAAGATCGTTGACATATTTGATGTTTGTTCGGATGCTGATAATCCCACTAGGTCTCAATTTATATTTCTTAGGTCTTGCTAAGCAGTGTGCTAAAACCTTTTCTGTATCTAGCCGGTGTTGTTCGGCAATCTTAAATAGCAGTAATTCGTTTTTGTAGTTTAATTCCGAAATACCAATACTCTTTAGAAGATTTCGAAGTTTCATCATATCTAAGTAGTTTAAAACTTCGCGCGGAGGGTTACCGTAGCGATCTTCAATTTCCAGTTTCAAATTATCTAAATCTTGAATTGAATTTTGGCTAGCAATTCTTTGGTAGATCACAATTCTTTCGGTATGATCATGTAGATACCAATCAGGAATATAAGCATCGAAAGTTAACTTAATTTCAGGCTCAATTAATTCTAAAGTCTCTTGACCCTGTAAATTGTAAATCGCTTCTTGGAGTAGCTTGGAATAGAGTTCAAAGCCAATTAAGGTAATATTTCCAGATTGCTCTTTGCCAAGGAGATTGCCAGCACCCCTGATTTCTAAATCTCGCATTGCTAATTGAAAACCTTGTCCCAAATCGTTAATACTTTCCATAGCTTTTAGGCGTTCGCTGGCATCGGCAGTAACTTTTTTAATATCAGGTACAAGCAGGTAGGTGAAAGCTTGTCGGTTGCTTCGACCAACTCTTCCTCTTAATTGATATAGCTGTGATAGGCCAAATTTATCAGCCCGATCGATGATCATTGTATTAGCATTCGGCAGATCTATTCCATTTTCAATGATCGTAGTAGTGATTAAAACATCGTACTCTTTATTGATAAAATCTTTCATGATTCTTTCTAATTGATGCTCTTTCATTTGGCCATGGGCAGCTACAAAACGGGCTGTTGGAACTAATTTTTTTAGCGTGGCGAGAGTTAAATCTAAATCTTTAATTTGATTATGTAAGAAATATACTTGTCCACCTCTTTGAATCTCTTTCCAGATAGCATCTTCGATTACCTCTTCTGAATAATTCATGAGGTAAGTTTTTACTGCTAAGCGCTCGGCAGGGGGGGAACTAATTGTACTAATTTTACGCACACCAATTAGCGACATATAAAGTGTTCTGGGAATTGGCGTGGCGGACATAGAGAGAACATGCACGTTACTTTGCATTTGTTTAATCCGTTCTTTCTGCTTAACTCCGAATCGTTGCTCTTCGTCAATAATTAACAATCCTAGTCGCTTGAAGATATTGCGATTTTTCAAAAGCGCATGGGTGCCAATAATTAAATCAACTTTGCCGGCAGTTAGCTCTGCTAACGTTTGTTGGTTTTGTTTGGTAGAATAAAATCTAGAAAGTGCTTCAACACGGATCGGGAAAGACTTAAATCTTTCTCGAAAGTTATTAAGATGCTGGTCTACAAGTAGTGTTGTTGGTGCAAGTACGGCGACTTGCAAACCTTCGGAAGCAACTTTAAACGCAGCCCTTAAAGCTATCTCTGTTTTCCCAAAACCAACATCGCCGCAGATTAGCCTTTCCATTACTTGCCCAGAACTTAAATCGGCAATTGTTTCCTGGATTGCTTGTAGTTGATCTGGTGTTTCATTGTAAGGAAAATAGTCGGCAAATTCTTGATCTAGTGAACCCCAAGGTGGACATTCCATTCCTGGAGTATTCTCCCTAAGTGCATATAGTTTTAAAAGTTCACCGGCTAATTCTTGAATTGATTTGCGAACTTTACTTTTTAATGTTGGCCACTTGTTAGATCCTAGTTTATCAAGCTCGGGAACCTGTTCACTATTACTGACATATTTTTGTAATCGACCAATCTTTTGAACTGGAAGATAGAGAGTGCTATCAGCATATTTTAACTGCAGGAAGTCACCAGAGGCTTCTGCAATCTGCATTTTTTTAAGTCCTTGGTAAATCCCCCGACCATAATCTTCATGGATAATAAAATCACCAATTGTTAAAGTGGAAAGAGTATTAAGAATTGATTTTAAACTAGTTTTGTGTAGGTCTTGTTTTTGTCGACGAGAGACAACGGGGAAGAGATCACTTTCCGATATATAAATAATTTTACTACTTAGTAATTTAAAACCATTAGTAATATTACCGGCGATCACCTCAATTTGCTTGCTTAACTTTGCCTCGAGTAAAGACTTAATCCTTGTTTGGCGAATTTCAGACTGAGCCAGAATCTTGATCTGGTAACCTTGTTTTGTTAGATCGCTAAGCAGTGGATTTATTGGATGTTGATTGTGGGCATATGTTAAATTTTGCAGAGCAATGATTTCTTGATTACCTTGTGTTGGAATTATCTGTTTTATTGGATCGGCTTCAGCCTGATTAGTATCGGAGAAGATTTGAGCAGCGTTTTTAGTTCTAATTTTAAAGTACTCAAGATCTTCATAGCACATTTTCGGACTAGCGATTGCTTGCTTTAAGCTTAGTTTGTCATGACGTTTAATTAGTTGCCCGTAGAATTTTTGATAACTTGTTTCCAGATTTTCTGGGTCAATCAAGTAAAGTTGAATTTCAGGGTGTATTGACTGTGTCAAATCTAAAAATGTTTGCAGATTTTCTCCAAGCAGACTTGTAAAATTTTCAATACCAGGAAAATTAATTTGTTGCCCTGCGACTTGTCGTTCTATTTCTAATTTATATTTTATGGGAAGCTCGACAGTCTTAATAGCTCGTAATATATCTTCTGGTGAAATGGAGTAGTCAACCTCGCGTACCGGAAGAATTGAAAGCGATTGTTTTTCTAGACCAGTTTTTAATTCAGTTTGGGAGTCAAAAAAACTAATCTTAATTAAGTTCGAGTCTTCAAACTCTAAGCGCAAAGGTAAGGCTTCAGGGTTAGTAAAAATATCTAGAACTTTTCCTTTGAAATTAAATTCTCCCACATGTTGAACGGAGTTATTTTGTTGGTAGCCAATTCTTGTTAACTTCTGAATGAGTTCAGCTTCCTGATAATGTTCCTTTAGAACCAAATTAAGAGAATTTTTAAGATAGTTTATAGGTTGAGGGATTTTTTGTAGTAAAGCGCGAATCGTAGTCACAATAGTACGCTCCTCCTGTCGGATTTGCAGTAATTCCTTAATCCTTTCAGCGGAAGTTTCGCGTCTTGGAGAGTTCGTCTCAAAAGGGAGAATCTCCCAGTTATTAAACAGTGTTAGTTTTTGACTATCCGAGAAAAACCCTAAATCTTGGTAAAGATTCTGAGCTTCCTGATTGGAATTAGTAACAATAATGTTTGTAGTAGAAAAATCAATAATCCTAGATAGTTGCCAAGCTTGTGCAGAGGAATTGCAGAGGCCTGAAAAGGATTTAATAGTTGATTTCAATGTGAATCTACCTTAATTTTTACTATGGATTAAAGAATGTCCAATTACATACGATTAATACTAAGCGAGCATTTAATAGCTAATTGTTACTTTTTATACATTTTCTGCATCTTAATTGATAGAACAGTACAATCTCTTGTTATACTCACCGCTTTTCATTTTTGAAAAAATAACGAAAAGAAAGGTGATCGAGCAAAATCCTGTCGCCTTGTCCGCCGAAGCTTAAGCGAAGGTGGAAGACAGGTTTTGCCGTAGAAAACAATAACTAAACCCTACGCAGATAAGCGGTGAGAGGGTTGGTCTTGTCCTCTACGGCGTAACTTGGCTAACGACAAGATTAAGATCGCCCTCCACAAACTTCATTTGCGGAAGGGTTAACATGAATCTTGAAAAGGATTTAAGGTAACTCCTTCTAGGTTTTACTGCATTTATCATTAACTAATAATGGATATTACACAAATTTTAAAGTTTGCCTCACAACAGGATGCTTCCGACGTTCACATTTCGGCAGGAGAACCGCCAATGCTTAGGATTCATGGTTCAATTAAGAAGTTAAAAGTTCCGGCGCTAACTGAATCTCAGACCCAAGAAATGATGTATGACATCATGAATGATGGACAAAGGAAAATTTTTGAAGAAACTAATGACGTAGATTTTGCAATCGAAGTTGGAGATGCATTGCGTTTGAGGGTCAATGTTTTTCGACAAAAAAGAGGCGTAGGTGGAGTCTTCCGAAAAATTCCTACAACGATATTAACAATGGAACAATTGGGATTACCAGACGCCTTGTATGATATTGCTAGAAAAGAGCGGGGATTGTTTTTAGTAACTGGACCAACTGGTTCTGGAAAATCGACTACCCTTGCTGCAATTATTGATAAAATGAATAAGGAACGTGATGGGCACATTTTAACTATCGAAGATCCAATTGAATTCGTTCACCGTTCTCAAGGTTGTTTGATTAACCAACGAGAAGTGCATGCTCATACCAAGAGTTTCGCGGCGGCTTTGAAAGCTGCTCTTCGTGAAGATCCTGATGTTATTCTAGTAGGTGAGATGCGTGATTTGGAGACTATTCAGTTAGCGCTTACTGCTGCCGAAACAGGGCACTTAGTGTTTGGAACACTACACACTTCCAGTGCACCGAAAACAGTAGACCGAATTATTGACGTATTCCCACCAGCACAGCAAGAACAGATTCGGGCAATGTTTGCCGAATCCATTATCGGAATTGTAACTCAGATTTTATGTAAGAAAAAAGGTGGCGGCCGGATAGCTGCGCAAGAGATTTTAATTGGAACTACGGCAGTAAAAAACTTAATTCGGGAAGGAAAAATTCACCAAATTCCTTCTACGATGCAGACTTCCCAAGGTATTGGGATGCAGACAATGGATATGGCATTAGCTAAGCTTTTAGAGAAGGGTTTAATTACTAGAGAAACAGCAATTGAGAAAGCTCATAATGCTGAAATGTTTAAAGAAATGCCTGAATAAAAATTAATAGGAATCTAAGGATATTTATATGGACATGGTAAAATTGTTAGAGTTAATGAATCGATATGAATCATCGGATTTGTATCTAACGGATGGTTGTCCTCCAATGTATCGAGTTGATGGTGTCGTCCGTGCAGCAGGAAGTGTGCAACTAGAGGGGGAGAAAGTTAAAGAATTAATTTACAGCGTGATGAATGATAACCAGATTCGTGACTATGAGCGTGATCAGGAAGTTAATTTAGCTCTACATTATCAACATATTGGGAGATTCCGTTTAAATGCTTTTATTCAACGTGGAACACAAGCAGCTGTAATCCGTAAAATTAAATCAGAGATCATGTCGATTGATGATTTAGAACTTCCACCTGTTTTAAAAGAATTGGCTCTAAAAAAACGGGGACTAATTCTAATAGTTGGTGCAACCGGTTCTGGAAAATCAACTACCTTAGCAGCAATGGTTAAGTATCGTGCAGAAAACACAGCAGGTCATATAATTACAATTGAAGATCCTATTGAGTTTGTGCACGAACATAGTCTTTCCATCATCTCGCAACGTGAAGTCGGGATGGATACAGCTAGTTATAAAATTGCCTTGAAAAATGCTTTTCGCCAAGCGCCTGATGTTGTTCTACTTGGGGAGATTCGTGACAAAGAAACGATGGAAGCAACAATTACCTTTGCTGAAACGGGACATCTTTGTTTAGCTACACTGCACGGTAATAATGCCTATCAAGCAATTGAAAGGATTATGAACTTTTTCCCTCCCGAACAACATCGACAAATTTACATGCAATTAGGTCTAAATTTAAGAGCAACGGTCAGTCAACGGTTAGTACCATCCAGTAATGGTAAGCGAGTGGCGGCCCTGGAAATTATGACCGATAGCCCAAGAATTAAAGATTTAATCCACAAAGGCGAAATTACTGAAATTCGTGAAGCTATTGAGAAGAGTGGACAGTTTGGGATGAGCACTTTTGATCAATCGCTCTATGAGCTCTATCGTTCTACTAAGATTACACTTGATGATGCCTTAAAGAATGCTGATAGTGCTAACAACTTACGACTTCGTGTCAAATTGGATGATCAAGGAGATTTTCAAAAGCAAAAAACAAATATTGATCAAATTAAACAGCGTAAACGTAGTAAGACTTCTGGTTCCGGTGGAAGTGGAAGTTCGAAACTTGAATTGCAATAAAATACAATTCTCGCTTGGTACGATCTTTCCTTGATAAAATAGTAACTTAGCTTTATTCTTAAGCTGTGACTAAGTTAACTCAACAACAAGAAAAAATAACATCTTCAGGACCACTTCAAGTTTATAAAGAGCTATTAGTTAATAACGGCTCATGGTTCAAATTTTTAGATTTGGAATTCTTTACTTTTCTATTTAGTAATCTGAGAGGATTGCCTGGTCTAGCCTTAAGATCAATATGTTATCCCCATCTTTTTGCAAAATGTGGAAGCAGGCTAGCGATTGGATCAGGGGGGACTTTGAGAGGAACCAATAGGATTAGTTTAGGTAAAAAGATTATTCTTGACGATCAAGTTGTTCTCGATGCTAAAGGCTCGGAGTCCGCAATTCACCTGGAAGATTATGTTACTGTTGGACGAGGAACAATTATAGTTGCCAAGAATGCTCAGATCGAAATTGCGGAGGGAGTGAATATTAGTTCCAGTTGTCGAATCGCCTCAGAATCTAAAATTTCAATTGGCAAAAGTACCCTGATTGCTGCGTATGTATATATTGGACCTGGTAATCATGCCCTAGATGAAAATGGCCAAGTTTTAAACGATCAACCAATGGAAATTAAGGGTGGAGTTGAAATTGGCAATAATGTTTGGATTGGTACTCGCGCAACAATTATGGATGGGGTAAAAATAGGGGACGGTGCCGTGGTTGGAGCACACTCTTTAGTAAAAACCGATGTACCAGCAAATTCTATTGCGGTGGGTACTCCGGCCAGAATAATTAGTCCAAAATGAATCAGCCAACAATCCTACAAAGTAATCCAATTTCATCTAGGTCGCTAGTAGATCCAGACTTACAAAAACTCGCTGATAAAATAGCTAATCTAAAGTTAAGTGCACCAGCAGTATTTTTTCTAGAGTCAATATTTCCTCTGCGCCAATCTGCTTATATTTGCACTGAATTTTGCGCTCCAATCGGCGGTTTGTTTTTTAAAAATAGTTTTGAACTTTTACAGAAATTACTCGTTAGTTCCGAGAATTATCAAGATTTTATTAGTGATTTGGAATTACAAGCATCAACTGAAGGAATCAAGAGCTGATGCAAGGAATAGAGCATGCAACATGGATTATCTACTTACTAACATTCTTACTGTTAGTCCCAGTGTTTTATTTTATTCGCAAAGCGGAAAAGTCAAAACTATTTGTTCGGAAGATTCCAGGTATTGAAGCGATAGAAGAAACAATTACCAAATCAGTAGAAGCTGGTCGTCCGATAAGTTTTACTTCAGGGCTTTGTGGTATTGGTCCAACGCTCTATGCTTGTTTGGGTGTTTTATTCTATATCGCAAAGCGGGCGGCAACTTTTAAAGCGAAATTATTAGTCCCACAAAACGATCCCGAGGTTTTGGCAATTACTGAGGATACTGTGCACCGAGCCTATCGTCTGGTTAAACGTGAAAGTTTTTTTGATCAAAAGAATATTCCTTTTCTCTCTACCGAACAGTTTGCTTTTGCAGCTGGTTATATCGGTTTGGTTCAAAGAGAAAATGTAGGTGGAGCATTTTTATTTGGGGAGTTTGCTGCTGAATCTTTGATTTTAGCAGAAGCGGGACAACAAATTGGTGCTCACCAAGTAGGTGCTACTGTTTCTCCTGAGCAGGTAGCTTTTTTTATTGTTACTTGTGATTACACTTTAATCGGTGAGGAAATCTTTGCGGCATCAGCCTATCTTAGCAATGATCCCATTCAAATTGGCAGTTTATATGCGCAAGACTTTGCTAAATATCTGCTAGTGGCAATGATTCTAACTGGAGTAATTTTAGCGACCATTCAAAGTATAAACCCGGATTTAATTACTTTTGATTTTAAATCCTTCTGGAACTTATTGTGATCAATAAAAGACTGTTAATTAAAATATTTACTTTTCTTGGTGGAATTTATTTCTTCCTGGAATTTTATTTACCACAAAAGTTTTTGGGCATAGAATTAAGTAGTTATAACGATCAGTTTTCATTAAGCCTTCGAATTATTGGGGCAATGGCACTTGGACTTGGTTTAATTAATATTCTAATGATTCATGTGCCGCGAGTCGTATTTTTGAAAAAAAATATGATTAACAGCCTTGGTTTGTTGTTAGGTTTGGTCTTAATGTTAAGTATCTCAGTTCTTGATTGGTGGAAGCAGGGAGCCTATTTGAAACCAGCCAGTCATTATTCGATGTTATCCGAGTATGCCCTAAAAATTTCTACCTTACCTGAAACGGAACAGGAGCCGGCTTGGAAATTACTGTTTGATTCATATCATCAACAGGAAGCAAACTATGATCCTTTTGTAACTAAAACTGTTGCGGTTGAAAATCTTACTAGTGAGCTCATTGCACAACAGACAGCAATTGCTGAATTATATCATTTGCCGACTCACTCTGACGGGTATTTTCTGAAATTATCCGAAGCGCTAAATGTTTTTGCTGGCACTTATCGTCAAATCTTATCTCTTAAGTATCAAGAGTTTACTGTTTACAAATTAAATCAGCTACTCTTTGAGGGCCTCTTTGTAGCTTTAGGTTCGGCGATGTTTGCACTGCTTGGTTTTTATGTAGCTTCTGCTGCCTACCGGGCATTTAGAATTAGATCTTTTGAATCCGGCTTGATGATGCTAGCGGCTATTATTGTAATGTTAGGACAGATTCCATTTGGAATATGGATTTGGGACGGTTTTCCGGCGTTAAGACTTTGGTTATTAGAAGTGCCTAACTCCGCTGCCTTTCGTGGAATTGCTTTAGGGGCAGGTGTCGCTAGCTTAATTATGGCGCTCCGAATGTGGTTGTCACTGGAAACAGATTATAGCTCGGAGGATCGTTCGTAATGAAAGATCTAGATCGCCGTTATATTTATTTATTAGTCTTTGTAGTTTTAGCAATCCCTTTGATGTTAAAGCTTTCGATGACTCCGGCAAAAATGAAGGCTTCCACGCAAGCTTACAACTTGATTGAAAATATTGAATTCAAGCCAGGTGAGATTGCTTTTATCGCGCTTGATTTTGGACCCAGTACCAAGGCCGAGAATGAAGCCCAGGCCATGGTTTTAATCGAACATCTTTTTCGCAAACGTGTTCCGGTAGTGATGTTTTCCATGATTCCTTTTGCCGAAGCATTTCTAAAATTTACACCAGAGAAAGTTGCTGAAAAACTACAGAAGGAAAATCCAGGTGAAAATTGGGTTTATGGAAAAGATTGGGTAAACCTTGGTTTTCGTCAGGGTGCTGTAATACTTCTACAACAGATGACGAAGTCAACTGATTTAAAAAAATTATTTAAAGCTGATGTAAATGGGACAGCATTAAGTAATTTTAGTTTATTAAAAGACTTTAAAGATTTTAATCAAATTAAATTATTGGGTCACTTCACGGGATTAGTCGGTGTATTTGATCGTTATTTAGGATTCTTTAGTAGTAAAACGCATCGACCATTATTTGTACATGGTTGTACCTCAATTACGATTCCAGAAGCTTATATCTATTTGGATTCCAAACAACTTGATGGCTTATTTGAAGGGATCGCTGGGGCTGCTTGGTATTCACATCTACTTAACAAAAATTTTCCAAATCGGGAGCCAGATACGGCACTCCTGGTTAACACCGGTTTAGGTGTTGCGCAGCTTTTGATTATTGTACTGATTATTATTGGTAATATTGTATTTTTTGTTAAACGGAAGAAGAATGTTTAGTTGGGAAAGTTTAACAATCATTACTGCGGGGATTAGTACTTTAGCAATCTTTAGCTTTTTATATAAAGAGAATTCTTTATATCGATTTTTTGAGCATTTGTTCATTGGAATTTCGGCTGCCTTTGGTCTGTTATTTACGGTCAAAAACTTTTTATACCCAGAAGTGATCGTGCCCATCTTAGGATTAGATATTTATACTTTTCCTGATGGATCACAATCTAAACCTCGAGATTACTTGTATTTTTGGTACTTGTTACCTGCCGCCTTTGGCTTATTGTACTATTTTATATATAGCAAAAAGCATAACTGGTTAGCAAAATTAGTGATTGGTTTTACACTCGGCGCAAGTGGGGGGCTCGCTTTTAAAGGCTTCTTTAATCAGTACCTGCCACAAATAGCCGGGAGCTTTAAGCCCCTAGTAGTAAAAGCTAATGATCAAATCGATTGGTTAGCAAGTTTTAGTAATATAGTTTTTGTTTATACCTTCATTGCTGTTTTATTCTATTTTCTTTTTTCCAATAAGCAGAAATCAGCAGTAGCAAGAAAGTTTAATCAATCCGGAAGAGTTTTGTTGATGGTTTGTTTTGGCGCTTTCTTTGGCTCTACCGTTATGGCTCGGATGGCTTTACTTGTGGAACGAATTCAATTCTTAATTTTTGATTTCCTAAGAGTCCTAGGACTAAGTATTTAAAAATGAATAATCGTCGCTTACAAACAGTATTAGTAACAGATTGTGGTTCTACAACTACTAAGGCTTTGCTTTTTGAAAAGCATCAGGACCGTTGGAAATTAACTTTCCGTGGAGAAGCCCCAACTACAGTGGAAAATCCGATTGCCGATGTAACAGTTGGTGCGCTTAATGCTTTTAGAGAGTTAGAGGAAATTAGCGGAAGAAGTTTTCTAAAGAAAAATATTAAGCAAGGCGAACAACCTTTTGTACTTGATAGTAAGGATTCAACTCAGGGAATAGATTTATATCTTTCTACTAGTTCAGCAGGTGGTGGTTTACAAATGTTAGTTGCCGGAATTGTTGGTAACTTGAGTGCTAGTTCTGCAGCACGTGCGGCCTTAGGAGCCGGTGCAATTGTTCTTAGTACGATTTCATTCGATGATAAATTAGAAGATTACGAGAAGATTAAACAAATCAGGGAATTAAAACCTGATATCTTCTTATTAGCAGGTGGCTTTGAAAATGGTGCAATTGATCAAGTAATTGAGCTCGCCGAAATCCTTTTAGCAGCAGCACCGACTCCACGATTTGGAAAAACCTTAAAACTGCCAGTGATTTATGCTGGTAATAAGGCAGCATTAGAAGATGTAGATAAAATTCTAGAGCCCTTAGCAACATTTATGTCGGTAGATAATCTTCGCCCGAGTTTTTTAGAAGAAAATTTGATTCCAACCAGAGAAGCAGTGCATGAACTTTTCTTAACGCACGTGATGAGCCACTCTCCGGGTTACGATAAACTATTAACCTGGACTCCTGAACCAATTATCCCAACACCTTCAGCTGTAGGTAAAATTATTAAAACTTATGCTGAACGAAGTAAGCAGAATGTTTTAGCTGTGGATATTGGTGGTGCTACCACCGATGTCTTTAGTGTTTTTTTAAGCCAAGGCTCATATGTTTTTAATCGGACTGTCTCTGCCAATTTAGGAATGAGTTATTCCGTCGCCAATGTCCTGAAAGAAGCGGGACTAGCCAATATCGTTCGTTGGTTGGACCAAGGCGTAGATCCAGAAGAAGTGATAAATCGAATTCGTAATAAAATGATTCGACCAACATCTATTCCGCAAGCTCTAGAAGATTTATATTTAGAACAAGCAATTTGCCGAGAAGCATTAAGGCTATCCCTACAACATCATAAACAACTGGCAGTTGGGGTTGATCAGACTGTTACAAAAAAAGGGATTGCTAATATCTTTACTCAAAAGACATCAAAGATTGAGTTGGTGGATATGATGGCTTTAGATCTGGTGATTGGATCTGGCGGCGTGATTAGTCATGCCCCAGATCGAATGCAAGCAGCCATGATGATGCAAGATGGTTTTGCCTTGAAAGGTCTAACAAAAATTACGGTTGATTCAATTTTTATGCTGCCGCACTTAGGAGTCTTTGCTGAAGTCGCTCCAGAAGCAGCCGAGGAAGTTTTTTTAAATGATTGTTTAATCCATGTTGCTGACAGTATCACCCCAGTTGCAAAAACAACTAAAGCCTTGGGTTTAAATCTTGCAAAAGTACAAATCAATAATCGGCATCCGATCGAAATTGTTCGGGGAGAGCTTAAAGTAATTCCTTTGGGTTTTAAGGATAAATATCGAGTGACTGTAATTCCTAGTACTAAATTAATTGATGTTGGAGCAGGATACGGTGAAATGCTCGATTGTGAAATTGTTGCTGGAGAGTCTGGTTTAATTTTAGATGGGAGGCTGCTGAAATGTCTAGTTTAGTACCAAGTCTTACTCTAAAAGAAAAAACAGAATTAGTTAAGCGACGAGAATTACCTTTAAAAGGTAAGATCTTAGTACAGGTAGGAGACGAAGTTACTGCTGAGCAAATTATTGCCGAAGCAGAAATGCCCGGGGATCTACAAATAGTTAAATTAGTTGAACAGTCCGGACTTGATTTAGATTTAGTAATCCAACATTTGACTTTGAAGGAAGGTGACAGGGTCGAGCGAAATCAATTATTGTTTCAGTACAAAACTTTTTTTGGATTATTTCAGACAAGTGTCTTTGCTCCGATTACTGGAGAAATCGAATTTATTAGCCAACATAACGCTCATGTTGGCATTCGAGGTGTTTCAAAAAAATTAAAACTTCAAGCTTATCTTGCTGGTAAAGTGTTGAGTATTAGTGGAGATCAATTAATAGAAATTGGATCTACTGCTACATTTGTTCAGGGTATTTTTGGTGTTGGAGGCGAAAGGTTTGGGGAAATTATAATTTTAAATAATCAAACAAGCAAAGAATTGTTAGCAAGCGACATTTCGGGTGATCTTAAAAATAAGATTCTGATTAGTCGTGCTGCACCTACTTGGGAAGCATTAGAGGCAATTAGCAAATCAGGTGCCTCCGGGATTATTTTGGGAAGTATTGATAATACTCTTTTGACAAAATATTTAGGTTACGAATTAGGCTTACCAATTACTGGCAGTGAAGACTTACCATTCACTTTAATTATTACCGAAGGTTTTGGAGAAATTCCCATGTCGGAGCGATATCTTGAAATTTTTAAAAAGTTAGCTGGAAAGAATGCCGCAATTAATGGTGCTACCCAGATTCGTGCTGGAGCAGTAAGGCCTGAAATTATTGTTGCCAATACTCATCTCAAATCTAAGGCTGCTCCCAAATTTTCTGGATTAGAAGTTGGAGCGATGGTCAAAGTAATTCGCTATCCTTACTTTGGAATGAACGGCAAGATTATTGATTTACCTGTAACTCCGGAATTAATTGAAACTGGAGCATTAGTAAGAGTTGCCGAGTTGGAACTAGAAAACCGCCGAGTGGTAACTGTTCCTCGAGCAAATCTCGAAGTAATAAACTAATTACATAGTTTACGAGGATTCTTTGGAATATAATCCACCCGATCTTTTTCCGAAGTTATTGCATCAGGTGTCCACTCATGAGGGATTAGTGGAGAGTTATAAGCAAAACGTCCTTCGTCCTCAGGATTGTAGATCTCGGAAGTTATATAAAATAAATGTGCAATTGGACTTAGCACTTGGCAAGCATGTAAAACTCCTGGTGGGATTCTAATGCAGACTTCCTTAGTATCTATTCCATAGGTATCTGTTTCTCCCACAATAATTTCTTGTTTTGTCAGATATGTTGGACTTTCTTCGCGATAATCATAAAGTACTACTTGCACTTGTCCTAGTGGTACGTACCACCAATCTGTTTGTAAATGATGATAATGCCAAGCTTTGACTACGTCCTTTTGCATTTTGCTATGACTCCACTGAGCAAATTTACCACCTTCAAAAAGTGGTTCATTATGACGAAAGATTTCTCTAAAAAAGCCACGTCCATCAGGAAAAGATTTTAAATCTTTAATTTCGACGCCAAAAATTTTTGCTTCCATATGATCACTGTTTTAAAATTTATATATAGTTATGACAAAATATAGCAAAACTAACTTTTAAATATTAGGAAATTACTTTTTGTCATGACTATATACTTACTGCTCGCTTTAAACGATCCATGATGGCGAGCCCTATTTTGTCTACCGGGCAATCATCAATTACTATTAAGTCTAATCCTTGTAGATCTAATTCTCTAAGTGTTGCAAAAAGTTTTTGGGCAACTTCATTTAGATCTCCATCCGCACTAAGTAATTTATAGCTAAAAAAAGAGTTTTGTTCTAGTTCAGAAAGGGCTTGAAAGGCAATCAGGCCAATTTTTTTTGATTCAGATGATGGCAAGTAATTTGCTTTAAATTTGAGTGGTGTTTTAGGACTATAGTGCTTGATTTGTTGCCCAGGGGAATTTTGCATCACATTTTCTGTAATAACTTTTTCCTGATATTGAACACTCGGAATAATTCGGCGAATAACTTCAAGTGTTATAGCGCCAGGCCTTAGGATCTCGGGTATATCCGAAACTAAAGATAAGATAGTTGATTCCAAACCAACAGTGCAATTTCCACCATCAATTATAATTTCTACTTTTTCTCCAAATTCATCGGCAACGTGCTGAGCTGATGTTGGGCTAATATAGTTGGAACGATTTGCACTAGGAGCCGCCAGTGGAAGGCCAGACTTACGAATAATTTCCAAAGCAACTGGATGTTGGGGAATGCGAATGGCTACAGTATCACTATTTGCAGTTACTATCGTTGGGACATTAATCGATTTGGGTAGAATAATGGTAAGGGGACCTGGCCAAAATTCTTTTAACTGATTTAAATAGTATGATTGTTGATCAGAAAGCTTTCCAATTAGCGAATGAATTTGTTCAAAATCAGAGATATGAATAATTAAAGGATTTGTAGCCGGACGACCCTTCAAATCATATATTTTCTGGACAGCTTCAATACTTAAGGCATTTCCGGCAAGTCCATAGACAGTTTCTGTAGGTAAGCCTACTAACTGATCTTTGCTTAGTGCCGTAGAGGCTAAGGCCAAGTTATCTTCAGTTGGTGCTAAAATCATAAGAATGACCTTAGCACAAACTGTGACTTAGCCAAAAATCACTATTTAGCTATTGATTCTTGAGCATATACTTCACTAGCACTTCGGCTCGGGCCGGAAGCTCTGCTGGAAATGTCTCATTATTTGGATTGGTACTACCACGAGGATCCCAGACTGGGGACTCATCATAGGCGTGATACGTCCAAGATTGCAGATTAATTTTTGTTGCTGGTTGACGTTCTGTGGCTGGTATTTTACTTCTCTCAATAAGCTTCAACAATCTTTCTAAGTAAAGGTCAGCTTTCGGTGCCCAACGTGGCACAGCAAACTCACCGATATTAAAACAGACATCTTTACGATCTTTTTTTGGGAATTTTTTTAGAAGTTTATGAATTGGTAGAAAGCTGTTTTTAAGGATTAATTCATTACTAGGTGGATTATGTTTAATTGGATTACCATTAATTCCTTGATTAATATATTTGTTGTCTGGATAAACATGGAAGCTGTAACAATAATTTGGATCCTTTATTTTTGGTAAAAATCTTAATTGAGTTGGATTACCATAAAGTGCTTTGATAATAATTTGTTTTACGGGATCAATTGCTCTTATTGCAGTAACAGTGTCTTTTACTAGTTCCGGCCAAGTTAAAGCATTTCTATTAAACAGTGATTTTCTTAGAGCTGGCTCATTAGAAAGATCGTAGGATAGTACAGTCGAATTGTCCTTATACCGAAGAGCTAATAATTCCCAAACATTAATAAAATCCTGTTGTAGAGCTAACTCAGAAAACATCGCATAGTGAGAAGGAGCTTTTCTTGTCTGAAATCCTCCTGGAGGAGAGTAAAGTGTTAATATGACTTTAATCGACTGCGCGTCAAACTTTGGTAATAAAAGATCAACTTGGTCAAGACTATCACTTATCATTTGGAAGTAATCAGCACCAGTTCTGCCATCCATTAAGGAATCATTACCTACTTGAATTCTAATCACATTAGCTTTCCATTCTGAGCCCAAAGATAATATTTCCTCATCGCTTAAATCAGCTGTGCCAATTTGGAAGCCACGATAAACTGGTTCAGCATAGGTAAGATTTGCGAAAATTAAGACAAATAATAAGAAAGTATAGAGGTTTTTAATGGACATTATGTTTTAATTTTTGGATAAAATTCTACTTTCAGATAATTATAACTAATTTATCTGGAACACGAAAGCTAATCAGAATATTTGTTTTGAACAATTTACTAGTGATAAATTTCTAGTTTGCAGCTTTGTTCTCTAATGCCTCTTGATAAATTCTCTCCGGTGGAGTCCGAAGATTCCACACGAGCCCAAGCTTAGAAAAAAGTACTAAGACATAGTGCGTAATATCCATTTCCCACCAATAGAATCCTTGCTTTTCTGAGCCAGGATAACGATGGTGATTGTTGTGCCATCCTTCGCCCAGAGTAATAATTGCTAGGATAAAACTATTGCGACTTTCATCGGCAGTATTGAAACGTCTTTTGCCAATTAAGTGTGTAAATGAGTTAATGCAGAATACGCCGTGATATAGCAATACAGTACTAAGAAAACATCCCCAGAATAAACATTGTAATGCTGTAGTACCTAAGCTTGGAAAGAAATTTTCAACTACAAGTCCTAGTAAATAACATCCAGCCATAAACATTAGAGGTGGTACGTAGAAATACTTATCTAACCAATTTAATTCTGGATATATTGTTAAATCCTTCACTAATTTTAAATCAGCTTCGTCGTGCTCATCAGAAAGTACCCAACCGGCATGTGCCCACCAGATTCCTCTGATTCCAGGAGCATGAATATCTTGTTCAGTATCAGCATGCTTGTGATGATGACGATGTGCTGCTGCCCACCAAAGAGGGCCTTTTTGTGCAGCGCAGGTGCCAGTGAAAGCAAGTAGAAATTGAAACACTCTACTTGTTTGATAAGTGCGGTGTGACATTAAGCGATGAAAACATGCTGTGATGGCAAACATGCGAATTAAATAAAACGCTAGACATAGGGCTAATGCAAAGTGTGAATATCCCACGACAAAAGCCATGATAGCTAAGATATGAATCACGATGAAAAATATTTTATTCATTAATTCCTAATTTAAAATTTACCCGTTTATTTAGTGTAACTAAAATCTCAGTTAGCTTATTAGTTTCTGAGATTAGTTCTTCCTTACTCAACCCCTTCTTTATACTATATCCTTCTCCAGCTAGCAAAAATACCTTAGAGAAAGGTATCGGGATAAACATAGAATCCCAGCTTTTAAGGCTCCATTTCCATTTAGCATTAAGAGCTACAGGGATGATTTTTGCACCTGTCATTGAAGCTAATTTAATAGTTCCTAGTTTAGCAATTTCCACGGGACCTTTGGGTCCATCTGGAGCAATAATCACGTGGTTACCAGTTTTAATCTTTTTTATCATTTCCACAAATGCTCGTCTCCCTCCTCTAGTTGAGGAGCCACCGATATAAGAAATGTTCATATTTTTAATAGTTTGTGCAGCCAGTTGTCCATCTCGATGGGTGCTAGCAAGGGCAAAGAGTGGTTTGCGGTTTTTTTTGGGGCAGTGGTTTACATCATAAACATATGGCATAAAAATTTGTTGAGAGTGCCAAAACGCTAAAATTGCCGGTTCGCCTACCGACCAATGTTGATTATTAGTAATTACTCCCTCTTGTTCCCAGCGAAGTGTGAGTCGAAGTAATTTTGTAATTTTTGATATTAAAAATCCCAAAAAATCATTTTTTTGTGTGGAATTTAGTCGGAACCGAAGTAAAGAATAGAACATGAGTTTTTAAACAAAAAAACTCAGAAATTTAGGGGAGTCTTGCTAATAGATATCAGAAAACTATCGGTTGGACTTTAGGTAAGTCCTCGTTTTTTTCAGGGGTATTAATCAATACACTTGAGGAGTCTTTATAACCAATATTATACTCTTTAAGTATTAAACTCACAACAAGGCGATTATTTTGATTGTGTATTGCAATGCTTCTAAGCAGCTTCTTGCTTGGAATTACCAATGATCTTAGTTAAATTAATCATTTTTGCCTTGTGAAATAGAGCTTCTAAATTATAGATTTCTCTAGTCTGCTCGTAGAAAACATGAACCACTACATCAAAGAAATCGATTAAGATCCAATGACCTTTGTCGTACCCTTCTAAATATTTAGGTTTAATTTTATTTTTACTAAGATCGTCAATAATTCTATTGGCAATACCAATCGTGTGTCGATCGGAGCGACCACTAAGGATAATAATTGTTTCAGTATAATCAACAAATCCTCTAACATCATAAGCTATTGGGTCAATCGCTTTGCTGTCTGATGCCGAAATAATAATTTGGTTTAGTAAAGAATTTTTCATGAATATAGTTCCAGTATAAACTTGGTATTTGTCTCAAGCAAGTATTTTTTCAATATTAAGCAGTAAATCAGGAAGACCCTCTGCTGTTAAGCTAGAAATAAAATGGATTTCCTGATCATTGCCTTGAAAAATCTTTTGTATTGCATCTCTTTCTTCCACTGGAAAAATAGTTTCTGCTTTACTAATGGCAATGATCTTTTTCTTACTTTCCATCCACTCACTGAAGTTTGTTAATTCTTTGCTTAGTTGATTATAGTTATCCCAAGCAGAGATTGGCTCGCCATTCTCATCAATCGCAAAAGGATCGACTAAGAATAATAAAACTTTTGTTCGCTCTACGTGCTTTAAAAACTTAAAGCCTAAGCCTTTGCCTTCACTAGCTCCAGGAATTAATCCCGGAATGTCAGCGATTACAAAGTTTCTAAACTTACCTTGCACTACTCCTAAGTTAGGAGTTAGGGTTGTAAAAGGGTAGTCTGAAATTTTTGGTTTGGCGGCAGAAATTTTAGAAATCAACGTTGATTTGCCGGCTTTTGGAAATCCAACGATTCCGACATCTGCTACTAATTTTAAATTTAACTTAAATCGAAAATGCTCTCCCGGCTCGCCAGTCTGGGCATGTGTCGGGGCTTGGTTTGTGGCAGATTTGAAAAAGACATTTCCTTTTCCTCCACGGCCACCTTTGGCTATTACAAATTCTTGTCCTTCTTCAGTTAAGTCACAGACAAGTTCTTGGGTAGCGTTGTTAAATATCTCTGTTCCTACAGGTAGTTTAATAACTAAATCTTGCCCCGAGAGTCCATCTTTTCTTCTTCCGGATCCAGACTTTCCGTGAGCAGCACGCCATAGCGGTTTGAACTTAAAATCAATTAGGGTTTGAATGTTTTTATCAGCAATTACTATTACCGATCCACCTCGACCGCCATTTCCACCGTCAGGTCCACCCATTGGAACAAACTTTTCACGGCGAAAGCTACGCGATCCAGAGCCACCATCTCCCGAGGCAACATCAATAATTGTTTCGTCAATAAATTTCATGTTCTGTTAATTTTTCTACTTTTCAATCTAGAGAATATTTTATCTGAAGTATTTCAGTGGGTGTGTAATTTGGAAGTTTGAGAAACTTGGGAGGGAAGGGAATTTGTCAGAGCGAACTTTGATTTAATTCAAAGTTCGCTCTGAAGTAGGTCTATTACTCTGCTGCTACTGGCTGAACATTTACGTAATGTTTGTACCCTTGTTTAAAAGATACAACACCGTCAGTTAAAGCAAATAATGTATGGTCACTTCCCATGCCAACATTTTCTCCAGCATGAAACTTAGTACCTCTTTGACGGATAATAATATTTCCGGCAATTACAGCTTCACCACCAAATTTTTTAACGCCTAAACGCTTTCCCGCAGTCTTTCTTCCGTTCTTGGAACTACCTGCGGCTTTCTTATGGGCCATTGTAAACTCCTGTTTATGATATAAAAATAATTATGCTTGAATTGAATCAATTCTAACGGCCACTAGCTCTTGTCTGTGTCCAGTTTTCTTACGGTGTGTTTTTCTTTTACGGTGTTGGAAAGAAATAGTTTTCTTTTGTTTAACCGCTTGAAGAACTGTTCCAGTAACTGATGCACCAGCTAAAAGTGGCTCACCGATTTTAAGATTTTCAGCGCTACCAACAGCGATAACTTGATCAAATGTGCAAGTTCCACCAACAGCTACACCAAACTTTTCAACCATGACAGTTGCACCTTGATGAACTCGGTATTGTTTAGCACCAGATTTAATAATTGCGTAATTTTCAGACATTGTATTTATTCTAAGTAGCCTTCCCAGTTCTTAAATGATCTAGTGGAACGGCAATAGTTCAGTCGATAACTAATCTTTAATAATGAAATTTCAATATTTAGTGTAGTAATCAGGTGGGAATTTATAAGATAAATAGCCGCTTAAGTCAATTTTGCTACCTATTTAGCGTCCTAGCTACTTTTGCAGGTGGCTAAATAACTACTAATGCAATTCTGCATAAAGTGTAGTAAAATAACACATAAGATGGCTAATAAATACAAAATTGCATTAATTGAAGATGACCAATCTGTTCGTACAAGTTTGGTATTAAACCTAGAACTTGAAGGATATCAAATAGTTACGGCCGAAAATGGACAGGAAGGCATCACCTTAATTGAAAAAGAGTGTCCAGACGTGATAATTACTGATGTGATGTTACCAGTAATGGATGGCATGCAAATGTGCCGGGAGCTACGTAATAAAGGAAATTCTACTCCTATTATTATGCTAACTGCTAGAACGGAAGAAGTTGATAAAGTTCTGGGTCTAGAGTTGGGGGCAGATGATTACATCGCCAAACCATTTGGAGTGAGGGAGTTACTGGCGCGAGTTAAAGCCTTACTTCGACGTTCAATTCAAACCTTAGAAATTACTACTTACCAGTTTGGAGACATCTCGATTGATTTCAAAGCATACCAAGCTAAGAAAAAAGAAGAGCCTCTGGAATTATCTGCTCGTGAGTATCGCTTGTTAAAATATCTAATTGGAAAAATTGGAGATGTCGTTTCCCGCGATGAATTACTTGATGAAGTCTGGGGTTACAACTCTTACCCTACAACTCGCACTGTTGATAATCACATAGCTAAGCTTCGTCAGAAGATTGAACCAAACATTACGACTCCAAGACATATCCTCACCATTCATGGGGTGGGGTATAAGTTTGTGGAGTAATAAACTATTCAACTGAAGCTATGATACAACTAACAACAAATAAATTTCTCATTAAGCTTTATGAATATTTTGGAAATAGGCAAGAGGTAGGAATTTTAAATGTAATGCTTCTAATTACATTTGGATGTATTGGTGGGGTGCTTGGAGATAATCATACGGCAAAGTTTCTTGTTTTTATATTAGCTTCTCTATTCTTCCCTGCACATTATCTTAGTTATAAACTCGTACAGGATTTAATCAATGAAAATCAATTGCCCAAAAAAGAATTTTCTATAAAAAAGATATTAATTATTTTGGGTGTATACATACCTCTATTATGCGTTGCATTTTACATAACTTCCTAAAGATAAAAAACAAATTGCTATAGATGCATAATGGATATTACTAGTCGGCGTTTAGCAATAGAATGCGTGAACTTTTCATTCACTTTTTCGATTGTTCGATATTTACTAATTTTAAATTTATATTTTTGCGATTAGTCTTAGTTTACTTTCACTTTAATTCATCAAATGACACATGAGTGATTTTCAACCAAATAGATTCGTGGCGTTGGGACTTAGTTTTATTTCTCCTGGGGTGGGACAGATATATAAATCTGAAGTTGTAAAAGGATTGAGTATTGTTTTTAGTCGCTATCTGCTGGCTGCATTAGGCATCTTCTTTAGCTTATTCGATTATTTTTGGTACATGGGATTTTATATCCTGTCTCTGATCTTGATTTGGCTTTACGCCCTGTTAGATGCCTCAGAGGTAAAAGATCATCCCATTAAAGCTACTCAGTATAATAGATGGTATTCCTGTTTAATTATTGCGTTTTTAGTAATTGGTACAAATTACGGCGTGCAAAAATTGAGTAATACTTATTACCAAGGGTATAAAATCAAAGGAGTTTCTCATGAGCCTACCCTGTTTGCACGGGACCATGTTCTAGTTAACCATAAGTTTTATAAAGATAAGCCAATCGAGCGGTTTGATTTAGTTGTTTTTAATCAATTAGATAATCCAACTACGGCGATTGATGAGTCCCAAAAGAAAAATACATTTATCCGTCGTGTAGTCGGTTTACCTGGAGATCAGATTGAAATTAATGATGCGAAAATTTTTCTAAACGGAGCACCAATGAAAGATGATTATGGAATTTGGGGTGGAGAAGACAAGGGGCATTATGGGCCTTATTCTATTCCAGAAAATAGCTATTTTATGTTGGGAGATAATCGCGATCCAAGTAGGGATTCGCGTCATTACCATAATCCATTTATTCCAGCGAAAAATATCCTCGGAAAATTAGCATATGTTTATTTCAACATAAATAATCCGGAGCGAATAGGGACTTATCTTAAGTGATATTATCACCACTAAGAGTGTCTTCTCTAAGTGGCTTTGCTGAAATTAATAAATAAATTAGATGAATTGAGAATAAAAGTAATGTTTGCAAATCGTGTTTAGGATCTGCTAAACTTTTTACCATGTTTTTCCAAATCTAATTCCATTCTCGAAGGATAGTTATGATAAAGTTCCTTGGTCTGCCTAGATTAATTTTCTGTTTATTTCTTCTTTTTGTTAATTTCAGTTTGGCTGAAGAATATACAATTTCAGATCTAGGAGCCCTGTCAGAGGATGACAGCGTTGGATATATTTGGAATGACGTAAATGACCAAGGGCAAGTTGTTGGGTCTTATTTTGATGGTAGTAAAGAGCGTCCAGTTATTTGGGAAAATGATGAAGTTACATATGTTACTTCCACGGAAAGATCTAAGGCTAATTTTATTTCTGATGATGGATCTGTTGCAGGAGAAATAAGAAGTTTAGATAATGTTAGCAGAAAAGCTGTAGCATGGAAGAAAGAAGAGTCTGGTTTTTCTGAATTTCAATTTTCTAATCCAACCAATCTTAAAAGTTTAACTCGTTCCATTAGTAATAATGGCATTGTCGTTGGAGATCGTTATGTAGCAGGAGATACTAATTCCGAATATGAAATTTTTATTGCTAAACCTCCGCTCTATGAAATGATTTCTGTGTTTAACGAATCAGAATATCTCGATCCTTTTATCGCCATTCAATACCCAGCAAGCGTTCTTGTAAATAACCAAGAAACTGTAATTTTCTCCCACGGTGGACGCTCAATCTTTGAATTCACAAAAGTTCAAAATGGTAACAAGCAAGTTGTTCCTGATATGTATCCAGTTAAGCTCAACAATAACGGAGATGTCTTAGGAAAAATGCCTAATACCGAATCTTCTGAACTTGATACTTTTCCTGTAATTCTAAAATCTGATGGAACTGTAATTAGAATAAGCGATCCACAAAACAGAAAAATAAATGCCATCGATATGAACGACGATCGAACGGTGATTGGTGTAACTCAAGCAGAATCTACGCCTGAAGATTTTACAATCGATCCTATTATCTGGAAAGATGGACAAGTGACTGATCTAAATTCACTAGTTCCAGTCGACTCTGGGTGGACTTACCTTTTACCAAAAAAGATTTCTAACTCTGGTAACATTATTGGAGCTGGAGTTTTAAATGGAGAAGTGCGTAATTTTCTTTTGCAAATTCAAGATGAATGCGCAGAAAGTATAACTAAAGGCGGAGTATTTTCTCGTGTGGATTCAATAAAATGTAAGCTTGGAACTTCCTGGAGCATGCAAGATAAATCAAGTGAGATTGGAGGAAATTGGACTACTAAAGACGGTGTGATTCCACCAAATTTAGTTAATCAGAAAAAATTTGTATCTTCGGTATTTGTAACTAACAATGGCAAGCCCTACGTAAACTGCCCGACAGAGACCTATTACAAGTGGACACTGAAGCCAGTAAAAAAAGCAGGTGATAAAACGGAGCCTAAAGAAATTAAGCTAGGCTCATCTTGCCGTGAACCGATATCCTTAGAGGAAGGTAAGTATAAAGTATCAGTTGTAGAAAGATTTAAAGCCGATAAGAAGCTAACTGGGAGAAAAATTAAGAATGAAGATGTGATCATTCAAGATTGGCTGATAATTGGGATGGGTGATTCTAATGGTTCTGGTCAAGGTACAGTGACCGACAGAATTCCTTATGAATTTCCGCAGTGCGATCGAAATCAATATTCCTATCAGGCTCAAGTTGCCAAGCAAATTGAAGAAGCTGATTCTAAAACATCAGTTACCTTTATCCACACGGCATGTTCTGGAGCTCAAACAGTACATATTAATGAAAGTAAGTATCTTGGACAAAATCCAGATGAGAACAACAAGCTTCCTCCGCAAGTAGATCAAGTAATGAAGCGACTACTTAAGAATAAGAAAGAACCAAGACAAGTTGATGCAGTAATACTTTCAATCGGAGTGAATGATATTTTATTTGGACCTATCTTGGGTGTATGCGTTCCATTTGCTGTAGGAACAAATGATATTTTTTATCCAGGCTGTCAAAATTTTAGTGTAGAAACAACTAAGGATGCCAATAAAGAAGGAGATTTAAAGCTTTCATCCGGAAGTAAAGCTGTAAATATTGATTCGGCAATCCGTGGAAAGGCAGCTGAACTTGTAAAACTATTTAAGCCAGTTGTTAAAGGTTTAAATACATTGGGAGTTAAGGGCAAAGATATCTTTCATACATCTTATCCAGACTTCACCCAGGACGTAACTGGTGATGTTTGTGGAGATAGCTCATCAATTGGGTTACGAAAAGGAGATTGGGAATGGTTTGGAGAAATGCGAAGACTTTTAGTTGAACAAATTTTTAAGCATCAAGCAAAAAAGAATTGGGCGGCAACACCTGATTTCAAAGAAGTATTTGCCAAGCATGGATATTGTGCTGGATCTCAAAGTTGGTTTCAAGGATTATTCCTTTCCATCATTAACCAATATACAAAGAATGGTGGTTTTCATTCTAAGAGTGAGGGGCATATGGCGATGGCTGACGCTTTATTCCCGCACCTATGTTTAGCGTTATATGGCGACTTAACTTGCAAGGGCACCCCAAGAGGACCTAAGTCTTGCTCTTTGAAAGATGAAAAGATTGTCTGCAAATAAACTTAACTAGTTTAATTTTTAATTATTAAAAAATCCTAAGTGGTAAATTATTTTTTATAATTAAATTTTTACTTAATTAGTTCTGCTTTGCCATCTTTGATTTGATAAAGTGCCGCTGCAGCATTATTCCCATTATTCGATTTCGTAAAATCAATTTCTCCCGAAACTCCCTGATAAGTAACGCCTTTAAGTCCGGCTTGTAAGTCTTTTGGATTTAGAGTGTAAGCTTTAACTAAACTCCTTAATGCTTCATAACTTAAGTGGCTTTCAAATTGTGGAACTTCTTTAAATCGTTCTTGGAATTTTTTGTTGTATTCTTCAGGGGCTGTGAAATCGACAAAATAAATATCTTCTAATTGTTCTTTGTTAGCACTTTCATCCAATAAACTTTCTACAATATTTAGTGTAGTTAAAATTTTCGTTGGTGATTTAAATTCTTTTAGTCTTCGAGCGATTCGTTCTCCTAAGTAAGGAGCAAAGATTACATCAGGTTTTTTGCGGAGCACTCTTGTGACTTCAGATTTGGCATCAGTGTTCCAGTCTTGAGTGGAAAGCTCTTCAACTAACTCAATATTTAATTCCTTGATAATCTCTTTAATCTTTTTTCCGTAACCTAAGCCCCAAGTATTATCCCAGTTAATTAAAGCTAGTTTTTTTATTTCGGGATGTTTTTTAAAATACAAACGAAAGGCGGAGTCGAGGTAATCAATTTGATGACCCATAGTAAAAAAATAGGAACTCGTAATGGTAATTGCATGAGGCATCGTAGTAGGGGATAAGACAACAGTCTTAGTCTTATCAGCTTGAGGTAAAAAAGAATTAGTTAAAAATTCCCAAACATCACCAATAATAGCATCGACCTGGTCAATATTTTTTAACTTATTGAAAGCACTTAGTGCTTGGTTCGGTTGCGTTTGAGAGTCTTCAAAAATTAGCTCTACTGGTTTGCCTTCTATACCACCTGTCCTATTAATTTTTTCTTGGGCTAGCTCCAGACCCATCTTGGCGAATTTGCCATATTTAGCGGCAGCCCCTGTCTGGGCAATAATTACGCCAACTTTAAAGTTGTCTTCCGCTAGTAAGGAAGAGGAAACGAGCAAACATAAGATTAGTTGAAGAAGTGGTTTAAACATAAATAAAGGCTTTATTATAAAATACTTACTTAACCCCGACATCCCTGAGAAGTTGGAGCTATAGTAATTTCAATAGGTTAGCAAATAATACTTCGATATGTAACAAAAATGTAAAATTTTTGCATCTTTTTTGTAACTGTAGACATCAAACCTACATAACGCCGATGCCAGCCTAAAGAAAGTTACTAAGGCAGGCAAATTTAAACCTTTGGAAATAGTTTGGATATGAATAAATATAACCTTAAATTAACAAGTTACCTAGAAAAACAATATATTAATTGTGATGACTTTAAGGATTTATACTCAGAACTAAGAGATCAAGAGATTCCCCTTTCTTTAGCAGGTCGTTTGGAGCAGCATTTTGACGAATGTAATGAATGTCAGACCTTAGCTAGGGACATTGAGATGGTAATTGAGGAAGCTAAGTATTGTTTCCAAGTGTCGGAGATGCCCTCGGGTGTTCGCACTCGATTACACCAAAAGCTTAATCAGGAACTAGGATTAAATTTGGAATGTTAAGGATGTTTTTGAGTATTTAAACAAAATTAAAATCGCAAACATCATCCACTTTGAAGAAGGACTTTAGTCCTTCTTCAAAAATAGTTCTATCTCAGCAACAATTTCTAATATTATATCCTGAATTTTTTGACTAATAGATGTTACTCGACGATTTTATAGCTGAGAAGGTAGCGGCTGTTTTTCAAACAGATCCAGACGTTCCTCAATACCTGGTGCGACCTCTGCAATTTGTCTAGTGTTTTTTAATAATTTCTCTAAAGCAAAGGTGAATGCTAAGCCTTTTGTTGTTTTGTGTGATCCTTTCATTGGCAACTGAGGTCCCAATTCAGTGGCATCCAATTTCTCAGCAAAACTAATAGTAAGATCAACAAATCTTATTACCTGTTCTACATTAGCTCCTTGAAGAAATTTACTCACTGTATGATTAAAGGCGCACATATAATATGGTAAGTCGTAACCTATATTATCAACACTATCTTGATCGGTACCACCATTTCTTTTTAAAATAGGTCTTAAATCTTCAAGCTTTTTATACACCTTTTCGATTTGAGCTAAGTCTGAAATTTGCAGACTTTGAAAGAAGCTCGATAATTCTTTAACCATATCCACGTTTGTCTCTGGTCTTATAGACAATTCGTGTTTCCATTCGTCGCGTCCAATAGCTAGGATTACTTTATCTCTCGTTGTTACGCTCTTTGGTAAGCCGCTATCATTAGTAATATCCGACTTTTGCGGCTCTCTTTTTGGTTCAAATCTATTCTGCATCCTAATAATCCTTGAAAATTCTAACTAATAACTCCAGCTGCTATCAAAAGCATTCAGTTCTTAAGTTTACGAAAATGTTATTGATTGCTAATAAGCATGTGTGATTGAAAAAATGAAATTAACTAAAAACCTGAGTTCGATTTAAGAAGCTGAGGTAGAAAGGGGCACTCTATAACCCCCTAAAGTAGTTAATAACCCAGAAACGCAGTAATTTCAAAGCTTTATCATTAAATGATAGTATTTACGTAAGTGTTCAGCTAGTCATTATAAAGAAAGTACAAATCCCCTTTAGGTGTCAATTTATGAAGTAGCTTGTCCTCCATAGCTTTAGCTATGGAGGAGAGACACTAGCCTTACACCATTGGACAAAATCGTTCAGATTTTGACCAAGAAACAAAGTGATCTGCATTTATTGAGCATCTTGGTAAAAGACTTTTGCCTTGCAGGTGAACGGCTATATATTTACTAACAGGTGCTAGGAGGTGAAAATTTTGCACGGAAATGTAAATTCAGAATATTAGCTATCAACAATTTTGACTTTTACCTTGCCTCATAGGTATGATCCGTTTACTTTCTAGTATCTCTAAAATAATGTCCGACAAAATTTACCTCATCGATGGCTCTGGCTATATCTTCCGTGCCTTCTACGCCGTTCTTCAGCCGCTAAAAACTAAAAACGGTTTACCCACCAATGCCCTGTATGGTTTTACCAAAATGCTCCTTAAACTTTTAAGGGAAATGGAGAGCGATCAAGTTGTGATGATTTTTGATGCGGGAAAAGAAACTTTTCGCAATCAACTTTATCCGCTTTATAAAGCTAATCGTTCGGAATGCCCAGAAGATTTAGTTCCGCAGATGCCTTACTTTAGACAAATTTCTAAAGCCCTAGGTTTGCGAACACTAGAGATGCCCGGCTTTGAAGCCGATGATCTGATTGGAACTTTTGTTAATTTATTTCAAAAACATAATCAAGAAGTAGTTGTAGTTTCCGCAGACAAGGATTTGATGCAGCTTGTTCATCCCTTAACAAGTATTTACGATCCAATGAAAGGGAAGCATTACAAAAAAGCGGAAGTTATTGAGAAGTTTGGAGTAGCACCAGAATTTGTGGTGGATTTTTTAGCCATGACTGGAGATAGCTCTGATAACATTCCCGGTCTTAGTGGAGTAGGTCCAAAAACAGCTACAGCTTTAATTCAAGCTTATGGTGGCGTGGAAAATATTATTGAACAGGTGGACGCTCTGGCAACAAACACTAGTATCCGCGGATCTAAAAAGATTGCCGAACAAATAAAAAACGATCCGCAAATTCTACGGCTCAGTAAATCACTGACGCAGATTGAATTAAATGTCCCTCTAGTTCTGACTGACATAGTAAGCCAACCGCTAATCCAAGAATTAAACCCGGAAGATTTAAAATCTTACATTAAGCGCCAAGTAATTGATGTTGATGTTTTACAAAAACTGACCGCACAATTAGAGTTTGAATCAATCGTTTCCGATTTTATCAAGAATAATGCTCCAAAAAAAGAAGCTGTGGCGGATTATCAAACCATCTATGCTAAGGATTTTCCAAGTTGGCTAAAGCAGATATATGAGCAGAAGGAATTCTCGTTTGATTTAGAAACTACTTCGCTAAGTACAATCGACGCTCAGATTGTTGGCGCTGCTTTTTGTTGGGACAACAACCAATCCTTTTATTTGCCTATTGCCCATAAAGAATCAGCTGAACAACAAGTTCCAGTTGAACTCTTAATTAGTTCCTTAAAGCCAATTCTCGAAAATTATAATATTAAAAAAATTGGTCAAAATTTAAAGTATGATGTGGGAGTTCTTGCTAATTATGATGTGCGAGTCACTGGGATTAGTTTTGATACAATGGTTGCAGCCTATCTGCTGGATTCCGACGCCTCTTCTTTTGGCCTCACACGTCTCGCGAAAGACTACTTAGGTTTTGATGTTACTGAGTACAAAGAAACTACTGCTGGCTTACAAGATTTTTCGGAAGTACAAGTTGAGCAAGCAACTCACTACGCGGCGCAAGATGCCCATTATGCTTGGTTACTGAAAGAACAATTAGCTCCTAAGATTATTGCTAACGATCTTACTCGAGTAATGGAAGAAATCGAAATGCCCTTAGTAAGTGTCCTCTCTGACATTGAGCGAAATGGAATCGGACTAGATACTGATTTCTTACTAAAGATGTCCGGACAATTAGAAAAAGATTTAGAAGCACTTAATATTCAAATTCAAGATCTCGCCGGGGAAGATTTTAATCAAAATTCAACCAAACAATTAGCCACAATATTTTTTGAAAAATTAGGTTTACCAACCGCTGGACTTAAGAAAACTAAAACAGGAATTTCCACTGACGTTACTACGTTGGAAAAGCTAAGCCATTTGCATCCACTTCCTAAAACAATTTTAGATTATCGGGAGCTTTATAAATTAAAATCAACTTATGTTGATGCTCTCCCACGCTATGTAAATACTAAAACTCATCGCTTACACACTAGTTTTAACCAAACAATCACAGCCACCGGCCGGCTATCAAGTTCTAGTCCCAACTTACAAAACATCCCCATTCAAAGTGAATATGGTAGAAAAATTCGCACAGCTTTTTGTGCACCAAAGGGCACTAAATTAATTTCGGCGGATTACTCGCAAATTGAACTGCGCGTTTTAGCCGATCTAAGCCAAGACAAGAATTTAATTCTAGCATTTAAAAACGATCAGGATATTCACACTCAAACCGCTCGTCAGATTCTTAATCTTTCCGGCGACAAACCACTTGATGCTAATCAGCGCCGTCTTGGAAAGACAATTAACTTTGGAATCATTTATGGAATGAGTGGATTTCGTTTAGCTAAAGAATTAGAAATTCCTGTGGGGCAAGCAACAAGATATATCGACGACTACTTCGCTTTCTATTCTGGCGTAAAAGATTACTTTCAAAAAGTTGAAGCAAAATTAAATGCTGATGGATTTGTGGAGACAATGTTTGGACGAAAGCGCTACATTAATTCTATTGATACAGCAGGTCGAGATAAGGGTTTTTTAGTTCGTGCTGCACTTAATGCACCAGTTCAGGGAACTGCTGCCGATATCATCAAAATTGCTATGAACCGTCTGCAACATGTTATAATTACAGATAAATTACCCTTAAAAATTATCCTCCAAGTACACGATGAATTACTTTTCGAGACTAGTGAAGATTTTGCAGACACTGCGCGTCAGTTAATTCAAGATCTGATGGAATCCGCCCTGAGCTTAGCCGTACCTTTAAAAATTGGCTTAGGAATCGGTTCTAATTGGGGTGAGATACATTAGAAGTGGATAAAGTTCAGGAATTAAAATTGATTGCGGATGTGCAGGCAGGAGACAAACAAGCTTTCCGTGCGCTTTATGAGCATTACTATTCTCGAATTTATAGTCTGGCCTTAAGCATAATGCGTTCAGATGAGGATGCTGAGGAAGTTGTTCAGGAATCATTTGTTAAAGCATATCTAGGTATTAAAAATTTTAAAGGTGAAAGTAGTTTTTATACTTGGCTTTATCGGATCACTAGAAACATGGCGATTGATGTTAAGCGTCGACTAGCTCGTCGCGTGCAAGCATCACTGGAAGAGCCAGAGTTTGATCGAATTAGTAATGAAGAAGGAATTTTAAATTCTATGAGTGCGCCACCTGATCAACAGTTAGAGACAAAGCAAAGTATGGGAATACTAAGTAGTGCTCTGGCAAAATTGAGCGAGGAACATCGTAGTATTTTACTGATGAGAGAAGTTGAAGGTTTTTCGTATGATGAAATAGCTAGTGTTTGTGGTTTAAATAGTGGGACTGTAATGAGTCGTCTTTTTTATGCCCGCAAGGCACTGCAAAAAGCCTTAACTGATGCCAGTTAAGCTAACTACTGGTGGATGAGGCTTGAATTTGGTATAATTATTTTGATGTAAGATTATGAAAAAACTTAGCGAAAAACAACAAAACATTCTAAGTGCCTACTATGATCGTGAATTGGGATTTTTAACCAATTTGTACGTTGAGCAGGTCTTACTTAAGTCTCTGGTAGCGAAAGAGTTCCTAGCCGAACTATCTAGTTTATCAGCACAGATCTCCAAAGATTTTCAACCCCTAATTACTGACAACAAGTGGAACGTGCTTAATTCCCGCTTACTACAAGTCGAAAAAAATTCTATTTTTCACGACGCAGATTTACCAAAAGTTTCTTTTCTGGAAAGTTTTTGGAAAAGACATCCAATCTCGGCTACTTTTGCAACAGCTTCTACAGCGTTTTGTTTAGGCTTAGTATTTAAGTTAGGATTTGTTAGTCTGTTTGAAGTTAGTCCTTTAAATACGGCGCCACAAAACATTGCTAGTATTGCAACTGCTCCAGCTACACCAACAAATGTTGCTCCGGTGGTTAGTACGAATCTCCCGGTTACATTAGCAAGTAATAATAGCGCTCGATCTGCTGTTGAGTTAGATTGGGTAAAAAGCGATGGACGAATTAGAATGATTCCTGCTCGCAATGGTTCTTCCAATATTATTTGGGTAAAAGCTCCAAGAAGTCGGTATTTGGCTAAAGTCCAACAAAATAAATAGTTATGCTGAAAATCACGACCATACTACTTTGTGCATTACTTATTCCTGTTTTATCTTTTGCTAAAGATTTAACTTTAACGGTGGAGACAATTACTTGCGAAGAGCCTCGAGTCGACTTAACGGATAAGAAATTAACAATTCCTGATTCACTTGGACATATCAAAGAGAAACTTGAAGATATCCATTTTAAAACTTTCAATTTAGAATCTGCTCAGTCGGTAACTTTACCGATGAAGGAAAAGAAAAAGTTAACTCTTAATAATGGTGACGCCCTAGAACTGGAAGTACTTTATTTTGAAGATCAAAGAGTAGGACTCTGGATTAATTGGAACGATTCCTCTGGAATGCAATTACTAGATACCCGAATGCATTTTGATGCCTCAGAAACAATGTTAGCTGGCGCTGAGTGTGAAGAGAATAAAGGGAAGATGTTGGCGGTTAAGGTTTCTTCAGAGGCAGCTGTGGCGGTGGAAGTTGAATCCTCAAAATAGTTGGGTTAAATATTAAATAGACTTTGATGAGAAAAAAAGTTGAAGTAGTTTTTTTTGGTCAGGCAAAGGATTTCACTAAAAGTGATTCAATTAACTATTGGCAAAAGCAATCAGATGAGGCTAGGCTAAGGGCAGTGTGGGAATTAACAGTTGATGCTTGGAAACTAAAAGGAAAAGATTTGAATGAACTCCGATTTCAAAGAACTGTTGGCTTATTTAAATCAAGAAAAAGTTAAGTATTTAATTGTTGGAGGCTATGCCGTTTCATATTATGCCGAACCAAGATACACTAAAGACTTAGATATCTGGGTCGAACCGACCAGTATTAATTCAAAAAAACTAATCCAAGCATTAAGCAAATTTGGAGCACCAATTGAACAGTTTGCTCTAGATGAGTTCGCTCATCCTGGTGTGATTTTTATTTTTGGGATTGCTCCCAACAGGATTTATATTTTAACTAAAGTCCAAGGAACGACATTTGCGCATGCTTGGAGCAATAAACATCAAGTTAAATTTGAAGATTTAAAGATAAATTTTATCTCTAAAAATGACCTGAAAAAATCAAAAAAAGCAGCTGGACGTCCCCAGGACTTAATTGATCTAGAAAATTTGAAGGGAAAGTTAGACTCCTAGTGGGAATTAATTCGGAATTTCATAAGACGTTTCTTTCCTTAAAAAGTCTTATTCAATAATAAAATTTTAAGAGATTAATTCCAACTTCAAATCATTCTTTTCAGGATTAACTGCGAGTAAACGCACTTTGATTTCAGTGTTCCCAGTCATGTTTTGAGGTAGGGCAACTAAGCCTGTGATTAAAAGATCTTTTAGTACAACCATACCAAGTTTTTTGTCATTTTTAATTACTGTAGCAATGAATTCGGAGCCTTTAGGATAGTTTTCTGATAAGTACTTTAACAACCAAAATCGTTTACTTTCCTTACTGGCAGTAACTGCTTCTTTTAGTGGGGAGAAAGTTAACTTCTTAATTTTTTCTAAGTCTTTGCGATCAAGTTCAGTTTTCTTAGTTTTTAAGTGACTAATAATTTGGCGTTGATTACACAAATCTTGATAACGACGAATTGGAGAAGTTGCTTGTAAGTATGCTTTTAATCCTAAGGCATGGTGTGGTTGCGCTGTTAAGTTAGTGTAAGAAGGTTTAAATTGTTCAGGGTTTTGTTGTCCAGCAGCATTCTGAGTTTGCTCCGGTGCTTCTTGGCAACGAAAAAAAGCCGGAATAAAATTTTGTGAGGCGTACTCCGCAAAAATCTTGTTAGCAATAATCATTAACTCAGCAATGATGTTCCTTGCAAAGTCATGCTCATCGAAAATTTCTAAAGTTAATTTGCCGTTAATAATTTTTGTATCACTCACTTTTTTAGGAGTTTTAATTGCCCCCGATTCAATTCTTTTCGTCTCAAATTGATTAGTTATTTGATAGAGCTCTACGAATCTAGGGTCTTCCGCTTCTAGTAATTGATCCACTTGTTGGTAAGAAAGTTTTTCGGAAACTTTGATTAAGCTCGGAAAGATTTTAGAAGATAATAAGTTGTAGTGGCGGTCTAAATTCAAGTGAATGGTTAATGCTGGACGAACTTCTCCTGCCAGTAAACTTCCTAAATTTTCAGAAATTTCTGCTGGCAGCATATTTACATTTTGCCCCGTGGAGTAGACGGACGTAGCTCTTTTTAAGGCTAATTTATCAAGAACTGAGCCCTTACAAATTAGTGCCGAAATATCACTAATATGAATTCCTAATTGCCAACCATCAATTGATTGTTCCAGAGAAATTGCGTCATCCATATCCATTGTGGATGCGTCATCAATAGTGAACATGGGAACTTTAGTTAAATCTTTGCGGTTTTTATCCTGAATGATTTTTGGGTAAGCAACTGCTAGCTTTTTACATTCTTGCATTACCTGCTTGGAAAAACTCAAACTTTGGTGATGCCGAATTAAAATTAAATCAGCGTAGTTTTTAATAATCCCTAGTTTTAAAAGGATCTGATAAGCAGAAGCGGGAATTGGATCTAAATCAGTAATCTTTAAAATCTTAATTAACTCTTTTAGAAATTCTCGAGCTTCCTTTTTTTCTTCAGGTAAGATGTCTCGGCTTTCGGCAGCAAAGGCTAGTAAATTATGGACCAGTCTTTCCGCTATTTCTGGGAGGCCCTGCAAGTTGCTGATATTATCTCTTAAGAACTCTAGTGTTGCTTGTAATTCCTGCTGATTAATTTGATCCTTTTTGTGCGTCAAAAGCCTGTCAGCAACCTCTTTTTCTGAGCGACGGTGAAATTCTTGCCCCTTTCTCTTAAAATGGATTTTATCGGCATTAATTGCTTCAAAGATAGCTAAATTCTCTAGTATTCCTGAGGAGTTAAAGGCAATTATGGAAAGTTCATCAGCGCTTAATTTTTCCTGCTTAGCGGTTGCAAGCCAGATTTTAGGAATGTCTATTTCTAAAGATTTTTTGGAGGCTAATTTCTGGGTTTCTGTAAGATTTAAATTGTCGTCTGAAGCATCACCTAGGATGTATAACCTATTGATATTTATCTTAATTTCTTTTTGATTAGATGTGGTCACACTGAATTCTGTGCCAGTTTGTTCTTGGGCAGAGCCCAGAAGGTAAGAATCATCTTGAAAGTAAATAACAAATTTCACTTATATTGAAGCAACATAAAGCCGAAGATAGACATAACTTATAATATCTTTTTATCTTTTACCAATCTGAGTGATAACTATCTGTTATAGGTTATAAATCTTAAAGTGCAATTGGTCTAAAAAAATTTAAGTCAAATATCATGTCATTAAAGATCATTAATATTGAACCTGAAGCCTTCCCAGTCGAATCAGCTAAAGGTCTTAATGCACCCCCACCCCCAAAAAGCACCCCAGAATCTAATGAAGCAAAAGGGTTTAATCCTCTGGTGATAACAAAACTTGATCCATTGAGTCACTATAAGTTGCCTAATGCAAATATTCGATGGGAAGATCATGTAGCATTTTTAGAGCAAGAAAATGCAGCAAAAGAGCCTATACTTAGAAAAGGTATTAAGACAGATACTGACGATCGAGCAGGTGTAATTGATAACTTAACTAATACTTTCCCGACTGTCATTAAGCAAACAACTTTGCAGAATGAGAATAAACAATATTTAACTTTAAATGGTGATCCGATTCAAGTCGCTCGTTTTGAAGTAGCGAGTGCCAGCAATGGTTATAAAATTAGCACTGTACTGGATTATCCTGGAGCGGAACAAATTCCTTGTAATCAAGCAGTATTAAAAGAGGTCTGCAAACTAGCAAAAGAATTAGATTCGAAAAGTGGAAAGATGTTAGAAAACGATTTAAATAAAATCGTTCAACTATTGCAGTCTGCTGGCATGTTGCATTATGCAGAACTGGAGGGGTTTACGATACAATCCCAGACAACTATAGCCGGGCAGTATCAAGGGATTAGATTTAAGAATATGACAATTTGTGGCACAGTCTCACTTGATCTTAAAACTCGAGAAGGTTTAGATCATGATAAATCATTGGACATAACCTCAGCGCTGATTAGTTGTAAGATTATAAAGGGTCGTTTCTTTGGTAACATGGCTGATTTAGAAATTTCTAAAGCAGATCCAGCTGTCAAAGGTTATGCTTTAATCTGTCAGGGAGCTGACTTAAATGGACCTGCGGGAAGCGATTGGTCTAAAATGAAAAACTATAATCCCCGAGATATAAAGTTTAAGAATGATCACTTTGGTGGAAGAGATGGATCAGATCGCTTTGATAATGTTCATGGTCTTTGGGGGTCGATGAATTTTGAAACAATTAAGTATTTACTAGGGGTACGTCAGCCTTGTTTAGCAAATATGGTCAAATTTGGAGAGGGTTCTCCAATGGATCTTTACTTAGGTTCTTATGCGAGAAAGAATGGTGCGGAAAGAGTTAGGCATCGCTGGAATTATCAAGCCTTTTTATATGATACCGAAGTGTCAGGTTTTTCGGAGACTACTAAAAAGTCATTAACAGCTGGGGAAGTGACGGTACCAGTAAAACTGCCGAATTATAATAATGCCGCAATCTTACGTAATCTGGCCAAAAGAGATTCTAGTCTAATTACCTGTGAAATTGGTAAGAAGATTTTTTATGTTGAAGCTGCTAGTTCTTCTTTTCGTGGTGCTTACATTGCGGAAACATCAGATCTTAGTAAGGTTGCAATCGCAATTCTAGATACAGATTACATTGTTCGACAACACTATATTTGTGAGGTTGATTTATTGGCCAAAGCTTTAGAAGAGATGAGAATTCAAGACGTAGCTGCTCGTGTGAAACGCACAAAATCTCAGATGAACAACGCTTTAGATCCTATTGTTGGGGCTTCGAAGGCTATCGATGACAGTTCAAGTCGCTCATTATTTGATATAGCATTTAATAATTTTTTTGAATCAAAAAAAATATAAGAATTAATAAAAATGACTGAGGTAGTAAGATCGAAAATTTTTCTAACAGAGGGTAAGGATCGCAGCGATGCGATTGTCGGTTACTATCAAAAATGGGCAGGAGCTTCAATCACACCACCAGAACATGGCTTTAGAGCTGAGCGTATTAGCCGTGTGCTAGAGTATGATCCAGCAACGATTTCACATTCACAAGATCCAAATGCTCTAAATTACACTTTAAGAATTTTTAAGTCATTTGAAGCTACTCAAAAAAACATTGATCAGTTAGTTCCACAAGAGAATAGATTAGGTTTAGCAACAGCACTGTTATTAGATATCAATCATCAATTTAAAGTTTTAGAGGCTAATCCAGAGGCAAACGCTGAGTTGCGTAATTTACATTTCTTATCCATGCCATACCTTGTATTAAGATTTAACGCGAGCCAAATTGCAGCAAATTTTAATCTTCCAAAGGATGATTATCCGGTGGTAGCAGCACATCTGTTAAAAGGAGAATTACAGGAAGTGCTGGAGAAGATTCCAACTAGCAATTCAGTTGTGAAATCTAATATTAAAAAATTATATGCAGCTTTGGCGTTGTATGATGAAGAAATACTTATTGCGAAGATTGAAAAGGAAAAAGATGGGGGTAAGGAGGATGACAAGTTTAAGGCTGAGGTTAGAGATGAATATCAAGTGGCTAAGCTCAATAATTTATTAAGCCAAAAAAGCATTGGTTCAGAAGTTGTCGGGGCAGTTTCTGAATTTATGACTAGCATTTTAAAAGAAAATACTGGGAGTACTGTCACTTCAGTCGAACTATATGAGAATTTATGTAAAGTTCAGCCAAGGCTGAAGCCAGATGAAATGTCATTTGACATCTTAAGTGATGATAATCTTAAAGTTACATTAACAAAGCTGACTCAAGCACTATTACTTACAAAAACTTTAAGTGCCAAGATGATTACAAGGATTGATAGCTTTGTTCAGCAGGTTCCGGTAGAACCAAGATTTAATGGTATTAATCAAGTGTTAGGTAAGGCCTTAGATTTAATTCGTAATGATATCCAAGATGCGGTTTTAGGAATCAGAGATGACAAATTCCATTTTGACGACAAACGCGCTTGGGAAGGTATTCAGTATCCATCAGATCCTTCTGGAACAGCTCCAACACCAAAACATTCCAGCGAATTTTTAGCTGCATATAAAGTGACTTATGGACGAATTTTTCTAGATATTCTTGAGCTCGGGACGAAATATACAGGGGATAAATAGATATGGCAGTACAAGCTCCAAATAATAATCTACCAAACTCAGGACCCGAGATTAAGGCCGATGCACCGACATTTAGAGCTTTATCTGAAGATGAAAGAAAAGATTATAACCAATTCCATCAGAACCTTCAAGCGGGAAGTCCTGAGTGGAGAATTTTAGTAAATAAAGAACAAGCAACGGTTCATGGGTCAATAGCGGAGACGATCTTTAATCCGGAGAAAGGAGTCGTTGATTGGGAACAATTAAAGAAATCTTACAAAGGGATCATTGGACGTTTTGAAATGTTAGTTTATGAAAATAAAGAGCGTCGTGCGCCTGCTTATTTATTAAACGCGAATACATTAAAAGAATTGATTAGTTATGATCCTGGGACACATTCGATTGAAGATGATAGTAAGTTTTACCGTATGCAGAACAATCTTCTTGTTGGCATTAAGAAAGTTTTTGTAACTGAGCATCCTGAACCTTCGGTTGATCCCACTAAATCTTCAACTGAGGAGCCGATCAAGAGAAGTCGCATTAAAGGGCCTGGGAATAGTATAAACGACGCAGCCTCATCTCTTGGATTACTAGGAAATATTATTAATTATGGTGATATGAATCGGACCGCTGTTGAAGGTGCGGTTAGTTGTCATGTGCCAGTTGCAATGTTGGCTTTAGCAAAGGCTCTTGATAATCAGTGTAAACAGGAGACTGGAAAATGGTTGACCTCTGATCGAGGAGATACAGAAAGACTAGCCGCGACATTGCTGATAATGTCTTATGAAAAATATTTGGTGGATCAGAAGATTTCAGGACCAGACTCAGATTTAACAATGGTTGTGTTAAATCAAGTTGACTGGATTATGAGATCTAATGAAAAAAAACTTAGCGATCAAGATCCGGCTAAAATTCTACAGTTTGCTGTTAATACTCACTCCGTTTCTGCACAAGGTTGTTTAAATTCTTTGCTTTTTCATGCTTATGGTCGTGGTCAGTCAGTATTATTGTATGATAATTCTCGTGAAGTCAGTAAGGGTTCTCCAAGTTTTGATAATCATTCTTGGAAAGGAAATGCGATGGATAACCCATTGCAGATTTTTGAGTATCAACTGAGACATCATGAGCGTTCAATCCCAGGCCTCCCGGATTCAATTTATCGGAGACAATTTAAGAGTGGAATCCGATGCCTACTATCCTTTTCTGCGGCCGGAGTTCCCAACCTTAAAACAGCTACTGACTTGAGAAATAAAAACTATGATAATGCTTTGCCACTAAGAGCCAAGATTCTAATTCCAGATGTGATTCTAGCAACACAGTCTTGGAATCGACAAGAGTCTGGTCTAGCTCGAATGGTTTCTGCTTTAGATTCTCCAACTGAGCAGGATACGTTTCATATGACAAAATTTCCTAGAGATGGGAAGCGCCCTTTTATTCATATTGATACATACAACGCGGCGAGAGAGGAATCTATTGAAGATTTACTATGCCAGCGGTATAAAGATGTAATGTCTGCAGTCGTTAAACACATGACTGATAAGTCAGCAACAGACACCTTTCCTGTTTTGGAAGTTCAAAAGTGCTTGGAGCATCTCTTGGTTTTAATTCCTAAAATTCCCGGTATGCCAGATCCACAAGAGTTTTTTAATCTTGTAGGTAAAAGTTATGAGGAAAGATCCAAGGGAATAGTTTCTGAAGTAACAAAACTAGATAAAGAAGATCAAAAAGCATACGTGGTATTATTTTCATATTTGATTCTTAACCGTCTTCAGGAGATGGATAATACTATTAAGGGATTAGAAGATTCTACACCTAAGAACCAAATCTCCAAGAAATTAAATGACTGTTTTCTTGATTCGGATTACTTAGCTAGCTTAAAAGAAGAGAGAAAAGAGTTTTTTGATGCTGTAAAAGCTTCCTTTCAGGCACTCTTAAAGGGTAAGGAGCCGAGGGATTCAGAAGAAGTCATCAATCCTGAGATTTCGAAGAAGATTAAAGAGGAGTATCGAAATAAATTAACAGTTTTGCAAAACAAAATTTTGGGAACCTTGCCAGCTAGTCCAGTTATTGATACAGAAACAGTCGTTGTAGAATCTGGTGATCCCACTGGAGATAAGTCAGTAAATGTAGATACTAAAAAATCACAGAACGAAGCGAGTGGAGGACTGCCTCCAATTCCACAGGATATATTAGATAAACAAGTTATGGCATCTTTGGCACGTGTATTTGCGAAGCTCTCTTCTGAGGGAGAATAGTACTATTACTTCATATACTAATCGACTAATTTAAAAAAGTAATCTTACGTCGCCTAGAATAAATTTCGTGCAGACAAAATTAATAGGCCAGATAGTGCACCTGCCACCAAATCATCCATCATTACTCCCCTAGCCCCGGGGAATTTTTCAGCAAGACTTACTGGCCAAACTTTACTGGCATCAAACAATCTAAATAAAGCAAAGGCCAAAATTATTTGCCAGACATTGGTGGGGTCCACCGCTAAGAAAGCTACAGCTAATCCTGCCCACTCATCAATTACAATCCACGAAGGATCATTGTGTTTTTTATTACCTTCCTGATTAATTCGGGGAAGGAGATAAGCAGTTAGTAGCCATCCGACAAGTGTAACAATTATAAGTGCTAAGATTTGCCAAAGATAATTAGAAGAAAGAACAAAAAACCAGATAAGCAGATAGGCAAAACTTCCCACTGTTCCTGGAGCGAATGGGAACTCTCCGGTGTAAAAGCCGGAGCAGAAGAATTTTGCAACTTCAATTTTAATCGACTTTAGTTCTGGGGTTTTCATAGAAGTGAATGTCGTGTTTTTTAAGTTAGTAAGCTAGGCAGTAATTCCGAAGAATCTTCTGGAAGTATTACTTCTTCTCCTTACTACAATTATTAAATCTAAAGTAAAATAATTATTACTTTTAGTAATACTTTTGGTAAACTTTTTAATTTATTACTAATAAGTTATATTAGCCTATAATTAGCTTTCTTAGCATTTAGTTTGTGAATATTTAACATAATTCATTTGACTAGGAAGATCTAATTTTGCTATAAGCATACTACAAGTAGTTTAAACCTACCTTGGGTTATTTTTAGAAAAATCTCCCAAGGTAGGTTTAGTGTTTTCTACGGCAAAAAATGGCTGTGCCATTGTTTTGCTCGCCCAGCAGTAATCACTTTTTCAAATATTGATTACTGCTGGGTTTAAATCAACCAAGTAAATCCCTATGCAAAACGAATCTAGTAATAAATCTGGCGCAAGCTTAGTAAGTGCTCGTGGCACTGGAGATGGTTTAACACTTAGATTGTTAGCGACTGAAGAATCGAATGTTTTACTTCACGCCATTACTGAATACTTAGAAGCTCGTCGCTCTTTTCTTTCTGGCAATGAAGTAATCTTGGAGTGGTGTGAAGGAATTCCCGCAGATGATTTATGTGCTCAGGTGGTTGATCTATTAAAAACTAAATTTCAAATTAAAGTTCAGAATAAAGAATTTGCTTCGAAAGAAGATGCAATGGAAGAATATTCTGGATTACATGTCTCTAGGACTTCCTCGTTTCAACCAGAAAGAACTAGCTCTACTCCACGCACAGGACTTTTTGCCGGCATTGAAAACTTATCCGAAGCAATCGAAACAGATGTTACTAAAGATGATTTTGATGTGAGTTTTCCTGAAGCTAAATCTAAGAATTCTCCTTTTGCTAATTCTATGTTCTGGGATAATCCTGACGCGATGATTGTTCATGCCACTTTACGCTCAGGTCAAAAAATTGAAACAGAAAATTCTATTGTGCTTGTTGGAGACGTTAATTACGGGGCAGAGATTGTTGCTGGTGGAGATGTGATTGTCCTTGGAATTCTTCGTGGTGTGGTTCATGCGGGTGCCTATGATGAGAATGGTGGGGGACGGTTTATCTTTTCTTTAGATTTACAACCAACCCAACTTCGAATTGGTTCAGTGATTTCCCGAGGGACTGAGCTTAAAAAAGGAAAAGGGGTTGAGATTGCGTACGTAGATGGAAGTGCTATTGTTGTTGAACAATACAACTCCAGAAATGCTGCAAATCGAATTCGCTAATCTGATAAGAAGGTTTTGTCTGCTGAGGTTTTTTGATCATTAAAATTCGGATTGTTTTCTGATTTAGTAGTATTTTTTTATTAAATGATAAAACAAGATAAATTTTCTTGATTTTTTTGAATATTGTACTAATTTAAGTACGAAGAAAAATCCCAATTCTTTTTTAGTAGGTAATTCTCTAGGCATTTATAAATTTTGAGTGGAATCGCACTTCCGCTAAAAGTTAAATTCTTAGGTAAAATTAATTTGTCGATGTAGGTAGTTAATAATATGAATAATTCAAACGGCTCCACTGGTAAAAAGAAAGGCTTAGCCGAAGTAATTGTAATTACTTCAGGTAAAGGCGGTACTGGTAAAACAACATCCACTGCCAGTATTGGTGCTGCTTTAGCAATGAAGGGCATGAGAACTTTGTTAGTTGATGCTGACATTGGGCTTCGTAATCTTGATGTGATTCTAGGATTAGAAAATCGCATTGTGTTTAACATCGTTGATGTTGCTAAAGGTGTTTGCAAGCCAAGCCAAGCAATTATTAAATCTAAAAAATCTCCGAATCTTTATATGCTTCCAGCGTCACAAACTGATGATAAAGATGTCATTACTGAAGATGAAGTGCGACATGTAATTGAGCAATACAAGCGTGAATTCCATTTTATCTTAATTGATTCTCCAGCTGGTATTGAGCAAGGATTTAAGAATGCCTATGCTGCTGCTGATTCAGCAATTATTGTTACTACTCCAGAAGTTTCTTCGATTCGTGATGGGGATAGAGTTATTGGGCTGCTAGCAGCCGCAGGTATTGAGGCCAAAATGTTGATTAATCGTTTAGATTACAACATGGTTAGCCGTGGGGATATGTTATCAGTAGCGGACGTAAAAGAGATTCTAGGGATTGAATTAATTGGTGTAGTTGAGCGTGATGATAATGTGATTATTGCGGCGAATACTGGAGAACCAGTTGTTTACAATCCTAAAGCTAGATCTGCTAAGGGCTTTATGAAAGTTGCGGATCGTTTATGTGGCCACGGTGAGATGGACGAGTCAGATTATCGTGCACCATCGATATTTACTAGGTTGTCACGTCGCCTAGGTATGGCTTAGAATAGGGAGTTAACAGCTACCTGATAAATACTAAAATTTATCATTGTTTAGCGAGTTGTTTTTTAGCTATTCAAACTTTGATTAGCGTTCGGATAATTATTTAAGGGGTTTCAAATGATTACTTTATGGCAGAAAATATTTGGCAGTGCAGCTAGCAGCAATCAAACAGCCAAGAGCAGATTACACTTCGTGTTGGTTCAAGATCGCACTGGGTTAAACAGTGAAGAAATGGCTTCTTTTAAAGAAGAATTAGTTCAAGTTATCGAAAAATATTTCGAAATTGAGAAAGATGGTTTTGATATTTCTTACAAACGTGAAGATGAAGAAACTGCCCTTGTGATCAATTCCCCAGTGGTTGTTCGTAAGGCTCGTAAGAAGATTGAAGTTGAATCTACTCCTTCTAAGAAACCTAAGAAGGAAAATGTTACTACAGAAACTGCGGAAGCTGCTCCGGTCGCCTAGTATTTTCAAACTGTAATAATTTAGAAAGCCCCGTAGGTTATGAAAGTAACTTTCGGGGCTTTTTTGTCGCCTATTATGAGTACTTGGACATAACTTGCTTCTTAACAGACTTACTCTCTCAAAGTTTTATATGAAATTTGACATGTTACATGTTGTATTTCATGAAATATAGCGGAATGGGTGATTAAGAGATTTTTTCAATCCTATAGAATTCAGGTTATTTGATCGGATAAATGCTTTTAATAGAGTTGTTTTAGAACCTAATTACTAAGTTACTATTTTTAAAGTCAGCTGTGTCGGGCTTTTTAGAGCACGAGTAATCTTCATACGACTGAATTATGCTCACGACTAAAATTCAGTTCAGTGAATTTTACTCGGATTGAAAAGATAGCTTTATTTTCTAGTTTGAGGGCCTTTGGTAGAAAGGAAGCTTCGTAATCTTGGCCTTAACTTTGCGTCCACGAATATCAAGAAAGACTTCATTTCCAATCTGAGACTCTTTATCCTCAATTATTCCTAAGGCAATTGCTTTATTAAGAGTGGGAGTTTTGGTGCCACTCGTTAAATGTCCAATCTCCACGTCTGCATTGTTAAAAACTTTAGTTCCTTCTCGGGCGATACCTGGCTCTAATAATTCCAGACCAGTTAGTTTTCGATAATTTGTTTCTTTGTATTTCACTAAAGCATCTTTGCCGATAAAATTTGCTTTATTAAACTTGATAATCCAGGCAAGTCCTGAGGACAAAGCAGGAGTATCTGGCGTTAGCTCATGGCCATGCAAGGGATACGCTGCTTCTAGCCTTAATGTATCTCTAGCACCTAAGCCACAAGGGGTAATGTCTGTTCCACCAAGTTTAAGTAATTCGGTCCAAAGTTTAGCAGTATGTTCAGCTTGTAAGTATACTTCAAAGCCATCTTCTCCGGTGTAACCAGTTCTTGCAATTAATATTGGGCGATCTAGCCAATTAGTTTCTAAGAAGTGAAAGTATTTTAATTCAGAGGCAGTTGGAAAGAGCTTGGTTAGGATTGCTTCAGCTTTTGGACCTTGAATCGCAATTTGTCCGTAGAAGTTACTGAGATTTAAAATATCTGCCTTAAACTTATTGTTATCAAGCATCCACTGATAATCGTTATCAGCATTTGAAGCATTAACACAAAGTAAGAACTTAGTAGAATTGAAACGATAGATAATTAAGTCATCAACAACTCCACCTTGCTGATTTAAGAAAGCGGAGTACTGTGCTTGTCCATCTTTAATTTTAGAGAGATCATTACAGCAAAGATATTGCAGAGTTTCCTCAGCAAAGTCTCCGGTAATTAGAATCTCACCCATGTGGCTGACATCAAACAGTCCTGCTGATTGTCGGCAAGCATTGTGTTCGGCAATTATTCCCGAATAACTAACAGGCATTTCCCAGCCAGCAAAAGGAACGATTTGTGCTTTAAGTTTTAAGTGTTCGTTATATAGCGGGGTTCTTTGGTTGGTCATTTATGTTTTCTATTAAAAGCTATCAATTTCTTTTGTAAATCTCTAAGGTGTTTTTCATTAACATGGCAACTGTCATTGGGCCAACTCCACCGGGGACAGGTGTGATTGCAGAAGTGTGTGAAGCAATTTCTTCAAAGTCTACATCTCCAATTAAAAATCCTTCGGAGTTACGGTTAATGCCAACATCAATTACTACCGCACCTTTTTTAACCCAGTCAGATTTCACAAGCTGCGGAACTCCGGCAGCGGCGATCACGATGTCGGCTTGTTTGCAGATTTCGGCAATGTTGGCTGTTTTAGAGTGAGCTTGGATTACCGTGCAGTCACGATTGAGCAGTAAGGAGTGTAATGGTTTTCCAACCAAGATGGAACGACCAATAATTACGGCAGTTTTTCCTTTTAGATCTACTTGTGGGATGTCTGAAAATTTGACGTTTTCTTGATCAGACTCAAATTTAGAAAAGGCTAAATCAATTAAGGCCATTGAGCCTAGAGGGGTACAAGGTTTTAAGTAACCTTCGCCACGAAACATTATCCCTTGGTTTAGGGGGTGCAGGGCATCAGCATCTTTTCTTGGGTCAATTTGATCGATAAATTTATTAGCTGATAAGTGACGTGGGAGTGGAAGTTGTAAGAGAATCCCATCAATTTCTGGATCAAGGTTGAACTTTTTAATTGCCTCGGAAAGTTCTGTCTCAGTGCAGTTGTCCGCAAGATTTAAGTCTTTGGTAATAAAGCCACATTGTTGTTCCGCCACCAAACTTTTTCGTTTCACATAAGAGAGAGAAGCTGGATTATTACCAACTAGAATTACACCAAGTCCTGGCACTCGACCTTTACTTGTCTTAAGTTGTTGAACTTCTTCTAGTATTTCAGCTTGCAGAATGCTGGATAACCAATTACCACTTAACTTCTTAAATTTATTTTTATCTTTATTGAACTTCATGTTGACTTATTACTTAAAGGTTTTTAATTATTAGCTGCGACTAATTCAAAGATTAGTCGCAGCTAATAATTATCACGCCAAAGCTGCAAAAAATTAAGTTTTGAAGTAGCAAACTTCCAGCGTAAGTGGATTGGTAATTCAAGCTAACTGTTGAGTTTATCCTCAATGTTATCCACCCAGTTAATCTTACTAATTAAAAAAAAAATTACAATGATCATTTCCGTACCAAGAGAAAGAAAAACCTTAGAAAAACGAGTTGCAATAACGCCATATGGCGCGAGACAGTTGATTCTTAGTGGGCACACAGTGCTAGTTGAAAAAGATGCCGGGCTTGGTTCGTTTTTTACTAATCAGGATTATTTAGAGGTGGGCTGTGAAATTGTTAATACCTTGGAAGAGTGCTGGAAGCGAGCTGAGTTATTAGTAAAAGTGAAAGAACCAGCTCCGGAAGAATATCAATATTTTCGTAAAGATTTAGTTGTTTTTGATTATCTGCATTTAGCAGGCTTACCAGAAGTTGCTAAAGAGTTAATCAAGTCAGGGATGACAGGTATTAGTTATGAATTAGTACAAATGGATGATGGGCGCTTACCACTGCTTGAGCCAATGAGTGAGGTTGCTGGAAAATTAGCAGTTCAACTTGGAGCACATTTAATCTTAACTCAAAAAGGTGGGCGAGGAGTATTATTAGGAGGGACAGATACCGTATCGCCGGGAGAGGTAACTGTGATTGGAGCAGGTATTGCCGGACAAGCAGCAGTTGAAGTCGCTTATGGTATGGGTGCTAGAGTGCATGTGCTTGATATTAATGAAGCAAGACTGAGTGACTTAGCCGGACGTTATGGTGACCGTTTAAAAACTTATCAATCCACACCAGAAAATATTTCTAAGTTGTGTCCAGAAACTGACGTGATGATTCTAGCTGTATTAATCCCTGGTGCAAAAGCTCCAAGAGTCTTAACTAGAGAACAAGTTGGAATGATGCAGGAAGGTTCCGTCTTAATTGATATTTCAATTGATCAGGGTGGAGCTGCTGAAACAATTCGGACAACTAGTTTAGAAAATCCAACTTATGTGGAAGCAGGAGTGATTCATTACGGAGTTCCAAATATGCCGTCACAAGTTGCTCGTACTTCAACAAAAGCTCTAACTAAAGTAACACTTCCTTACATTCAGAAGATGGCTGACTTAGGTTTTAAGGAAGCATTAAAAAGCACACCTGAACTGTTAAAAGCAGTAAATACTTATGGTGGGCAAGTTTGTAATTTAGAAGTGGCGCATGCCTTAAATTTAGAGTGTGTTGAATTAATTTTAGAATAGAAAAGAAAATGAATTATCCAGCAAATTATAAATATACAAAAGATCATGAGTGGGTCTTATTAGAGAACGGCATAGCAAAAATTGGGATTACCGATTTTGCTCAATCAGAGTTGGGGGAAGTTGTTTATGTTGAATTACCAGCGATTGGAAAAGAACTGCAAGCAGGAAATCCTGCCTGTGTAGTAGAATCAACTAAAGCTGCCTCCGATGTCTATGCCCCAATTAACGGCAAAGTGGCTAGCGTTAATTTGGAATTAAATGACCAGCCAAATTTACTAAATTCAGATCCACATAATGCTGCCTGGATTTTTTGTTTAGAGAATATTTCCGAAGTAGAGATAGGAAATTTAATGTCAGCAGAAGAATATTCTAAATTGGTACACGCCTAAGTAATAATTTATTTTTTGTCATAAGTATAAACTATGGGAAATGAGAGTAAGCTAACAACTAAGTCGACTGATGTTTTTGCTAGTCGTCATTTGGGCTTAAGTGATTCGGAGATTTCCGAGCTTTTAAACGAGCTTGGTTTTAAAACACTAACAGATTTTATTTCCAAAGTTATTCCTCAGCAGATCCAAGTTTCTAATTCATTACGACTAAGTACATTTCAAGAGCCAATGTCGGAAGCAGAGTGTTTGGCATATTTCCAGTCCTTAGCTAAGAAAAATATTATTGCTAAAAATTACATTGGTTGTGGATATTACGACACAGTAGTTCCAGCAGTAATTCAAAGAAATATTTTAGAGAACCCAAGTTGGTATACGCAGTACACTCCTTACCAGCCAGAAATCTCTCAGGGTCGTTTGGAAGCACTGCTTAATTTTCAAACAATGATCATGAGCCTGACAGGCTTGGAGATTTCCAACGCATCACTGCTAGATGAAGGCACAGCTGCGGCAGAAGCGATGTATATGTCGTTTAATCTTTACGGGAAAAACAATCCAAATATTCGTAAATATTTTGTTGATCAAAATGTTTTTCCACAGACGCTAGCTGTTATCCAAACTAGAGCTACAAGTCTTGGCTTGGAATTAGTTGTTGGGGATTATCAGAAATTCACTGAGTTTAAAGAAGTTTTTGGATGTTACATTCAGTACCCTGCAAGTCATGGTGGGGTAATTGATTATCGTAAATTCATTGCGACAGCTAAGAATGCTGGTTGTTATGTTACTGTTGGAACGGATTTACTAGCACTTTGTTTATTGGAATCTCCTGGAAGTATGGGAGCGGACATCGCTGTTGGCTCAGCACAACGCTTTGGAGTGCCGATGGGATTTGGTGGGCCACATGCCGGGTTCATGGCGTGCAAAACTGAATTTCAAAGACTAATTCCGGGAAGATTAATCGGTGTTTCTAAAGATCGCTTAGGAAATCCTGCTTTAAGATTATCTTTGCAGACTCGTGAACAACATATCAGACGGGACAAGGCGACCAGTAATATTTGTACGGCGCAAGTACTACTTGCTATCATGGCAGTGATGTACGCCACTTATCATGGGCCAGCGGGACTTAAAGCCATTGCTACACGAGTTCATCGCTTAACAAAAACTCTGGCCAAAGTTTTAGCTGATAATGGAATTGCTATTAAGCAAAAAGAATTTTTTGATACGCTAGAAATTGAAGCTAATGCGGAAGTTATTGCCCGGGCAAATGCTGTAAATATTAATTTAGGAGTTTGGAAGTCAGGTTCGATTGTAATTGCAATTGATGAAACAACTTCAGCTAGTGATTTGCAACAGATAATTAAAGTAATAACAAAAAAAGAAATTACCTTAGATGAGATTGAGAGAATCTTTGCTTTAGAAAAAGTTAATTTAGAACTTTCTCGCAAAAGCGAATATTTAAAGGAATCAGTATTTAACACTTACCATACGGAGACTGAGTTCCTTCGTTACGCTAAAAGACTAGAGACTAAAGATTTATCCCTAGCGACTGCAATGATTCCACTGGGATCTTGTACGATGAAGTTAAATGCAACGACCGAAATGTTGCCGGTAACTATGCCGGAATTTTCTAAGATTCATCCCTTTGCTCCTGAGTCACAAACAGTTGGATACTTAGAATTAATTAATACTTTGGAGAAGTCTTTAGAAGAAATTACGGGATTTGATTGTGTTTCTTTACAACCAAATGCTGGATCACAAGGCGAGTTTGCTGGACTTATTGCAATTAAAGCTTACTTAAACTCTAGAGGGGAGTCACATCGTGATATTTGTTTAATTCCAAAATCGGCGCATGGAACAAATCCAGCGAGTGCTGTGATTGCTGGGTTAAAAGTCATCGTCATCGAGTGTGATCAGGATGGGAATGTTGATTTAGCAGACCTCGAAGCCAAAGCAAAATTACACCAAGCAAATTTAGCTGCGCTGATGGTTACTTATCCTTCAACTCATGGCGTGTTCGAGGAAGACATTAAAATTATTTGTGACTTGATTCATAAAAATGGTGGGCAAGTTTATTTGGATGGGGCGAACTTTAATGCCCTAGTTGGACTTTCTTACCCAGCAGAGATTGGAGCTGATGTGATGCACATCAATTTACATAAAACTTTTTGTATTCCACATGGTGGTGGTGGACCGGGAGTTGGACCAATTGCCGCTAAAGAACATTTGCGAAATTATTTACCGTCTCATCCACTTGCATTTAGTAATGATGGTTTCGGCCCAGTATCAGCTGCGCCTTATGGCAGTGCTTCCATTCTATCAATCTCTTTAGCTTACATTGCAATGATGGGAGCCGAAGGTTTAGTGAAAGCTTCGCAAGTTGCAATTTTAAGTGCTAATTATTTAGCCAATAAACTTGGAGAGTTTTATCCAGTACTTTATCGTGGAAAAAATAAACTTGTAGCACATGAGTGTATTTTAGATTGTCGATCCTTTAAGGATGTTGGTGTGGAAGTAGAAGACATTGCCAAACGCTTAATGGATTATGGTTTTCATGCGCCAACTGTATCTTGGCCAGTGCCGGGTACGATCATGGTCGAACCAACAGAATCTGAAGGCCTAGCAGAGTTAAATCGTTTTTGTGAAGCAATGATTGGTATTTCTAAAGAAATTGCTGATATTAAATCAGGAGAACTTGATCGTGCTGATAATCCTTTAAAATCAGCCCCACACATAGCAATTGAGGTTTGTGGAAATGTTTGGAATCATTCTTATTCCAGAGAGCTTGCTGCTTATCCAACAAACTTTGTGAAGAATTATAAATTCTGGCCAACTGTTGCTAGAATTGATGCTGCTTATGGGGATAGAAATTTGGTTTGTAGTTGCTCAGCTTAATTACAAGATTTTAATTAAATGGATTGGTAACTTTTAACCATTTAAATTTTAAGAAATCGCTATCTGCCGTGATGATTTCTTTTACTCCATGCTCTTTAAGGATTGATGCGATTTGTAAATCAAAGAGAAAATTTCCTTTAGCAAAAGTGCTGCTGAGTTCTTCCAACACGATTGGCAGATGATTATTGCCGTGTGTCAGAATTCTAAGGCTTGGAGAATCGAGTATGTTTTTAATTATCAAAGCGACTTCGCTAGAGCTAGCAGGTGGACTGATCAGCTTGTGATGAGTTAGTACGCGACTAAATTCATAAATAGAACTCCAGGTGATTGCCCAAAGATTATTTCCTTCAGCTAAATCAATAATTATTTTATTAGCAACTTTATGTTGGGAAAATTCTTCGCGAACAGCGTAAATTAAAATATTTGTATCCACTGCAATCATTTCAATTTTTCGTCAAAAATGCTGAATAGTTGATCTCGATTACTAATATCAATTCCTGGAATTAGGTTGCCTTTAGTCGTTGGTAATTTTAATTCAAAATTTTTCTTATTTTCCTTTGGCATATTACGGAGACCTTCTCTTAAGGTAAGTTGGATTTGGTCTTTCAAAGTTCGTTGAGCCTGTTGCGCAAGGGTTCTTAATTCTTCTAGTAAATTTTCGTCCAACATTAAGGATGTTCTTTTCATATGTATTAGCATATTTATAAAACATATATATGTCCAATTAATTAGAATGCTAATTCGTGAGATACTCACCATTTATCGTTGAATTAATAATTTAATTTCAATTTACCTGAAAATTTCTAACTAATTTATTTTAATCGGTCGATACTAGTTACATGCTCAGACTTAATATATTGATATTACTAATTATTTCTGGTTTTGCCGAGGCTCAGGTTTGGAACTGTAAAAATGGTGTTTATACGACCAAGGAGGGTGAGGACTGTGTGCAGGTTGCATCTTCAGTGTACTGTGGAAATGGTGGGAATAAGTACATTTCGCCCTTAAAGAATGTTGACGATTTGGTTATTGAAAGCTGTGCCGAAACTAATGAGTGGAAAAGTCCTTTAGTAGACTTAGATCTAGCCAAGGATTTGCCTAAAAGAGAGCCCAAAAAATTACAATCGACTCGTAGCAGCCGTTCAAATGGGAATGATAATAATCCATTATCTGAAAATGCCATTGTGGATCAATACAAGCAGATCTTTGATAGTTATAGTAAAATTTTAGAAGAATAAATTGCCAAATTTTTCAATATTTAATGATTAAAGCCTGAAGCATTTCAATGCTTTAGTCCGATATGTAATATAATAAAGCAGTTTTTAGGGTATAGGTTCTTTCGAAAATGTTTAATAAATTTAAATATTTAGCACTAATAGTAATTGTTACACAGGTAGCAGTAACTAGCCTTATCTGCCTTGCGGAAGAGCAATCTTTTTTCCCCGGCCAAGAACGCGAGGTTAGGAATATCTTTGGTAAAGACCTAAAAATTGAGAAATCTTATTACGCGGAAGAAGATAAATTACTGCTAGAAGCAAGTAACGAGGGTCATAATTCCAAATTGCCAGAAACCCCACAGGATAAAATAATTGCTGAGTATGGAAGTCCAAAAGTTGCTCATGAAGTGAAAGCAATTAAGGATGCTCCAAAGCCATTTCAGGCGATGATCGAAGCCCTAAAAGTTGGTGATAAGAAGCTAGCACTTGAATATGCAGTGCAATACCAAGATTACTTAGGGGAGTTAGAGAGAATCAATCAGGATGCGGCTTCGATTCAAGGTATCGCTATGTACAAGAAGGGGACGATGTCGGACGAAAGTTGGGTTAAGTCTGAACTTCAAAATAATCCTGATTTAATGCAGTTTATTAATGATGAGCCTAAGATAGAAGATCAACATGGCAGGTTGGCTGTTGATGCCCAAGAATTACTTTTAAAAGCAAAGCGAAAAGATAATGACTTATTCGCGGGATCAATTGAAGAGAAACGTGATATTGCGGAAGCAGAACGTACTCAGGCTCGTTCCGAACTAACTGGCAAGGTTCCATACCTTCCTACTGGTCAAGTAGATGTTTATTTCTTCTTTAAGTCTACCGATCAAAAATCAATTAATCAGGGTAAAGAGTTGCAAACAGTCTATTCCAAATTAGACGACCAAGATCAGCTTAATTTCCTAGGATTTGCCCTAGATGATCAAAGCCAAGGTGATTTGCTTAACTTTCAAAAGAGAACTGGAGCTAAATTTACTACTTTGGCATCTAAAGACTTGGCTACAAAGTTAAATATTACCCATGCTCCTACAATTATGATTGTGGATGCACAGTCTGGAAAATTTTATCAAATCAATGATGTTGTCAGTGCTGACTACTTAGATGAAATGTTTAAAATAGTGAGAGGTAAATGAAGAAAGTATTTCTAGTTTTGATTTCGGGAGTAATGCTTTTTAGTCAGAGCATAGTTTTGGCAGAAAACTTACCTGTGATGTATAAAAATCAAATTACTACTCTTGGACCAGCATCCAATGCTCCCGGAGATGGAAATCTTCCTGCTCCTTATGTACCACGTGTTCCAACAGAAGGGGCTGCGAGCACTCCTCGGGAAGCGAGCGACACGACAACATTACGAGTAGCACCGTATCAAGGATATGTAGATTCCATGAGTCATCAGGTAAGTGTTGATACTCTTAATTTAGGACTAAAAGGTAAGGTAACTCTTTACATGACAGGAGTCGCGATGACTGAACCAGCAGTGCTTGCTGGCCTACAGTCTGCTAACGAGTTTAGTAATCAACAGCTGGATCGATCTCTAAAGACCTATGACTTAGTAACTGCCGCAGCTAGGGATTCTGGTTCTGTGACATCAATGCAGTTGTTGTCTGAACTTAGTGCTTGTATCACTAAAAAAGCAACAGCGAACAAATCACATGATGTCGGATTATTAGTTGATGTTTGTTTAGCTAAAGAACCTGCAGCAGAATCTGAGCAGATTGAAACACCAAATCGTCGCAAAGATGCTGATGGTGCCGGTATTAATACACTGTTTGTTGGAAATTAAAAAAATATGATGGAAAAGGTTTTAAATAAATTTTTAGTTTTGGTTCCACTTTTACTGATTAGTAATATTGTTCTTGCGGCAGATTGTGATTTTGCCAATAAAAAAACAATATCTTTGGTGGATTCTACTTTTTGCTCGAATAATTTAGTTACTCAGCTTTCAAAAGCTAAATTAGATGAGTATCGCGATGAGTATAAAAAATATTTTGGTGATGTAACTATTACGCGGGTTGATACTGAAACAACAGTAGGCTGGACACCAGCTAAAATTGCTCCTACAGAGTCAAGCGTTGGTCACTGCAATGCTCCAAATCAGCTTCCGATTACAACATTAACTTGTGAGATTGCCACTGAAAAATGGACGGGTTTGATGGAGGTCTTAAAAAAAATCTGCGATGGCGTACCAAACAAAAAACCTGAGGAAATGAAGCTCTCTAGCGATACTTACCTTGAAGAATTAGAGGGACTAGCTAAGAAATATAACAGTCTTTCCATTCCTGAAATTAAATTTACAGAATACAATGCTCAAGCTTTTTTAAAGCTCTATCGCACATTTACCAATGAACTTAAGTGCGACGATTTTGGAACTGCTAACAAGTTCGATGAAAAGTGGGAGCTCTATGGTAAAGAGGAGGGCAGTTTATCTGAGGAACAGCGAGATAGTTTTGATTATTCTAACTATTATTTTGTTTATGTGACTAATATTGCCTACCACCAGTCATTAAGCTTGATGTATAATTATGCTAATTTAGTAAAAACAGCGATTTCCACAATGAATGAGGAACAGCGCAAAAGTTATGAAGTTTTATTAACTGGCCTAAATGAAAGTTCCGGCGGTAAATTAGAGGATATTCAAGCTACTCAGATGCAAATTGCCAAAGGTATTTTTGATTTAAACCAAGCAGTTGAAAATAGAGTGAAAAACTATAAGCAACCAGGGTATAAAAAGTAATAGGTAAGAATGACTAAAAGGATTTTAACAGGTTTTTGTTTATTTCTGGCAATTATACTAGTTGCGAGTTCGGTCTCTGCGGCACCAGTTATTACTACCCGCTGTACGCCAGATGCCAGTGGGCATCTTTCCTCTGGTGAATATTGTTCTTCCGCGACTAACCCGATCACAGCATCCTATGCAACCATGGGCTATTGGACTTTGGGCGCATTACTTCAAACATTTGGTGGTCTTGATCAGTTAGGTGGTCTGGAAGATACACCGCTTGGTGGTTCAGGTGCTTACCTAAAAACTATTGGTGCTTTTATTTTCATGCTCAGTTTTTTTACTGCTGTGATCATGATGGCTCTTGGTCAACCACCTAAAATGTATGCTTGGTTCGCAGCGGGACCAGGGATTATGTATTTTTTACTTTTCAACATCGTAGAGCGTCATGGTGTGGCCTGGGAGATCGGAGGAGAAAGACAAGATCAAAGAGTTGTTTGGGAACTAGCCTATACCGGATTAAATAACCCAATTATTACCTCAACTGCTGGTAGTTTGATTGGACCAGCCTATCAAGAAGTTGGATCAATGCATGGAATTTATGTGCCTTGGTTTTTTACAAAACTTGATGAAGTTTCCAGTGAAGTAATTCAAAACATTGTAGGTTTAATGGGAGTTAGAGGTGAATTATTGGAAGACCGACATGGTGATGGGAGTATGCCAGACCAAACTACTAACTGGCCGTTACTAAGCACCGAGAAATGGGAGCTGATGGAAAACATTACAGGTGCTAAAATTTCAAATAACGATCTGCGGGAATTACTAGTGCAGTACATGGCCAGTGAATGTGGTGATAAGATGAGTGAGTTCTTAAACAAGGGTGCCTTTATTAAGGCTTCCACTTCTAATGGCTTAAACTTACCAAAAACACTATTCACTCTTACTCCTGATACTGTGACAAATGCTGGAACTTCAATATCAACTGATTGTAGTTCTGGAAATGATAAGGATAAATTATTATGTGAACTAAATAAGATTCGCCTTCCAACACCCTATGCCTATAAGCAATTACTTAATAAGAAGACTGCTGATAACGCTAACCCAGGATTTCAAGAATTCGCACTTAAGGATACAATGAGTGCAGGTGCTGATGCAGAATTACAATACCAAGCTTCAACAGTTACTTGTGATGACTGGCTATGGATGTTGATGACAGGGATTCGTTGGGAGTCTGCACTCCATTATATTAATTTACGTTCCTCCTTGGAACTACCTGTCGCTGCGGACACTGTAAAAAATGAAGTTATTGGCACTGATGTGATGGATTTCGTTTTTACTTATGACTGGGAGTTTTTAAAGGCTGATGGAGAAGAAGAGCCGATTGCCACTCCCGATCAAAGGCAACAATTCATGTTTCATATGATTATGGCCTACATGATCCGAAATGAGTTTGCCCTAGCCCCTCAGATTGCCGAGCAAAATTTATTACCATCAGCTCGTAGTGCAAATTATGCCGAAGAATTTTCGCGAACTACGAATTCTAAAAATAAATTTGCGGAGGTCTACACTTGGGCTAAAATGTTACCACACGTTCAAGGGATGATTTTGTATCTTCTGTCTATTGGCTATCCACTGGCCTGTGTAATGATCCTTGTTCCGGGTTGGTGGAAGTGGATGATTACTTGGTCTAGTTTTTATGTATGGGCTAAGAGCTGGGACGCGGGTTTTGCTGTAATTCAAAATATTGAAAAATCTATTTGGGCTAATCTTGGTAACTCCAACAACGTAGCCTCGCTCAATTACCATATTTTAAAATTAGATTTCCCTAATGATCAGAATAGTACTAATGCCGTAAACTTTGTATTTGGTCCGGATGGAAAAGCCAGTTCTATCCTGCAAGGTGTTAAGTTAACCGAAGGTTATGCCCTTGATTTATTTGATCGAGGATTAATTCTTTCTCGTGCTCTTAATCATGATTTAGTAAATGCATATTACATTTATTTAATGTCGGCGCTTTACTTCGCTGTTCCTGCAGTTACTGGCCAATTATTACTTGGTGCTAAGTCGGGAATGTCCAACATGGTGAAAGAAGGTATTGGTGGAGTATCTTCCGAAGGTGGATCCGCTGCTCGTTCTGGTGCAGTAGCAGAAGAAACTCGCCATGGAACTATGAACAACATGGCCGCGGAGCAACAGTGGGCTGCTAAAGGTGCGACTCAACAAGGATTTGCGTTGAGAGCATTACAATCTAAGAATCAAGCTATGGGCTTGGAAATGCAGAGTGGCGCGGCTCAGGCACGTTCAAGTTTTATGGAGCAAGGATCACAAAGTCGCTCTGATATGTCACAAATTGCTGAGGCACGAATAGGTCAGAAAATGGGTACATGGGGAGCAGTAAATGCTGAACATAAAGCGCATATGTCGGCCTTAGGTCGTGTGGGTGGTGCTGGTGAAAGTGAAATGGAAAGATGGGCTAGAAATCAGAATACTGGGACTTCCTCATCTTCACCATTGCCTCCAGGTGCTTCTTCTGCAAATCCAAATGCCACACCGAGTGGCGCTCCAACACAAGGAAAGGGTGCAGTGCCACATGTTGCAAATAAAGTTCAGTCAGCAGCCAAGACTATTTTAGGGCCTGGCGACCGATATGCCTCGGAATATGGTACTCATTTATCAGGTATTTCTGACGCACAATTAGCGGAACAAAAAGCAGGGCAAAATTTAGCGCTTACGAATCAAGCACTAGATGCGAAGCAGCAAGCTAGAAGTGCGAATGTTGCAGCGTCAATGGCGCAATTTCAACTTGGAAATCAGGCCAGAGCATCAACGGAATCGGCGGCACGTTTAACACAGGAAGCTAATTTTGGAGCACGTCAATCTGCTTATAGTGAAGGGGCGAAATTCAGCAAACATATGTCTGGGATGATGGCTGCTAGAGGTGTCGTTGCTGGAGCATTTGATCCGAAGGATAAACCGAAGGATTTGGAATCAATCGGAGCTGGTGGGATGTTAGGTAATGGATATTCACAAGCTTTTTCTTATCCAAGTAATGGATTTTTAACAGAGTTAGGGGGGCAGGTATCAGCTCTCTCTCCAGCAGTAGCACATGCAAATCAAAGCTATCAAGCAGGATCCTCTGGATATGGTGTTAATTTTGATAAGGCAGTTGGGAATGTTAAAATGGCTGAAACTTATGCAATGGCATCTGTTGCTGGTAATGCACTTCTTGATGGGACTGATAAAAAGAAATTTGGTGCTGGATTAGTTAGTACTGTCACAGCAGCCGGAGCTAGAGAGGTAGTAGAAATGGCTACGGGAGAAGATCGAAATACACGCCGAGATGCATTAGCTCCTGCTTTGAAGAAGTAAGATAAAAGATTAATATTAGGAATTTTGTGTAGAAAAAGATTTACCTAATCTAAGCCGACACTCAATACTAACCATCTCCGCTCCGAAAAACCACCGGAGCGGGATGCCGCCATAGATGAGGTCATCTTAGTTTGAAAGATAAAATGAAACTGTCCATCAACTAGAGCTGATTCAGGGGGATGGGGGTCGCGCGCCTTATCTTTCACAGCGGTGTGAATTAAACTATTAAAAATTTCCGAACCAGAATTAGTGACAAGTTTTGTACTTACCAGATTTCCCTCAGGATCTAGTTTTGCAATGACTGTGGCATTTCCTGTAATTTTCTGAACCTCTTGATAGTTTAACTGTTTCCAGGCACGATTTTTTAGTTCATTAAAAACTTGAATGGCAACTCGCCTAACAAAAACAGCATATTTAGAAGCTTTTGTATTTAATAAAGTAATTTCACCTTCACGAATATTTGGTAGTAAATCGGGACTACCACCTTGTCCTGCAAAAAGACTTCCAGCTAAAGCGGAATTTAAATTATTTTGAGTTTTAGTTTGAAGATCCAGAGCTTTTTCCCTTGGCTCAATTTGTTTTTCAAATTTTATCTCGGGAGTAATTTTTTTGCCAGGTGTTTCTTGGGAAGTTTTTTCTTTTACTGGTAGAGGAGTTTCCGTTTTTTTTGTTACGGACGTTTTCTTAATCATTTCGGTTTTAGAACTCGGTTTAGCCAGTGTTTGTTTTGGAATTGGTTTCCCACCATCTCCACGTTTAATACTTTCTTCTAGAATGGAATTGTTTTGCTCAGCTTCTTTAAATTCTTGCTTAGGCATTACTTTATTGACCTTTTCTGATTCGCTAACAATTTGTTTCTTATTATTAAATAGCTCTGGGGAAAGTTCCACAGCTAAAACTTTTTGAATCTTAGGAAGATTATCTTTAGAGAATAAGCCTGTAAAATTGAGGTAGACTAGAAAAAATAAAATGATGTGGAATAAGGCCGAGACGGTAAGTGCTAAGAGTTGCACTTCGCGGTCAGTAGAACGTAAGATAATTAGTCTATTTGGAGTATTGGTCCATTTTTGTTCAAAGTTTAAGTCTGGCACTAATTAGTTATCTTCATAAATTTAAGTCACTTTAACAGTGAAACGTTTGTTCTTCAATTTGTTCAGGCTAAAGCTTCAGAAAATCTTCTAATAACTTCTCCGCTGACGTCTTTATCGCGTCAAAACCCTATAAAATCTTCCGAGTTTATAATAATTTCTGGCGACGATGGATTTATCACGTCAAAGCCCTATAAAGTCTTTGAAGTTTATAATAATTTCTGGCGACGACGGAGAGTTATACTACAATCATTCTTACCTAATTTCCGCACCACTTGATATAATTTCTGTAATGATCTACAATATTTGCGCGGGGTAGAGCAGTCTGGTAGCTCGTCGGGCTCATAACCCGGAGGCCGCAGGTTCAAATCCTGCCTCCGCAACCATTCTCCCCTTTTGGGAAGCTCGGCATAATGGTTAATAAATGCATCGTCCTTTTGCTTCCCAAAAGGGGAGAATGTCACGTCGAAGCCCTCCAATATCTTCCAAATTCCCAATATCTTCTAGTAAATTGTTTTTCTCCTAAACGCTTCCCTCACACCCACAATTGCACCCAACTTTAAGCAGTGGTATAAAACTGCATCAAATCCTTTAATGACTATTTTATGAAAAACCTACTCTATTTATCCTTATTTGTGGCTCTAACTTTCTCTGCTTGCCAAAAACTGCCACTGCCATCTGCTGACATCAAAGAGCCTAACGATAATGTAAAGTATACTCAAGAAGTACGCGTAATTACTCCTGATGTAACGCAATAAACAATAAATCATATGTTAAATTACAGTGGTGTCTTTTCTAGAGCTCAAGCTAGGGAGCATGAGTCGGTCATATTTTTTTATTGTCCTGTAACTAAGTTAAAAGCTATCGTTGCCGTGCACAGCACTGCTTTAGGGCCAAGCTTAGGAGGATGTAGAATTAAGAATTACAGTAGCGAGGAGGAAGCTCTAGAAGATGTAACTCGTTTGTCTGAGGGGATGTCTTATAAAAACTCCATTGCTGGACTTAATCTAGGTGGTGGGAAAGCCTGTATTATCGCCGACTCGCATTTAGATGAAGGGCGAGATGAGTTATTTACGCAGTTTGGTAAATATTTAAATACTCTTGGTGGGACCTATTACACTGCCGAAGATATGGGAACTAAAGTTTCTGATATTCAAACTATTAAACAAGTTAGTAATTATTGTGTTGGTTTTGCTGAAGAAGCAGGTGGTAGTGGTGATCCTTCTCCGTGGACTGCCAAAGGTGTTTTTGAAAGTTTAAAAACAGTAGTCGAGCAAAAACTAAATAAAAAAGTTTCTGAAATTACAGTCGCTATTGAGGGAATCGGAAAAGTTGGTTACGGCTTAGCAGAACATTTGCAACAACATGGTGCTAAGTTAATTGTGACCGATGTTAACCAAGTAAATCTTGATCGCGCTAAAAATGAATTAGGCGCCAAGCTTGTTGCCCTAAATGATATTCATAAAGTTGAGTGTGATGTTTTTGCACCTTGTGCCATTGGCCAGACAATTAATAAAAAAACTATTAAGAGCCTGACTTGTAAAGTAATTTTAGGTGCAGCGAATAATCAAATCAGTGATTCTTCCATGTGGTCAGAAATAACTGATCGCGGAATTCTTTATTGCCCAGATTTTGTTGTTAATGCCGGAGGAGTTATCTCTGTTGGAGCTGAACTAAATCAGGGTGGCTGGAGTCGTGACTGGGTTCATAATAAAATTATGCAAATTCCAAATACTCTAATTAAGATTCTTAATGACGCGGAAAAGCAGTCACAATTTCCTGAAGAAACAGCTATTTATTTAGCTAAAAAACGGATTAAAGATAAGACAATTCTCTAATAAATTAACTATACTTATGTCTAACGAAATTCCAGCTAGTTTTCTAAAAAGATATCTTGCTGGGTCTCTTGATTGTATAATTATTTTTATTGTTGCGCTTATCTTTCGTTATCTTCTGAACTTATTACTACCAGATAATTACAGTCACTTTCAGATTATTCAGTTAACTCAATTTTGCACGTATGCTGTAGTTTTCGCATATTTCGGATATTACCATTCCCAAGAGGGATCTAGTATTGGTAAGAAAGCGCTTAAATTAAAAATTATAGATCGCAAATCAGGGGGTAATCCTAGTTTTATTAAAAGCGGACTCAGAAACACTTTTGGAATAATGATCTCGGCAATACCATTCTTCATCGGATTCATTATGATTTTTTTTACAAGAGACCGAATGGCTTTACATGACTATATTTTCAGTACTCAAGTAGTAGAAGATATAGTCAGTCCAAAAAGTAATTTCCGTTAGGAATTACTTTTTGGGGCTTTCTATCCCCCGCAAGCGTTATAAAATCATATAGTTATGACAAAAATCACAAAACTAACTTTTTAATATTCGGAAATTACTTTTTGTCATAACTATAATACTTCACCACATAAGAGTACTTAGTCCCGACATATTCTGATAGGCCTATATTTATTACAGCAAATATTCTAAATCCAAATTAGAGTTTGCTGTTTCAAAAATGCTTGCGACGAACTTATAATATTCTTCTGCTTCTTTTTTGCTAAAGCTTTTACCGCCTGAATACAGCTCAGCATTTCGCATTAGTCTCATTTTATTGCCGATGAGTAAAATGTCTTCATTTTCTAGAATTTCAGCTAGTTTTTCGATCACTTTAATATGATGGCCTAATGTGCTTTTGATCCTAACTCCTCCCACTTTTGCAATCACTGCAATGCCTAATTTGAGTAATGCTTGGTAACTGTAAGTAAAACGTACCTCTTGAAAGTTAACTTCCTTTGCGATCTTAAGATCACGCAAAGCTGCTTCAAATAGAGAATTAAAATCGTCTTGACTGAAAGATACTTTTTCAAAAAAATTATCATCAAATTTTTTCATACTAATCCAATTTTTTTGCCTTTCATTACAGTCTTAACAAAAGTATCGTCATTTTTTCTTTTCTCAAATTCATCTTTAGTGATACTAAACAAATTTATCTCACGGTCTGTATTTTTTTGGATCTTCGAAAGTTCTTTTTGTAGATGGATGGTGTCGTGATCTCCAACAATAAATATGTCAATATCACTACCAGCATTCATACTATCTTTCGCATAGGAACCATAAATAAAAGCAGAACCTATACCATGTATATTACTTAAAATTTCTTTCAGGAGATATTCAATGCCGATAGTTGATAAGATTATTTTTTTATAATGTTCTAAAAGTGGATAGTTATGATTTAGCTTGTAAAATCTTTGCAGGCCTCTTTGTCGGCTTATAAAGATCCCTTCATTCTCAATTTCTTTAAGTTTTCTGGTTAAATTTCCACTATCAACTTCAAACTTTGAGCTCATTTCGTTGATATAAAGTTCTGCTTCTGGATGGAGCATAAAATAACTTAAAACTTTTTTGGTAATTTTAGATTTTAAACTAATCATTTTGTCCTGTAATATAATACAGTAAGTACTGTAATATATTACAGTAAAAGCCTCAATCCCTTTATAAGTCTTCAAAAATACCGTATATTTTTGAAGTGAGTGATTAAAAATTTACAAATTTAAAGTCGAATTAGGCAAAAGTGAGCCTGTCCAAGGAATCGCTATTTTGATCCGGCATGAAAAATAAAAAGTTTATTCGTTATTCGAGAGATTAGACTGTTTGTTGTATTAAAAAAATTGATTTGCATGGAAGGAGTAGGATTATTTAATAAACAATAATCCCTTATGAGTTTCTTCAGTGAATTTACCGTTTGTATACTAAAGGCCATAAGGTTTGAACCTGACGGCTTGCAAAAAAGCTTCCACCTTCGCTAAAGCTACGGCGGACAAGATAAGCTTTTTCCGTTTATCGGGTTTTTAGTATATTTGTTTTCCCCAGCAGAAATGCTTGTAAAACAGGCCTTTCTGCCTTAGCGACCCCCTAGGGTCGCTACAAGTGCTTCGCACTTGATATACTAGGCGACTGATTTATAACGGTAATTTTAAATGTCGCCTAGTATATTTATTCAGTATTCAATTTAACTCTTATGGCTAAGCGCGAATTCACACCTTCCCCTGGAAAATTTAAACTGGAATCTACCTTTGAGCCCAGAGGAGATCAGCCAACTGCGATTGCTGGTTTGATTGAAAGTGTTAATGCCAAAAACACTTATCAAACACTTCTTGGTATTACTGGTTCAGGGAAGACTTATACCATCGCCAAGGTTATTGAATCCGTTAATCGTCCGGCACTTATTATTGCTCCTAACAAAACCTTAGCTGCCCAGCTCTATAATGAGTTTAGAGAATTCTTTCCAAGTAATAACGTGCATTATTTTGTCAGTTATTATGACTATTACCAACCAGAAGCTTACCTTCCAACTTCTGATACTTACATCGAAAAAGACTCTTCAATAAATCAGGAGATAGATAAATTACGCCATGCGGCTACACGCGCAATTCTAGAATCAAGAGATACGATCATTGTTGCCAGTGTTAGTTGTATTTATGGTTTGGGAGCTCCAGAAGAATATTTTAACTTAATGCTTTTTGTGGAAGATGGGGATCAAGTTGAACGCGATCAAATCGTTCAGCAATTAGTTTACATGCAGTATCAGCGAAGTGATTTAGAATTTAAACGAGGTACTTTTAGGGTTCGCGGAGATGTAATTGATGTTTTCCCGGGAGATCAAGACACACTAGCCATCAGAATTGAATTATTTGGTGATGAAGTGGAAAGTCTTAGTTACATCGATCCACTCACTAGTAAGTTTTTAAAAAAAGTAAAAAAAGTTGCCGTTTATCCCCTAAGTCACTTCTTAACAAGTCAGGAGTCGGTGAAGAAAGCAATTGTAGCTATTAAGGATGAACTAAATGCTTGGCTTCCAGTCTTTCGAGCTCGCGGTAAAGGATTTGAAGCAGAGAGAATTAAACAGCGAACGCTTTATGACTTAGAATTATTTCAAGAAGTAGGATTTTGTCCGGGAGTTGAAAACTACAGCCGACATTTAGCTGGAAGGGATGCGGGGGAATCACCAACGACTTTAATCGATTATTTTCCCGATGACTTTTTAGTCATTATCGACGAGTCTCATGTTACAGTCCCACAAATTGGTGGAATGTTTGCCGGAGATCGAGCACGGAAAACAAATCTTGTGGAGTATGGGTTTCGTTTGCCATCCGCATTAGATAATCGACCCCTAAATAGTGACGAGTTTTGGGATCGTGCAAAACAAGTAATCTTTGTCTCGGCAACTCCTGGGGATCGAGAATTAGAAAGATCTCAAGGCAAAACCTTTGCTCAGATTAATCGACCAACCGGATTATTAGATCCCGAAATTTCCATTCGTCCCGCTAAAAATCAAATTGACGATCTGACCCATGAGATTCGCCTAACAATTGAAAGAGGGGAGCGAGTAATTGTTACTACGCTTACCAAGAAAATGGCGGAAGATTTAGCTACCTATTTTCGGGAGATAGATATTAACTGCCGTTATTTACATTCCGATGTAAAGACAATTGAAAGGGTCGAGATCATTAGGGGTCTTAGAAAAGGGGACTTTGATGTTTTAATAGGAATTAATTTACTGCGAGAAGGACTAGATTTAGTTGAAGTAAGTTTAGTCGCGATTTTAGATGCCGATAAGGAAGGCTTTTTAAGGTCAGAACGTTCTTTAATTCAAACAGTTGGAAGAGCAGCTAGAAACTTAAATGGTCGAGCCATTCTTTACGCGGATAAAATGACGGGATCAATTCAGGCAACCTTAGATGAGACAAATCGCCGGAGATTAATTCAGGCGAAGTATAATCTGGAGAATAATATTACACCAGTTTCTGCTAAAAGTTCAGTAGATGCTTCTATTTTTGAATCATTAGCTGACCTATCAGATCTTGTAAATGATCATCAAGAATTACCAAAAGATCCGAAAGAAATTTTAAAATTAATTAATCTGCAAAGAGAAAAAATGTTTCAGTTTGCCGCCAAGAAAGAATTTGAAGAAGCTGCAAAGGTACGGGATTTGATCTTTAAACTAGAAGAACTTTTATTAATTGCCGAGTAGTTAGTGACTGAGTCAATGACCTTACTTTTTGACCAATTTAATGCCGGTGAGCGGGCCTTCTTAAATAACATGCCACGATCCTCCGGAGTTTACCTGATGAAAGATCAGGAAGCTAAAGTGGTCTATATTGGGAAAGCTAAAGATTTAAAAGTTCGTTTGAGTAGTTATTTTTTTGGAAGGGATGATCGCTATCAAATTAAATTTTTAATGCAGCGTGTCTATCAAATTCAAACGATTGTAACAGAAACTGAAGAGCAGTCGCTAATTTTAGAACGTGATTTAATCAATAAATATAAACCCCGTTATAACATTAGGCTAAAGGATGATAAAAATTACCTGAGTATTCGAGTTGATACTAATGCTGAGTGGCCGAGGGTAGAATTAGTGCGCCGAGTTGAAAATGATGGGGCAAAATATTTTGGACCATATAGTTATAGTTATGAGGTTAGAGAATTAACGGAACTAATTCATCAAACAATTCCACTACGGACCTGTACTGATACGGTTTTTCACAATCGTCAGCGTCCTTGTTTGGAATATCAAATTAAACGCTGTGCGGGGCCTTGTTGTTTAGCGGTTGATCCAAATCAATATGCTGATTGGGTGAAGCAAGCGACTGCCTTGTTAAACGGACAAATCCAACCAATTGTGAAACAGTTAGAAACGCAAATGGAGCAGGCTAGTCAAAACTTATTTTTTGAAGATGCTGCTGTCGCTCGTGATCGAATTGAGATTTTAGAGAAGTTTAAACAAGGTCAGAAGTATATTTCTTCGGGGACTGAGAATCGCGATATCTTTGCCTTGTATCGCGAAGAAGGTTTGGCGGTAGTTGCTGTAATGCAGGTTCGTAATGGCAGAATTGCTTATAACAATAATTATCCTTTTGAATTAGTGGATTTGCCAGATGAGGATTTAATGCAGTCAGTGATTGAGCAATATTATCTTGCTGGAAGGGATGTTCCAGAGGAGATTGTTTGTAATATCTTACCACTTAGTCCTGACTTTATTCAAAATCATTTAAAGATTATTACTGGGCACAAAGTGCCAATTACAGAACCACAAAAAGGCTTGAAATTTCGTTTAGTTAATTTAGCTAAATTAAATGCTCAGAAATATTTTGAGCTTAGATTTAACTCGGAGGTTGAATATCAAAATTTAGCACAAGAGTTAACAAAGCTTTGTAAACTAAAACAAGTACCACGCAGAATTGAGTGCCTCGATATTTCTAACTTGCAGGGGAGTGATATTGTCGGAGCAATTGTGAGCTTTTATGATGGCAAGCCAGATAAACAAAATTACCGCAAATATAAAATTAGCTTTCAGGATCAACCAAATGACTTTGCCGCCGTTAAGGAAGTGGTTAAACGTCGGATGCAATCAGCCATGGAAAATACTGATTTTCCAGATCTGCTAATTATTGATGGTGGCCAAATCCAGCTTAAATATGCCATGGAAGCCTTGGATGAGTTAAAGATAAATCAGGAAATTATCTCCTTAGCTAAGGAGCGAGTTACTGAAGTTCGTAAATTTCGTGTTAGTAAGCCCGAAAGGATTTTCCTACCATATGCAACTACACCAATTGAACTACCAGCAGAACGTAAATTAACTAAGCTGATTGCAGGTATTCGTGATGAAGTTCACCGATTCGTAATTACTTTTCACCGTACGCAAAGAGCTAAGCGGGTTTTTTCTTCAGCCTTGGATAATATTCCTGGAATTGGAGCAAAGCGTAAAACATTACTGTTAAAAGCTTTTGGAAGTATTGAAGAAATTAAAAATGCTTCAATCGAAGAAATAGCTCAAACTGGTCGAATGAATTTACAACTAGCGGAAACTTTACTGCAAAAATTGCGATAACTGATTCACTGCTAACTGAAATTTTAAAAATTGTTGATTAGCACCTGCTAATCGATAGCTCACATTCTTAGGAATTTGATTTAAGTTTTTGAGTCGTGTTGTTTGGCTAGGATGCTCTGAAACCCCATGTCCTGGTTGTAGTTCATAAAGACGATTAATTGCGGAATAAGCAGCAGATATCGGACGATTAGTTGCAACCAGTAAGTTACTAGCCATTAAGTCAGCATTAAGCTCTTGTTCTAAATTTCCCTGTCTATTGGGATTGGCGCGCAAATCGCAATTCGTAATATGAGCATTTTCGTGTGCTAAGACAAAAAAGAGTTCGTCTTCTGAATTTAGTTTAGAAATTAAACCACTCGAAATTAAAATTTGTGCTTTGTTTGTTGTCAGAGCAAAAGGCTGTCGGCGGTCGGCAATTACGACGTTTGAAGGTTGTACGCACTTATGAGAATAAATTCGGGATAGTTTTTCTTGGATTTGTTGATTTAAGGCAAAAAGATAGCGCTTGGTCTCATAGTCATTAATAAATTCAAAACTTTTTTGATAAAATGCTTCTTCTGCTAGTGCGTTTGCAGATGTTGATTGGGCAGCGTCATCTTGAGTTGTAATATTAGTACAGGCGAAGAAATATGTAAGTATGGAACAGAATAAAATTAGTGGAAGAAAACGAAGAGGGGAGTGTCTCATTGTTGCGTAAGATTTACCTTGTGTTCCAGAGAATAATATTAAAAGCGAAAAGACGCTATCCCTTGATCCTACCAATTATACTGCTAGTTCTAATTCAGGAAATCAGTATTTCCGATCAGTGGACATTAATTTTATATATTGTCTCATTAATCTTCTTGCTTGTTCTTGTACGAACGGCCTACAGATTCGTCTTTATATTTGGCTTGCTACTTTTCGGATGGCTGACTGCTGAACATAGTAATCCAAATTTTGTTAGGCATTCTGCAAGCGGAGTGTTGGTTAAATTGGAAGCAAGTCCCAAGGTCCAAAAAGTTCGTGACTTGCAATTAAGTTTTCAGGTAATAGATCCTGGATCAGATTTGCAATTAGTAAAGAATGCGCGACTTTTTTGCCAAAGTGTTAGCTTAGTTGATAATAATGCTAACTTATTAGAGGCTAAACAACATTATTTAATTTCCGGCCAATTTGAGCCGTTAAGTTTAAATGCTGACAATGCCTATGAGCGAAATTTAATTCTCCGGGGCTATCAAGGCAAGTGTCGGATTAATTATTTAGCTCCACTAAGAGTAACAAATCGATCTGCTATTCAAAGAGTCAAAGATCGAATTCTTTTCCAAGCAGTTAGTAATAATATAATTGATGATTCACAAGCGCTGTTTTTATCAATGTCCATTGGATTTGATGCCCAATTAAGCTTATCGCAGATTCAAACTTTTAAAGAGCTTGGTTTGGCCCACTTGTTGGTTGTTTCTGGATTTCAAGTCACTTTAATTTTTTATTTCATTCAAGTAATTTTTTTAAAAATCTTACTAATCAGTCGCTGGTTAGCGTCTCATTTCAATCTAGCCGCATGGTCCAGTTGCGTAGCAATAATTGTTAGCTATCACTATGCACTGCTAGTTGGCTTTGATAGTGCCTCAACTAGAGCAGTCATCGCCTTAGTCTTACTCGTGGTTACAAAAGTATTAGATCGCAATGTAAGTTTTCAAAATGTAATTCTTAGTACGTTTTTTATTGATTTAATCTTGAATCCCTACTGCTATCGACAGCCAGGATCTCAATTGACTTATTTTGCCTTGCTAGGGATTGCCTTGGGGCATCAGCCAGGGCTTGGAACTATTGCAAATTTAATACGTGTAAATTTCTGTACGACTATTTCCACAGGAATAATTAGTATAATCTGGTTTAATCAGTTTTACTTAGTAACTTTTTTTGCAAATTTACTAATTGCACCAATTGCTACCCTGGTAAGCTGCCAGCTAGGTTTTATAGCATTAATCTTACTTTATTTTGGTTATCATTGGCTGTTTGATTTCTGTGTTTTTTTAACTTCATATCTAAGTGAAGTTTCTAAAGTAGCCAGTGAGTTGTTTTCTCGAAATATTAGCAGCAGCTATCTTTTGTTAGGTTTAATTCTTCTTTGGTTTTTTATTTGTGGATATCGGATAGTACTTTATTATCGTACTTGTTTGTTGCGTCCGCACCTTTTTGGAAGCGCTAAATAACGCTTTTGTTAACAATTTTCTTTGGTTTACGAAAAGGGAAGAATGAATTATCTAAAACTTAATTTAGAATGAAAGCTAAGTGGGGCAGCTTTTGGCGCAGCTTGTTGTTCAGATGGCTTGGAACACATGGCGTTAAAAAGATCATCGATTGAATTAATCTTATGATTTTTTACAGTAAAATGTTGAAAGTCATAATTAATTAAAACATTTTCCGGGCTAATTTGAGAAGCAATAATTCTGATTTTATTTTCATAGAAAGCACTCATCATATTATCCAAAACGATAATTGTTTCTCCACTTGGAGAATGAATTACGGGGTAATTAGGAGGCAATACCTGTTGAATTAGACGTTGCATCTTTTGGAAGATAGAAAGCGTTTGAGGAAAGCCAACTTCTTTTTCTAAGTCGCTAGAATTGATTAGTTTTAATCTTAAGATTTCCACTGAGCTAGCGCCAAGTTTATTTAATAATTTTTCGGCACGAACGTAGAATTCAGCAAAATCTAAATTTTCAATTTTATTGGCATTGGAATTTTTTTCAAGCTCAATCACGCTAGAAATTAGTCCAGAAGCTTTTTGTAATGAAGCGCGAAGTTCCGTCGTAAAGAAATCTAAAGATGGACTGTCGCAATACAGCACAGGTGAGGCATCCAAGTTGTAAGTATCGGCATTCTCTCTTAAGATCGGTAAACCGATAATGCTTTGAACGGGACAATCGTAGTGATAGAAGCCGAGTGATCGAGCAGTATTGTTAAATGGTGAGGCACTTGCAGGCTGGTGGTTTTTAGAGATCCAACCAATAAATCCCGCTCCTGACTTGGAGAGGAAGCGACGATCTACTTTTTGGTCTGAAGCTAGGCCAGCTAAGCTAAGAACAGTGGAAGATTCTGCCTGTTCACCTTTTGGGTTTTTGATTGGATTGAAAATTAAGACACTCTGAGCGCCAGAGAAGTCCTTAATAAGTTCGGCAATTTGATCTAAATTATTGTTTAACTCTTGAGCCATCGAAAAACTAAAAAAACCAATAGTACAAAAAATATTTATACTACAAATAGTTTAAAGTAAAAAGATGGTATTTAAAAAAAAGTGAAATTTTTTAATTAGATAGAAGCTGTTAACACCTGAATTGATCATTTTGGATCAATTCAGGATCTGGAATTACTCTTCTTCTTGTTCTGCCAGTTCAATTTCCTGTTTTACAGGAGCTGATTTTGGAGGAGTCGGAGCCGATTCCATTTCAAACTCAACGGAATCTGGTAACAGACTGTTATCTGCTAAAATGTAGATCAGTGCACCGTATTGTTCTTCAAGTGCAACCAACTCTGATTTTTTATTATTCAAAATAAAAAGTGCCGGAGATGGGGAAAGACGACATTTTACAATTCGAATTCCACCAACGATGATTGCCGACTGAATTTTTCGAAGTACCTCAAGCGCTACTACGCTGGCACTCTTGATAAATCCTCGCCCTTGGCAGTGTTGGCAGGTGATTGTGCTTTTTCCGATAATCGAAGCCCGGAGTCTCTGGCGAGACATCTCCAGCAAGCCAAATTTAGATAATTGTCCCAATTCAATTCTGGCTTTATCGATCTTAACTGCCTCTTGCAGTTCTCTTTCCACCGCGGTGCGATTTTTTAGGCTAATCATATCAATAAAATCGATAACTATTAGTCCACCAAGATCTCGTAGGCGCAATTGTCGAGCAATTTCGCGTGCAGCTTCTAAATTAGTACGGTAGGCAGTTTCTTCGATACCATCTCCCGAAGTTGACTTTCCGGAGTTAACATCAATTGCCACTAAAGCTTCAAGGGAATCAATCACAATTGAGCCCCCAGATTTTAAAGCTACTTCTCGCTTCATGGTATTCTCAACCTGACTATCAATGTTGTGTGTAGTGAAGATTGGTTGAGTATTGGCATAATGCTTCACACGGGAGCGATAGCGGGGCATGGTTTCACCAACGAAATTTTTCACTCTTTCATAAGTGTTATGATCGTCAATTAGGATTTCCCTGATTTCAGGAGTAAAATAATCTCGAATTACACGAATCGCTGAATCGCTTTCCTGATAAAGCAGTGCAGGCATATCTTTGCTCTTAGAGTTGGTAATAATCTTCTCCCAAAGCTTTAATTGGATATCTAAGTCACGGCTTAAATCAGTTAATGATCGATCTATTCCAGCAGTACGGATAATCATACCCATGCCAGTTGGAAGCTCTAATTCAGAGTAGATCTTATTTAGTCTAGATCTTTGGCTAGATGATTTAATTTTTTTAGACATTCCCGAGCTGTCTGAGCCAGGCATTAAAACGATATATCTTCCAGGAAGGGAAAGGTAAGTAGTAAGGGTGGCACCTTTAACTCCTCGTTCTTCTTTTACAACTTGAACAATAATCTCTTGTCCAGTTTTTAAAACTCTTTGAATTGGAATCTTCTGGTGTCGTTTTTTCTGGTAACTCTCATCTAGAAAGTAAGAGGGGTGAACATCATTGATTTGTAAGAAAGCATTACGCTTGGTTCCAATATCTATGAAAGCGGCCTGCAAACTAGGTTCAATTCGGGTAATTCTAGTTTTATAGATATTACCTTTAAGTTTTTTGTTAGCATTTATTGAATCTGATTGCAGTTCAACAAGTTCTTTGCCTTGCACGATAGCAATTCGCATATCTTCCGGGTGCAATGCATTAATAAGCATTTTTTGTGCGTCCATTTGTGTAATCCTATGTGGTCGAGCAGATCCCTAGATGCCAAGCATTTGAGTTGGAATTTATAATTTCTAGAATGAATATTAAGCGGGAAAGAAATCATTATAAACCTTCTTGTTATCATTTTTGAAAATATCAAATAAAACATAGGAGGGTTTGGTGTTATTTTCTACGGCAAAAAATGGCTGAGCCATTATTTTGCTCGCCCACTGGCATTCATTTTTGTCAAAAATGAACGCCAGTGGGTTTACACTAAATTTCAAAAATCCTTACCAAGCATATTAAATATACGGCGAGTAAAAATACTCGGACTGTCCTCCAAAGCTTTCTTGTCCTCCAAAGCCTTAGCGACGGAGGAAGCGACGGAAGATTTCCAGTTTTGTACCGCTAAAAACAACATAAATAGTGTTTCTTTCGATGCTTGATAAAGGCAAAGACTCTTTGATAACACTAAAATTGTCTAACTATCGTGGAAACTGATCAACCAAAGATGTAACCATCCAAATTTCTATCGAAATTTAGCTATAAGTTACAATAAAATCTGTTAGTTAGCTTAATCTGATAAGCCAAACATAATCATATATTAAATGCACTGTTTAGACAAATGTTTTCTTTTTTGGAGTATTAATCCCCCGGAAAAGACAATTATACTTAATAAGTCCCCAAAGTAATTTCCGTTCAGAATTACTTTTTGGGGCTTACTATCTTCCTGAGGGGTAATAAAATCATATGGTTATGATAAAAAACGCTAAAATTACTTTTAAACATTTGGAAATCATTTTTTCATAAATATAAATGTCGATTTCGTGTTACATTTTGCATCTTTTAAAGCATAATTTTGTTTGATACCATATTTTTATGTCGTTAATATGTCATTACAATCCGAAGGATACTATTTCATGAATACTTTGCCTGTTAACCAAAAGCGGGTAGATACTTTCAAATTGGTTGTACAGTTTGGAGAGCATAAAGGTAAGGAATTTATTCTTCCCAAAGGAGAAATTATCTTAGGTCGTTGGGATCCTGAATCGGGTTCGTTTCCTGAAATTAACTTGGAATTAGTCGATGTCGAAGCACGTATTTCCAGAAGACATGCACGAATTCAGGTTGAGCCAGGTAGAGTCTTGCTAGAAGATTTAAATAGCCTAAATGGTACCTATGTTAATCGAGGTGATAAATTAGCTCCAGGGATACGTTGTAGTTTACAATTAAATGATGAAATTATTTTAGGAAAAACTATTTTTAAATTGAAATCGGCAGATTAATTCTAATCCTAAGGCAACAGAAATTTGATAGTTTTTGTGATGTCGCCTGTTTTTCTTCTTTCTCTTTAGCCCATGCTTTCTTATTTCTTTGTGGACAATTAACTTAAAGTTACTTATAGTAAGTCTCAAGTTTTGGTGGAAGTTTCGGTGCTTATATTAATCTTCCTAACCAATCGAAACAATTAATCTTTCTAGCATGTAAGTTCGTATGATCTTAAATTCTCTTTTTGACCGTAGTTCCTTTATTCTTGAAATGCAGAGCTTTGAAGGCCCAATCGATCTGCTCTTACACTTAGTAAAAAAACGCGAACTAGAATTAAATAAATTTTCCTTAGCCCAAGTTTGTGAACAGTATTTAGGTTATATCAATTTAGCTAAAGAGTTAGATCTCGATTTAGCAAGTGAATACTTAGTGATTGCTGCCACTCTAGTTTCAATCAAAAGTAACCTTCTTTTAAATAATCCAGTTGAATTTGTAGAAGATGAGGATGGAAATTTTGTCGATCTGCATGAAGAGTTACTCCGCATGTTAAGAGAGGCGGAAGTTTATAAGCAAGCTGTAAATCTAATCAGCAACAGTAAGAAAATTTTAGGGGATGATGTTTTTGCCCCGGTATCAGCACTCGCTGATTTTGATGCTCCGGAAGAAGGTTTCATGGAACACGATTCTTATTTACTTGTGAAGGCTTTTAGAAAGGCACTTTCTCGGATTAAAGATCAAAAAACTTATCAGATTGTTCTGGAGTCAGTTTCAATTGTAGAGAGAATGTCCTTGGTTTTAAGTTTCCTAGAAAAAACCCCACAGGTAGATTTCCAAGAACTGTTAGGTGAGTCATATACAAAGAGCCAATTAGTTGGTACCTTCTTAGCGTTATTAGAGCTGAGCAAGCGTCAAGTTATTCGTGTTAGCCAAACTGACGACGTAATAACTCTAACCTTGGCTGGTCGAGCTTTCGATCAGTCTGAATCCTTAGATTCAGAATTTGACCAACAACTTGAGCCGATCAGTTTGAAAGCTTAATTTATTCGTAACTAAGATGTCTGAAGAAAATAATCCAATCGAGACTCAGGATGTTGTAGAACAACCGGAAAATCAAAATCAGTTTAATAGCAAAGAAGAAGTCGTTCCTGTTTTAGAAGCACTATTAATTGCACATGGTGAACCACTTTCCCTGAAGCAATTAGGTGCTGTTTTAGAAACAAGTGACGACTTAATTAAAGAAGCACTGGATCTTCTCCAAGCTAGATATCAAGAAGATTTTTCTGGTGTGGAGTTAGCATTAATTGCTGAGCAATATCAAATTAGAACTAAAAATCTTTACAGCGCATATATTCAAAAACTAAAAGCCAGTAAGCCCAAAAAACTAAGCCCAGCAGCCCTCGAGACATTAGCTATTATCGCCTATCGACAGCCTGTTGTTAAGTCGGAAGTTGAGAAGATTCGGGGAGTTGATGTCAGCCCAACACTAAAGACATTATTAGATCGAAAGTTGATTAAAATTGCTGGGCAGCAAGCGACTCCCGGGCAGCCTTCACTGTATGCAACTACTGATGAATTTTTAAAAGTGTTTGGCCTAAGCTCACTGGCCGACTTACCAAATCTAAGAGAAGTGGAAGAAATTGAAAACTCGGTGGGAGAGTTACTGGCAAATAGCTTAGAAGCTGTGGAGGATTTTGAAGAATCTTTATTGGAAGAGCCAACTCAGGAACAGACTGAATGTCAGGAGTAAAATCTAAATTAGGGACAGGCAATACTGAAGCAATTGTCCGAATCCAAAAATATATTGCGGAATGTACTAATATCTCTAGGCGACAAGCAGAAAGGCTAATTACTGAAGGTGAAGTGACCTTAAATGGTAAGATTGTCACCGAGCTTGGCACGAAGATGAATCCTGCAAGTGATAGTGTTAAAGTTAAAAATCAATTGTTACGTGCTCCAGAAAAGGGCCTGTTAATTCTACATAAGCCCTTACGTTTCATTACTAGCAGAGAAGATCCAGAAGGTCGTCCGACCGTATACGAATTGCTGACTCCAAAATATCGAGAATATATTACTGTCGGACGCCTTGACTATAACACTACGGGACTTTTAATTTTAACTAACGATGGCGATTTAGCGAATCGTTTAATGCATCCGCGCTATGAATTTGTTCGGACTTATCAAGCCTTAGTAAAAGGATCGATGCCAGACGAAATCTTAAATAAAATCGAACGGGGAGTTCGCCTAGCAGATGGAAATATTATTGGAGAAGGAAGAATTGTCGCTCAAAAAGGCCCTAATACATTAATAAATTTAGAGCTTTCGGAAGGACGCAATCGGATCGTTCGGCGCTTAATGGCACATCTTGGCTACCCAGTGGTCGAGCTTAAGCGACTTTCTTACGGACCATTTCAGCTCGGAAGTTTAGCCGTGGGTAAATTTGAGAAGTTGAACCAGGGAGATTATGCCAGACTTCGGCGCCAGATTTTTGCAGAGAATCCAAGATCTTAAGTCAATAAAGATTAATTTTATACTAGTCTAAAAAGTTTTTTTACTTTAATATACTTAAAGTTAGCATATCCGTTCACAAGGCAATAGGATTTTGTATTGCAAAGATTTGGAAGGAGATAACGCTGATTTATTCCTTGGTCAAAATCTGAACGATTTTGACCAGTAGTGTGAACGGCTAATGTCTCCACCCCCAATTTACTTTGTAAATTAACCCCTTTTGTAGGGGTATTGTGGATAGATGTCTACCAAAACTAAAGTTAGCACTTTAGCTTCCTTTAGTAATCTTTAAGAATGCCCTAATTTTTATGGCGTTCCCTGTTCAAATTAACAATTTGTTGTTATGAGTAATAATCTAAAGTTTGATTTTGATAAGCCGTTGGGTAACTTAAATAATTCCAGAGAGTCTGAAAATCTTGTAATCCAATGTCAGTATTGTGAAACTCGTTATTCCATTCCAAGTGAGAGTGTTGTTAATTCAGCAGCATCTAAATTTCATTGTTTTTCTTGTGATAATATTTTTGAAGTAGAAGTGGGGAGTAAAGTTCCACAGGCAGAAGCAGTAATCGAGCAAACGGGTTTTAATTTTAATTCAGAGTTAAAGTCTTCGACGACCTCAAGCTTGCCATCTTTCCAAACAAAAGTGACAACTACTAACTTGTCATCTCCAAATCCAGCATCAGCTGTTTTACCTGCACCAGCATCAACAAAACCTTCTTTTGGATTTAATTCTAGTCTCAAGGTGACCTCTGAGCCGCTTGTTGCTGTTCGAACTAAGAAAGAAGAATCCAGTGTCGCTGAGAAAATGAATTTTGCGATTAGTAATAAAGCCCCCGATCTTTCAGCTCGTAATATAGATTCTAATCAACCACGCAAATCTTTTGTGTTTACTGAGTTTCAAAAATCCATTTCGAGTAAACCTGAGCTCCAACTACCAGAAGCAAAATCAAATTCTTCATGGATGGTTGGTTCTGAGTCAGCAGGGATAAAGTTACCAAATGTTTCGGTAAAGGGTTTGTTTGCTAAATTCTCTTTACCAAAAATTGATCCTAAAAAATTTACTAATAGCTTGCCCGATCTCTCCTTTCCAAAAATGTCCTTACCTAGTTTTTCTGCGCCACGATTTACATCAAAAAGATTCTCTTCCGAAAGTTTTGCAAAGCTTAATCCGGGACGTGCCAATTTTGGAGCATCAACAAGATTGATGGTTTTAGTTGCTCCGATTTTGTTAGTGTTAATATTGTTATATTTATTGACTAGTATTATTTTAACCTCTCCTCAAAGTTTTTCTGGTTACTTTGGATTCGCTACGCAATCTTCCCGAAGTTATCCACTTCCCGGTGTTGGAGTAAAAAGCCTAGAATTAAAACTTGTTAAGTTAGACAATGGGGAAAATTTGCAGCTACTTACAGGGGAGTTTTATAATAACAGTACTAAGTCGATTAATAATCCAGTAATTGAAGGTGTATTGTTTGATACTAAAGGACAAGTTCTCTCTCGTTCTTTACACACCCTTGATAAAGATATTTCTAAGGTTCAATATGCTTCGTTAGACCGTAAAACCCTAACTGAATTGCCTATCTCTAAAGAAAAGGATAAGTTTGTTCTGTTACCTAATCAGAAACAAAGCTTTTCTTTTGCTTTGTCCACTGATTCTGAAATCCAGCCGACATATTATGCTGGAAGAGTTTATTCAATAAGTTAAAGAAATGTTTGGATTAAGTGTTACTGAATTAGCAATGATCGTAGGCGTTGTTGTTCTATTATTTGGTTCTAGAAAATTACCGGAATTAGGATCAGGCTTAGGAAAAGCAATCAGCAATTTTCGTCATTCTTACAAAGCTTCTGAGGCAATAGATATTACCCCCAAAGAAGAAGAAAAAACAGACGACAAAGATAAACAGAAGTAATGCCTTACTTAGTAGGTAAAAATTCTATTATTGAGTTACTAAAAGCTCAGCCTTCACGTATTAAAAAAATCCATTGTTCTTTAGATTTAGGCAAATCATATAACTCCCTGCTTGCTGAGTTAATTAATCAGAATTCAATCAAAGTTCTGAGTCAAGATAAGTTTGCTCTAGATCGCTTAGCCCCCAATAGTCAACACCAAGGAGTAGTTGCTGAAATAACGGAGCGAAAAATTTATAGCTTATCGGAGTATTTAAATACGGCACGAAACCAACATGAACTAATTTTAATTTTAGATCAGATTAGCGATCCACATAACTTTGGTGCAATCTTGCGCGCCGCGGAGTGTTTTGGTGTATCAGCAGTACTTTGGAGTAATGTCCGTAATTCAGGTATCACCGATGTTGTGACTAAAGTTTCGGTCGGTGCTTCGGAATTAGTTAATTTAATTCAAGTTACTAATATTTCTCAAGCACTTAAAGAATTGAAGAAAAATAATTTTTGGATCGCGGCAACTGCCATTGATGAAGGGGCTGAACCGATTCAGAAATTCAAATTTCCTGAAAAGACCGCATTAATCTTAGGATCTGAGGGTGAGGGTATTAAGCATATCTTATTAGAAAATTCAGACTTTAAAGTTTACTTACCAATGTACGGTCAGATTGATTCATTAAATGTCTCTCAAGCTGCCGCAGTATTTCTAACCTATTGGCGTGATGCCATCGCCTCTTAATTACTGAAAGGCTAAAAGAATTAATTTAGTTCAACGGCAACTAATAATTTTCTAACTTCGCTCAGTAATATATCCGGTTTGCATGGTTTAACTAGGACGCTGTTACAACCAGCACTGATTGCTTCTTGATGAATCTCTTCTTCGTCCATTGCGGAAAATGCAATAATTGGACATTTAACTCCCAGGGTTCTCAGTCGTTTTACTGTTTCAGTTCCTGATAATTTTGGCATCATCAGATCCATCACAATTAAATCGGGATGATCCTTGTTCTTTTCCAGCTCACTTATAGCTAGGAGTCCATTAATCGCCTGATCTACCTGAAAACCATCATTTTCAAATAGTATTTGAATTAGATCTAATTGAGATACGTTATCATCCACTAGTAAAATCCGTTTTCTTTTCATAATTGCCTTATCTAAAAGATGCCATTCTAAGATGCCTACTTAACTGAAACCTGTTCAAGCCTAGTGTCCTCACCAGATTAATATGCTAGATTTATCATATTTTAGATAGAGATCTGAATGATTTGGAAACACGATTTGTTTTTTGTTCAGTAGTCCGAAAGTTACACATAAGCTAAAAATAACGTTGAATTCTTATTTTTAGCATTTTACAATCTTTTTTGTAACATTTAATAAGTTATCTTAATCATAGTAAGAGCAGCAGGGTGATTTGAAATGAAAACCTGAAGGTTGCTGATTATTTTTTCAGATGAAAGCTGAAAAATTCGCTAACGCAAAGTTGAACAAATATGTTTGCTATAGATATTTTACCTTTAGTTGATTCCGAGCATCATTTGCCTGAAAGGTTTTTTCGTGGGCAACCATCTGTGATCATTGGCAGTGATCTTGAATGTCAGTTGCAACATCCCTTATTGAGAAATTTAAATTTTAACGTTTTAATTCAGAAGTTAGCTGGAAGTCAGTTTGAATGTCGCCAAATTTTTCATGAAAATTCTGATCGGGTTGGTTTTCAAGATATTTACGAATCTACTGCTAAGCTTAATCTTGGAACTGTCAAGATTCTGATAACAAGTATTGATGCTGATTTACTAGTCAAGGAGAACGAGGCTCCGGATCAAGCAGGCTATCGCTTGTTAAAACAGGCCGTCACTTCACAACTTACGACATTTCCCGCCTTAGAAATTAATAAACCATATAAAGCTGTAGTTTCTTTCAATCCCGATCAAGTACTAACTGTTGGTCGAGCGGATTATCATCATTTAGTGATTGAACAGTTCGATGTTTCTTCCGATCATGCCAGATTTGGCTTTGCAAATAATAAATATTGGGTTGAGGATTTAGGTTCTACCAATGGAACCTTTCTTAATAATCAACAAGTCTCTGGGAAGATATTTTTCGAACCGGGAGACTCTGTTTTACTTGGAGCTAGCACAAAGATCACGGGATTGAAAAAAGTTGTTCAAAAAATAGTGGAGTCAGTGATTCCAGAACAAGTTTCAGTTAATATCCCTCAAGAATCAGATCAATTACAGACCAACTCGTTACAAACATCTTATCCTGAGACTGAAGTGGAAGATCATCTTCCGACGGAAGAGCTTTCACTATCACGGGTAGAAGAACTATTGGTCGATGTCCGTTATCCAGTATTGCTGGCTGTCAATAAGATTGCTCGTCCAGGGCGTTTAATTTTAAAGAAAGATCAAACTGTTTTAATTGGTCGTGATGCAAAATCAGATTTATGGCTAGGGGCACCCTATGTTTCTCGTGAGCATAATCAAATAACTTATTTAGGGGATGGTGAAATTCGAATTCAAGATCATAGTTCTAATGGTACTGCATATTCCGAAGGTATGATTCCGGCTGGCGGCGAATTACTTGTTAGTAATAAGTCTGAGATTTTACATTATGGTTCTGGTTTAGCAGTTGCACTATGTTTTAACCAAGAAGACGAAGAAATATTTGTAGCTTCTGGTGGTCGTGCCGATGCTTTTATAGAAAATTTGCCAACACCAATCAAGGAGCAAGTTTCTCCGCTGATGGCACCAAAGACTGCTACTTCCTCGAAAGAGAAGACATACCGTCCGTTACGTTCAAATGACGTTGTAAAAAATGGAGTAGTAGGAAAAATTCTTTATCGCTTCCTCAGTTTTGACATAAAAAGAAAGGTTTTCATTTGTTGTTTAAGCCTGCTAGTCATTGCGATATTTGTCTTATTAATATCAATAATCTTAACGTTTTTGTAATTTTTGTAATTTTTGTGATTTTTGGTGTTAATCGCACCTTTTGATGCAAAAATTCCACTAAAGTTTCTAAATAGAGAGTCGATATTCTAAATAGCCAAACGATGTTAAGAGGCGTTTCATAATCTTTCCTAGTAAGGGTTAGTTATGATTAGCAATTGAAAAGATAGATTTTTTGTCACCAATGAAAGTTTTTATTTTGCAGATTACTGCTGCAAAATTTACTTAGTGGCATTGTTAGCTTAATTTTATAATATTAAATATGTCAGCAGATAGTACAGAATTAACTTTTATTAGATGTTCATCATGTCGTAGCTTAGTGCCCGCAATGTCTACACGTTGTCGTATGTGTGGCGCAGATTTGCAAGCTAAGAAACCAACAGCTACTCCCGAGGCAACAGCCCCCAAGGAGAAAATTGAAGCAAAAGCACCAGCGATAGTTGCCAGCACGGAATTAGATCCCTTGAATGAATTTTTAAGTGAAGAAGATCAATTCGATGATGTTGATATTGTTGATGATCAATTAGAAGCTTCAGATAAAGAATCTGATGAAGAATTCTCCGCTGGCAATCCTTCTGAATTTAGGGATGACTTTGAGGATGATTTTGATGAGGAACAAGCTATCAAAGAATTAGATAGTTTATTAGAAGAATTAAATGCGACTTCAGTTGCCACGGCAGTACCTATTCCAGTGGTTGCAACTCCTGTAGTACCAGTTGTAACTAAAGCAACAAAGTCTGAGCTGATTGATGTTTTAGAGCCAAAAGTTGTTCCGAAAAAAACCGAGACGAAAATCGAACCTGTCAAAGTTATGACTCCGGTTGCAGCTTCAGTAATTCCGCAAAATTTTAGTTCACCTGAACCAAAAATTCCAACAAAAGCTGAGATTAAAGAAGATATTATAAAAGAGGAGAATATTATGGAAAAAGAATTAAGAGCAGTGGAGAGTAAGGTAACTTCCATTAAGTCTGCTGGTATTAAACAACAACCTGATAAGCAAACAGCTTTATTCGGCTGGTTTGTTAGTTATCAAGAAGCGGTGGGCGTTTCTCGTGAAATTCGCGAAGGTAAATTTTTTGTTACCGCAAAAAGTTTAAAACCAAATGACCTAATTATCGAAGATGATAGTGTGTCTACGCCCCATGCGATGATTACAGTAAGTCATGAACTTGGCTTTCAAATTCAAGATTTAATGAGTGAACATGGGTTGTATATAAAAAAACATGGATCTAAGAAGTATGAAGTGATTGATGATATTGAAGTTGTGGAGAATGGGGACTGGATTAGGTTCGGTAATATAGAATTCATGGTAGTAATAATGCCCGTCTAAAAAGTACAACCCAGCTTTTGGCGAATCTCGAATTTAAAACTAAGCTAAATTACTTCCCGCGGCGCCCTCTGGGCTTTGGGGGACAAGCAGCTGTACTCCAAGTACAGCTGCTTGTTTACCTTAGTTTAAAATCCGACCTTCACTCAAAATCTGAATGGTACGGAATGCACACCAAACTTCTTTATGATTATATGGAGATAATCTGATTTTAATAGCTATCAGTTAATAACCAAAAGTAGAGAGTTTCAAAATCAGTGTGCTTATGTAAGAATAGCGGTAAGCTTAAAATCAAATGAAAATAATTAAACTTACTTTTTTACTATTAATTCTTCTTTTTACTAGTAGCTGTCGTGACGTCCAAGTCGCTGAAAATATTAATCAGTACCAGGCACATCAAATTATCAATAAGTTAAACTCAGCGGGAATAGACTCCAAGTATTTTGCCAGCAATAACGGCAAATCTTATTCAGTTTCCGTGACCCAAAGAAATTATTTACCAGCAGTGGGAATTATTGCTTCTTCCGGAATTTTACCCAAGGTTGATTCAGATTTTAAAGAATTAACCGAGCCTAAAGGGTTCTTATCAAGCAATAAATCTTTTGATTTATTAAGACTAGACCGTGCTATCGCTGTAGAGTTGGAAGATGCTCTGCTAGGAGTTCCAAGTATCACCAACGCAAAGGTTGTTGTCCGTTTAAATAGTTTACCTGAAAACCAAATGCCCTCTGTCTCGATTATTGCTGGAACACGTGATCAACAAACTGATCTTAGTTACATTACAGATTTAGTAAAAAATGCTATTCCCGGAATCCAAGACGATCATATTAAGCTAATCATAGAGCGACTACCTGAATCTGAAGCTGATTTTTCGCTGATTGGAACAACACAGGCTCAGGGGAAGTTGTTGGCTGTCCCCTTAGTTCCGTTTTTAATCTGGCAGGTCCCTGCCGGGGTTGAATTAGAATTAGCTTGGACGGCAATTATAATTCTGATTTTTGCATTACTAGTGGGTTATTTTTTTGCAACACTTTTTCGTAAGCCGAAGTCTCGCGAACGTAATTCACTAAGTTTGCCAGAGTCAAGCTCTTTAGCGATAGGATTACAAAAAGATTTGAATGAGGAGGATTTTCGATGAGCCCAGAGAATCAAGGAATGGTTTTCAATAAATTAGCTCCAGAGCAACAAGCTTTAGTCGCAATAGCTGTCTTGCTTGACGGTTTTGATAGTCCCTTTTTTTTAGGAGAGGATTTTAAGTTTGAGGATCAATTGCGGAAGGCCGCAGAAGAAATTGTAAAAGATGCTCCTGCGCAAAGGTTGCCATATGTGGCAACGTTACTGCGTCGAGCTTTAAATGAGTTAAGGAATCAAGATGAGTGAGAATTGGCAATTAGCTGACGAAATTGAAGAACTTGATCCCAAGATAATTAAATATGGAATTGGTTTTCTAAAATCACGTCCCCAGAATTGGATTCCTAACTTCTCAACTTTTTGGACTCCATTACTAGATCTTTTAAATTTCGAGGTAGCAGTATTAGATATTCAGCCAACATTTGAATTCCCATTAAGTGGAAGTGGAGTTTGGTTAGGAGCCTTTGAAAATAATAAAATTGGAATTAGTTGTGAACCCTTTGTCGCTAAATATTTAGCTAGTCTTTTTATTACAGATATTGATGCGGAGACAAGTAAGATTTTAGAGGATTATCTTGCTAGACGATTAATGCGTTCGCTCGTTGCTTCCTGGACTGGGCCGTCACTAAGTAATTTTAAATATTTTGGTGCCAGTTCCATTAAAGATTTCGATCCAAGTGCTGGTATTAAAATTACAATGTCGATAAACGGTAGGCAAGTAACGCTTTGGTTATTAATTGAAGAGCTTTTACTCAAAAAATTGGATAATTTGTGGAGAAGGCAAACCACAACATTTAATATTAAAAAATTAGAGGCTAGAAAATACCAATTAATTCTATTTACACAGCAAATCCAACTAGACGATTTAGAGTCATTATTGGTAATAGGAAATAAGATTTACCTTACTGGCTTGGATCCTAAGTATTTAGCAATGCGGGATGTGATTAATGACTCCACCTGGAAAGTTAAGCTTTACAGTAGCACCGATCAATTAGTAATGAAGATTCTTGAATCAAACGTTGCATATCAATTAGATCTAAGAGATTTATTAATGCGGGTGACGTTGCCTGAAATTACATTAAGTACTGAACAGCTACAGTTAAATAGTAGCGAATCATTCTTGCCTACTGGCTTAGCCCTGGGAACAGAGCTTATGATTAAGGTTTCTGATGAAACTGTGGCCCAGGCTAAGTTAGGCAAAGATACAAACGGTTACTATGCTGAAATTCTAAACTAGCTATCTTTATCAGGCGTTAGTTGAAAATTCCCCCTAGAATGCTTGAGGTAACTCAGTTATACTCCACAGCATGTTAGAATTAGTGTTTATTATGTTGGTGTCCAGTGCTTTTATTAAGCTTGTAACGACACTCAGTATTTTTCAGTACGGATTAGGGCTTAAGAATTTTTCCTTTAGCATTATAGTTTTTCTATTTAGTCTAGTTTTAACCCTTTTTGTAATGCAACCTACCTGGGATAATTTGGGAGGTTGGCAAGGAGTAAGTAAAGCTACCCCCGAACAAGTTGTTATCTTTCAAAGTCAAATTGATCCATTTGTTACTAAGCATAGTGATCCTGAAACGCTTGCAAAGTTACAAGCAATCTATCAAAAAAATCAGCCTGAAGTTTCAGTGACAGTTATTCCTTGGTCAGTAAAGATTACGGCCTTTATGATTACGGAACTAAAAGAAGCTTTTTATATTGGACTTTTATTAATCATACCTTTTATTTTCCTAGATTTACTGACAGTTAATATTTTAATGGCGCTGGGAATTACTCAAATTTCAGCTTTAACTGTAGCACTACCCTTCAAATTGTTAATTTTTTATCTTTTCGATGGGTGGCAGTTATTAACTGAGAAATTGCTAAGCTTTTACAATTAAATAAAATGACTCCAGACTTATTAATTGAATCATTAATTTATGCTGTACGTATTTTTTTATTGGTAACAATTCCACTTTTAGCCATCTTGACCTTGGCTGGTACTATTTCAGGAATGCTCCAAGCAATAACAGGGATACGGGAAAGTTTACTGAATTATTTGACTAAGCTAATTGCCTTGTTTGCTGTGTTTTATTTCTTTTTGCCAAGCTTCTTACAAACTTTGGAAGAAATGTTTAATAACTACTACTTATGACACCATTAGTACTTAGTGGAGTAATAGTTTACTGTTGGGGACGGATTGGTTTTCTCTTGGGGTTAATATTTCTAATTAGCTTACTTATTTATTTTACAGGCGAGCTGGGACTTTCGATCACACCTTTAGAAAGGCTCTTGTTAGTATCTTCCGTAATGAGCCTTCCGCTCAGTTTTTATTTAGCTGGTTCATATCTAGATAATTATTTAGCGGATAAATTTTCTTTCCAGTTACCTTTCGCGCTGGTGTTTCTTTTGTCTGGTAGTTATCTTTTATTAGAGCAAGGACTTTTAATAGATCAACTTGACCATACATTAAATTTAATTAATGCCGCAGCTGATAATTCCTTCTTAATGATTCTGTTCGAAATAATTAGTAAGATAATTATGACAACCACAGGCCTAATGCTAATTGTTTTATTAATCGCGCTAATTTTTATTGTGCCACTTGCTTGGCTGATGAAAAATTCTCAATTGAATTTTAGTTGGAGTATCCCCAGTCTTAATTTCATATTGATATTATTTTTTTTAGCATCCGGCTACCAGTTAATTTTATCTAAATTATTATCCTAAATGGCTTTTAGCTTTCTAAATAACAGGCAGCTGCAAGACCTTCGTCGGCAAGGAATTTTCCAATATTCTTCTTGGACTAGTCGGCTTATTGTCTTAGTCAGTCTCTCTGGTTATTTTTATTTTTCTGGGGATAAGTTAATTCCTATGCTATTAAGTTTTTATCAAAATCTTTTCTCAATTCATGATTTAAACTTAATGGTAGTGGGGCAATTTTGGAGTAAGCTGTTATTTGATTTTATATTCATCCCAACATTACTTTTAATACTGTCAATTTTAATTGGGGGGTTATTACAGACTAAGTTTTATTTAAGATTTAATAGTCTGGCATTTGACTTGGGGCAACTTGGATTAAAGGCACAGTTGCAAAAAATTAAGCCAATTAAACGAATTTTATTTGGGCTAGCATTTCCGATACTATTTTTTATTCTATTAATGTTAACAATAAGTTGGGTAAAAAATCTACTTATTGCTTTTTCCTGGGCGCAGGAGGAATCTCTCGTTCAGTACTTATCTCTCTTCAAATCAATTGCTAGTCAAATTGCCATCGTTGCTGTATTATTAATATTCTTAGCAACGATCCTCAACTGGTTCTATTTCCGGCTTGAACATCGAAATATTGATCATGATTTGGCAGAAGATTCTGCCAATCAGAGTGCTATTGATAGTATTAGATAATGCCATACCCAAAAAAAGACTTAATATCGCATGCTCCTTTATTCTTGTTATTACCAGAACGTCGCTCTTTGGATGGCTTTGAGAAGTATCTGTCTGCTTTTTATTTAAGGCTGGAAAAACTTAAACAGTTAGAGCAAGAAGGGGATCAGTTATCAAGCGAAGATTTATCTGAACTAACAATGCTACGGCAAGTCGTCGATTGGCTTACACTCCATTCAGAAATTGAAAGTAATAGGAATTAATAAAAATGAGTTTATTAGATGCTAAGTCCAGTAGTTATTCCGAGGAAGAGTTGGACTTGCTTTACTCTTTGGGTCTTTTTTATTTAGAAGCGGGACATTATCGTTCGGCAGAAATGATCTTTCAGGGCTTAACCGCAGTAGCCCCCAGTTTTGCTGATAGTTGGTTAGCAGCTTCAGCTACATTCTTTATGTTAGGTAATTTTGATCAAGCTAAACGCCATGCGCATCAAGCAATGCGTCTAAATCCCCATGATATTCAAGTACAATTACTTTATGTGACAATCTTATTGTCTCAAGGTGAATTATCTGAGGCAGGAACTTTACTTGGTGAAATTAAAGAGCAGATTGATACTCGGGTGATTCAGAATCCCGATCAGATACGTTATTTTAAAGCACAGTTAGCAAGATTCGAATTTGGTCAGTAAGCATTTAGACTTTGGCAGATCTCAAAAGAAAAAACTATAAATATTTACGTAGGTCAGTAGTTACAACTTTTCTTTGTCATCATCTTCATCATTGTCACCCGAGTCAACTAATGCTGCATCGATAGTTTGCTTTACAGCTAATTCAATTGCCTCGCGTTGAGCTTGAGGTATTTTTGAGTTAGAAAAAAGCTTTTCAGCTTCTTGCTCTACCATTTGTAATAATTCGCTACGTTCTTGGAAAGACATTTCCCTCGTAGGCATTCGACTAGTGCTAGAGACGCCAGTAATTGCTCCAACTTTAGAAGTTTTATTAACCTGAGAAATTGCTTCGGATTTACGTACCGAATTTAAGGCATCAGTTTTATTAATACCCTTAATTTTTTTATCATTTGAATCAACACCATCAACCATTTTATTCTCCGTTCATTTAGAAATCTATTTAGTACTGTCCTGAAAATTCTGAAACTTTTTTTGTAAATATTCCAAAATCTTCTTGATTTGCTAAGACCATATTGGCATCTTTTAGTCCTGGCCTAATACGCGGGCAATCTAATTCTTTACCTGTAGAAACACTTTTTTGTAGATACTCCATGATGACTTTGTGTTCTCGAATTACATTTAACTCATCGGTATTCCATTCCGTTGCAACACCACGAAGCGATAGTCCTTCCCAGTAGACCTTCCAGACTAGTAATTGATGCAGAGGTTGTAGATCGGAGAGATTGATGATCAATTGTTTAAACTCAGTTGCTTCTTCCGGATTGGAATCTTGAATTCCATGTTTAGTAGATATTAAACAGGCACTAATTAACAACTGTTGAATTCCAACGCGGACACCTTGTTCCGAATCATCATCACTCGGCAAAACACCTGATCTAATTTGAGGATATAATTCAAATAACTCAGCAGAAATTGCGCGGGCTAATCTTTCTGTGCGTTTAGAATTGCGACTATCTTTTTCCCAAGATTTACTATTACGGGCAGCTTCAGTAGATGCTTCATGAATTCTGCGGCGGGCATAACTCTTAAATGGCACACCTAAATTAGGATCAAATCTGCGAGCACAAAAAATTAATGCTTCAAAAGCAGCTCCATCTAGTCCATCATCTTGCCAATGTAAACTCCATCCCCGAGCAACCGATTTGGCAATTTTCTCTGCCCAAATTTGGTGTTCAAGTACTAACTCATTGGCTTCATCCATGCTTAAAATCGTTGTTTCGGTCATCTTAAGTATTTTACATTAAAAATTTAGAATTCGCCATAAGTTTATAGAAGCAGTTCCCTAAGAATCCACGACAATTACTTATGTGCAATGCACTAATCGCAGACTGGCTATTCAAATCTTGGCTAAATCCCAAGTTTGAGTTCCTAAAAACAATAAGCTTAGTAAACCCAAGGGAAATTCCTGAAATGTTCTTCAGAAATTATTTTTGAATTTACTATAAATTTTAAGCTGTTCAAATTTAATCGAAGTGATTTTTGAACCAGCCGTGGATTCCAAAAGTTAATGTTGCTATACATTTCCTTTTGGAGTCCACTCATAAGGGATGTTTGTTATGAGTAATAGTCGTTCAGAAGAAGCTAAAACTAAAGCTAAAATATATGATTTCGCAAAAATAGTTGAGCGTAAGGAATCAATTGCGACCCACCTAAGTATCCATGAAAAGAATGGTTTAATCATGAAAAACAGAATTCAGGGCCGTAAATTAGCCTGTAGCATGCTAAGAAAATGGAACTGTCGACTAGATTTAGAAGAAGTTGATAGTATCGTAGACTTATCTCTCTGCGAAGCAGTAAAGTATTTTGACCCGGCCAAAGGAGTGAATTTTCTAACTTTCCTTTTCTATCATTTACGTGGAAATTTAATTCGTACAATTAAAATCCAAGCGAATCAAACTGCTATTCCTTTAGAGTTTACCGATGAGAATATGGAAAGTGGCTATATCGGTCATGAAAGAATTAATACTGCTGATGCTTTTGAAACTTTTGGAACTGTCCAGAAGTCTCCCGACCAGCAATTACAAGAAGGCCAATTTTTCGAATTAACAAAACTTGCTTGTGAAAAATTAACGGATCTGGAGCGAGAAATTATCAAAAATGTTTTTATTCATGAGGAGCAGGTAACCCAACTTGCACAAGATTTAAATTATAGTCGCTGTCATATTTCCAGATTAAAAACAGCTACGATTAATAAATTAAGATCAGAGATCGAAAAAATTACAGGCGAGAAAATTTCTGTATCGGAAGGAGTAGATAGTCCTCGTCGAGCACTAGATGTTAGACATCGAGTTCGTGTGCACAAGGTTAGGAAGGTAAAAAAGATAGCTGCTTAATCTTAAATTAAAGGCATCACTGTATTAGGTGTTGCCTTCGATTTAAATATTCACAAGTTATAGTAAGCACGAAGTTCTGGAAGTGACCCACCCCCAAGGAACGCCTTATCCAAGGTTGGAGGAAATTCTTAATGGATTTGCTATAATTGTTGTTTTTAGGAATTCAAAGTAAATATCCTCCTTCGCTTAAGCTCTGGCATGAGAGGAGTTCAAGATTTGAAAAGCCGATAAATATTGATTTTTACAAATTTAATATTATAAGCGAGGCTCCCGAGTCCTAAAAATAATTTCCTTCAAGGAAATCGTGTTTAGGACGCTCTATATTACTTTAGTAATATAGAAAGAAGCTAACGTTCCATTCTTTTAAATGATTTAAATCCTATCACAATTGAGTCGTCTCAGACTTGAATTTTATCTTGCAACTAACTAAGATTGCCCAGCTGTTAAGTCATTTCAGTCAGAAATTACTAGCACTATTTTATTAATCACCAATTTAATGTTTTTGGCATTTATTAAATTACTGTTACTGATTCTCGGGGCTTCGGCCATAATTACACCGATTAGCTATTATCTGTTACCTAAGATTTTTGTGATGGAATCAATGTGGCCGTATTCGCGAGTATATGATCGGGTAGCTTTAGTTGTCTTGATCGTGGGGCTTTATTATTATCGCAAAGAATTTAAGCTTAGTGAGCTAAAGGCTGATTTTGCTCTTTGGAAAGAAAATTTAAAATGGCGTAAGTTTTTCCTAGGATTTTTCATCGCTTTAATTCCAGTCCTTTTAGTTTTGCCTCTGAAAGTCCAGCTAGGGGATTTGAGTTGGAGAGTTGAAGACTTTTCTTATTACTTATTTCGAACAGCAAAACTAATACCAACTATTTTTGTTGTTTCTTTTCTAGAAGAACTAGTATTTCGGATTTTTATTTTCTGGACGCTTTATAAATCATTTGGACTCTTAAAAGGTGTAGTTTTAAGTAGTGTTTTTTATTCTTTTGTTCATTTCATTGCTCCTGTGAAAACCTTTAAGGTTGAGGGATATGATTTTTGGGCAGGATTTGAATATTACTTAATTGTAACCGAAAGAATTTTATCGTTCGAGATGATTTCTGCCCTAATTGTTTTAATCACCATTGGTGGTTTTCTTGCCCTGTTACTTAAGCAAACTCGCTCCTTGTTTTTATGCGCAGGATTTCATGGAGGATGGATTGCTGCAATAAAAATTGCTAAATTTTATACAATTTTTAAGGAAACAGGCGTTAGTAAACTTCAAGAACAGTATTTTTTATTAACCTTTCCGGCCACTTGGTTGGCATTAGCAACCACACTATTTTTTGCCTACTTAATTTTCTTTAGAAAAAAACTATGGAATTATTAATTGCTAGTAATAATGCGGGAAAGGTTCAGGAAATTAAGTCGTATTTATTACATCCTAACCTCAAAATATACAGTTTGCAGGATTGGCAGACGGCTAAAAAACTTAAGGGTTCTGTGCCAGATCCAGAGGAAACAGGGCAAACTTACCAAGAGAATTCCTTAATTAAAGCTAAGGCAGCTTACCAGTGGGCAAGAATACCTTGTTTAGCGGATGATACAGGTTTAGAGGTTGAAGCCTTGGATAATGGACCAGGATTATACACTGCTCGCTATGCAGGAGTAAACGCTAGCTATGCTGATAACATTGCCAAAATGAAAAATGATTTAAGTGGAGTTGTAAATCGCCGTGCAAAATTCAAAGCATGTTTAGTATATTTTGATGGGGATCAGCAAGTAGTATTTAATGGAGAAATCTCTGGGGAGATTTTAACAGTAGAGCAAGGGGCTGGTGGTTTTGGTTACGATCCGATTTTTAAGCCTGATGGGAGAGACGTGACTTTTGCTGATTTAAAAATTTCTGAGCCGCAATATCCAACCCATCGAATTCAAGCACTAATTAAATTTAGAGAATTTTTACTTGCTTCAAAGCTTCATACAGCACAATAGAAACAGCGTTACTTAAATTTAAACTTCGTACACCAGTTTCTAACATTGGAATTTGTAGTAATTGTTCGTTAGGAAACTTATTCATGAACTCTGATCCAAGTCCTTTAGTCTCACTTCCAAAGACCAAACAATCTTCTTTTCCAAAATCAGCTTGATAATATGCCTTGCTCGCAAATTTGCTTAGGAGCCAAATTTTCCTAGGGGCATGTTTTTCTTGATAATCTTCCCATTCTAAATATTGTTCTAAATGGACATAAGGCCAGTAATCAAGTCCGGCACGTTTAACAGTCCGATCTGATATTTCAAAAGCGGGCTGTCCTATAATCATTAGTGGTGTTTTAGTGGCAGCGCAAGTTCGGGCGATAGAGCCAGTATTTTGGGGAATTTGGGGGTTAACTAGGGCTACGTGCATGACTAGGACTATACCCAAATACTTTAATTATTTCAATTTTGTGCTATCTATTACGGGGCAAAATTATTAATTTATAAAAGATGTTAAACGCAACCTTAGTTAAAAAAATAGAAATTACAGAGCATTTATTAATTTACCGAGTTAAGCCTGATGAGGAGATCCCAGACTTCACCGCAGGGCAGTATGTAGCCTTGGGTCTCATGCCTGAAAATCTTCGTCCAAGTCATTTTCCTGTCGAATTACACCCTCAAAAACCAGAAAAATTGATTAAACGAACCTATTCAATTGCTTCCTCGCCGGTAGAAAAAAATTATTTTGAATTCTATTTAGCGATAGTTCCTGATGGAACACTCAGTTCTAGACTTTGTTACTTACAAGAAGGCGAACGCTTATATTGTGCACCAAAAGTAACCGGAAAATTTACACTTGATGTTGTGCCTCCAGAAGCCAACGTTGTGATGGTTGCCACAGGGACTGGTTTAGCTCCGTTTTTATCTATGCTTCGAACCCCAAGTACCTGGGAGCAACCTGGAAAGATTACATTAGTTTATGGTGTAAGATATCAAACAGATGTTGCTTATTTGCAGGAATTACAAGATTTAACTAAAGAACATGAAAACTTTACCTTTGCAGTGACAGTTAGTCGACCTAGTGAGGATTGGCCTGGGCATAAAGGCTATGTGCAAACATTGTTTGAGTCAAATCAAGTTATGCTGGATTCATTAACAGATCATTTGATGTTGTGTGGTAACCCCGCTATGATTGATGATATGCAAAAGTATTTAGAGTCAAAAGGCTTTATTGAAAATACGCGTAAATTACCGGGGAATATTCATTTAGAAAAGTATTGGTAAATAAAATGGAAGAAAATCAAAGTAAGCAAAACGTAGGAAATCCATGGTCAAAGTTAGTAGCTTGGATTAATAGCACTAGCTTATTTAAGTTCATCAAGTTGAAAACCAGAAATGAATGGTCTAATGCCTTCAAAACCCAGATAAGTGCGACTTACCAAACATTAACAAATTCATCTGAGAAATCACTACTAATCGGATTTCTTGCTGGTGTGTTAGTTGTTATTTTTCCAATGCTAATTTTTAAATTACTTCTACTTCTTCTGTTAATAGCATTGTTGATCTGGTTTATTGCTGATGAGTCTAGAGAGGAAGCCGAAGATCATATAGAGTGATACACCATTAATATTCATGTATCTGTAAAACAGCTAATAATTGCATTTTTTAGCTATAGAGCTTGGATTTTCTACCGTCCAAGCTTTCATAGCAGACTGAAGTAAACTAAGTGCGATTGTATCATAGGCTTTTGCTCGATATTCTTTATATAAAGCAGCAGAAATAGAAGCTAAAATTCCGACAATAGTAACGGTTACTAATAATTCAACCAGAGTGAATCCCGTTTTTTTTCATTTGCAATACTTCTCGGCATTATATTAAAAAAATTAAAATCCCCCCACAATTTCAAGTTAATAAAACATTGGCAATACATTTTTAGGTAAAATACTACTGAAAGATCTGTCATAAACCTAATAAAGCTAACTATATGATTTGATTATCCCTACGGGGGATATTAAGCCCCAAAAAGTAATTCCCAATGGAAATTACTTTTTGGACTCACTATATACAAGTGATAATTTGGAATACTTATTCTAATCTTTGATCCAAATTAATCTTTTTTAATCAAAATATTTAATGACTTACAAGTATAGATACGATTCCTTATCTTGTTAGTTAGTTTATTTTGGTTAAAGCTGAAGGTTATGAACAAAGAAGAAGACTTTACTCAGATATCGTTTGAATTAGAAGAAGCAGGACTTATTTGGCAACCTTCCTTTGGTGACGAAATCGTGGTTAGGAAAGAGCCCGTGCGAGTCTCGATCTTAGTGGATTCAGCCGGACTTACGCCCGATGAGTTAAGAGATGTTTATATTTGGCGTCCATCAGTCGAACAGATGGTTCTTCAGGTTGAGGTAAGGCAAGCAATTTTAAAGCATAGTGGTCTTGAACTAAGCGAGAAGATGATTCAGTATTTAACTATTTTGGATACTCATTATGGGAAGATAGAAGCTCGAGCTCAAAGCTTAAGAGATTCAATTGGCTTAGGCTTAAAAGATTTACTTTTAATCAGTTCAAGTCCGATTCACTAGTATTTACTAACACCTTTTGATTTTTTCTGTGACGATAGTACCAGTAAAGTCCACCGAGTACTAAAGCGATCGCTAAAATAATTTCAGTCTTTTGGATATAACCTCTAATTGATTCATAATTCTCAGAAGCGTAATACCCAATGGTAATCATGATTGTCGAGCTAATTAAAGCAGCCATCATATCCGCCAGTAAGTAACGTAAAAACTTCATTTTCACAGCGCCACAACAAATGAAAGTAATTGTCCGTAAATAGAATAGATGTCTTCCTAAGAAAATTGCAGCAATAAAATTTTTGTCTAGTCTGGCCCGAACAGCTTTAATCTTTGCTGGTGGAATTCTGTTTCTAAACCAGCGCTTACTGAATAGGTTAATTCCAAAGCGCCGACCAATTCCGTAAAGAATCATATCTCCCACGATGATCGAACTGTAAGCTAAAGGAAAAGCCCATTCTAGTTCGACAAGTTTTCTTTGAACTAATATACCAATAATAATCAGGATTAAATCTTCGGGAAAAGGTAAGAAGAATGCTCCCCCGATGAGGGTTAAACAAATCATTAAATATAAAAACTGACCCTCTTGGGCAAGAAACCAATCTGTGAACATAAGGTGGAGTAGTCTAGTACTTTTTCGTAATGAAGGAAAGTAAGTAAGACCTGCAAGAAATTAATTAATGTCTTTATTCTATGATCGATCATGGGCCTGAAGCAGTAATCGTAGTTCGATAATTAATCTAAAATGAACAGATTTGACATTCTAGGAATGAGTGTATTTGCTTAAAAATCCGATTTGATTAGACTCCAGTCAGAGGATTGGGTAATCAAAAGCCATTTACAGTTTAAACTATAATCTCTTATTAGCAGTACAGCAGTTTCAGTATGAATGAGTTACTCACTAAAATTCAAAAAGGGGATCTTGGTTATTTAGAATCTTCGCAGCTTTTCATTCAGACTCACTTTCAAGATCTAACATATTATGAGAAAGTATTTTTAGTAGCCGCCTGCATGACCTTAGCGTTTCCTGAACGGAATGGAGAAGTGCCTGGGCAACCTGAGCTATATTTGGATTTTGCGACTGCTCGAATCTCGCAGTTAATTTTAGAAGTGCAAGCAGATAAACTTCCTGTTATTCCTCGTAAGGCGCTTGATATCTATGCCGTTAATTTCCAGGAAATTTTTGATGCCCGAGGTAGGTTTATTGATCCAGCCGAGATTCTTAAGGAACTGACTGATGTTGGTTTGTTAATAGAAAAAGAAGGAAAACATTACATTCTAGGTAAGTTTGATGTTGGAATTATTCATTATGGAGACTGTGATTTTTTATTAGATGATGGGGTGTTACTTCTCGAAATTAATGGAATCCGCTATTCTCGAATTTTAAGTTCTCAGTCGGACCTGGAAGTAAAGAGGTTGATAGTCGAATTTCCACATGGTACTTATCCAGTTATTAATCAACAAATTATCAGCCAGATTGGCGATGTTTTTCCAGATCAGTTTGTGGATGTTAGTTTCAATTTTCAAAATGAATTAATTGGGGTGTATCAAGACGGTGAGAAATATCATTTGTTTCATGGAAAAGATACGCTATTTACGTTTGAATCCCAACCCAAGACATGCTTTTTTTCTGATGCCTTTGCAATTCCTAGTGGGTATGTCATTACTGCAGATGAGATTTATTACTTTATTCAAGGAGAATTAAAATTTCAAAATAAATTAGATAATTACAGTGTTTGTGAGATTAACTTCTCATATTTTCAAGATTCAGAGCAGGTATTTAATGCTTTTTTTTGGGGAACGATCCAAAAAAACTCGGCACAGGTTCCTTTTATGCTAGAACCTATTGAGACTTTGCCGACTTATGGAGATATTAAAGCGACACATCAATTCCTGCATTACTGTGGCGAACCTTATGGAAAGTATGAGACTGACGTGGGGATCGTTTACGCCTTTGGTGCTAAACTTTTCCAGTCCCTGCGAGGTAAAAAAATAACAGAATTTATACCTGATCCTAATTTTGAACAAAGTGGTCTGGGGATAATAAAGACTACTGATGCGAGTTTTCCAATAGTTAATGGGCAAATCTTAGCCCAGCTATTAGGCGAACGAATTGAACATTTTATCCCAATTGAAACCGCGCGCTCTTATGACAAGCTGACTGGGTGGGTTGTGACTAATTTAAGTACACATTTAGTAATCAATGGCACAACGATGCTGCTAAATAGTGATCACGACTTTCATTATGATTTCCAGAATCCACCGCAAACTTTCATTGATCATTATGATAAAATATATTTTGTTGGGTCGGCAATTGATCAGCAGCAACAAGTTCTACCTTTAGTTTTATTAGCTAGTAAGGAAGTATCGAGGCCAGAGATTTTAGGTTATCGTGATTTGTATGTAAGTGCTAAAGGTGATTTTAAGTGCATTGTTAAGTCGCCCGAACACGAACGATTAATCATTGGGATTCGACGTGAGGATGAGCAGTATCAGCTTGGTATCGGAGATTATGATGCTAGCAACTTAAGTCTGGTAGGATTTGGCTTATTTGGTGAGTTCATTCATGATGGAAAATTACATCCATATTTGGGTCAAGAAATGCTAGGTCGAATGGCTGGAATGGAAATAGATCAAAAAGTAATAATTAATGAAAATACTTATTTAGCCACATTTCATACTAAGCGGCAGAGCGGTTTATATCTTGGCAACCAGGCTTTATATGAGGGGCCGCAATATCAAGATTTTGACCTAAACAGTCATGATAATGGTTCAGAGTTAAAAGTGGGTTTCTCCTTTACTAGGGATAAAATCAGACATAAATATGGATTTAGTTTGAAATATTAAAATATAATTTCAATATGCCAAGTCTGGGCTTTTGTTAATCTGTCCAGCTCCATCGCAAGTATAAATTAACCTTTGCTTTACTCTCCAAAGATATGTTGGAACCTCAATCATTGCGGAATCAAATTTTCTCTTCTTACATTGTTTTGTTAAGTAATTCTCAAAACTAAAAATGCTGGAATGCGGAAGCGTTTTGACTTGATCGTAATAATCCTGAGAGTACGATTTCTGATCAATCGTGAAATTAATCTCACTACCTGTATACATTCGGTAGCTCAATGGTTTAGTGAAGGTTGTCAGAGTATGAGTTAGGGGCATGATTGTTAGGATAATTAAAATGATTATCTGGGAATAATTTATCCCTGCCCATTTAGGAATTTCCCATAAATAAAAGACTCCAATTAAAATAAGAATTAATAAATTCCATGACCAAACAACTTCAGCATAGCCAAGAAAGAAGCAAAGTAAGCCAATAGCTGAACCATGAATTAAAAAAGTTAGGACTGTTGTGATTTTCCATCGAAAGATAATTCCCAGCCCAATTAATATTTCCAGAAGCGGTGCTATGATTGCTCCTGCCATGACAATCGTTTGAACTGTAGGATAATTTGTAAATGGAGAGCCGAATAAGACTACTATTTTTGCATAACCAAGATTTAATTTATTTAATCCGGCCCAGATCTCCTGAATTGCAATTAACCAAAGTGAAAGTCGGAGAGTTCGATCGACTCCTGAAAAAATTAATAATAGAAAATAGTTGTAAGTATATTCTGTAAGAGAATTAATATCTAGCAACACAGAACAAGAGATCAGTAATGTTAGAATTGGCCAAAGTTTTGGTAGGAAGATTACTAATCCAGCAAAAGTTCCATGCAGGATCATAAATGCCAAATAAAAACTTTGTGGCAAGCTGAAAAAAGAAACCATCAAATCGGGGTGAAACCATTGTCGCCAAGTGCAGATATGACTCCAGAGTAGAGCAATAGCAGTTAATCTAATTATGAAATCAGCTCGATTCGAAAAAATTATTTTTAATTTATTTTTATTTTCAAACATTTAGTGGTTTGAAGGTGAAGTGTAATAAACATTAATTTATTTGACTTTACGACTCATCAGACGGCCCTTCAAGATAGCTTTAATCAGGTGAGAATCCCCGACGCATAGTATTTTCTGTAATAACCTTGGGTACTACAAATTGTTTAAGATAATCAGGTCCTCCTGCTTTGGAGCCAATGCCAGAAAGTTTAAAACCTCCGAAAGGTTGTCGGCCAACAATCGCTCCCGTGCAAGCGCGGTTGATGTAAAAATTACCAACACGAATATCTGCACTAACTTTAGCAATATTACTTGGACTGCGAGAATATAAACCAGCGGTTAAACCAAATTTAGTACCATTTGCTAAGCTTATAGCTTCAGCTAGACTTTTGGCTTGCTTGATCGCTAGTACTGGACCGAAGATTTCTTGTTGCCAAAGATCGGAGTTAGTATCCTGACATTCGAAAATTGTTACGGGCACAAAAGTACCTTCACTAGGTACATTGCTTTTATATTTCAGGGAATGCAACTTGGTATTAGCTTCAATCAGTTTAAGAAGGCGCGTTTGGGCTTCGTGATCAATAACGGGACCAACAAATGATTTTGATTGAAAGCTTAAACCAATTAATAGATCTTTAGCCGCTGGAATTAGTCGATCCATTAATGCTTGATGGGCGGAGCCAATTGTAATAACACGCGAGCAGGCCGAGCATTTTTGACCGGAGTAAGCAAACGCTGAATAGAGAATTCCTTTAATTGCTTCATCTAGATCAGCATCCTCATCAACAATAATGGCATTTTTCCCACCAAGTTCTAGAATGCATCTCTTGATAAAAGTTTGTTCAGGGTTAATCTTTGAACAAGCGCTCAAGATTTTTTGTCCAACAGCAAGAGAGCCAGTAAAGCAGATTAAGTTTACATCGGAAGATTCCAATAAAAGAGGACCAATTTCTTCACCATCCCCGGGCAAAAAAGCCAAGGCTTCAGTTGGTAGTCCTGCTTGAAAAAGAATCTCGACTAATTTTTGAGCAATTAATGATGATTGTTCCGCCGGTTTTAAGATTGCGACATTTCCAGCGACTAATGCTGCTACTAACATCCCGCAAGGTATAGCTAGTGGAAAATTCCAAGGGCTAATCACAACTGCGAGGCCGACAGGTTCATAGAAATAAGTATTATTTTCTCCAGGTAAAACTTGAGTAATAAAGGGAGCTAAAGATTCCAATGCTAGCTCGGCATAATAATTGCAAAAGTCGATTGCTTCCACCACATCGCGATCCGCCTCATACCAATTTTTACCAGTTTCGCGAACGATTAAAGCCGATAGTTCCATTTGATTTTCTTGCATTAACTTTGCTGTGCGACGTAAGATGTTAGCTCGCTCGCTTAAGCTGGTTTTTTGCCAGGTTGGTAAAAACTCCTTAAGTTTTTTAATTGCGGTAGTTGTTAATTCCTTATTAGCAAAATGCACTTGAGCAATAACTTGTTTGCCATTGTTGCAATCAAGACGCGAATACACATTGGACGAAATATGTTTTTCCCCTTGAACGATTGGCTTGACGCTTATCTCGGAGTCAATTAATTGGTTAACTGCTGTTAAGACATTGGCAAAATTTGTTAAATTTTCTGGAATTGTAAAATCAATTGGGGAAGAGTTTTTAAAGTTAATCATGATTATATAATTATTAAAACTATTGCTTAAAGTCTTACTTGATTAAGTTTGTTTAATGTTATTGCCGGATCTTCTAATAGGTGATCAACATTTTTTTGATCATAAAAAGTATGTCGTAAAAATGAATCATTGGAAGTGTTCTCCAGGAGCCGACGAACTAAATAGCCCATGCCCGGAAGAATTTCTCCTAAGGGTACATAGAGCCGAACTAAATAACCTTTAGAGGCAAATGCTAGGGCAATTGGTTGAGCCATGCCATATAGCATTTGTAATTCAAAAAGATTTTTGCTAATTCCTTTTTCTTCAGCGTAACAACAAATTTGTGATAATGAGCGGACATTATGCGAACCAAAAGCAGGATAGCAATGTTCGATATTATCTATTAATAAACAACTAAGTCTTTCATAATTCAGATCGCTTTCTGCTTTGATTTGGAATAGTGGACTTTTCCAATAGTTTTGAGCAGCGCCGGCATTCTCTTGATCCCAATAAGCACCTTTCACTAAACGAATCGCGATTGGTCGCTTATTATCTTTAGCCCAGTCCAAGAGATCTACTAATAACTCTTCCGAATGTTTAGCATAGGCTTGAAGTACTACCCCGGGAAACTTTAGTTCGGCGAGTTCGGGATCACTAAAAACCTTTTTAAAAGTAGCATATATAATCGGGTTATGTGCCGTATCCTCAGCATCAACGTAAATTCCGGAACCAAGTCGAAGAGCTTCTAGGGCAATTTCTTTTAATCGAGCAGAAAGAATTTCAACAGATTGATCAAGGTTTAAAATACTAGTTTGTGAATAGAGCGCAGTTAACTTCACACTAATATTACAATTTTGTACTAGACCCAAATGGTTGGGATCAGTTTTAAAGTTTTTCTTCCAACCAGGAGCTTCTTGGGCGATTACAGTAAGCGCTTCTTGGTAGCGACTTAGGTAGGCAAGGCTTTCTTGATCGCTAACAGAGTACTCGCCGAGTAGATCGACTGTGTAAGTCAAACCTTGGGAATAAAGCTTTTTTAAAGCTGGCAGGGCAGCTTGCGGATTTTCACCAGCAATAAAAACTTTGGACATTTGTTTAATGGATGTCCTAACAGCAATTTTGCTAATTATTGCAGGAATAAAGTTGTAACTGGGTAATTTGAAGAAATATTTTAGTAGGGGATTAATCTTGCCCGCAGATTCACTAAGATATTCACTAATATGTTTACCAACAGAGTCTGCTGTTTTTAGTGTGGGCAAAACATCCACTAGTCGAAAAAGACTATTCTTAAAGTCAGGTTCGTTAAGTGTCCAAGCAAGTAACTTAGAGTTGATAAAGTTCTTTTGAAAGGCGGAAGGCTGAGAACTACCGATTAATGTAAAAATTTCGCGTCCAAAATCTCTAATTTTATTATTGGAATTAATCGTGCTTTCTTGTGTCATAGAGTTAAATTAAGGGAAATAAGTATGCTGTGTAGTTAGACTTTAAATCATGATCAATGTTTTCAAAATACGTTCCTTTTTCGGCAGTATTTTTTGGCGACAGTGGCATTCTTGCCAAGCCGGAACCTTTCTTTAAAAAGTTGCATCTTTTCTTTATAAATTGGCATCTTACCTAGAGTATTTGGTTTTTAAACCCTCCGCCGATCGTTTTAGTAATAAGAAATATAATCAAGGCGGTTTTGGTGTTTTTTCTACGGCAAAAAATGGCTTAACCATTATTTTGCTCGCCCACCACCATTGTTTTTGTAAAAACTAAATGATGGTGGATTTATTTAAGGACAATCATGGCCAGTAACTCAGCAGAGTTTTATCAAAGTTGGTATAGTCAATTTTATATAGCAGAAAATGAATTTGCTGAGAATCGAGACGTGTCATTACAACAAGGATTCTCAGTTTTTAAATTTGCCAATCTTTTGCACTTAAAATTTGAAGTTTTTGCTAAAGATGCTGATAATGTTTTATCAAGTGAGGAAGTTGCCGAAGCTCGAATCAAAGCTCAAACTACTAGATTTTTAAATTTTCTCAATACATCCTCAATTGTATTACAAAAATTAGTTGCAAAGATTAAATCAGAAGACACCTTAATTTTTAATCGCATTCATAAATTAGTAAGCTTTTTATTTGAACAGATAGACCGCTTGCGAGTTCGTTGCTTAAGACTGCTTAAAAGTAAACTAGGGATTAAATTTCAATTTCTTGGAATAATTAAGCAAGTCACTAAATGTGTTTGTTTATAGAAACCGTATTCTAAAGTAAGCAGGGGTAGGGCTTCTTTTTGATTAATAACAATTGCTTTTAGTTTCCCTTTTTCTTCCCAAATTTCAATATTCTGATACGAAAACCGATCAATTTTAGTACTACAAGCCTTATAAACCGCCTCTTTAGCAGAAAAAATGATAGTTGCTACGAGCAATCGTTCAGCAGGGTACTTATTGATCAGTTCTCGTTCTAGTGGAGTTGTAATACGAGTAATAAATTTTTCAGTTAAGGGGCGTGCCTGAAGTTCCAAGTCAATTCCCATACTAAGATATTTTTCTTTTGGACCAACAATTGCTGCAGCAACATGTTTGGAATGGGAAAGCGAATGGATTAATTCCTCTGGTAAAACTACCTTTTTATTAATACCACTAGGATCATATGCAAACGTTAAGTCTAGGCTTTTACAACAGGCAGCTAAGCAGGCTCTGGAAAGCAGATACTCATTTTGACGTTTTTCAGCTCCATTAAACTTGGACCTTTGATCGCCGCTATCTTGGATGATTAAGCGACAGTCCGAGGGGATCTGTGTTACTTCAAATTTTTTTGCGAAATCCAACATGACAACTCATCATATTTGTATTACAACAATTATATGTCAAGGATTATCATTAAATCGCCAGCAGAGATTGAGTTATTAAAAACTGCCTGTCAGGTTACGAAGGACATTTTAGATCAAATGAATGACTTTGTGCGTCCTGGTATTTCTACTGAAGATATTAATATTTTTGTGCATGAATTAACAATTAAGGCTGGTGCTAGACCCGCACCATTAAATTATCGGGGGTACCCCAAATCCGTCTGTACTTCAGTTAATGAAGTAGTTTGTCATGGTATTCCTAATCCTAATATAATTCTGCAAGCAGGTGATATCATCAATATTGATGTAACTTCTATAAAAAATGGATTTTATGGCGATTCTAGTCGGATGTATTTTGTAGGTGGACGGGAGGCCTGTAGTGCCGAGGCTGTTCGCTTGGTAGATATAACCAAAGAAGCGCTGATGGTGGGTATTAATGCCGTTGAAGTTGGCAAACAAGTAGGTGATATCGGCTATGAGATTAAAAAATTTATTCATCATTTACCTCAGCAATATGGAATTGTGCGGGATTATACAGGACATGGAATTGGGCGTAATTTTCATGAAGATCCGCAAATTATTCATTCAGCCAAGCAATCTACTGGTGCAAAGTTCAAAGTAGGGATGACCTTCACTGTTGAGCCCATGATTAATTTAGGTACTGCTGATACAGTTCTTTCCAGTCAAGATGGTTGGACAGTTAGGACAGCTGATAATAAATTATCAGCACAATGGGAACATACAGTAGCAATTACTGAGAATGGCATTGAGATTTTAACAGCATAGTACTTGATTTTAGGTGTAATGGTTTTTGAATTACTCCCAACCTAGCAGAATTTTTTACTGTATAAAATTATCCCAATTAAGTGGTACAGTTTTTTCTAGATTGTATTGAAAGGCATTGCTTACATAGCAACTATATAACTTATTTGAAAGTGTTTTAAGGGCCATAATCTGTATGTCAACTAAAGTGATTAGTTAAATAGTAAATCTAAAAGCCCATTTCGTCGCTTATTATTAGACACCGGCAAGCTTGTAGCTCCTTCTGGCACATTTTCATGATAATTGGAGCAATTTCCAGGAGGTTCTGTTCCTGTCACGAAAATTTCTTTGATTGGCTCACCAGCACAACTTTCGTCATAAAGGCGACCTGTTGCCGAATCGATATCTAAATATTCTACACCACTGGGCTTAATGAAGCCTTCGTCAGGCAAGACAGCCTGAGCACAAGTCATGTATCGGGCCCAAATAGGAGCAGCTACTTGTCCTCCCCCAACACCAATCGGATCATTATTATCTAGACCTAACCAAACTCCAGTCGTAAGACGAGGTGTATAACCAACAAACCAGGCATCTCGCGCATCATTTGTGGTGCCAGTTTTGCCAGCTGCCGGTAGCGTAAAACCAAGTTTGCGAATACTATTACCAGTTCCTCTTTCAATCACTCCCTGCAAGATGTTGCTTAGCACGTGAGTGGCTTGTTCGGTGGCAAGATAATGTTCTTCTGCTTGGTTAGTAGCAACTAATTCTCCATCTTCAGTAATCAGACTAGTATACAAACGAGGTGCAATTAATAGACCACCATTTGCTAGAGCGGAATAGGCGGTAGTTAATTTGAGCAGGTTAGTCTCTAAAGCTCCCAGTGCTAAGGAAGGAATGGCCGGAGCTTTTTCTACTAAGCCAAAATCTTCAATAGTTTTAGCAACGTTGTTTAAACCAACTTTTTGACTAACATAGACAGCTGGAATATTTAGCGATTTTTCCAAGGCGTAGCGTAATGTTACCGCTCCGCGAAAGTTACCATCGTAATTTTTGGGAGTCCAAGGATCTTTACGATTTGATTGTTTAATTGCTAGTGGTTCATCACTCAAAATAGTAATTGGAGTCGCCACGCGATAATCATTAAGTCCTTGATCTAAAGCTGTAAGATAAACAAATGGCTTGATCGTAGAGCCCACCTGTCGATTAGCCTGACTGACATGATCAAATTGGTTTTTGCTGTAGTCACGACCGCCGATCCAAGCTTTAATTTTACCGCTAAAGGTTTCCATCGAAACCAAGCCAACTTCGAGTTTACGTTTATTAAGTGCGGGGTAGGTTTTGGCAATCTCTGTAAAGCTTTGATTAATTGCCTGTTCCGCACAATCTTGAAGATACTTACTAAGGCCTGTTTGAATTCGGAGTGAAGTGTTCTCCAGAGATTTTAGACTATGGGTCGAATCTATATTCTTAGCTAGCGCTTGCATAAAAAATGGAGCTTTCGTTTTATATAATTTAGAATCAGAAATTTTGGGAGAATAAGCTTTGGCATTAAGATATTCAGAATTCGTAATAATTTCATTATCTAATAATTTGCTTAGCACTAAATCTCTTCTTTCTATTGCTCGCTCAGGATGTCTACTTGGATTATAGTAAGATGGTGCTTTAATTAAACCAGCCAGCAGTGCTGCCTCAGAAAGATTCATTTGGGCTAAGGGTTTATTAAAGAAAAATTGACTTGCTGCTGGAAAACCATGAATCCCAATTGCTCCAGATTGTCCTAAGTAAACTTCGTTCAAATATAGTTCCAAGATTTGATCTTTGGTCAGATTTTTTTCTAGACTAAGTGCCGCAAACGCTTCTAAGAATTTTCTTTTAAAAGTTTTTTCTGCCGAGAAAAACAGGTTTTTTGCTAATTGCTGATTGAGTGTACTGCCACCTTGTGCCAAGCGACCTTGGAGGATGTTAGTTGTTGTTGCTCGCAGGATTCCAATTGGATCTACTCCAAAATGCTTAAAGAATCTTTCGTCTTCGGTATTAACAACTGTTTGAATTATAAACTTTGGAAATTTTTCTAAGCTTATAAATTTTTTTGATTTTCCATTTGCTTGATTAAGTGGCGCAATCGGTCGAGGTTCAATCAGGATGTTACGACCACTAATAATTTTATTATCCTGATTTATTTCGTAACTTTCGGTCTTTGGGGAAATTAGCCGGGCACTTGGGCTAATAAATTCCCGTGTTCGAATCACAAGTTGATTTTTTGAGAGATGGAATTCCCCTGAGGCAAGGTCATTAGTTTTTGCTTCGTGATAATCATAGGAAGTCAGGATTTTTTTTGCAGAAATACTTGATAAGTTTTTCTTAGGGGGAAAAATTTCGGAATCACTATATACCATTAGGACTTTAGTGGCATTTCCACGCTTGAGGAACGTTTTAACTTTTTTATTGATGTGAGAAAAAGTTACGGCACTGCCAATACTTCCAATTATTGTGAGGATTATAAATATTTTTAATAACAACTTAATTCCCGGATGAAGTGATCGCTGCTTGCGGGCGCGTGCTTTCTTAGTTGGACTTTTAGCTTGTCTTTTTTTGGGGCGCTTAATTGTAGGGGTGGATGCTTTGCTTTTGGGCATGTTTATATACTATATATAGTTATGACAAAAACTGATTTCCGTATATTTAAAATTAGTTTAGTAATTTTTGTCATAACTATAAGATTTTATTGTCCCTTTGGGGAATAGTAAGCCCCAACAAATAATACAATACGAATTTAATTTTTATACTTACTATAATATCATCAATCTAAAATTTATTGTTTATAAACACAATGGCAGGGCATTCTAAATGGGCGAAAATCAAGCGCCAAAAAGCAGTTACCGATGGTCGTCGCAGTCAGACCTTTACTAGGTATCTTAGAGAGATTCAAGTTGCAGCCAAAATGGGTGGAGGGGAGTTCGTGGGTAATTCCAGGCTGAAACGTACAGTTGATGCTGCCAAGTCGATTGGAGTTCCTAATGATAATATTGATAAAGCAATAAAACGTGGCACTGGAGATTTAGAAGGTGTAGAATACGAAGAAGTTACTTATGAAGCCTATGGGCCTGCCGGCATTGGTTTAATTATAAAAACACTAACTGATAATAAGAACAGAACCGTTGGTGAGGTACGGAATGTGCTTAGTCGTAAAGGTGGCACCTTAGCTGCTAATAATTCTGTTTCCTACCAATTCTCAGAACAGGCTGTCTGTACCTTGCCAAAAGCTATTGGTACAGAGGAGGATCTTTTAGGGATTGTTTTAGATGCTGGCGCTAATGATTTACAGGACGCGGAGGATTCATGGGAGATATATGCGGATATGGCAGCATTTGATACCATGATGCAAGCACTCTCTAAGTTTGGGGATCAGCTTAGTGGAGAAATCCGAATGGTTCCAAAAAACTCCCTGATGGTTTTGGGGGATGATGTTGAAAAAGTAATGAGCTTACTCGATGCCTTGGATGGACTAGATGATGTTCAAAACGTCTTTACAAATTTTGATACAGAATAACAATGATTGCTGGACTTACTGGAATAATTCAAAATATTAGTGGACAAGAAGTCGAGGTAAACGTTCATGATGTGACTTACCTTGTGCATTGCACAACGGAATGTATTTCTAATTTTACATTAGGGAAATCAGCCACCCTTACAATACATACTGATGTACAAGAGACCAGCATTCGATTATTTGGATTCGGCGATCGCTTAGAGTCACAAGTATTTAAACTATTAATTGGTGTTAATGGAATTGGAGCAAAGTCGGGAGTTGAGATTTTATCCCGTGTACCAAAGTTAGAATTATTAAAGTTACTAAGTTCAGGTGATGCTAACGGACTAAAAGCAATTAAGGGTGTTGGGGCCAAAACTGCGGATCGCTTAATCTTAGAATTAAAAGATAAGGTTTCCCAATTTATTGATGCTAGTCGTTTGCAAATTAAATCTGGAGTTAAAAATGTGCAAATGGAAGAAGCGACTCTTGCCTTACAAGCTTTGGGGTTTAGTTTAAAGATTGCCACTGATGCTTTAAATAGGATCTCTACGGAAAAGTTACCGAAGGACAGTGGAGAAATTGTTCGTTTGGCCTTAGCTCGAATTTAGCTTTTACCAACAATCTTTTTATAAACATTAAATTTATGTTTACAAGAAATGCATTGTTGTTTTTCTTCGGAATTAAAAAGAGAGGGAAATGCGATTAGTAGGGTTATCGGTAAAATTGCTATAAAATTAAATCCTAAAAAAGAAGCATAATAATTTAGTAAGACCCAAATAACTGTAAAATTAAGACTTGTTTTAAAAGTGCAACGCAAAACAAGTAGCCGATCTGACTCGGAATAAGACTTACAACAGGGACAAGGCTGGGCTTCTTGTTTCATATTGTATGATCCAACTAATAAATACTTTTGCTTCCGAATATTTTCAGATATATTAGAGTCATTAGGTAGTTATTTAGAATTTGGCTGATCTTGCATCTAAATATTGGTAAACTAATTGCTCTTTGGTGCAGCATATCTCCGTTTTGCCAGTATTTTTATTGCGACCTCTACTCAAACTCTATAATGTTACATAAATAAAGCTTTTCAATCGTAGGGTTGATTTGCTAAAATTGTCACCAATAGTTAACCCATAAAAATCCTTGATAGTTTTAGGGGAAATGTTTACTGGGTTTACTATCTTTGTTCCTAAATGGAGTATAAAATGTATAAATTTCTTAAAGTTAGTTTTCTTTGTTGTTCTTTATCAATGATTGTTGCTTGTTCTGGTAACTCATTATCCGGACGTGATAAAGGTGTATTAGGTGGAGCTGCAATTGGCTCGGGGTTAGGTGCAATTATTGGTCACAAGACTGGCTCTACTGGAGCTGGGATTGCAATTGGTGGCGCTGCAGGAGCAATCTCCGGTGGTTTAATAGGTAATGCGCAATATGGTGCTACGAATCGTGCCAATGAACAAGATGAGCGTTTGAGAAGACAAGAGTTGGAGATGGAAAGACAAAAAAGAGAGTTAGAAGAACTACGTCGACAAGGATCCGGAGACACTTATCGCAGTGATACCTACCGTGAAGATACTTCCCCACGTGATGACAGTTATTACGATCGTTATTAATCAAATCAAATCCTGTTCTCTGGCTTGAGTCCAGAGAACTTCCAAATTTATTAGTGTTCCTATTCTAATGTAGAAAATCCAAGCTGTAATTTCCCAAACTCAGGTCAAAATTTTTTCTAAAATTACTTGCTGAGAATACTACATTTTACCATGCCAGTCTGATCATACACCATAAACATGGAAAATTGGAAATTGGATAAAACAGTCATTTCACTAGACTGTTAATTCTTTGTGCATCTGTTACTGTCTACTCCGAAAACGAATCATTTATTTTTTTTAAATTTATATGACAAATACAAAACCAACTTCATTTGAAGCATTAAATAACTGGGTTAATCAAATCACTACTCTTTGCGAACCAAAGAATGTTCACTGGTGTACTGGCTCCGAATCCGAATGGCATAATTTATCAGATTTATTAGTTAAAAATGGCACCTTTATTAAATTAAGCCCAACTAAGAGACCTAATAGTTTTTTAGCGCGCTCCGCGACTTCTGATGTGGCACGAGTTGAAGATCGCACCTACATTTGCTCACGTCGGAAATCTGATGCCGGCCCAACTAATAATTGGCACGAGCCAGTCAGCATGAAAAAGAAAATGCTGGAAGTATTTCAAGGTTCAATGAAAGGACGCACGATGTATGTGATTCCATTTTGTATGGGACCACTAGATTCACCACTTGCTCAAATTGGAGTTGAGATTTCAGACAGTCCATATGTTGTGCTGAATATGAAAATCATGTGCCACATGGGGGAGAAAGTTTTGAATCGTTTACAGGACGAGGCTGCCGGGACTATTGATAAAAAAAGATTTTCACATGGAACTTTTATTCCCTGTGTTCACTCAGTTGGTATGCCATTAGCAGATGGAGATGTAGATGTAGCCTGGCCTTGTAACGAAGAAAAATACATTGTTCATTTTCCAGAAGATCGTGAGATCTGGTCTTATGGTTCTGGCTATGGAGGAAATGCACTTCTTGGGAAAAAATGTTTAGCACTGCGTATTGCATCTAATATTGCCCGTGAGAATGGTTGGCTTGCTGAACACATGCTGATCGTTGGGGTTCATTCTCCAAAAGGAAAAACTAATTACTTAGCAGCAGCTTTTCCTTCGGCTTGCGGCAAAACTAATTTAGCAATGTTAATTCCTCCTAAAAAGTTTTTGGATGAGGGTTGGAAAACAACAATTGTTGGGGATGATATCGCCTGGCTTTGGCCTCATGAGGATGGCAAGTTACATGCCATCAATCCTGAAACAGGCTTTTTTGGAGTAGCTCCAGGAACATCTTACGATACTAATCCGATTGCCATGGATTCTATGAAAGAGAATACTATTTTTACAAACGTGGCTTTAACGGACGATGGAGATATTTGGTGGGAAGGAATGACGAAAGAGCCACCTGCTCATTTAATTGATTGGACGGGACTGGATTGGACTCCTGATTGTGGTCGCTTATCATCACATGCAAATTCTAGGTTTACAGCTCCGGCCATGCAGTGCCCAACGATTGATGCCAATTGGCAAAATCCTGATGGAGTCCCGATTGATGGGATCATGTATGGTGGAAGACGGGCAACAACAATGCCTTTAGTTTTCCAAGCTTACAATTGGAGTCATGGAATTTATTTGGGAGCCACTATGGGGTCTGAGATGACCGCTGCAGCAGCTGGGCAAATTGGTAAGGTCCGTCGTGATCCGATGGCGATGTTGCCATTTTGTGGTTACAACATGGGTGATTACTTTGGTCACTGGTTAGATATCCGAAAACAATTGAAACATTTGCCTCGTTTCTTTCATGTCAATTGGTTCCGTAAGGATCAAAATGGAAAGTTCCTCTGGCCTGGATTTGGGGACAATATGAGAGTCATTAAATGGGTAGTTTCTCGTTGTAATGGTGAAGCTGTTGGTTATGAAACTCAGATTGGTTGGATGCCTAAATTTGAAGACTTTGACATTGAAGGTCTGAATAATTTTGATGAAAATAAATTCAATCAATGTATGGAATTTAAGCGTGATGAGTGGAAAGCGGAGCTTGCTAGTCAGACTGAATTCTTCATTGATCTCTACGATCATTTGCCAAAAGAAATAGTCTTTCAAAAAGAATTATTAATAGCAAGATTAACGTAGATGTTTATTTTAGTAAGTCTAAAAAGTAGTTCCCCTAAGGAATTACTTTTTGGGGCTTACTATCCCCCCAGAAGGATAAAATATAGGAACGCAAGAAAATTCCATAGAGTTATATTAGCTATTATCTTGCCAGTTCTGGTAAAGTCTTACTAGTCAGATTAGCTATCGCTTAGTGCGAGCTCAGCCTCAACTTCGGATCTTCTACTGAGCGCTGCAGAGAAAGCCTTGGCATGATCTACTGCTGGTTTGCGTGTTTCCTTTGTTGTATTTGGAATTGCATTTTCTAAATCTACTTCTACTGGTTTAGTTAAATTGATTTGTGGCTCTTCTTTAAGTGCCGTAATTGTATTTAGCGTTTCTGTTAACTTAGTAGATTCTAGACTAGAATGGGGGACATCGGTAGCTACCCTACTAGAAGTATTGGCAATCGGGTTAGCTATTTCTTGTTCTTGCTGATAGCTACTCTCTAAGGGAGTTGCTACTTTTAATTCATTAACAGTATTTAATGTTTCGGATAATCTAGATGCTTGCTGAGCAGATATCGACAAGTCGGAATCCAATTTAACACTTGTCGTGTTAAGTATAGGATTTGCAAGACTTTGTTCTTGTTCAAGAGTTGTTGCAGTTCTTAAACCCGTAACTAACTCAACGCTCTCTGCTAATTTTGTAGCTTCTTGATTTGCAACAGAAATACCAGTATCTAATTTCACAGCGGAGGAATGAGCAATTGGATTAGCTTGCTCTAGTCCTTGTGCTTCAGCATTTGTCCCTTGAATTCCATTAATTGTTCCAATACTTTCGGCAAGTTTAGTAGCCTCCTTAGTTGATAAGCCATTTGCTTCTTTCCAAGGCATACCAAGACCTAATTCATTGGCAGCAGCAAGTTTTAAATCATCTTTAATTACAATTGTGCTCTCTAGAAAAGCTTTATTTGGATCAATTAATACCCCAAGCTTTTCTAGCTCAATATTAATATTACCCATTAATTTTTTATGGGCCTCAGGATCCAAGACTGGAACTTCAGGATTAGGTGCAGATCTGACAGATTCTTTTTCAACTTTGGAATTTAGTTGCATTGCAGGATCTAGTTCTTCTAATTGTCTAATTACCTGGCTGGCAACATAATGAGCATCTCGCTCTTGCTGATCTCTCCAAGTCATTTGCTTTTCAAAAATCTCTGATTGGGTGGCAGGCTGTGCTAACATTGATTCCACATTAGCTCCAACCTGACTGCTATTAGTCGTAATAGTTTGACTGCCACTAATATCACTTCGTTGTAGATTTTGTGCAGAAACTGTTAGCCCTTGCAGACTATTCTGTGTTGCCTGCATGTCATAGGGATTAGATCTAATTTGGGCGATCGTATTTTGAATAGCTGTAGATAATTCTGGGTCAAACTGCCGGCTAGTTGTTTCGGAAACTGATTTTTCAACAGGTTTATCAGGTGCAAATAGTGTCATCGGAATCTTAACTAAAGAAATAACTATTCTACCTATCGATCAAACCCTAAAGTTTGCTTCTATTTTTTTTGAAATATTTTAATAGGGACAACTGATTGAAATTATTCAAAAAATTCTAGTTCAGCAATCGACCAATCAAAAAATGGGTCATTTCCTCCTTGTTCCAAGCGTATTTGCTTTACTTTGATTGGGTTAAAATAAAAGGAATAACGACTCTCACTTCCTAGGAGATAACGAATAAAGTAGTAATCGCTCCCTGAGATTAGTGGCCTCCTATTGTCCTTCTCATCAATAATCCAGATTTGTAATTCCCGAGGATAGTCCGTAACCCAATCTGCTAGGTGGTAGGTGAAGGCGCGTAAACTTTGTGGCTCTGGAAAATTAATTTCCATAAACATTGTTTGGTTCTGAGGACTAGCCGATCCCCAGCGAGTTTTAAGATCTTGATCCAGTACTTGCTTAGCAACAGCCTGGTTATAGTTTGTCTTAAGCACTACATTTTCAAAATTAGTTAATTTAAGTAGGTCGGTTTGTTTAGGTTTGATTTCATAAAAAACAAAATATTCGGAAAGTATTTTTTCTTGATATGTATACCCTTGGATCTCCAAAGATTTTCGCAACATTCCAGCCTGAGATTTTACCAAGACATAGGGAGCTTGACTCCGATGCGGTTCTCCTTCCTTCTCATACTCCGGCATACGACTTCGAAAAGGTTCATCAAAAACTAGAAAACGAATCTTTTCTTTGGTTTCAAATGCTAAACGATAGCCAATCCAATAATTAGTTTTAACCCACTGGAAGTTATTCTGATCTAACCAATCAATTAACTCTTGGTGATTGGCACTGGCACGATCAAGTGCTTTGATTAGCGGTTCTTTGGCATTGTTTCTTTCGGGATAATAGGTTGAAACTAAATTAATGCTTATCAGCAAGGTTAGGAGAAGGTAAGCAGGTACTTTTAAATTTTGTGACAATTTGGCAAGGATACAGCCTGTTAAAACAATTAGTGGGAAGTAAATTGGTAAGAGGTAACGAGGAGCTTCTGCTAAGTGTCCATAACTACTAAAGGCTACAATTATAGCCATTAGAACGATCATTAAGAAAAGAATCTCCTGTGGTTTTTGCCAGTCAAATTTTAATATTGTAAGTTTGAGAAGATCTAAATAACGATATCCAATATAAAGTAGCGTTAAAAGAAAATAAATTAAGATCACGAAAGTGGTTGATCCAAGATAGGAGTCCTGAAAAGAGGCAAAGTTTCTAGCCCCAAGTAAAATTGGCAGAGAAATGTCAAAAAATTTCACCAAATATTCCCAGCTTTTTCCACCTTCGGCGGAGGAGAAAATTTCCTTACTAGCAAAATTGTTTTGGAGATTATAAATCCAAAAAGGTAAGGAGCCCAATAAAAAACAAAGAACTGACCAGAAAAATAGTTGGATTGTTTGTAAAAATCTCAGACGGTGGATGGCATAACCCAGAACACTGAGAAATACAGGAACCATAAAGTAGATGACTTGGTTATTTACCCACCAACCAAGTCCGAGAAGTACTGCAATTAGACCAAGATTTTTAGCATTTACTTGATCATATTTAAAAGATCGAATTAGCAATAAAATTGCTAAACTTCCAATCACAATAACTTCAATAAAACCACCACGAGCTTTTGTGCTCCAAAGTACTAGTGTTAGTGGGGGAATGGCAGCAAGTAATCCAGCAAAACGAGCAGCAAGTTTATTACTAACTTCAAATGCAGTTAGGTAAGTTATTAAAACTAAGGCTAAACTAAAAGCGAGTGGAACATATTTTAAGGTGTAATTTTCCAAGCCTATAAAAAGACCAAGGAAGCTAATAAGAATTGCTTCTAAACTTCCCATGTAATGTTGGCCATAATAGAAGATTGGCCAGGGTTTCCCTTCGCTAATGTGCTTGGCCATCAGGCCAACGATTGCTTCATCTGATTCGATGGCAAAATGACTGGCAATGACCAAATCCATTCGTAAAATAACTGCGTAGATTAGAATCAGAGTAATAAATAGCCAGTCTTGTTTGATGATTGTTTTAAGTGGCAGCATTATTTATAGTGTGTTGCAAAGTCTTTGCCGTAACCTAGCCATAGCAAGTCTATCCATTATGGTTTTTATGGTGAAAAATTGAAGTTTTTTCAGCAAGAATTTTTTGAAATTTAATATATAGTGAGTCCAAAAGGTAATTTCCATTGGGAATTACTTTTTGGGGCTTACTATCCCCCGGAGGGATAATAAAATCATATAGTTATGACAAAAAATACAAAACTTACTGTTAAACATTCGAAAATACTTTTTGTCATAACTATATATATTAAATAATAATGTCCTCTATATTAGTCTCAATTATAATTCCTGTCTATCATTCGGAGTTAACGCTTCCCGGCTGTTTGGAGTCGATTAATAATCAGGATCATAATAATTTTGAGGTCATTATCATTGACTCGGAGAGCTCACTAGATACTCAGGCAATTTCCAGAATTCAAAAGGCTAGTTACTACAATATCGAGTTTAACAATATCGCGGCCAAGCGTAATTTTGGAGCGTCAAAAGCTGAAGGTAAGATTCTATTGTTTTTAGACTCAGATTGTCTTTTACCAGAAGGTTTTTTTGATAGCATTCAAAGTATCTTTCAAGATCAAGAGATTGTCGCAGCTGGCTCTCATGATTTTGATTTACCAGCAGATAGTCACTGGATTAATTATGCTTGGCAAGTTCATTTTCAAGTCTGGTCCAAGCAGAATACTTCTTGGATCCCAACTCGTTGCTTAGCTGTCCGGCGCAGTTCCTTTGAGCAAGTAAAAGGATTTAATGAACAGTTGATTACCTGTGAAGATGTTGATTTAGGATATCGTTTGAATAATTATGGTCGTATCCTTAATTCAGATCGTTTGAAAATTACCCATGTTTTAAATCCCAAAAATCTTGGTCAGTTTTTTATGAAAGAACTTTGGCATGGACTTAATAGCTTATCAATTAGTATTAAAAATCGATCCAATTATAAAGAAATTATTTACTTAATAATTCCAGTTTATTTTGTAGGAATGTTTTTACTTTTATTGCTTACAGTTTATCAGTTTGTATTTTTGTTCAGTTATAGTGCTTTAGTATTATTGGTAATTGGTATGCTGCCGGCAGTTATAATGTCACTTTATACCGTAGCAAAGCGAAAACAATTTCAGTATTTTCCAGGTCTTTCAATTGCTTATTTATTATACTTAATGGCTAGGGGAGCGGCTGCTTGCAAGTTATACTCACCGCTTTTCATTTTTGAGAAAAAAAGAAAAGAAAGGTAACCCGAAGGGGGAGCGAGGATAACGAGTCCCGGCGAGCAAAATCCTGGCGCCTTGTCCGCCGTAGCTTTAGCGAAGGTGGAAGACAGGTTTTGCCGTAGAAAATGACACCTAAACCCTACGCAGTTAAGTGGTGAGTATTGGTTTTGTCTTTTACGGCGTAACTTGGCTATCGCCAAGATTACGCTCGCCCTTGGCAAATTTCATTTGCGAAGGGTTTAATTTTCTTTGGAAAAACTAAGCCTTACAGAGCGGCTAAATTAATGGCACGGCCTTTTTTGATGGTGATCATATCTTCAATCCTTATTTTGAAACCATCAACAGTTATTTGAGGTTCTAGGCAGAACACATTAGTTTCTTCAAATTTCTGATTATTACTTTCAAATGTAATAAAAAACGGAGGTTCATGTAGCTTGAGGCCAATAAAATGTCCTAAGTCAACAATGTTTAGCGTTTCTGCAGGGAGTTTTTGGCGGGTCAGCTCTCGTTTATAGTGCGTTTCGAGATCAGCACAAAGCATTCCTGCTTTAATCGAAGATATTACGTTTTGATGGGCAAGTTGAAAGCGGAGCAGTACTTCGGAAGTTTCTCCGCCGACTTGAAACATTCTTGTACAATCAGTAAATAAACCATCTTTAACTATGCCAGCATCAATACAAACATACTCTCCAAGTTTTAATTCACGATGGCTGGCAGATAAAAAAGTTGATTCTATTAATCTGTCGCCAGAACAGACAATCGGATCGAATGCTAATGAGTCGGCATTTTCTAAGAGTCGTAGTTTTAAAGTTTTTTCAAGCTCAAGTTCGGTCATGCCTGGTTGGATCCAGCCGACAGTTGTTTCTAACATTGACTTGAGGCTTTTATAGATTTCGGAGAGTTGTTTAATTTCCTGAGGATTCTTTTTCCTTAACATTGGCCAGACAGTTTCGGTTAGGTCTAAAATTTCTGCCGGAAGCCCAAGAAAATGGGAGAAAGGAGCTGAGCCTAATACTCCAATCTTTTTCCAATTATTACCAATTTCATTTAGAAAATTTCCATAGACGTTTTCATCAGAGACAGCGATCACTTTCATTTTGGATCGTTCCTTAAGGTCGGCAACCTTATATTCTACTTCAAAAAAACCGTGATCATCTAATGTGCAGAAAAAATAATGACCAGCGGAACGACAAGTGGTGCCAGTAAACGCTTTGGACATTGATGTTTCAAAACGAGTTGAATAAGCCAGGATAATATCTAATTTATGAGTAACGAGGATTGCTTTTAGAACTTGAATTCTTTCTGGGTAATTCATGTTGAGAACTTCAATCTTGGATATGTTAGATAGATCTTAAAAAATAATTTGACTAAAGAAAATTATATTATCCACATATTGCTTTGTTAAGTACATACTGACAATAGTAATTACAGGTTTTAGTAAAAGAGTTAGATCTTGAGCCAAATGCGAGCAATGCGAAATGCATTTTTACATAATTATAGATAAAGGGTCGGGATGAATTATTTGCAGATTTTCTAATAAATCCAAAGAACAATATCCATCAAGATCTACGAGTAAACGTTCCTCTTGAATTAGTTTGTTTAGGTAAATTAGTTGAACTGCCTGAATATGAAGATGTGGCCACCAATTGCCATTCCACGGAGCGGCGCCAATTTCTCCAATAATTTGTCCTTCTCTAATATTTTCACAAAGACCTACTGAAATATTTTGCAGGTGTGAGAAGATCATGGCGAATTCATTGTTTTTCTCAGGTTGAATGATTAGCCTTGGTCCCCAACCTCCGTTATAATCTTTTTCATCATCAATCAGTAATGCTTTTCCATTAAATGGGCTGAACACCTTAACTCCCACGGGCAGGTTAATATCAATACCCAAGTGTATAAAAGAAGATGTTTCCTTTTGATATCCACCAGCAAGTAAGATTGATCTGTCTTCGAGGTATCCACCAAAAGACCATTCGGCATCCATTGATTTATGAGCTTCTTTGATCATTTCCCAGCTAATCAAGGGATTTAATAATTCAGCTTGGGCTAATTTAGGGTTTTGTTGTGTTAGCCATCTTCTAGCAAAGGTATCCAAGTTTATTTCACAAATCTGTTTTTGAGCAAAATCAGGAAATATCTTGAATAGCTTCTTTTGGTTAGGGTTCTTCGCCATTTAATATTCGTAAATATTACTGCTAAAATGTAATAGTCCTAATTCGCAAGCAATGTTCTTTGAAAGATGATAGTTGCGTCGGCAGAGTTGATCTTCGCTATCATCGGGGAAAACAGGTGTGCAGGCAACTTCACATAAAATTGGGCCACTATCGATTCCTCGATCAGAGAAATGAAATGTGGCTCCGGTGTATAGTTTTGGTGACTTACTCAGATTAAAGCTTGCGGAGGATGTTTCGTTATCTAAACCTTGAACTAATTTTATAATATCATTATAGGGGTCTTTCCCTCTACAGGCAAAAGCATAATCTTCTCGGATTATTCCTGGATGAGTATTCATAACAATCGTAGACAAAGGAGATTTCGGATCGACTAAGTAATCCAATTTTGCCATATAATGATCAGTAACTAAGACGTCAGCATTTAGTTCTAACAAAAGATTTGCTACGCGTGTTTCAAAATCTAATTTTCTTTCTTGGCGTGCTAGCGAATCTTGCATGGGCAATTTCCGAAAGTCAGAAGGTAAATTATAGCAAAGATCTCGCGCATTCTGGTGTTCGCTGGCGCGTAGGTTCTTGGGAAAGATCCATTGCCCAGCACTGGGCAATTCGCCAAAAGGAGATTGTTGAAGATCAATCGGCAGATCGTCGCTTATTATTCCTACCACTTCACAGAATCCATTTAATCTGCCAGAAGTTGTGGAGCGGAGGATATGCTCAATTGTTCCTTTTAGATAACGAGCATATTTGATTTCTCCATTTCGGAGCCCAACTTTTTCATCGGCCCCGACATCTCGAATTGAAGTTAAAAAGGCAATCCTTAAAGGGCGAGATGGAACTTTAAATGTTGGTGTAGACTCGGAATAAAATAGTGTAATTCCAGTACTGATTGTAGCAAAGGATTTAGGCGCTGAGAGAAGTAATCTAGAGGATTCTGAGTGTATTTGACGGAAGCTTGCCCCATTTAAGGGATGTTCCAAGAATGAAGGATCTGGTTCTGTTGGTGTTTCTGCAGCGAGATGAAGTTCATGACTGACCTTTGACAATCGTCCTAAATCTGGATGGTTTAGGCAACAATAATCTGGGGAAGAGATGATTCCAGATTCAAAATCTTGAGCAGTGTTGTGCAATTCCTTTAGTTTTCCTCAAAAGTGTAAAAATCAAAAAATCCTTATACCAAAAATCTCAGAGTATGCAAGGGGTTAGGGGTTTTTAATTTACTATATCCCATAGCGTTTACCACCACTAATCTTTTCTTCAACCGGCAGTTCAATTACAAAGCGGGTTCCATGTGGTTGATTTTCAAAAACCTTAATTTTACCCTGATGATCAGCCACAATCGTCGCCACGATGGCTAGGCCTAAACCACTGCCATCAGCTTTGGTTGTAAAGTAGGGGTCAAAGATCCGTGTGCGATCTTCGGGAGTAATGCCTGTCCCATTGTCTGAAATTTCTAAGACAGCAAGGCGTGCAGTGGATTGTTTGGTAGTAATTTTTACTAAACCATTTTGTGGTTTCTTTAATTGTACTGCGGAGATGGCATTATCAATTAGGTTAGTCAGGCAACGACGAAACTGTGCCGTGTCTAAAGCGACTGGCTTAAGTCGGGGGTCGGTGTCTAAGGCTATTTTGAAATTAATTTGCTTATTTTCATAAGACTGGAGAACTTCGACGATTAGTTCGTTAAGATCGGAACTTGTTAGTTCTGCTAATGGTAAACGAGCAAACTTGGAGAACTCATCAATTAGAACTCTGATCACCTCAGTGTTTTGCAGAATTGTTTCGGCTGCTTTTTCCCTTTGTTCTAAATTAAGCTTGTCACCTTGTTGGATAATTCTCTGTGCTGAAAGTTTAATGGGAGTTAAGGGGTTTTTGATTTCATGAGCCAAGCGTCTCGCTGCTTCACGCCAAGTAGCAATTTTCTGAGCATGAATCAAATCGCTGATATCGTCAAATAAAATTACTGTGCCTAATTCTTGTTCATTTTGATTAATAACCTTACCAATCGTTACAATGATTTCTTTAGGCTGATTATTGATCTGACAAGTAATTTTTTTCTGAACAATATCAGAAGTAAGATCTTGATAGCGTTGCTTTAACAAAAAAGGGACAATAAAATCATGAATTTTTTGAAAATTAGCAGCACTAAGTAATTGCTGCATGTTTAGATTCTCGGACTGTTCCAAATGATAATCCGGGAAAAGTCTTCGAGCGGCTTGGTTAGCAGCAATCAGTAAATTATTTTGATCGAGTCCAATAACAGCAACAGATAAGTTATCTAAAATAGTTTCCGTGTAAATTCGGCGGAGATTTAACTCTTCTTCGCTCGTTCTTAAATCTTGGACCATCTCATTAAATGATTCTGTGAGTTCACTAAGTTCATCATCCCCTTGAGTTGTAATTTGAATTTGATAATTGCCAGTTGCAACCTCTTTTGTCCCGGCAGAGAGTTGTCTTAGTGGCTCGGAGATTTCTCTTGCTAAATAAAATCCAATCCAAATGGCTGAGAATAAAATAATTCCAGTAATAATTGCTAATGTCAGCAGGTAGCTAGCTTTAAGCGGTGTTTTGAAAGTTTGAAGCTGGCCGTATTCTTTAAAGCCGCTTTGAATTGCCTCTAAGCTGCTAGTGATTTCCGGATCGATCCTCCTTGTTAAAACGACGACAATCTCTTGACTATTATGAGTGACTTGTTGATAGAGGCGAATAAATTGGTTGCTACCACTATTCTCAATTAAGATTCGTTGAATATTCTTGGTATCGGGAAAATTATTTTGATTTATTTTGGGCTCAGCTAGATCTGGAATCTCATTGACGATACTTCGATCGCTTGTAAGCTCTAAACCTTCCAGCGTATAAATTCCAAAGGAGAATAATTGTTGTTTATTCCGTAATTCGGCTAATAGTTCTTTAGTCGACTCTTCGTTATCAAGTAGGTTGAAACTATTCTTGACGATCGAAATAATTTGTTGCGAATCCTCGAGCAAGCTTTGTTCTTCTTGTTTAATATATGTTTGTGAAATAAATAAAGCATTGGTAACGACGGAAGAAACTTGAGCATTAAACCAACCGGAAGTTGCCCTAGAGATTAGGCCTGTTGCCAAGAAAAACATAATTAATGTTGGGATGAAGGTTAGCAATAAAAAAGCACTAACAAGTTTTTGTCGCAGTTTTGATCCAAGGATTTTATTGCGGCGATCTAAGAAAAGTTTAATTAAATTTCTTCCAACAACAAAACCTAAGGCAATTAGCAGTAATAAGTTGAAGTTAAATAGACCAACAATAAATATGCTTTTGGATGATGTGCCAGTTAAACTTTCTGGTTGGAGGAAAAGAATTGAGAGCGCGACTACTAATGTTAGTAAAATAAAAATTGACCAGCGCTTAGTCAGGCTCATACGGAGCCAACGCAGAAAAGTTTGCAGTGCGTTTTTAATCATTTAGATTTAGGTGAAATTTTTTCCAACCAGTACTAAAACCACTCAGTCGTAATAAGCCAAAGCTTAGGTAATAAGACAGTTCCTCTAGTGTTTTACTATATTCACCTCGACATTCAGAAAATGCTCTTGTCTCCAAATAAGAATTAGACGTTAGTTTTATTTTAGGAAATTGTTCTAAATTTAAATTTTTGATTGCTCTTAGCGCAGTTAAGGCATCTTCTCGCTGGTCATAAGTTTGTCCTTCGGGTAGTCTTTGATCGCGATGCAAATCAGTGATCATCTGATAAGAGTTACTAATTGGATTCCAAGATAAAAAATGAGTTTCAACAATTTCCTCGGAGCAGTCATTCCAAAATGAATCTGAGTCGCAAATTTTTAATTCAAATCGATAACGAATTTCTTGTCCATTATTAAGGCAATCATTTACAATCTCATCCTTGCCACTGACTTCTAATGAGAATACTTTTGGATTTTGATTAGAATGTTGGACTGTTAGTTCAGGGCTAGCAAATAAAACAATTAGTGGGAAAACGAGGTAGGCTAGCATTAATATAATTTAAAAATTTTCATTAAATGAGTTTTTAGGAAGAACTAAGCCCAAGTGGGTATATGCTTCTTCGGTCACGACTCGTCCACGAGGCGTTCGTGCTAGTAATCCAGCTTGAATCAAGAAAGGTTCGTAGACATCTTCGATTGTTTCTCGCTCCTCGGAGAGTCCAACTGCTAGGGTTTCAAGTCCAACCGGACCACCTTTAAAGTTTTCTATAATAATTTTTAATAGTGCCCGATCCATTTGAGTCAGACCCAGCTGGTCAATCTCTAATAAGGACATTGCGCCTTGTACCGCACTGCTATTAATTTCTCCAGTTCCTTTTTCTTGTGCAAAGTCACGGACACGTTTTAAAATCTTATTGGCAATTCTTGGGGTTCCTCTTGAACGTTCACCAATTTCCAAGGCGGCATGTTCTTCAATACTAATTGCTAGTAACTTAGCAGATCGTAGCACAATCTGTTGCAGTTCTGTAGGAGAGTAGAATTCCAGCCGTGCAGTAATACCAAAGCGATCGCGCAGCGGGGAAGTCAGCATGCCAGATCGTGTTGTCGCGCCAATTAAGGTAAATGGTTTAAGGGGAATCTTAACTGACTTTGCCGCTGGACCTTGGCCAATTAAAATATCTATTTCAAAGTCTTCCATTGCCGGATAAAGCACTTCTTCCACAATTCGAGGTAAACGATGAATTTCATCAATAAATAAAACTGAATTAGCTTCCAGGGAAGTTAGCATTGCAGCTAGGTCTCCTGGTCGCTCAATCACTGGACCTGATGTGCTTTTAAAATTTGTACCTAATTGGTTGGACACTATCCGGGCAAGAGAAGTTTTTCCAAGGCCGGGTGGTCCATAAAGTAAGACGTGGTCTAGTGGTTCAGAACGATTTTTTGCAGCTTGGCAGGCGATTTGGAGATTTTCTTTGGTTTTATCTTGACCAATGTAATTATCAAATGCTGTTGGGCGAAGTTTAATAAAGGTAGCTTCTTCAGAATTAAGAGGAAGATCGTCGACAAGGTCAGTGCTTAGCCAAGTGTTGATCTCTTCTGAATTATTATTAGTACTCATTTGCAGAGTATACACTGAAAAGTAGAAGCTTTTCCAGCTACCAAAGAATCCAGCCCGCATAAATCATCCTTATCACTGATGAATTATGCGGGCTAGGCAAAGTTCAAATTGACTTAGGGTTAAATCTCAGTATTCTGATCTAATGATCTACCATACCCCAGGTACTGAATATTGCCCAAGTGACTACAAGCAGTTGCTGGCCTTGTTTGATAATAAAATGAGTATTGATCTTTACTTGTTTAAAGGACCAGAAAGTGTTGTTTTGCTAAAAAAAGCACTCGATGAGGGCCATTTACAGGAAGCTTCAACCAGTGGAGGAGCCAGAAAATTACTTTATATGACTAAAATGGGCCGTGAATATTGGCAGTCGACAAAATAGCCCAAGGTATAGCATTATATGGTAACCTCCACAGTGTAAGAAATAATTTCTCTTACTTGGGAAAGTGCCCTCGGTTAGTTTCTCCTGATTTTGGTTTAATATGCCCCTGTTGTTGTTATCAATTTATTAAAGACATGAAGCGAGTTAGTTTTTTTATTATTACAATTCTAATTTCAGCTAATGCCTGGGCTGCGCCAATTTATGTCTATCGTGAGGCAGACGGAACAAAGCGTTTTACAACACAGAAACCACCTAGCAGTTTTAATGCTGAAGTCTATAGTGCTAGTGGTAAGTTCTCTAGGTATAAAGGGAATGGAGTTCGTTACTCATACTCTCCAGCATCTGCCTATAACTATTCCAAAGTTCGAGCAGTAAATAATAAAAAATTTGATCAGATTATAGCTGATGCTTCAGAAAAACATGGATTATCAACTAATTTAATAAAAGCAGTAATTCATGCTGAATCTGGCTTTAATCCTCATGCCGTTTCTCCTAAAGGAGCATTAGGTTTGATGCAACTAATGCCATTTAACCTTAGGACTTACGGGGTCAAGGATCCATATTCTCCCGAACAAAATATCAACGGAGGAACAAAAATGCTTTCTAAGCTTCTAAATCGATATTCAGGCAATCTGAGTTTGGCACTTGCTGCTTATAATGCGGGAGAAGGCGCCGTGCAAAAGTATCGAGGTGTTCCACCATATGCGGAGACGGTAAACTACGTGAAGAAAGTGATGCGGCTAAAAGCAATGTATTAGGTAGCTAAAAGATTAATCATCTATTATAAACTTATTAGTAGTAAATTCTGAAACTGACCACTAACTGACAATCTAATAATTGGCTAAAATAATTTCTTCATGATTCGTTATAAATCAAATTTGCCAAATAATCTTACACTCCTAAGACTTATTCTGATCCCTGTGTTTGTAGTCTTAATTGAATTTGATCAGTATGTATGGGGAGCTGCATTATTTGGTATCGCTGCTTTTACTGATTATTTGGATGGTTATTTGGCTCGTAAACTAAAGTTAGTCAGTGATTTTGGTAAATTAATGGATCCCTTAGCAGATAAACTTTTAGTAATGTCTGCTTTAATTATGCTAGTTGGCCAACGAGATATTTTTAATGCCAATCCTTATGTTCCTGCTTGGATTGTCGTATTGATTCTAGCAAGAGAAACCTGGGTTACCGGATTAAGAGGACTAGCTGCAAATTCTGGCAAAATCGTAGCAGCAAGCAGCGCTGGTAAAATTAAAAGCTTCTTACAAATGGTCGCAATTGTCCTCTTGCTGCTACATCGTCATCCGCTTTTTGAAATAGCATCTTACGAGATTAATGCTAGTTTTATTGGAATGCGCTTATTAATTGTTTCTTTAGTTTTTTCCTATTGGGGGGCTTTGGAATACACCTTTTTAATTCTTGGCAATCAAGAGAAAGATCAAGATTCCGCGCAATAACTAAGTATTTCAGCTAATTATCCGTCATTAGATTCACGCCCTCACAGTTTAGCTTAAGGTGAATATCAAAAGAAAAAAACTTGTAAAATACTGGCAAAATCACTAATTCCAGGACGTTTGAATGCCAACTTCACAAAAATTATAAACTTTATGTGGTAATGAAAACATTTCAAGTTAGGGCTGAACGCTCACGAATTGCAATAATACAATTATAGGAAGTCCAAAAAGTAATTTACGTAAGGAAACTACTTTTTGGGGCTTTCTATCCCCCGGTGGGATAGTAAAATCATATAGTTATTACAAGAAGCAAGTTGTTCTATTATATTTAAATGTAATTTATTTTTTGTAATAACTATAATTATTGGTAATTTTTATTGTTAGGATACTTTAAAATACTTGAAGTAAAGAAACATTCTCGCTATAACATTTTATTAATAAATTTTGTAAATCCAAGCATTCTTTTCAAAAAAGTTTTGAAAACCTGAGTTTGGGCTTGTTATCTGTTTTGTAATTAAGATTATCTAATGCAAGTAAGTCGTATCGAAATATTTGGGTTTAAGTCCTTTATGGACCGGTTGGTTTTGTCGCTTGATTCTGGTGTTACTGGAATTGTCGGACCAAATGGTTGTGGTAAATCGAATATCGTAGATGCGGTGCGTTGGGTATTAGGTGAAACCAGAGCAAAAAATCTTCGTGGTGGTGTACTTGAAGACGTTATCTTTAATGGTACGGAAAAACTCCGACCGCTGGGTTTAGCTGAGGTTTCCTTAACTCTTAAGGCAGAATCGGATAATTTCTTACAGGATTTAATGTCGCCTGACTTAGAAGCGCAGATGATTGCGGAAATGGCTAATCAGGAAATGGTTGTGGATGCGGAAGAAGATTTTGATTTACCAGAGACAGAGGTTAATGAATTAGGTCTGGAGTTAACAGCTGGTGGATTTAAAGAAGATCTTTCAGAAGAAGAAGCCACGATGGATTTACGTTCTAAGATGGAAGTTTCTCGAGCTAATATTACTAGCCTTAGCATTGGAAGCTTGCTTGAAAAGTTTTCTTGGTTAAAAAGTGCTACTGAAGTTCAAGTTACAAGACGCTTATATCGTAGTGGCGAATCAGAGTTTTTTCTTAATCGTGTTCCTTGCCGATTAAAAGATTTGAAAGATTTTTTTAGAGCCGTTGGTTTAAGTGCTAAGGGTTTTACAATTGTGGCGCAAGGTGAGATTTCCAATATTATTACTTCAAAACCAGAGCAACGACGTAAGTTATTAGAAGAAGCTGCCGGAGTTCAAGGTTTTCGTGATCGAATTAACTCCACACAGTCAAGATTAAATGAGACTACTGTTAATATTGAAAGATTAGATGACATTATTAAAGAAGTTAGTCGACAAGTCACGTCACTAAGAAAGCAAGCGATTCGTGCTGAGAATCGGGAAGAATTAAAAGCCGAAATTTTAGATTTAGACTGGCAGATTTATAAGCATCAATTAGTCACTTTACAGCAAAGGGGACAACAGATTCAGGCTAAGCTAGCGGAAGCTTTGGCTGCGGAAGAATTGGCCGATAAAAATTTCCAAGAGTCTCGTGGAAATGATCAATCATTAAGAGATGAATTAGTTGAGCTAGATAATCAAAGTGATTTATTCCGGGCGCAACTTGATCAATTTCGCAATCAATTAACTTCCATTGTTAATGAGCGCGCCAAGCGCGCCAATCGTTTAAGCCAACTTAAGAGTAATTTAAATTCTGCTGAAAATGAAAAAGGTTCTTTTGCTGAAAGAGTTCAACTTTTAACCGAGCGGGAAGAGCAAGCCCGTGCCGGGCAAGAAGAAATTAAAAAGCAGCGCGCTGAATTACAGCATGAAATCGATCAGGTGGATCAAAAATCTAATCAGGCTGCCGAAAATTCCTATCAGAATCTTAAAACAATCAGGGAAAAACTGCAGGAGAAAGAAAAAGAGTATCGCCGTCTCCGGGAGTCTTCAGTTTCCTATAATACTGAATTTAACACGCTTTCTAAACAAATTGAGTCCAACCTAAAACCCCATGAGCTAAAAAACTTAGCTCGCGAGCTTGGCCTAGGACAGGATATTAAAGTATTACTTGATGGTATTAAAGTTGAGAAGCAGTATGCAGAAGCATTAGAAGCCGTGCTAAGTGACCGTGCATCATTTATTATAAATGATAATCCTGAAGCTTTAGCAAAAAGTTTTGCTAGTAAAAATCTTAAATCTAAAATTTCTTTAGGAATTATTAAGTCCGAAGTGATTACGGCTATTAATCCAACTGTAACGCCTTTCCCCGCATTATTTTCGTTAATTTCTTGTGAGCCGGAGTTTGCCAGTGCCGTCTGGAGTGTTGTTAAAGATTATTACTTAGTTCCTAGCCTAGAAGAAGCTTGGGCTTATTTTCAAAACAATCAAGACTCTCAAATTTGCTTAGTAACTCCAGAAGGTGTTCTGGTTCAACCTAATTTAGTTTACTTTGCTTCTAAAAGCAGTGGACTTCTAAAAATCAAAGCTCGAATTGAAGAACTTAGTGAATTTATCGGCAAAAGTAATTCTGAACTTGAGATTACTAAGTCGGCCCAAGAGCAGCTAGCGCTTGATCTGAAAAATGCTCAGAAAGTTTATGATGCTGAGCAAGCTGAAATCCGTGCTAACCAAGCTAAGACTAGAGAATTAGTTAATCGCTTGGGTGCGCTAAATGGACGCTTACAAGCTGAGTCGCGGGTAATTGATCAAATCACTTTTGACTTATCGAAAGTCAGATCAAGTATTGAGGCTAATAAACAGAGAATTGCACAATTTACAGGGGAGTTAAATGATTTTGAAACTCAACCCGGAGTTGATTCTGAACAAGAAGTAAAGTTACAAGCCGAGTTAGAAAAAGTTACTGCGCAATATCAGGAGCACGAGCAAAAACATAAGGCTAAAAGGCAAGAATATCAGGCTGTAAATAATCAAATTAATGGACTTCGCGATCGTTTAGATGTTGCTAGGAGAAATACCTCTGAAGTTCGCTTGATGGAACAAAAACGCGATCTAGAACAATTATCTACAGTGGAAAGAATTATTGCGGATTACGGGGTTGACTATGCCGAAACATATCAAGTTAGCGAATTAAGTGAAGGGTCGCTACTGGAGTTAAATACATTTAATGCCGCTCGTGAAAAACTAAATCAACTAAAATCTAAGCTTCTTCGTGAGGGTGAAATTGATCCAGAATCAATTCTTAGATATCAAGAAGAGAGTCAGCGATTAGAAGATTTAGAGTTGCAACGTAAAGATTTATCCGATGCCCTTCGTACGATAAAACAATCATTAGAGCAGCTAACAATTACTTCAGTTAAACGATTTCAAGAAACATTTGCTAAGGTTTCTGATAACTTCTCTCGTTTAATTCCAAAATTATTCGGTGGTGGAATGGGTAGTTTAGAATTAACAGATCCAAATAATCCTTTAGATTCTGGTTTGGATATTGTTGCTAAGCCTCCAGGAAAGAAATTAAAAAGTATTGATTTAATGTCTGGCGGTGAAAAAGCAATGTGTGCCACAGCATTAATTGTGAGCATGTTTTTAGTCCGCCCTAGTCCGTTATGCATACTCGACGAGGTAGATGCTCCACTGGATGAAGCTAATCTTGCTCGTTTTTTAGCGGTGATTAAAGAGATGAGTTCTGAAACACAATTCTTACTTGTAACTCATAACAAGCAGTCGATGTCGATGGCTGATAAGTTAGTAGGCGTTACTATGGAACAGCCGGGATCGACTAAGGTTCTGCAGGTTAGCCTACAAGATGCATACGCCCACGTAGCATAGCGTGTTCTCCCCTTTTGAGACGCCCAGCATTATTGCAGTTAATAGTCTGGATCTTTTGCGTCCCAAAAGGGGAGAGTGACCTCCACTCAAATTCTAAAAGCCTAGATTTCACCAGGAATATGCCTAAGCAGTACTAGCAAGATAGTCGAAGTTAAGTACGATTGAACAAAATCTGATATTTCATGGTTAGTTTTCTGGTTTTAGGTAAATTTTTTAATTCGACTTCCCCTCAAAATCTGAACAACTTCGATAGCATAGCGGTTTATCCAATTATGCTATTAAACACAGATCCAACTTGTTTTTACTCTACTTATAAAGCTGTTGTCTACGGTTGGTTTTTGCTTTAAGTTTAGTGTCAGACCCATCTTTTATAACTTAGTAAGTCATATGGAATTTATCTTTGCTTTCTTCACTCCTTTCTTCGACAAAATTGAATCCTACTTTGGTTTCGATACTTTCTTAAAATATGGTGGCCCAACGGCGGCATTGGAGCTGACTATGTTAATGTTGTGTATCGCCTTAACAATCGGATTTTTGGCAGTATTCTTGATGATGGGGAAGTCGTTCCGTGCCATCTCTAAACTTCAAAATAATTCCCAAGAGTTAACCTCTGGAATTCGAGGTAAGTTAGAAAGATTAGAACAAGAATTTAATCAACTTAAAAGCAGTCAAATTCGTAGCCAGGAAATTCATTCCGATAAGCTAGCTAAAATTGCTGAGGTTCTTGAACAAATAAAAAAAAAACGACTTAGCCTAGCTGACTCCGAAAATCCTGAAGCTACAGATGTTTCCGATGAATCTGTACACCTTAACCTCGATCAGCTTGTTGCTAGTGCTAGCGATCTTAACAAAACAGAAACTGTAATTTTTGAAACTCCTGCAGAATCCTTACCAGAGGAGATTCTTGCCCCATTGGAAGAAAAATTATCCAAGACTAGAACCGGCTTATTTGGTAAAATTAAAAGTTTATTTTCAGGTAATCCCACAATTGATTTAGCTGATTTAGATCAGATTGAAGAGCTTTTAGTTTCAGCGGACTTAGGAGTTAAGACTTCTCTCAGTTTAATTGAAGAAACCCGTAAATCAGTTAATGGCGAAAAAGATTTAAGCCTTGAACGCTTACTAAATCATACCAAACAACAAGTTAAACAGATCTTAATCCATAACGAACAAGAAGAATTTCCAATAACTCCACAGGATCAAAAAGAGCTTTTTGTGGTTCTAGTTATTGGTGTTAATGGAGTTGGAAAGACTACCACCGTGGCAAAACTAGCGAGCAAATGGGCGGCGTCAGGAAAGAAAGTGACTATGGCTGCTGCCGATACTTTCCGTGCTGCTGCTGTTGATCAGTTATTGGAGTGGGGAAGACGTTTAGATGTTCCGGTTGTTCAGGGAGAAGAAAATGCTAAACCAGCAACTGTAGTTTTTGAAGCAATCGATCAAGCTTTAAAAAATGAATCAGACATTTTGATTATTGATACTGCGGGACGTTTACATAATAAAGCCAATTTGATGCAAGAGTTGGAAGGAATAGGAAATGTTATTCAGAAAAAGTTAAATCGTTCTGCTAATGAAACAATCTTAGTCGTTGATGGAGCAACAGGGCAAAACGCTCTGCAACAGGCTAAAGAATTTAATCAGATTACTCCATTAACGGGAATAATAGTTACCAAGCTAGATGGAACACCAAAGGGCGGAATTGTGGTCGCCATTAAGTCAGAACTAAATATTCCAATTCGTTATATTGGTGTTGGAGAATCAGCAAATGATCTGCGAGTTTTTAATGCTGGTGAGTTTACAGAAGCAATATTCTCATAAATTTAAGCATGACTATTCTCAGAAGAATTATTTTTGTTGTTATTCTTTTAATACCAACGCAGCTATTTGCGGCACGACCTGCTGATATTATTGAAAAGACTTTTGTTTTATACGGGAAAGATGCTGACGAAGCGGCCAAACTTTTGGGAATGAATTCCGAACGGACGACGCTCAAACTTTCTTGGGATTCCAAAGCAAGCAAACGAGGTTGTTCTTGGGGTGATGTTGGAAGTGGAAACGTCCCAAGGTGTGAGGATTTGCCAACTTTAGTAAATACAATCTATTACTCACCAGGTAAAAAATCAGAGCTAAAATTATCTGGTCATTGGTTAGATAATTTAACTGCTAGTGGGGCACATTTTAAAACTTTTTCCTTTTGGTCGCAGGGATATAACACTACCCAAGAAGTAGACTCCGATTGGAGATACGTAGCTCAGGGAGAAATCTCAGAAATTCCATTGAAATTAGAAAATAGTTTTAAGCAGTCAAAAATTGTTATTGGAGGTAAGCCTCCTTTTTTTCAAGTAAATAAAGTTGAAAATTATGCCGGTAAGATTATGCTTGGTATCACAATGGATTTTGATAGCGCCGAGGAGCATGTTCAGAAAGTCATAGAAAACAAACGACAAATTAAGAAATATGGTCATTTAGATGGAGGCTGGTAAGCTACTTTTTTTCAGAGCTAGTAGTTACCTTAATAGCTTCCATAATCTGGTTTCTTAAGTTTAATCTTTGCTCTACAAAACTAGGAACTTTAGGAGTAAGGCCTAGAATATCATAAGTTACATAAACCTGTGAGTCGCAGTGTTCTCCTGATCCAATCCCAATTGTTGGAATGCTTAATTTTCTAGTAATAGTTTTTGCTAACTCTTCGGGAATACATTCTAAGACGATACTAAAAGCACCAGCTTCTTCAACAGCAAGAGCATCTTCAATAATTTTATTTTCACTAAATACAGAATTCTTACCACCCTGTTTTTTATGACCACCAAGCGCATGATAGGATTGTGGTGTAAGTCCTACATGGCCCATAACTGGGATATCGTATCTGGTAAGAAATTCGATTTGAGATTTAATATTAATACCACCTTCAACTTTTACTGCCTCTGCCAATCCTTCTTGAATCATTCTTCCGGCACTCCGCAGGGCCAATTCATTCGATTCTTGGTAAGTTAGGAAAGGCAAATCACTTACTAGCAGACTGCGACTGCAGGCTCGCGAGACGCATTTGGAGTGGTAGATCATTTGTTCTAGGGTAACAGGAATAGTATTTTTTTCCCCTTGAATAATATTTCCCAGTGAATCACCAACTAAAATAACTTCTACTTCAGCTTCATTGAGAATTTGGGCTAAAGTGAAATCATAGGCGGTATAGACGCTAAATTTTGTTTGGCCTTTGGAGTTTCTAATTGTCGGGACAGTAATCTTGGTCATGATTGAAATTGTTTCAAAAAACAGAATTTAAAGCAAATAGGACATACGTAAACCCAAATCATAAAAAAGTCTTACTATTTTGCAAATATAGACTTTAGTTATTCTCTTTGGTCGTCATTTCAAAATTTCTAGACTCAAAAAGATTCGGCTTAAAGTAGGCCTCCAATTCGGAAAATTCTAATAAAATTTTATAAAAATGTTTTATACGAAACAAATGCCTTGATTATCTAATGATTTACCTTATTTAATTGGTTGGAAAAGGTTTGCTTCCTGATGATCCGCAGTTCTAAAATATGTTTTCTTCCAATTTGGACAATCAAAGGTTTTAGTGTGATCCAAAATAATCAAGGCGAATTTTCTAGGCAATTTTTCACACTGGCTAAGCTCTCCATAATTAGAGTCATAGGTAATTTGTCCACTAACTTTTCTTAAATAATATGGAAACGGCCAAGAATTTTCTAATCCCATTAGAATTCGAGATTGTGGATTGTTTTTTGTAGAAATATGAATTGCCTTAGTTAATTCTAAGATTTCAGGATTAGTATGGACGTAAGATAAGGGATTCTGATTTTGAGAGGGAAACTTCCAGTTGTAGTACCATGTGCTATATAGGTTCAATCCTAGAGAGGCGCAAATTAAACAAAGGATTAAGATTTTCTGAAATAAATATTTAGATCGATGGAGCAGGTAAGCGAACTGCCCAGCAAGTAATAAGTAAGCGGGATAGGTTAGGTTAATAATTAGCCAGGGTGTTTTGTACCTAACGGGAATGGAATAAATAAACACAACTATTATTGTCCAGATTAAGCAAAAACTGATAAAATCTGTTTTTTTCGGATCTTTAAGGACTGCGGGAATTAATATGGGCGTAAATATTAAAGTTAGTAGTGTTGGTAGTTCTAGTGGCAATTTAACCTTTTCCCAGTAAGGGATTGAAAATAAATCTAAGAGATTGCTGCCCCAGAAAATTGATAGATAATATCCAAATGCTTTAAAGTGACCTGTGTCAGAATCATTACGAGTCATCCATTGAGGAACAGAGAGGGCTAATTCCGACAAGCCCTTACTCCATTGCAAAAAGCCGGTGTAAAAAACAATTATTACTAACAAACTAATTGCTAAGGATCTAAAAATTTGGGATAAGTTTGGAAATTTACGATTTATCAAATAAACATAAATTCCTGCTATTAAAAGAGCTAAGCCACTAATAATATATGTTTCTTTAATACTGATCAGAGCACCAAGTCCAATGCCACACCAAATTAAATCAATTTTCTGTTCAAGCTTTAAATAGCGATAAAAGGAAAAAGCAAGAACTAGCGTAAAGAATAAAAAGCTACTTTCATGAATGGCATAGCGATTGTAATAAATAATCGTCGATGAGGTTGCGATAAACAGCTGTGCTAAGTAGGTCCATTTCCATCCAAGAATTTTTTGTAACATTAGCGGAAGTAATACCGCACCAGTTCCAATTATTACATTACTAAGTCTTAGGTATGCTTCAGAATCACCTAAATAATGAAAGAAAATCCAAGTAAGATAAAAGTAGAGGGGTCCATGATAATTTTGATGGGAGTATGGATAGTAACCTAATTCTGAAGTTTTTTTCAGAAAATAGTGATTTACCGTTTCGTCGTGATGCATTGTCCGCAGATCTAAATCATAGATTCTAAGTAGAAATGCAACGAGTGTGATCAGTAGGCTGATTAGAAAATATTTATTATTAACAAAGAAACGTTTCATGTTTCGCTAATTTAATTTATTTTAAAGGAATCGAGAAGACCAAAACCTAATTGGTGAAGGCGAGCATCTGTCGATTCTAAAACTAAAAGGTCATGATTTAGAATAAACTGGGGACGATGAAGTTTCTTGCTGAAAGCAGATTTTCCTTTCTGTACATTGGGGGTATATTTTTTGCGTGAATAATAGTGAGTTTTATTGTAAAAAAGGAAATCTACCGCTCGAAAAGCTTCTACTTGATCGAATAAACTAAGCATACCAAAGCAATAACTTGTGCCGGCAAACAGCGCTTTAAGCCGCTCCTTCGGGGTATTTTTAACTATTAGTTTAAAATCAGGAACTGGCTCTAAGCTTGGGGTATAATCCCAAATATTTAAGAGATTAGCTAAGTCCAAATCTTCATCTTGAGGAGAAACTAAACGATTATTAAGCTCACATTCGAATTGTGGTAAGTCAGCATTAGGGATTAAAGTTCTCAGGCGGTCGTTAACTAGTTTTGCGGAAAAACATTTGCCATAATTATTAAGGTGGGCGCCAGATTTTACAAAGTATTGTATCTTGGGATTGAAGAAATCACTTACTACTAAATAATTAATCTTTTCCCGATCAAGATAAGGACGAAGTCTTGCAAGGTATCCAGGGCTAGGTTCGCCAACTTTCTGCGATTCTTTAACCCAGTTTGGATTTAGGCGAGCTTTATTAGGATGAATAACTAGTAAAAATGCTTTATCTTGTTGATTCATTCCTTCTTGAACATTTTTTATTAATTTGGCGTGTGCTTCAGGATCGGGAACCTTCGTAAGATACTTACCGTTAAAGTCATTCAAATAAATCTTATCAAATAAAGCTTTCTGCGCGCCAACAATTGTCCGAGAGCTGTAACGACTGCTCCCAATATCAAATAATTGATAATTAATACTGTTACCTGTTTTAATCATCCAACCAAACAAACCATTGTTATGCATTAACCACTTTTCAAATTTTTGTTGAAATTCTGTGGTTAGTAATGACTGGATTGATAGCACCGGGAACTTCTTTTGCATTGGTGTATCAACTAGGGAAATCTTAGGTAATACTTGGAGTGAATATTGAATTGCAGGAAAGACTAATAAGCCAAAGAAACAACAGCTTAATACTAATTGTTTGCTAGAATAATCTGCTGTCACTAACTCAAGTATTTTTTCTATTATTTTCTTCATTAGCTTAGAATTGATAATATAAAAATGGACTGTATCCAGACTCCACCAAGGAGAGCGTTGCAAGAATAAGAAGGGTTAATGACGCTATTCCCACCATTAGATTTTTCATTGGGAAAATTGACCAGAATTTTTTAGCAAAGTTTAAAAAACCGTTAGCTGCCGGTAAGAAAGAGAAACATAAGCCAATTGCTAAGGCCCAGATTCCGCGGCTGTGGATAATTTCAGAATTAGACTTGTTTGCCAGATAGAAATTTAATTCACTAAAATCAAATAAGTTTTGATAGTATGCACCAGCCATGGTAAAGTTTTCAGATCGAAATAATACCCAAGTCATTAGGACAATAATATAAGTGAGTGAGACATTAAAAATTTTTGGTAATTTGGCAGATATCTTTAACCAAGCAAGTCGATCAATAATTAGGAAAATACCGTGAAGCAGTCCCCAACAAAGGAAAGTCCAACTAGCGCCATGCCATAAACCTGAAGCACAAAATACAATTACTAGATTAAGATAGAGCCTACTGGAATTTACTCGGTTGCCACCAAGTGGAATGTAAAGATACTCTCGCATCCAGTTGGTTAAGGAGATGTGCCAACGCTTCCAGAAGTCAGTCATTGACTGAGCACTGTAGGGAGAATTAAAGTTTTCGATAAACTTAAATCCAAACATTCTGGCCATGCCAATCGCCATGTCGGAGTATCCCGCAAAGTCAAAGTATATTTGAATGGAATAGGCAATTATTCCTAGCCAGGCAAATGGGGTTGTTAGTTCACTAGAACTAATAGCAAAAATATTATCGGCAATCTTGCCAACTTCATCGGCGATTAGAACCTTCTTAGCTAGTCCTAAGCAGAATCTTGTCCAACCCGCAAAGAAATCTCCGGATTTTTGAATTCGTGATTCAATCTGTTCGGCTAAATCATGATACTTTAGAATTGGTCCAGCAATTAAGTGTGGGAAGAGGGAAGTAAATAACAGGTAATTAGGAAAAGATTTAGCAACCCTAGCTGTCTTACGATAAACATCAATTAAATAACTAATTTTCTCAAAAGTGAAAAAAGAAATACCAGCAGGAAGTGCGATATGTAGCCAGCCAATCGGACTAACTCCCACAGATTCTAGTGAGAAATTAATTTGATCAACAAAAAAATTGGCGTATTTAAAATAGCAAAGGAGCAGTACATTAAATACAACACCAAAGGTGATAAATGCTTTGCGACCAGTTTGTTCGAAGCGACCAGAAAGCCAATAGTCTAGAAAAGATGAAGCTATTAGTATGAAGACAACTTCCGGAGATGCCCAGAAATAAAATAATAAGCTGAAAGCTAGTAATACTAGGTTGCGTTTGGCTTTAGGAAATATCCAATAACACAGGAGGCATAGTGGTAGAAATAGATAAATAAATGTGAAGGAACTAAAGACCATGGTAGTTTAATATAGGCTAACTTTTAGAGTCATTGCAAATTAACTTAATGCATAGGTCGTTTCTTTGATGTAGCTTTGGAGGTAGATTTTTATGACTTCCCAACTTATATATACTAAAACCAATTATAAATTGAACTGACTGCTTGGAAAAATGCAAAATGGATTTTCATTTGTTAAGGTTTTAGTTTGTTTGTCATCCCCAGTATTTTCCTTATAATAAAAGAGAAATACCTAAGTGACCTCGATTGGGTCATTTAAGTACTACCTGCTTGATATAAGGCAAGATAACTTTAAATTTCATCTAGTATATAAATAGTAACATGTCGTTCAGAAAGTCTCCATTAAATTTATTCTTAATTACGTGTGGATGGATCATGTTTATGGGGATCTTTTTTAAAAATGCTTGGGTGACCGAGGATGCCTACATTAATTTTAGATCTATTGAACAACTTTATGCCGGAAATGGACCAAATTGGAATCCCGGCGAAAGGGTGCAGGTATTTACTAGTCCGTTGTGGTTCGGACTTTTAGCATTTGGTCGGCTTTTTAGTAGGGATCTTTTTTTAGTTTCGATCTTCACGAGCTTTCTCTGTTGTTTTACTTTATTATTATTAGTCCAGCGCTCTTTTTCTCCTCTAAAGTTTTTTATTTTTGTCCTGTTAATTACTTTATCCCAAGCAATCTCAGATTTCATGACAGGAGGACTTGAAAACTCACTATGTTATTTATTGATTACGATTTTTGGATTAGCGATAATTGGAAAGTTGCCTACTAACTATCTATTTCTATCATTTAGTCTCGCGCTGATTACCAGACATGATTTGGCAATAATTTTGATTTTGCCACTAATTTATTATCTTTATTCTAGAAAAGTTATTTGGCGACTAAAACTATTGAGTAGTCTAGTTCCTGTTTTTTTATGGTCATTTTTTTCATTATTTTATTATGGCAGCCTTTTCCCAAATAGTTATTACGCTAAACTTCCGGAGTCAATTAGTAGCTTAGGGAAAATAACTAATGCCGGACAATACTTTCATGCCAGCTTAGTTTTTGACACAATATCCATAGTATTAATATTCTTAGCTCCAATTCTATGTTTTCGCTTTAAAAACAAGAATTCTTTTCCACTATTACTTGGAGTCTTTGCCAATTTGATTTATTTATTTTCTATTGGTGGAGATTATATGTTGGGGAGATTTATCGCCAATTTAACTTTACTAGCAATAATAATTATTATTACCTGTGATTATTCTAAGCTTAGGATTTCAACATTTTATTTCTCCTTAACTACTATCTTTATTATAGTATTCTCTTTTACGGACAATCCTTACAAGACAAGCCTGCAATATTCTAGCTATCGAGTGATGTATAATAAAATATCTGACGAACGGGGGATTTACTTCCCTCACTTATCTTTATCTAGCTATTTTACGACTATTCCTTTTCCCAACCATCCTTGGGCGATAGCTGGGCGAGAATTTGCGGCTAGTAGTGATCTGATAAAAGTAAGCAATGTTGTTGGAATGTTAGGATACTTTGCTAGACTTGATCAAGTGATCATCGACCCCTTAGCAATTACTAGTCCCTTTCTTGCCCGCTTACCTAGTAGTGGATCAAACTTTACTCCGGGACATTATCCTAGAAATCTTCCTGACGGTTACATTGAGTCCTTTCAACTTGACTTACCTAGAATGAAAGATTCCCAATTAAATGAACTATATCAAAAAGTTTCCTTGATAACTAGAAAGCCTTTACTTGAAAAAGATCGAATCAAGACGATCATTAAAGTAAATTTGTTTGGCTATAATTAAAACTTCAAAGCAATGTAATTAGAAATTACTCTTAATCTTAAATTCACCTTCATCGACGGAAAGTAGTTTTAACTCATCGTTTATAGAAGTCTCTAGTACTACCTCACGTCCCCAAAGATTAGCAACACTGCGAAGAGATTTTTCCGCATCAGCTAGCTTTAAGTCGCGACCATCATGGTAATGCTTGAGATAAAGAGTTTTTTTACGACCAAAATCAGCATCCATAATCTTAATTACTGGCAGGGAATTAGTACCAGTGTGATGAATTAAGGTTTGTTTAACATCATGCCAGTGTTGTTGATCAGAGACCTTAGTAATTACTCGCTCATCGCCTTTTTGTTCATGCTGGAAAATATCCATCGAACGCATAATATCTTCGGTTAAGAATCTTCGTAGGAAGGAGATGTCACGGTCAGTTTCTCTAACCTCAAAAATCTTTTTACGACCCGGAGTTTGGTTTTGTTCAGCAATCGACATCCGGGCAACTTCCTCCATACTTAAGTTTGCTTCTTGCAGATTCCAACGAGCTTCCAAATCATTCCAAATCACAAAGCCTAAGTGATAAGGATTTAGGTTACCTTCATGAGGGCGAATCACCTGACTATGATTAACTAGAAATTCTAAATGTAAACTTTGATTTAATTGTAGTGAGTTCATTAGAGTATAGTGCCAGTAGCTAGCCCAGCCTTCATTCATAATTTTAGTTTCAATTTGGGGAATGAAATATTTGCTCTCGGCATCAACAATCATCAACAAATCTCTCTGCCATTCATCTAGGTAAGTTCCATGTTCAGCTATGAATAATAAAATATCCTCATCTTCTAAAAGGGAAGGACTTACTGTTTGTGAGGCTGATTGATTTTTAAGATCAAAGTATTCTGAATTTGGGTTTGGCTGATTAGTTGGTAAGGGACCTTTTTGAATGATAAAATTTTTTGACCTTTGAAGTGAAAGGGCATGAGCATTGTCCAAAATAGCTTCTACTTGATCTACGCCAATGGAAGGATCTTGCAGATAGGTATCTACGCGTCGGGCATGGCTCTTAAACATTTCCAGTGTGTACTTGGCATCGAGCGATGTTCTAAAGTAAAAGTTATTGGCAAAAAAATCATTGTGTCCGTAAACGTGGGCAATTGTTAGAATCTGAAGACAGAGGCTGTTATCACGCATTAGATAGGCCAAGCAGGGGTTGGAATTAATTACCATTTCATATGGCAATCCACTGACTCCCAAGTCATAAAGAGTCTTTTGTTTCTCAAAAGATTTACCGTAAGACCAGTGGGAATAGTGCGAAGGCATCCCAGAGTATGCCATATAAGATAACATTTCTTCGTGATCGCAAATTTCAAATTCTTGAGGGTAACAAGTCAGGCCGTACTGATCGACAAGTTTTTTTATCTTTTCATCCCAGTCCTCTAGTAGGTTTAAGTTAATCGGCATCGTCCTTATCCTTACTTAAAAAATCTCGAAATGCCTCCCAGAGGGTTTCCTTGCTTGTAATGTTTACGCGTTGAAAGTTTTTAGCAGTTACTTTTTTAAAGACATCCATCATTGTCCCGCTATAGTACGTTCCTCCATCTGGTTTGATTTCACCGTATCCAAAAAGATTACAGATATCACATAATTCTTCTGCTGCTTGAAGGGCTTGATCATTATCAGAATAAAAATTATCGCCATCAGAGCAGTGAAAAGCGTAAATGTTCCAATGTTCAGGGTGGTAACGATTTTTTATTATCTCTAGGGTCTTAATGTAACCAGAGGAAATGTATGTTCCTCCTGATTCAACTTTATGAAAAAAATCTTCTTCGGAGACCTCCTTCGCTTCGGTATGGTGGGCAACAAAAACTAGTTCTACATTTTGATATTTTTGCCTGACAAAGTGATAAAGTAGAAAATAAAAACTTCGTGCTAAGTATTTTTTAACCGTACCCATGGAGCCCGATGTATCCATAATACAAAAAATTACAGCATTAGAAGATTCTTTTTCGGTAGGTGAAATATAGAAATAACGCAGATCGTCTTGATGGAAAGGGAAGGACTCTTCTTTCTCTTCGGGAGTTTGATTAGTAAAAGATAGCTTGCGACGAATTCTATTTTTGGCCGACTCTAGTTTATTAAGACGGGGACGAATTCCTTTTTTGCGCATCCCTTTTCGTTTGCGACCATCTTGGGTTAGGACTGATTTGTAAGCTTTGCGAGCTAAATCCGGTAGTTCCAAGTCTTCAAACATGATTTCAATTAATTCTTCTATGGTAACCTCCGTTTCAATAGCGTCCACGCCTGCTTGATTTCCGCCTTGTCCCTCGCCAGAGCCAGGCTGCTTGTTTTTTCCAAGACTATCACCTTCTTTGGCATCTCCATTGCCTTGTCCTGCGCCCGGAGTATTATCTCCAAAGATAAAGCGATGTTCTTTAATGGAACGTATAGGAACTTTAATCACCTTATTGCCGTTTGTGCCAATAATTGATTCTTCGGCTACTAGATCGGCAATGTTTTTTCGAATGGAATCCTTTACTTTATGCTTATGTCTAGAACGATCACGCGCCGATCTGTCTGAACGTTGACTGGGATTGGTGTAAGGTCGAAATAGGGCCATAAGTAAATTCAAAAATCCTTACTGCAATAACAACTTAGTTTGTCTTTTAACTGACCATTTATATCGATGAAGACTTTAAAAAAACATTAATTTAACTTACTAGTCTTTCCATAAATTATTGGCAGCATACTTCAAGATGGTATCAATACAATTCTCTGGGTAGCCAATTCTCATAAGCTCCTCGACCATACGTCCATACTTTTCTTGCTGATCATCATCGCGAGTCCTAGACTTCGTGATAATTCTGGAAACATCTCGTACACTACTCATTAATTTTTTCTCAATCGCTTCTTTTAAGGGTTCGTAGCTTTGGTAAGAAACTTTTTCACCTTTACGACCCACTGACCAAAGGTAGGCAATCACTTCTTGTCTAAATCCATCACTGGCTGTGCCCACAATGGCAATTTGTTCCTCAATGGATTTTAGGAAAGCATCGTCCGGAGCTAGCTCTTCTCCGGTATTTTTATCTTTTAATTTCTTCTTGTTCACATAAGCTTCGGCATGATCCAAATAGTTCTGGAAGAGTCCCTCGGCTTGTTCTTGATAAGAATAAACAAATGCTTTGGTAATTTCTTTTTCTAAAATCTGCAGGTACTCTTTGTGTAGGGTGTCCTGTAAGAATTCTAAATATTTTTTTCGAATCTCATCGGACATGTCTGTTTCTTTAAGCATTTGAATTAATGCTTCCCGCACGCTTAGTGGGTGAATACAGTTGTCTTTAATATTATCAGAAAGTGCGTTATCTAAAGCTTTCATAATAAATCGAGTGGAGATTCCATCCATCCCTTCATCGCGGGCCTCTTCTTTTAATTCTTGAACATTAATCTTTTTTGTTCGACCTTTCTCTACAACCTCTTCACCATTGTAAAGTTTCAACTTAGTTAATAAGTCGCACTTATTGGTTGGTTCTAGGCGAGTAAGAATTGCAAACATCGAAGCAATTTCAATCGTATGCGGGGCAACTTGAGTTTTAAAGTTCGATTTACTAATGATTTTATTATAAATCTTTACTTCCTCAGATAATCTTAGGTTGTAAGGAACTTTGACTGTGACAATTCGATCTAAGATCGCTTCATTAGTGTGATCGCTCTTAAATTTCTTCCACTCAGCTTCGTTAGAATGTGCCACAATACAAGTATCAACATATATCATCCCATGACGCCCAGGTGCCGGAATGTGTTTTTCTTGCGTGGCTGTGATCATCGCATGCAAGTACTCAGTCTCATTTTTAAAGACCTCAATAAACTCAACCATCCCACGGTTACCAACGTTCAGTGCTCCTGATAAATCTAAGACTCGTGGATCTCCCTCGGAATATTTATCCAGTTTAGAAATATCTTCACCACCAATTAGCACGCTGGTATCTTGGTTATTTGGATCTACAGGTGGCACTACTCCGATCCCACGCTTGCTTCTAATGCTGTAAGAGAAAGTTTTAACAGGAACATCTTCCCATTTATCATCGTACTCAGTTCTTAGGTGGTAACGACAAACTGGACAAAGGTCACCTTCGATGTTGACACCCAACATTTTGCTAAATTCTTTACGCAGGTGACGAGGAATTAAATGTAGGGGCTCTTCAAACATTGGGCAATTTGCAATGGCGTAGAAAGGTGGAAGTTGTTCCAGACTTTGCTTTAAGCGTTCAACTAGCGAGCTTTTGCCAGATCCTACAGGACCTACTAGGTAAAGTACTTGGCGACTTTCTTCACCGCGGAGCGCAGCGGAGTGGAAGTAGCGCACAATCTGATTTAGGGTTTTGTCCATTCCATAGAATTCATCAAAGAATTCAAAAGTTTTAAGTGTATTACCTTTGAATAGTCGACGAAGGCGGGGGTGGTCATCAAGTAAAATTTCATCAACTCCATTACTAATTATGGATTGATACATACGTTCGTGGGCTAATTTATAGATACTAGGATCTTTTTTGATCAGTTCCAGATATTCAAGGCAAGTACCGGACCAGGAGTATTTTTCATGGGTTTCACGGTCTTTAGCAATCAGTTTCTTGAATTCTTCCACCATAAAGTCTCCTTAATGTCTGAGTAGTCGTCTGATACTGCTAAATACTTAATAGTCGGTGCTATTATGTAATTATATCAATTGTAACTGTTTGGATATCGTGGCGCAATGATATGATTCAGCCTGTTCTGTAAAAAGTAACAATATTTTGCTGTATCCGTTCACAGGGAAGAGGTAGGTGTTGTGCAAGTTCTGCAAAATAGCAAAGATCTAAGTATTTTATAGGTCAAAATCTGAACGATTTTGTCCAGTGGTGTGAACGGCTGGTTTTGCCACCCCCAATTTACTTCGTAAATTGACCCCTTAAATGGGATTTGATCCATTATGATTTTTGCAAGCCCTTGCGTAGGGTCACTTTTGCTGAATTAATGAAAATTTACTATAATTAATCTAACCCAAATTTGAGAAAACGGAATGTTTGATAAGTTTAAAGAAGAATGTGGACTAATGGCGCTTTGGAATATACCTGAGGCTGCAAACCTAGCATATCTTGGACTTTATGCTCAGCAACATCGGGGGCAAGAAGGGGCAGGAGTTGTTTCTTTAGACCCTGAAACTGCTAAGTTTTGCTTACACCGTGGACTTGGATTAGTAAATGAAGTCTTTGCTAATTATGACTTCTCTCAATTAGTTGGTAATGCCGCTATTGGGCATGTTCGTTACACTACCGCCGGTGGAAATCAATTAACAAATGTTCAACCGTTTTTCTCCGAAGTCTCCACGGGGAACGTTGCTATTGCTCACAATGGAAACCTAGTTAATGCCGAAGCACTTAAGAAGAATTTGATTGCGGAAGGTTCAATTTTTCATACAACATCTGATACAGAAGTAATCCTGCACTTAATTGCCCAAGGCAAAAATAAAACTGCCCGTAGGGAATTAATCTTTAATGCCATTAAAGAAATTAAAGGTGCTTATTCTCTTGTTATTCTTTTTGATGACTCTTTGTTTCTAATCCGCGATCCCAACGGATTCCGCCCACTGTCGATTGCTAAGTTAGGTGATGGCTACGTAGCAGCTTCCGAAACTTGTGCCTTTGATTTAATTGGGGCTGAGTTTTTAAGAGATGTAGAAGTTGGGGAAGTTGTTGAGATTAATCGACATGGTGTGATGACTTCCCATTTTCCTTTTGGAAAAACCAAGCAGTCACCATGTATTTTTGAATATGTTTACTTTGCTAGACCAGATTCTCAAGTCTATGGAAAAAATGTTTATGGACGTCGAAAAGCAATGGGGCGCAAGCTGGCACAAGAGCATCCGGTTGAAGCTGATGTAGTAATCGCAGTTCCCGATTCAGGAGTGCCTGCCGCTATGGGTTATGCCGAAGAATCAAAAATTCCATTTGAATTAGGCTTGATTCGTAATCATTACATCGGACGAACCTTTATTGAACCACAACAAGCTATTCGCGATTTTGGTGTTAAGATTAAATTAAACTCCAATCGCGATTGTTTAGAGGGTAAAAGAGTAATCGTTGTTGATGACTCGATTGTTCGTGGAACAACAAGTCGTAAGCTAGTTAAGATGCTACGGGATGCTGGTGCTAAAGAAGTTCATTTGCGTATCTCTGCACCACCAACAACAGATCCTTGTTACTACGGAATTGATACGCCAGAAAAATCTCAGTTAATTGCTTCTCATAATAACATTGAACAAATCCGTCAGTACTTAGATGTTGATAGTTTGGGATACCTTAGCCAATCAGGATTATATGCTTCAGTAGAAGCGGAAGAGGGGACTTTTTGTGATGCTTGTTTCTCGGGAAATTATCCGATTAAGCCGTAGTTTGTTCAAAGATTGCTTCAAAATTGAATGTTTAAGGGCAAAAACCCTTAAATCCGGTAAACTTAACTGGTGTTAGTTTCCCCGCACCACCCAAACCCAAGCTTGAACTACTTAGCACTTAACTTTCGTCAGTTGATGCTGTGCAATGCAGAACAACTACGTAATACTGAAGAGGCGTTAGACTAGTTTTCCCCATAAAAGCGAATGTAAATAAATCCTTGTCACTTATTATACCTGGAATTAGACTGTTGAGTAAATTATTAGGCATTGAATTGCCAATGCCTATGCTTACATATCCATTGGATGATGCCCACAATCCTCCAATATACATGGTTACAGAGGAATTAATAGGAGCAGTAATCCCCACCTTAAATTCATCACTAATAGTTTCAAGCGCCGTAAAGATGTCTTTTGTATATAATCGTGCTTTGGCTAATTTTGCATAATTACGATATTCATTAAATGAAGCTACGCTAGTGGCCACAAGTATTCCTACAATAGCAGTGGTAACCAAAAGCTCTACTAAAGTAAAACCCTTATATGGATTCAATAGGGTCATTATGATTTATATTATTGTAAATTGAATTGCTTACGAAATGGATTAGCATAGATCTTTCTTAAGTGAGTAATATATAAATTATACTAGATAAGGTCTATCAATTGCAATGTTAAATTTTTTTGTTGATGAGTAAATGAAGAATTGGATAACCTATTTCAACAACAAGTGTAAACTTTGCTGATGAATTCCTTTCAATTTATTACAACTCATCAGAAGAATGCATGCTATTCTTCATTGTATCGCTTGAATTCTATTACTTTCATCATTATCAAGTAAAGCAGCTTAATTTCAAATTAATATGAATAATATATTACACTCTCATTACCTAGGCCGTGAAACCTTCGGCGATCCAAAAAACATCGGCAAATTACTAACCAACGCAGAAGCACTGGAAATTTTAAATAGTTGGGTGCCAAATGATCGTTTAAAGCTGCATATGAAGCAGGTCGCTGCTGTTATGTTTGCTTGGGCCAAGGAGATTGAAGGGCTTGATGACCTCACTGCCCGTAAGTGGGAATTAGCTGGTTTATTACATGATGCTGATTGGGAAAAAGATCCTGCAGGACATTGTCGGGTTATTATTGAAGAGCTAGAACGAAGAGCGATCGATCCAGAAGTGATACGTTGTATCGCTTGTCATAGCCCCAGGTATTTTGGCGTTGAGCCAGAAACTAAAATGGAAAAAATGATTTATGTTTTTGATGAGCTCTCGGGGCTGATTCATGCTGCCGCGCTAATTCGCCCCACAAAATATGACGGGATGGATGTTAAAAGTGTGATGAAGAAAATAAAAAACTTATCGTTTGCTGCCCAAGTGAATCGGGATGATATTACTGATGCCATTAGTCGAATTGATAATTCATTGCAGGAGATTGTTCAGTTTATTATCGATCATCAAAGCAATATTGAATAAGCAAGAATCCTATTGGGTGAGATTCGTGACTAATTTGTATGACCTAGATCATAGAAGTTAACTAGTGCAAGGGATAGGCTAACTCTAAATATTTTTTATAGGAGTACCTAATGTCTAGATCAATTTTTAAAACTGCCACAGTATTAGTTTTATTTTTGTCATTATCTGCTTGTCAGAGTAAGGCATATAAAGTTGCTGAAACGCAAAATGAAGCTAATTATAAAATCCATGAAGCAAACCAGAAAGCTTTGGAAGAAACAACCGAAGCACAAGTCAAGCATGGAGAAGTTGTGCGAGAGGCTGTTGTGCCACTTGATAAAGCTAAGCTTGAGTATAATGAAGAACAACGCATCGCAAGTGAAAAAGTTTATAATGCGAATCAAACATTAATCAACAAACAAAATGTGGCAATTGCCGATGCTAAAAAAGTAGAGGCAGAAGCGACACAAGAAGTTATTGATGCTGCTGACTAATTTTTTGGTTTTTTACAAGTTTAAAGCTGTTATCTATGGTAACAGCTTTTTTTTATATTTTTTCTGAGACTATTTCCATTCTAATTCGAGGGATAAATTTTGTTGGATTTTAACATGTTTATAGAACTATTAGTAATAATGATTACTTTCTCTTAATTTAATTACAATTTAAATTTTATTATTAAGATTTTTCATATCACAATTGCTTCTTAACTATTTATATTCTGACAACTCAAATCTGACGAACTTCCATCTTAACTAACTAATTTAACAGAATTTTATAGTCATGACCGAGATCATACCGAGATTGATTTTATTTTGTGAAGATACTTGACGAATTCAAGATGAATTGAATTTGTAATTATATTTAAAATTTTTAAAGGGAATTAAAATGAAAAATGTTTCAGTTTATGGAATTTATCCTTCAGAACAACAAACACAAAATGGTGTGAATGCGTTAACTGCTGCTGGGTTTCGACATGAAGATATTTCTGTTTTATTTGCAGATCGAAAATCAACAAAAGAGTTTGCTCATGAAAATAGTACCAAAGCTCCAGAAGGTGCAACTACGGGTGCATTAACAGGTGGTAGTATTGGTGGATTAATTGGTTGGTTTGCTGGTATCGGTTCTTTGGCAATCCCTGGTGTTGGTCCACTAATTGCAGCTGGTCCAATCTTAGGAATGTTAGCTGGCGCAGGTGCGGGTGGTGCACTAGGTGGTTTAGCAGGGGCTCTAATTGGTTATGGAATTCCTGAGTACGAAGCTAAAAGATATGAAGGTCATATTAATGAAGGGGGAGTATTGCTATCTGTTCATGCCGATAACTCAGATTGGGCTGATAAAGCTGAGGAAATCTTAGAAGACACAGGTGCTACTGATATTGGTCAAAAAGCTGAAGCTAGCTCAGAAAAAAGTAATACTTCAGATCAAAATTCAAGATCGATGAATAACTCTAATCCAACAAGACTTTAATTTTAAAAGAAAATAACGATGAGTAAAATTAAAACATTAAATGATGTATTTATTACCGAGTTAAAAGATCTTTACAGTGCTGAAAAGCAACTCTTAAAGGCCTTACCAAAAATGCAAAAGAAAGCTAGTAGTTCAAAATTAAAGGAAACTTTAGCGGCGCATTTAGAGGAAACTAAAATCCATGAAGAGCGTCTGCTAGAAATAGAAAGCATGATGGAAGTAAAGCTATCAGGGAAAACTTGTAAAGCGATGAAAGGCTTAATTGAAGAAGGAAAAGAAGTGCTAGAAGAAGATTCTGAAAATGAAGCTTTAATTGATGCGCTTTTAATTGGTGCAGCAAGACGTGTGGAGCATTATGAGCAGGCAGCTTATTGCACTGCACGCGCAATGGCAAAAGCTTTAGGTGAAACTAAAGCTTATGAATTGCTAGCTATGACATTTGACGAGGAAGTTCTTGCCGATAAGAAACTTTCTGACTTGTTAAATAAAGAAGTGCTATCTTCCTGCCTTGAAGATGAGAGCAGCGAAAATAAAGCACCAAAAAGAAAATCTTCAACTCTTGAAAAAATAAAAAGTCTGACAGCAGTATATTTGTTGGTTGGTGGACTTAGTTTAATGCTTGGAATGCCTAGTAGCAGTAATGCTCAAAACACCAACGGAACAGGCACTGCTCCGCAATTTGGTACAAGTACTACCACTACAAATACGGATAAGGGGAATGTCGCTGTTGGTACTACCAATACAATTAATGGAAATAAAGACTTAAGTCCGAATAATAAAGATATGAGTCCTAAAAATCCTCAAGTTGATCAGCAAGTTCATGGTAGCGGTATCCTAGGCAAGACAGAAAAAGATAACCTTCGTGTTCCTACTAAACTTGGAAATGATGAAGTATCCCAAATAAAAGGCAAACTTAGTGACGATCGCAATTCCAGACTTGATGTTGATAATTCTGGAATCAATCAAAGAGATCGTAGTCCTAATCAGCCGACGGCTGATCGCCAAGCATTAATGGATGATCCAGAAAGCTTAGCGGTTGTTAGAAGAGAACTCGTCGCCAATTCGGAACTTTCACTTAACGGTCAAAATGTGAAAATTATGACCAGCAATGGTGTAATTACACTTAGAGGTCCTGTGGAAACTGATGCTGAAAAAGATTGGATTGAAGCAACGGTTATTAAGGTTTTACCAAGTTATAAAGTTGATAATAGAATTGAAGTGCTTGCCAACTAATTAGAGGCTTTAACAAGGTTGTAATGGAGCTTGGTACAAAGTGCCAAGCTCCATAAGTAAAATTTAAATTAATTATATTAGGAGTTAAAATGAAATATTTTTATAAAATAACATTATTATTATTGCTAACTTTAGTAGTTGCGATGACCGCTTGTAAAAACAAAACAGAACGAGTCGCAGATGCAGTTAGAGAAGGGAATCAGGAATTAAGAGAAGTAGCAAAAGAAGGCAACGCCGAAGTTGCCGACGTTGTCAGAGACGAAACAGCTAATTTAAAAGATCTAAATGCTGACGAAGATACAACTCCTGGAGAGAAATTAGATGCTGAGTTAGATGCTCGAGAAAACATTCAAGATGAGAAGGTCGAGGCGACGAATGAGTATTTGGACGCACGTAAAGATGTAGAAGAAGATATTAAAGATGAGATTAACGAGTAGTAAATTTTATCAATAATACAAAGTAAATGGGGAAGTTCAACTTTCCCCATTTACAATAGGGGATATTCAAAATCACCGTTTCATTCTATTCGTCTAATACTGGAAATGTACTAGGAACGAAGCTTGGATGTCGCTATTGTAGCCAATTGGTAATTCTTAATGGTTTATATCTGAAGTTAGATGATCTCTTTCTTAAAAATTGGCTTACCAACTGAGTTTTGATCGCGATACTTACCATCAATATCATAATCAATATCTGTCGGAGTTTTTAGTTCAAAAATAGCCACTCGAGCAATCTTCATTTTTGGATAAAGTAAGATCGGGTTAGGACCATGATTAGCTAGTTCCAATGTTACGGCACGATTGCGGTGTCCTGGGTAAACAAGCATGGCAGTTTGAACGATTGTTAAGCCAATGCGCGCTAGGGTACTTCGTCCTTCGATAAAAAATCCTAAATTACTGCCAACCGTCACTTGTTCGTAAGTGTGCGCCAATAAAAATTCTTGGGGATTAATAACGTAGGGTTGGTCATCTGTGATAATAAACTCATCGTATTCTGGAAGAATCTTATTTTTAACATCGATAATAGTTCCCGGTCTTGGTTTAAGTAATGTAGCACCAAGCCTTAAGCTTAATCCCCCAGATTTTACCTGTTCCAGTTCCATGGGTTCAATAACTAAGTTGCCCGATTTTAAAGCTTCGGAAATGTCGATATTAGAGTACATCATAATTTTAGATCTCTTGAAGAAGTATATAGTAATGACAAAAAATAATTTACGTTAGTAAATTGAATAGAGTCATTACGGCTAATGCAAATCTTGGTTTTATCCAAGTTTGCATAGCTAAAAACAACATTAATAGTGAGTTCAAGCAAAATCGTTAATCATTT
>JBGSMD010000007.1:0-17291 GCA_041740355.1 Bdellovibrionota bacterium
GTCCAAAAAATAAATTACGTAAGTAAATTACTTTTTGGAGCTATCTATCCCCCGGAGGGATAATAAAATTATATAGTTATGACAAAAAACAAGTAACTTTATTTTAACTATACGTAATTTATTTTTTGTCATAACTATAATTTTTGACTAAATCTTATTTTGCATCATACTTAACAGATGAGTCTTAAACTAAAATTGTCCTCACAATTCTTATCAATCTTAGCCCTTGGAACTCTACCAAGGCTAAATTCTTGTGTTCAATATAAAGAATTTCCTGTTCAAGACAGTAGCGTCAATCGAAGCAATCAAAGTTGTAGAAGCTTGGAACAAATCTTGAAGGATTCTTTATAAAGTCATAAGTAAGCTTTATCTTCCCATTACCACAATTGATATTTCCGTAGATCTTCCCTGATCATCAATAACTCTGATTAAGTGTTTGCCTGGAATTGCTTGCCAAAAAAATGTATCTAAGACAGCGACTTTTGCCAAAAAATTATCATTGATGAACCAGGTTACATGCTTTGACTCTCCTCCTGTTGTTACAGTTAATGGTATTTCTACTCTTGTTTTTTCTAAGCGATAAATTAATTTTTCTTGAGGAGATGTAATTACAGGTCGACCTTCTGTAAAAGTAGATAGGCTACAATCTTGCTCAAAGTCGGGTAAGGACTTTAACGTAATTCCAGCATTACTAAATACTTCCTGAATATCTGAATCCCAAACTTCGTATACTTCTTCAACTAAGTTTGGATTATTAAAACTACAACTTGCTAATTTTGTTTTCGGATTAATCCTAAACAAGCGATGAACTTGGCACGTCTTAATTGGACTAACTCCTGGTATAAACCAAGAATCACTTAAATGTTTACAGCTTAACCCAGGCAAGTCACCGGAAGTAGCGCATACTTTTACTTTACGTACATTTACGTTAGCTACTTGTCGTTCAGCAATCTTTAGTTTGGAAACTAGGGCATCAAAGATCCGAAAGAAAAGCACGGCAGCGGTCTCTCTTCCTAAGAATGCAGGATTAGCTGTTCCATCAAAATTTCCAGTCCAGATGACTAGGGCATAGTTACCAAATAATCCGGCAGTCCAGGCATCTTTAAATCCATAGCTAGTACCAGTTTTCCAAGCAACTTTAATCGCCTGTGAACTGTGCTGAGAATAATTTTGGGTTTCATTAGTTTTTAACATTTCCCTAACTAATGTTGTTGCCTCAGGAGATAATAATGGTTTTCCAGAATAGTCCTTATTCGGAATTAATTTTAAATTTTTGAAAGTTCCCGAATTAGCGAGAAGGCAATACATCCTAGAGATATCTTCGGGGCTAACTTCAACACCTCCTAGGGCTAAGGCCAGTCCATAGTGCTCCACAGATTTTAAGGATTTTACTCCAGCAAACTTTAAAAAATCTAAGTATCGTTCCGGGCTAATACTGTTTAGTAATTTAACAGCAGGTAGATTCCTACTCCTAACTAACGCTGAGGTTGCGGAAATTGGTCCAACAAAATCGCGCTCATAATTTTCTGGATTATAAGCAGCACGTGATAAAAATGAATCTTTTAAGATTGAGCTAGGATGAATTAGCCCCTGCTCCAAAGCCAAGGCATATATAAAAGGTTTTAAAACGGAGCCAGGCGACCGACGTGCAGTAATTCCATCAACTTGTCCTTGAATTATATTGTTCCAAAAATTTGCTGAACCAACATATGCCTGCACTTCCATGCTATTACAATCTGTTAAGATTGCCGTAGCGTTAGTTACGCCTAAGGATTTATTCTTTTTTGTAAAATTTGTAATTTGTTCTTCAATCGTTTGTTGCAAATCCAAAGATATTGTTGTCTTAATTTCAGATTGGAAAGGTAATTCGGAAGTAAGTCGTGTTACTAAATGTAAGGCCTCTTTTGGGAGATCAGAAGGCCTACCTGACAACTCAACTTTCTCAAGTTCCGATACGCTGATCGTTGATTTTGAATCACGCTTTAACAATTCACTAGCTGCCGATGTTAATCTTTCACTAAACTTTTGAGGATTACGTGCTGCCGGACTTTTCGGAATAGCAGCTAATAAGTAACTTTCTGCTAAAGTTAATTCTGCAGGTCTCTTATTTAAATAGATTCTACTGGCAGAGGCTATTCCTTCAATGTTACCTCCAAAGGGAATTAAATTTAGATAAGCCTCTAAAATTTCATCTTTAGAATAAAGAAACTCTAACCCCAGACCCCAAAGAATTTGATTTAGTTTACCAACTGCCCGGCGACTACTTATTCCAAAGCGCATTCTTGCCAGTTGCATGCTAATAGTAGATCCCCCTGTTCTTCTCCCATGAAAATAGGTCAGCCATGCGCCACGAATGATTCCTAGTGGATTAACTCCCAAATGGTAATAATAATATTGATCTTCCTGCAGGAGAATTGTCTTGATAAAATTTTTAGAAATCTTATCAAGAGGTACAAATAATCGATATTTATCATCGGAACTTAAAGTTAACTTTAAGAGTTGATCTTCCCTACTATAAACAGCTTGGGAAAAGCCTGCCTGATTGATCAGAATAGTAGCTGGTAAAAAATAATTTATTATCTTACTAACCACGAAAAATATGACGAATAATCCAATAAGAAATTTGATCCGTTTATAAGTCAAAGGCATAGCTATTTGCTCACAACAACATCTGTCATCGCTCCTCGTGCATATGTTTTAAGATCATACATATCCTGAACTACTGTTCCGGGAACAACAAATTGACCACTGCTGGCAACTTTAGCTTTATAGACATAGCTTTTAAGACTCTCACCCAAACTACCAAAGAGGATAACTCGATCTTCACGAGCCTCAAAAAAAGTTGGTGACCAATCACTAAGTGTCGTTGCTACTTTAGAACCAAAAGCAAGTTGTGCTGAGCCCCCAGCCAACTCCAGACCGGCGGGTAATAAATCAACAATTGCAAACTGCGCTGTGGATTTGCCGGGAAGTGCTCGGAAGGACAAGTGAACATAAATATCTTCTCCCTGCTTAAAGTTGAGAAGCTGCTTTCCTTGCGAATCAAGATATTCTTTATTAACTTCAACTCCAGCAGATTCACCCAACCTACTTGGATTTTTTTCAAAACCGGTAGTACTAACTTGGTAAAAATATCGTTTATCCTTCTCACCAGACAAACGAACTTCCTTCACATTTCCTGGAAGTTCTACTGATTTTAGATTTTCACCATTTAGCTCAACAGGTTTAAAGTCAATTCCATTAACTGAATATGAAACCGAAATATTATTAAGCATCTCTGCGGCAGCGGAAGAATTCTTAATTGCCATAATCATGGAGCTAGCTGAAAAAGTATTTTGCTCAGAATTCCTAAGTTTATCTAAAACACTTTCCCAGAACTTATCTGAAACTGACTTGGCCATTAATGGAAAGTGCTTAGATACTAAATCCAGATAAAATCCTTGATAAGCCAAGCCTGATAGGTAAAATGGTAACTGTTGATTTTTAGTTAATTCTAATTCAATAGGTAACTTTTTAAGTAAATTATTGGCTTCCGCTTCTTGCATCTGCACTTGATAAGCTGCCGCCATAAGCAATCTAGTAAAAGCTAGCGCCCATGGTGCAGGCTTAGCAATTTCAAGATCAGACTTTAGCGCAGTTAAGTAATTGCCTACTAAATTCCCCGATCGTACTAGTACATAACTTGCATAAGCACGATGAATTAATGCTTCATCTTTTAAATTACTACTACCTGCTAAATCTCTCAGATAATAATTTAGTTCGGAAATTAATTTTTCGGGAACTGTGTATCCTGCTTGCTTTGCTTCAATTGCTAATCGACCAACATGAATACTAGCTATGACTGCTTCGCTAGAAAACCTTGCCTGCGGCCACATTGATATTGAACCATCGTTGTTTTGTCTTGCCGCTAACAGACTAAAAGTTTTACTTAGAAACTCCTGAGCTAGAATCTTTTCCGTGTTATCATGTGCTAAGGCAAATTTAGCGATCCCTTGACTGACTAACTGCTCGGTACAACCATACGGATAGTCTGCTAAATATTTACCGAGTCCAAGACTCCAAGCAATCGGCCCACTTGCTAAAGTTAAAGTTCGATTAAACTCTTGTGAATAATATTCTTTACTAAAATTAATCTTCTCTTCCCCCGTTCCAACAGATTTAATTCCTAAGTCTAATGTTGTTAATTGAGTACTTGCCGGACGCACTGCTAAGCTTAAGGTATATTCAGCCTTGGAAGTAGCAGATATCACCGAAAAGTTTAGATCGGCAGAACCTAAAAATTGCTCAGCTTGTAATTCAAATTCAACTAGCTGTTCCGTTCCTGCAGCCAGAGAGAGTTCTTTAGTGAGCTCCGAAATACCTGATAATCTTTGATCTAGGGTCAAGCTAACTTTTACCTTAGCTTCAATATCTTTAGTATTAGCAACGGTGGTACTTACTAAAAATTTATCTCCCGGAGAAACGGCTAAAGGCGCAGTAGGCTGTAATACAAGATCGTTCTGTACTAAGGTGTCAGCATTAGCTATCCCAATCTTATTATTATTAACTGCAACGGCATAAATTTTTAAATTTCCGTTAAAATGGTTCGGTACATTAAATTCAAAATTTTGTTCACCAGAAATATCTTTAACCCCTGACCAAAAGACCACAGGCGGAATTGATTTTCGTTTAAAGGGATTCTTAAATTTCCCTAGTAAACTGTCTCCATCACCACCAGTAGCTGAAGCCTTTTCTGAAATTTCAAATTCAGGCAACAAAAGATCGACAATCTGTTCAGTTGTCACCTCGAGCGCTTTTTTCTGATAAAAGTGTGTAAGCGGATCAGGTTGTTTGTATCTAGCAACCTGATGAATTCCTTCATCGACAGCGAAGACTACTGCCTGAACAGGATCATTAGTTGTTAAAGTAATCTGAAGATTTTCTCCTGACTGAATTTTCTCACTGGCTGTTAATTTTAAGTCGGCCGTATGTTTTTCACGACTAACGCTAAAGGGCACAACTCCATAGCTTAAAGGACTCATGAAAATTTCTTCTGAGTCGAGTGCTCTTAAAAAGACAACATTGACATAAGCATTGCCTTCTAAATTTTCAGGTATAACAATCTTTTGTATACTACTAGTAGTAGTAGTCTTAAACCACTTTGAGCTATATACTTTATCACGTTCAATCGTAATTAAGCCTGTCCCTGTATAGGGAGATTGGATGCTAATCTCAATTTCTTCCAAATTATTATAATCTTTTTTAGAAAGATCAATTTTTAATTCTGCATTCTGTTCTAATTCCCTAGAAACATTACCTTCACCTCGAACAAAATATTTAATCTTAGTAAGAGTTAGTCCCTGATCATTTAAAATCAAATATTCATATTCTCCAGGCTCTTTTGTATCTAAACTCAACTCATTTTCCATCTCAGTTAAATTAAGTTCTTGCTTGGAAAGTGGAATTTCCTTTTTAACGGCAGTGTAAGCAAGACTTCCATTAGGCTGCTTAGCAAGAACCGAAACGTACTCCGTACGAAAATGCTGAATCTTCAGATTAGCGACTGCTATCTTTTCTAGATTTTGACTTAGCGCTATCACCTTGACTGTCGCTTTGCCATTATGCTTAACAAAATTTAGATCCGTAGTCGCTTTCCAACCAACTAAATAATCAAGTGGTGAGATAATTGTCCCTAAGGTAGTTCCAACTGAGCGACCTCCCTCTTTTTCGAAACCTTCCAAGGCAACCCGCAGGAAGAAGTTGCCTTTCTCATATTTTTGAAGTTGTAAATCAAATTGGCTATTCCCTTCAGAATCCGTAATCAGCTCACCCAGCTCTTGATTAAAAGACTTTTTTGTCTCCAGCGGATCAGAAAAGATAAATCCTGGATAATTAGAAAAATCAGGTAGTCCTGGATAAAGAGCAATACTAGCTTTAACTTTATTGCCAACAGCTGGTGTTCCAAAAAGATTAATCAGATTTACTTTTGATTTTAAATCATTTGGCTTTACCCACCCAGGCATTTGTGGTTGATCAAATTCAGCTTTAATCTTTAAGCGATCAGGAAGAAATTCATCTACCTTAAATGTACTTGTCCCAAGAACTGTTCTAGTTTTCTTTTGATCATCAATTAATGTTAAATTCAGCTCATAGAAACCAAGAGTTGCTTCGGAGGAAATCTGATAGCGATAGCTTTGAAATTCTTGTTCAGCAAAATTTATTTTTTTTAAATGGACTTGTCGACCAGCAGGATCGCTAATCGATAACTCTAGTGGTAATGAAATTAGCGGTGTCCAATCTTGATTCTTAACGATTAAGCCAAAGTCAACAGTTTCTCCAGGACGATAGATACCACGATCATTAAAAGCATAAGCCGTTAAAGACTTAGCCAAATCGTTAGTGTAAAGACCTCCAATTTCAAATCTGGAGAAATTTAATCGCCGATCATTACGACTCCAAGGAATAAAACTCAAATCATCTCCTACTTGAGCAATTATTGCGGTTGGTGTTTTGTCGTATTGTAATTCATTTAATAATGGTAAATTAACCCTTCCTTCAGAATCTGATTTGCCTTCAAAAACCGCAACTCCATTTTTTCCAAGAACACTGACTTTAGCATCAGCTACGCCGGTTTGATTACTAAACGACATTAGATAGACCGATCGGGTTTTTGCCTGATCCGTTTTAACAAGAATCCCCAAATCAGTTATTAAGATCAAGCGCCGATCAAAGCCACCTTCTAAACTTTGAGTTTCGGGATCATATCCCTGTGCAGTTAGATAATACAATCCTCGATAACCCTTAGGAGAATTAACAAAATTACTAAAATCAAAATTAGTATACTGTGGCAGGCCGGGTTTAGCTGGCGAGAATTGATTTATCTCAGTAAATACTTCCGCAATATTCTCAGGTCCAAAATTATAATTTTCAAATTCAGGTAACGCAAAATTTCCATCAGCGGAAGTTTGTGACAATAAATGGTTAATTGCCTCTGGGAAAATTTGATGGATAGTAAATTTAACAGCTTTTTGATTTCTTCCTAAAATTGATAATTTCTTAGAACCATTTACTGCTAACAATGCTCCTTGATGTAATATCTCCACTTCTTGTTGAAACCCATTCGTCTCTAGCGAATAAAATTTATCCTGACTCAAAGCAAATCCAGAAAATGACGGTGTTCCTCCAGCAATCTTTACAAACAAACATTTCCCGGGTTCTGCTTCAAACTTAAATGAATGTAGCAAAGGATTCTGTTGATCGGAAAAATCCTCTACAGCTACTTTTTGAGATCGAGCAATTACATCACCAGGAATTTCTGCCGGAGATTCCCAACATTCAGGGCCTGAATAAGCATCTTCACTTGCGGGTTTTGGATCTACAAAGGCAACTGTTAAACCTGTTAATAAATCTTTGGATTTGGCGGCAGCACTTGTTGAAATAATTAAAAATCTCTCAGCTAAATGATTAACTGGATTTGAAATAATTTGTTGTTCTACATTCAGGATTTTAAAATAATTATCCACACCAGGAATGTTAACATTGGCTTGATATTCTTGCTCCGTTGCCGCACCCGCGTTTGAACTGTGCACTCCTTGTTTAACGACAATCCTTAGGTCTGAGTCTCTTCTTGGAATGGTAAGTGACTCAGAACGAACATATGCTTCATTTCCTCTTTCATTATAAAGCACTTTAAAATTCAATGACTTCTTAAATTCTTTGTCATTTTTTTCTTTAATTTGTAAATGCAGATGTTTTTCAAAGCTTGACTTGTCAAGTTGGTGCGAAAATTTAAATGTGGCAATTGCTTGCTTTAAATTTGGATCAATTGGATCTTCGTAAAATTTAGGATCTACAGAAGCACCTGTAATCTTTGGTGTCGTAAAAGTAAAATGATAGTCTTTTAAGAGTATGTTTTTACTTAATAATCCTGGCTTTAGTTTAACTGTATATGTTTGTCCTGTTTTCCAATCACTACTTGGTTCAAGTACTAAATTTCGATCGCTTTTCCAAAACCACTTTCCAGATATCTGTGGAGTAGAAGAAATTTGTTTATTTATATCTTTCCCTACCAAATCAATTTTAGCAGCCGAGCCATCAAAAATCACAGAGAGGGGATTAGGAAGCGAGCCAACTTCTAAACTTGTGTGGCGAATATCTAGTACCTGCAGATTAGTATATTCAGGCTCAGGCAAACTTAGATACCAATTAAGGCCAGAGACAGTTATAAAAATTAGTAATAATAATGAAAACTTTATTAAATAAAATTTTTGTTTTGATCTTTGATATAAGGCTTGATCGTAAGAAATAAAATTACGAAAAGGTATCAATAAAAAGCTTAACCAAACGGGGGGATGCCAAGAAATTTTCCCAAAAACAAAAGTAATAATTTGAGAAATAAGTTTATCAATAAAACTTAGAAAATTAGACATTGAGTAGCCCCACAAAAAATGAATTCAGCTGAAGATCGTATCTTAAAAACTTGCTAGTTACAATTAAATCTTATATTCTAAAATAAATTATTTATCTCTCCTACTTAGTGTTAATTGTTCAGATTTACCTAGGATCAATTCTAAATTTAATTGCGACTCAAACTTTGCCAACTGTGCATGAATCAATTAAACTAAGATACATTTCCGTCATTCTTTTACCAATTCAGCCAGTTTAAAAGCATGACTTAATCAAATATTAATCTTCCAAATATGACATCCTACTTTAACTGTCGATTAGAGCTAATTAGTGCTCCAAAGTTTATTAGCCCCGGCGAGTCCGTTATGTTCGTCGTAAAGATCTACAAGGAAACTGAACAAGATTGGTTATATGATCCGGAAAAGCTTTTTAATCTTTCTTACCACTGGCGAGATAGCAATAATCAGATAATTGTTTGGGATGGTGTTAGAACGGAGCTTCCACAATTAAGGTTTTCGGAAGGGCAGACATTCCCAATGAGAGTTATTGCTCCGGATATTTCTGGAGAATGGTTATTGGAAATTACACTTGTCCAAGATAATGTCGCTTGGTTCCCAGAGGAGGACTGCCCACCAATCAAATACCTAACTGAGGTGAAGTCTCAGGTTTTAAATCAGAATGATATAGAACGTTTAAATTATCTTCAGCAATTATCAACTTTAAATAAAAACTTTTACTCTTGGGATGAGTATCTATCTTGGTCTACGATAAATCGGGTTTTATTTGCTCCCTATAGTGAGATCGATCATACTATCTTACGAACATTTGCTGGATATCAGGATTATTTTAAATCAATTTATCTTGAAAAAACGATTGAACCATTAGTTTCGATTATTATGCCCGTGTATAACCGGGCGACAATTGTTTCCAAAGCAATTGAGTCAATCCTTTTACAATCGTATCAAAACTGGGAACTGTGGATCATTGATGATTGTTCGAGCGATCAAACAATTAATGTTTTGGAATCCTATTCCGATTCTAGAATTAAGATTCTGCAACTTCCCGACAATCAAGGACAAAGCGTTGCCCGTAATTTAGGCCTTAAGCATTCTCGCGGGGAGTATTTATGTTATTTAGATTCAGATAATTATTGGAGTTCCGATTATTTATCCTTAATGATTAACTCCTTGCTAGAACATCCAGAAGCCAAATCAGTTTACTGTGCACAACAATGCGAAGAATATTTTATTAATGAAAAGATTGAATACCTACGTTTTGGTTGTTTTAATCGATCGCTGTTAGAGAATAAAAACTACATCGACATCAACTGTTTCCTACACCATCGTTCACTTTATAATTCCTATGGAGGCTTCAAATCAGAACTTCGTTCCTGCGAAGACTGGGAGTTAATCCTTAGGTACACTAGCCAAGATCTTCCAATCGCTTTACCAGCAATTCTATCTTTTTATCTTTACGACACAAACTACTCACATGCCTCTGGAAGTCAGTCGGAGAGCAGTATCGAAACTGAAATTAATAAATTATTCTCCACAAGATATTTTCAAAGAAAGGATCTTAATCCAAAATTACCCTTTCCTGCCTTAGATAATATTAATTTTTATCCTGCTTCAGCAAACACCAGTTTTAACTTAGTAAAAAGAATAACTATTATTATTCCTAGTTACCAAGAAGCCCATTGCCTTGAAACTTGTATTTTATCAATCTTAAAATTCACACCAGAAGATAAATTTCAGGTAATCATAGTGGACAATGCCTCGAATCAGGAGGTTCAACAACTATTAGATCTTTATCAAGCTAATGAAAACTTTACGATTATTCGTAATCAAAAGAATCTTGGTTTTACATTTGCAGTAAATCAAGGAATTCAAATCGCCGAAGCAGAATCTGATATTGTCTTACTAAATAATGATACAATTGTAACAGAAGGTTGGCTGGCAGCGCTTCAAGAAGTGACTGTCTTAAGGAAGAATGCTGGAATTATTGTTCCCCAACAGGTATTACCTGCCAACACCGAAACAATCCTAAAGCACTTGCCATACGCAAATTCTAAAATCGAAGTTGATGTTAGCTTATCTCAACACCATCATAACTTAACTAATCCACAAATTAACAACTATGATGGACTACTGGAACTTAACTTTGCTCCATTTTTTTGTGTCTATCTTACTCGAACTTGCCTAAACAAACTTAGATCGCTTGATGCCACTAATGGACGACATTACTTTTCTGACAACATTTACTGCAACTTAATTCGTGATCTTAGTAATTTAAAAATCTTCTATACGCCGAAATCGAAAGTATATCATTTATTACAACAATCAACAAAAGCATTAGCTAATATTCCAGGAGATTATCAAGAAATATTCTTAGATAAGTCTTGGAAAGGATATCCCCAGTTAAGTCAAAATAATAGTTCTGAAAAAGCGTACATAAATTATCCAAACCTACATATTGAACCTTTTCAAGCTCCACAAAATCTCACTCCCCTTTCTGAAATTCAAATAAAACTAATTAACGACTTTACTAGTCTTTATTATAGTCTTTGGGAATATGGAACTACTCATTCTCGTCATACTCTTAGCTCTTGGTGGCTTGGACATCTTGCTCAAAAATGCCCTCTTGATCTATGGATCTATCAGGAAATTTTGACTGAAACTCAGCCAGATCTAATTATCAAATGTGGCACTAATCATGCAGGCAGCACGCTGTTTCTTGCCTCAATCTGTGAGCTATTAGGAAAGGGAAGTGTCTTAAGTATTGATATTGAAGCTAAGCCGGATCGACCTGCTCACTCTCGAATTAAATATTTAAATGGCTCAAGTACAGATCCTAAGATAGTAGAACAGGTGCGAGTAATTGCTAAGAACTCAACTAGTATAATGGTAATTTTAGATTCTGATCACTCCAAGCAGCATGTTTGGCGGGAGTTAAATATATATTCAGGTTTTGTAACAAACGGTAATTATCTAATTGTAGAAGACACTGCAATTAATGGGCACCCTTATCTCCCTGACTTTGGCCCAGGACCAATGGAGGCCCTTAATGAATTCTTATTGATTAACAAATCATTTCAAATTGATTTAGATCGTGAAAGATTTCTAACTACACTAAATCCTCGAGGCTACCTGAAAAAGGTTACAACCAATACCACGATTTATAGCCCCCAAAAGAGTTTAAAGGGTGAAGATAGTATTAATGTTTTAATGGAAGAATTGCTGAATCTTAATAATTTAGCGATGGAAACAGAAACTCAATATCCAGTTTGGCAACCGACGGATCTACTTGGACGATTAGAACTCAGAGAGTCTGGATTAGACTGGCCAGAGTCGGCACTAACTATGATTGGATATAAAAGACTACAGCAGTTTAGAGTAGCTATTGAAGAAGTATTAGATTTAGGAATTCCAGGTGATATTGTAGAAGCTGGTGTTTGGCGAGGGGGCGCTTGCATCCTTGCCCGGGCAATTTTAAAATCTAGAAACATCTCCGATCGTTCCGTCTGGGTAGTTGATAGTTTTGCAGGTCTTCCGATTCGCAATTCTAATAAGTATCCGGCGGATTCAAACGATCAACATTATGAGCACACTGTGCTTCAAATTTCAGAGGATCAGGTAAAAGCTAACTTCCAAAAATATGACTTACTTGATCAGCAAGTAAAATTTTTACCTGGATGGTTTTCCAATACCTTACCGAACTGTATAATTCAAGAAATTGCGGTTTTGCGATTAGATGGCGATCTATATGAATCAACACTTGATTCCTTAAATTCACTTTATCCAAAGCTTCTTCCAGGTGGTATTATTATCATTGATGATTACTCCGCAATCCCTAGTTGTAAGCAAGCTGTCAATGATTATCGTGAAAAATTCCAGATTGAAAGTGAAATTATTAATATCGACGGAACTGGAGTTTATTGGCGGAAGTCCAGTAAATTAAGTTGTGAAGAAATCGATATTCTTCAAAAAACTATCGATTCTATTTCGCAAGACTCATGTTACGATCTCTGGATTAACGACTTACCTGATAATGAAAAAATAATTACTGAATGTCGTGAGCTAATTCAGAAGGAAGAGATTGATCAAGCCAAGGCTCTGTTAAATCATATTCTTCAACAGGAAAGTAATTATATGCCAGCTCATCAATTACTAGCAGAGATAGAATTTCCTGGTCCAGATTATCTAGAAAAGCTTAAAGAACTTCATCATAAATATAATCCTAGAGTATATATAGAATTAGGGGTTTTCAAAGGACAGTCATTGAAGCTTGCCCAAAATACTAAGCGCATTGGAGTCGATCCACGTCCATTATTACCATCAGAATGGAATAGCACTTGTGACCTTTACTTAATGACCAGCTCAGAATTTTTTGCCAAAGGACATGCCGATTTTGCATTCCAGTCAGAATCATTTGATTTGGCTTTCATTGATGGGTCACATCACTTTGAGCAGGCACTACTTGATTTTATGTCCTTGGAAAGATTCGCAAATTCTAATTCCCGCATTATACTTCATGATACCTTGCCAATAAACTCCTCTGTTGCAGACAGTCTTCGTTCGACAACATTTTATACTGGTGATATTTGGAAGTTATTATTAATTCTTATTCAAACTAGGCCCGATCTGGAAATTGAGACATACCCATGCTACCCAAGTGGACTAACATTAATTTCTAACTTAGATAACAAAAATAATTTCCTCTGGGAAAATTACCATCAACTTGTGACTGAATTTCAAAAATGTGACTTTGATACTTTCTTAAAAAATAAATGTGACTTTGGAATTATTAGCTAAACACTTTATTTGTAAGAGGAAAATACCGCCGGATTCTTCCCTAACAATAAATGATAATTGCTCTCGGTCGATCACTTTAACCTCACATCAAAAGCAAAACATAGACAGATGTGTCACTAATAATAAGTAGTAAATTCAAATAATGAAAAGATAAAATTTAATATTTTTAAAAATCAGAGAAGTATTTATAGTGACTCCAAAAAATAAATCACTTTAAAAGAGTAACGATTTTGCTTGTCCTCACTATCTATCTTGATTTTAGCTATGCTAACTTGGATATCTGCCGTAGCTTTTGCTTTGGCGAGAGAGGAAACCAAGATTGGTATTAGCCGTAATGACTCGGTTCAATTTACTAACCAGCCTTCGCTGAAGCTTCAGCTAGGCAGGCAGTAAATTTTTTTTGTCATTACTATATAATCAGTGGTGCTTATAAATTATATTAAATATGGTTAATTCCATCTAGTAAAGAAACTGTGTATATTAATACTATTAATACAACTTCTCTAAATGCTGCTGGCATTTAGAGCTTGTTATAATTATAGTATTCCAGTCAGAGCGACTCCCTTGGTTCGCATTAAGCACTTGATGATTGATATACTAGCCCAATATTTTTAAATATAATAATTCTCAATGTCGCCTAGCGTTTACATAATTGGAATTGCCGGAGGCACTGCTAGTGGTAAAACAACTTTTGCAGATAATTTGCTTAACACCTTAAGCGCATATCGTCCTGCTTTAATTAGCCTAGATTCCTATTATCATAACCAAGACCATCTAACTCCGGACGAAAGGATTAATACTAACTATGATCATCCGAATGCATTTGATCTCGATCTTCTGATACAGAATCTAAATCAACTAAAGTCTGGCCTGCCCACAGAAGTTCCAATTTATAATTTCTCGACTCATACCCGTGCTAAAAATACTCAAAGTATTGCTCCTACAAATTTAATAATTGTTGAAGGTATTCTAACTTTACATTATTGGGAAATTCGCGAAGCGCTTAATTGGAAAATATTTATTTCTGCCTCCGATCAAGTTCGACTTAATCGTCGAATCAATCGAGATCGTATCGAGCGTAATAGAAGCGAGGATGAAGTGCTTAGGCAATGGCAAGAAACAGTGGTGCCGATGCACCAACAATATTGCGAAGCAACAAAAATATTTGCTAACCATATAGTTTCAGGGGAAACGCTCGACTTGTATCAGAATAAAGAAGACAATGAAATTATTGTGCAAGCAATAAAAAATTTTGCGGAAAAGATTCCAAAAATTGATTTGAATTAAAGAAAATTATTTCTGTGGCTAGAAGATTTACGAAACGAATTGTTTAAATTTTATAAAAATCTAAATACTGAACGATTAAGATAATCATAGAAAGTCCAAAAAGTAATTTACGTAAGAAAATTACTTTTTGGGGCGTTCTATCCCCCGCAAGCGTTATAAAATCATACGGTTATGACAAAAAAGCAAATTAATCTTTATACTTTTTACGTAATTTATTTTTTGTCATCACTATAAATGATTGTTTATGATCTATTTGCTTGTAATTGCATAAATTTCAAAGGGCTATTTCTCTCTAAGGTCTTAGCAATTAAAGAGAGTCCATAATCAAATTCAGATTCTGTTCGATTAAGTGGAATACGGAAAAAATTACGATAGTAGGGATTGTTATCTTGAAAGAAACAATCAAGCTGAATCATTCCTGCTTCATTATTCTCTGGTAGAATGTTTGGATAATACTCAGAAATTTTATGATTCAACATGGCAAATGGTCCAGCTTGAAAATCAAGAATTTCGATATCCTCGTGGTCACGAAATGTTTCTTTAAGTTTATAATAATTTCTTAAAATACATTGATTTAAATTGTTTAAATAGGTGGAGTCGTTTGCTACCGCATAAAATATTTTATAAAACTTAATCCGACATTCCATGCTAATTGCAGAATCCGGATCAAAATTAAAATTTATAATCTTGGCACACTGCTCTAGTGGAGTTTTAAAGGCACCTGTAAAGATATTATTTCTGATCAAATCTAGATAGTAAGAGTCACCAGCAATAAGTGCGGCTTTACCATATAAATGATGAATTAATTTACTAGAATCACAAATTGTTAAGCAATTAGTGAAATCACTCCTTAAATCTAAGGCTAAAGGAATAGAGATTTGGAACGGATTATTTAATATCATTGACTGATCAACTACTAAACAGGCATCATGATCTTTTGCTAATTTTGCTAAAGTAATTAATTGCTCAGAATTATAAACATACCCGAGAGGATTATTTGGGCAGGAAATATAGATAGCATTAATTTCCGGTTCCTCTATAAAAGCCTGACAAAGTGGCTCGATCGAATTATCCATACAAAGAACAGTAATAATCTTCACATCAGGACGAGTCTTCTGAATTATTTCAATTGCCAAATCCAAGTTTGGTTCTGGAATTAGTAACTTTCCATCGATCGGAATAATCGAAAAAAGTGAGTAAAGAATACTTTGAGAACAGGAGTGAGTTGATATGGAATTGTTGGGTATCTGATTAGTCAGTAATCGATTAAAAGCACTGAGATAACTTGATTCACTGTAATTATATACTCCAGAATGAATAATTAAGTCATCTAAAAAAGATTTACTAGGATAACCTAAAGCAAACGGAGTATGGCTTAATGTGGAGGCACGATTAGTGACAGTATTTGCTGATTTCATATCTTATCTTTTAAACCAAAAAACTGATCAAACTTAGCACTCATTTTATTTACTTTATTTAAATTATGTTCAATTAGCAGAGTGCATTTACCTTCTTGAAGTAATATCTGATTAAAATCCATTTTAAACTGACTTGGGTTTTTAAAACTATTATGATTACTCATTAAATTAGCAATTTGATTGTGAATTTTTGGACTTATATAGACCTTTAACAAGTAGGGACTAGAAACTGAATAATAAGTCTCTTCGTCAATCGAAAAAGCCGATAAGGAATCAGAAACTTCCCCAGAAATACCAACTAAAAATTGACGTACTAATTCATTGGCGGGTGAAGGGTTCCCAATTACTAAGTAATAAGACAATTTTTTCTTAAGTAAAATTTCACGAAATTGATTCTCTTCTCCCACACCTGAATAATCAAACCAACAATATGGTGCCCATTCATAAATCTTTTTGGACTTATTTTTCAAAGCAAAACCAATAATTATCTGTCCCCAATAAACACAAAGTGATTTTAAATCTTTAAATTCGATCTGCATCTTTTCAGAAACATCTGGAAAAAGATGTTGTAGATTGTCTGGCTTTAAATAATTTTTTTCAACTTCACGAAACAACTTACTGAGATCATTAACCCATCCAAGTCTAAGTTGATAAGTGTTTGCTCGATGCACAAGGATACCAACAGCCTTCAGTTTTCGTAATTCCTGATATACGGATGATAAATTATAAGAAGTCTTTGCTTTTGTTAGGTGAGCATGTATCTCTTTGGCGCTTTGTCCTGGCTGCAGAGCTAATATCTGAATAATTAGGTCTTCAAGTTTTACTTTAGAAGAGAGCAACATTGATTATTAAGTTTAAATTGATTTGGCGCTAATTAGGGGTGTATGTAGATTACATAATCAACTCAACAGTTATGCATTTTGCATACTTAAGCGTCCTCTAATTAGAATACCAAACCTTGCTATGTAGTAAAGTTAAATTTTTATATTCTTTGAAATAACTTGACCGTCCAATAATAGCTTAATCATTTCAGATACTTAAGTAGGTAAGTTTAGTTAAACCAAATATATACTTATAGAGAACCCAAAAAAGGATTTCCGTTAAGGAAATTATTTTGTGAGGTTCGGGCTTTAACATTTAATATTGATTTTGAAGAAATCAATATTTATCGGCTTTTCAAATCCTGGATTTCCACCTTCGCTAAAGCTTCGGCGGACGAGTATCTAGGTTTGAATGCCTAAAAACAACAAATATAGTAATGACAAAAAATAATTTACGTTAGTAAATTGAATAGAGTCATTACGGCTAATGCAAATCTTGGTTTTATCCAAGTTTGCATAGCTAAAAACAACATTAATAGTGAGTTCAAGCAAAATCGTTAATCATTTAA
>JBGSMD010000008.1:0-20267 GCA_041740355.1 Bdellovibrionota bacterium
GTTGTTTTTAGGCATTCAAACCTGGTTTAACCAGGATTTGAAAAGCCGATAAATATTGATTTCTTCAAAATCAATATTTAAACGCTAAAGCCCGAACCTCAAAAAATAATTTCCTTAACGGAAATCCTTTTTTGGGTTCTCTATATCCTAATAAATTCATGGTGATAAACTCAGCAATTCTCTTTGTCCGATGAGTTATTGACAGTCCAGCGGTTAGAATAGGTAACTAAGTATCCATAACCCGTACTACTAAAGCTCTCCTAGCAAAGCAGATATTTATCTTTGAGTTAGTCTTTGTAAGATAGCTAAATCCTTACGCACATCCCTCGTTAAGACAAAAAGATTTTTTTGAATTTCTCCTAATTCTGAAAACTTCGTGGCAGAAGAAAGCGCTGCTTGTAATTTATTAGCATCATATCCTTCCGGTGTTTTAGTAGGACTTAACTTAATACTGATTGTTTTCTTGATTGACGATGATTGATAAACTCGATAAAGAGCTGCCCGCTTACTAAGTAATTGATTATAGCTGGCTAACTCAACATTTAATTTATTTTTTAAATGATCAAATGCCGAGCTTCTTTTGTCATCTGTTCCAGAGGAATAGCTTACGGCAGTTGAAGAACTAGTTGTATTCGGAGTTGATTGATTATTTAAAGCAAGCTGTAAACGTTGAACTTCTTGTTCTAAGCCAGAAATTTTATTCGTCGCATCACTCAGCTGACTATTTTGTTTACTTAAATCTGTGCCCCTAGTCATCGCTAAATTTTCATATTGCTGAATCTCGGCATCTTTCTCATCTAATCTTTTTTGTAATCTAGCTACTTGCTCTCTAGTCTCGCGAAGTGCCGTTTGGTGGTTATCAGAAGAATCCTGTGCCATTTCATAGTTACTAATTACCTTTTCTTTTTCTGATATACTCTCCTGCATACTAAGTAGTCGTTTGTCAGATTGTTGAATAAGCAATTTGAAGTGATCTTCCACTTCACGACAAGAGCATTCCGGAGCTTCCGGGCATTCGCGCTGTTCCGGACAATTTAAAGCAACTGCTTGTGGACATTCCCTCGGTGCTGGACAATCACAGGTAGGACAATTTGCTTCCGCTTCTTTTTTAGCTTTCATTTCAGCCATTAAATTGGTCTCTGAAAATTCACTATCTACCGCCTTAAATTTCTGTTCGTTATTAATAGCAATGATCTTATTTTGAAGTTCATCAATCTTAAGCTCTAGCTCGGCTACGTAATCAACCAGCTGGTATCCTTGGTCATCAGTACGATAGGCACGTCCATCCGGTAATCTTCCATTGTCAGTGGAATCTTCAGCCATTAATGGACAAGCAAGTAATAACAGGCAAAGTAATAATTTTTTCATTTTTTAATTCGTAAAGAATAAGTGGTTTGTCGTCTAACTTAACCATGATTGTACAATTTGTCCTGAATTTTATAGCATATTCCCAATGAAATTGAAGATTAAGTTCTCTAAAAAAACAACTTTTATTTGCTTGGTGCTAATTATTGCTATGCTTCGAGCTTCCTATTGGCAATGGGAAAGACATTTAGAGAAAGTTGAATACTTAAAGGTACTAGAACAACGGCTAGTGGCTGTTCCGCTTAACTTTGCCGAACTAGTTAGGTCTAATCCCAAATGGGAAGATTATATTAATTTTAGAGTCCTGCTTGAGGGGAGCTATGATTTTTCGAATGAAATAGTAATTGCTAATCGTCGGCTAGATGATACTCCTGGCAAGAACGTGATCACCCCACTAAAACTTAAAGATCAGGTTGGTGCCGTTCTAATTAATCGTGGATTTATCCCCTTAAGTGTTAGTAAAGTTCAAGATCGAATTGCCTTTCAAAAGCCTGAAGAACAAAGAATAATTGGAATTATTAAACCATCGTTGGAAAGAACTTTTTTTCTGCAACCGCAAGATCCTGAAGTTAGTGTAGCCAAGAAGGATGATAATTGGTTAAGAGTAAATATTTCAGCAATTGGCAAACAAATTGAATATCCAATCTTACCAATTTATATTGATAAGATTTCTGTAGAGAGAGATCTAGATATTGAAAAAGATTTAATCAAATCAGAGTCTGACAAAACTGATATGTTAGTGATGCCTAGTAATAAAGTTAAAATTTCTACCGGTAGCATGAAAGCAGAAGTCTCCTACCCAATTCCCGATCCCGGTAAAGTGATGTCCGCCGGAAGACACTTGGGATATGTATTTGAGTGGGCTTTTATGGCGTTGCTAACATTCCTGATTGGACTAGTGATTCAACTTAAAAGACATTAGTAAAATCTTGGTAAAACTAAACCAGTTTAGTCATAATATTGTTAGATGTTAATTCAGACGTTAAAAAAATCGCTAATTTTTTAGAACCCTGCTTCAACCAAAAACTAGATTTTTTGTAGTTCTTTAATTTTCAATCATCCAATCAACTCCTTTGTATCTGATAAAATCTCCAAAAGTATTAATCAGTAATTGATTACTAACTTGTTGGTTTCCAAGCAGAGTGTGCATGCCCAGCGCCTTTGCATCTTCATAGGAAATTGAAGTTGGGTAAGGAAAGTTATACTTACTTTGTAAGGCAATAATTAAATCTTTAGTTTTAAGTGGAGCTCCATCAGCGACATTTATTGCTCGCGGAAGTTCTTGGTTTAAATTTAAACTTTTGAAAATTACTTCGACCAAGTCTTCAATGTGAATACGATTGGAATATCGTTCCCCATTTTCAATTAATGGATAACTACCTCTTATTAAACTAGTCCTAGGATTATGTTGATTAGAAGTAATTCCTGCAATTCTTAAAGCACAAAAATTAACAATATTTTGCCGATATAACTCTTCAGATTTAAATCGTGCCTGCCCACGATCACTTAGTGGCTTAATTGGTGAATCTTCGCTGACAACCTCCCCATTAACTGCGCCGTAGACGCCAGTTGTGCTAAGATAAATTAATCTTTTAAGTGGATAGTCTTTTAAAACAGAAACTAGATTTCTAACGCCGACAAGTGAATCATCTAAAGATGAGCTTTGATTTGCAAAAATCGGAGGAACAGAGTCAATGATAATTTCTAAATCTGAATATTTTACAAAAAAATCTTGTAGTGCTGAATAATTTAGAATATCAAGTTGCTCAGCAGTAAATCCGGCTGCCCGAAAAAGATTTACTTGCTCCTGACGACGAGAAGTAATAACAAATTGAGCATTTTTGGTTCCTTCTTGCTGAAGCTTTTTAGCTAATAGTGAAAGGACGTTTCCGCCGCCGAGTAATAAAATCTTAGTCATTAGGGACTAAGACGATAGGTTTCCCAGTTCTTGTCTTTTAATTCAAAAACCAAACGATCGTGTAGACGGCTGCGCCTTCCTTGCCAGAATTCATAGTAGAACGGAGTAATTTGATACCCACCCCAATAGTCCGGACGAGTAACTTTTTTGACTAAGGATTTGCGCTCTAATTCCTTCATTTGATCTTCAATTACCTGACGACTTTCAATTCGTGTACTTTGCCGAGAAACTAAAGCCCCTAGTCGAGATACAAATGGTCGCGATTCAAAATATGTTTCTGAAATTTCAATCGGTGTTTTTTCAATTGTCGCTTGAATTCGAACTTGTCTTTCAAGGTTTGGCCAAAAGAATAAGACTGAGACTTTATTATTCACCGCAATTTCTTTAGCTTTTTGACTGTCATAATTGCTAAAGAAAATAAGTTTTTCGTTTTGAATTGCTTTTAAAAGGACCGTCCGAATGTTTGGTTGCTGGTCTTGATCACAAGTTGCCAGACTAAAAGCATTTGGTTCCGCTAACCCTGCTTGATAAGCTTCTTCTAACCAACTGTAGAACTGCTTGATCGGAGTTTCAAGTAGCTTATCTTCCGTTAGAGTATTAGCAGTGTAGTCCTTGCGAATGGACTCATAAATTTGATCAATAAAAATTATGCTATCGTTATCGCTCATAATACCAACTTCAGCCTAAGATTTAGGATTTCTTTTAAATACAAATAAGAATGTTAATACGGTACTAAATACTAAGATAAAGCCCAAGATCAAAAATAAAGCCCACTCTTTCCAAGTCCAATTGTAGAGTGCTTCTGGTAGAGTTACTAACCAAACTTCTGTTTTGGTTGTTTCGCCATCCTTGGAAAGACCATTTGTGACAGCAATAGTTTCTGCATCTAAAAGTGCTAAACCTTCTGCGCTATTATAATTCCAACCTAATTCATTTAAATCAACCAAGATTGTTTTTTCTAAGGGTTTAGCAATCAACTGATTTGGACCAAAGATTTCAGTATTAGCAAATTCCAGTTCTTGCCCAACAAATTTTAATTCACTTATATCCGTTGCGCCAGCTAACTTAATTAGAACAACTCGGTTAATAACTTTTCCAGCTTTACTCGTTCCTTGTTCAATAGCCAGCAAGCGAGTGTCATCAATCGCCTGTAAATCATCAATCTTAACTTCAGCTGTAGCAGCATAATCATTTAATTCAAATGGCAAGGCATAGGTTTTAGATGTATTACTTTCTGGATTAAACTCTACAAGACGAATAAATTTTGCAGTACCACTAGCCTCACCCCCGAAAACTAAAGGACTTTGAATCACTGTATAAACTTTTCCTCCCGGAGCGACGGCAACACTTTTTAAAATACCTTGTTTTAAAATTTCTGGAAGTCCCGCTCCTGGCTTTACTACTTGTTTAATAGCTCCAGTTTCAAGATCTACTTTGAGTAAAGCATTTTGCTTAGAATCTACTAGCCAGAGAATGTCATCTGGTGCTGTAGAAATTCCTGCTAAATTAACATTTAAATTTTCAGCTTTTTCAAAATAAAGGGGAAATCGATCCGTTACTTCAAACGTTCCTTTTTTCTTTTTTAGCTTAGCAATTGCTACGTGGGGAATTGTAGCATCACTGCGCTTATCTTTTCCGTCTGTTATTTGAAATTCACCATTTGGAGTTAGATAGAACATTAAAATTCCACCTGCATAGGGGCTAGATTTTTTAAAAGCTATGCCCGATCCATATTTAAAATCATAGTTCTTAGCAGCGTTAAGTTCATAGCGCTCGACGATATTTTGATCTTCAGAGAAAGCGATGATTGGGCACAATAAGCAGAGCGCTAGTGCAATAGTTAGACATTTAATCATGATTTTTTATTATAATTACAGTGCTTGAATTTTAGAGAAATTCGAGCAAGAAGTCGAGGAAAGGAAATTGATTTATTCCAAGAATATTTACTTTATGCGGAGGAGATCTTGAACGGCGATATCCTCATCTAGGTCTAACCAATGTATACCGATGCCTTGACCAATCAAACGCCAATTTCTACGGTGTTCATGTGATGCAGTTAATAATCTTGGAAACCATACTAATGGAGCTGATATTTCACGGCCATCTGATAGAAAGACCTTTAATGATTGTTCTGAAATATTAACATCAACAGCTAACGCTTCAAGTTTATCTGGCAAAGAACTCATTCCAACGCTCCTTAATAACTTCAGTTCGAAGTTCAACTATTTTTCGAATTTCTGCAAGCTCTATCGCATTAAAGCCACTTGAAAAAGCAAATCGAACAGGATCTACTCAAAACTTGCAGTAGCTATTTTCTTTTTCTACATGAACATGTATCGGCTCATTACGGTCAGAACTAAAGAAGAAGAACCGGTACTTTTAAATTCAAAGATCGTTGGCATGAATATAGTAATTTATTGAATATCGAATTGCTACGAGGAACGCAGTTTTCTTGGAGAATCAATCGATGATTTACATAGAAAGTTGTTTAGATAACAACAGAAGTTTTTAAATTAGTAGCTCACTTATTATTGGTATTAATCTGTCACTACTAAGTAGCTAATTCGCTTGCTATATTCTTGAATTTTGAGATTTGATAGGTTGACCTATCAAAAATGATAGGCCAACTATTTGTATGCACTTCGATAAACTCGGGCTTGGTACAATACTTCGTTTTCTACCAAGCTAAAGATCCAGCAGTTTGATACTCAGTAACACGAGTTTCAAAAAAGTTTTTCTCTTTACCAAGGTCAATTGTTTCACTCATCCATGGGAATGGATTCTTAGAACCAAAGATTGCATTTAATCCAATACGCTCGACACGACGATCCGCAATGTACTGCACATAATCTCGGAACATTTCATGATTTAATCCTAAGATTCCACGAGGTAAGCAATCAACAGCATAAGCATATTCCAACTCAACTGCTTGTTTTATTAAGTCATAGATTTCTGCTTTGAATTCTTCTGTCCAGATATCTGGATTCTCAGCTTTAATTCCATTGATTAAATCAATTCCAAAATTTAAGTGAATTGTTTCATCACGTAAGATGTACTGAAACTGCTCACCAACACCAGTCATTCGATTCTGGCGATGGAAAGATAAGATCATCGCAAAACCACTGTAGAAAAAAAGTCCTTCCATGATTAAGTAGTAACCAATTAAGTTACGAACAAATCTTTGCTGACCTTGCGTTGTTGCAGTACTAAAATTAGGATCAATTAATTCTTGAGTAAACTGCATTTCAAAAGCATCTTTCTTATGAATGGCTGGAATCTCATTGTACATATTAAAGATTTCACTTTCATCAAGGTTAAGTGATTCTACGATGTAATGAAATGTGTGTGTATGAATTGCTTCCTCAAATCCTTGGCGTAATAAATACTGACGACACTCTGGATTTGTAACATGCTTAAATATTGCTAGCACAATGTTATTACCAACAAGGCTTTCCGCAGTACTAAAGAAACCTAAGTTTCTTTTAATAACCAGACGCTCATCATCAGTTAAGGTATTAGATTTCCATAGTTCAATGTCTTTAGACATTGGGACTTCCGTTGGCATCCAGTTATTGGCGCAACCATTTAGGTAATGTTCCCAGGCCCACTTGTACTTAAGAGGCATTAGCTGGTTAACATCCACTGCATTGCAATTTACTAAACGTTTTTGATCTGCTCTAAAGCGTGCTTGATTTCCAAGAAGCGCTTCCGCTGCTGCTTGTTTTTCTTTAGAATCGTTATTTCCTTCATTGTCTCCGAAGTCTAACATGTCTTATCTCCTAAGTTATATTTACAAATTAAAATTTTTACAGCGTCTGCTTAAGCAGACGTTACTTTTGTTATTTACTGACAGCTTTCACACTCACCATCAAGATTTTGGGTCTCTTTTGGAAGTGCTGCTGCATCACGGTTTATGTTTACTTCACCAGAGGAAGATTTATTTTTCATCCATCTAGGTTGTAGTCCGCGCTTATTAACATCCATCGTTGATTTCTCAATCTGAGTTGCGCCTAAACATCTTAAATAATAAGTAGTTTTCAAACCTTTTTTCCAGGCAGAAAAATACATTTCATTTAATTTTTTCCCATTCGGCTCAGCCATATAAAGGTTAAGTGACTGACCCATATCAATCCACTTCTGACGACGGGCAGCACAATCAACAATCCATTCCGGATCAATTTCAAATGATGTTAAGTAAATTTGCTTAATATCATTGGGAATTCTTTCGATTTCCAAAATTGAACCATCAAAATATTTCAGATCATCAACCATCTCTTCGTCCCAAAGATCTAATTTCTTCAGTTCGTGAACTAGGAAGTCATTAATTACAATGAACTCACCAGATAAGTTCGACTTAGCAAACAAGTGCTTGTAGGCTGGTTCGATTGATTGAGTAACACCTGAAATATTAGAGATTGTCGCTGTTGGAGCAATCGCCATCGTGTTGCTATTACGCATCCCATACTTCTTGATTGAATCACGAACAACCTGCCAGTCTAAAGTAGTTTCTTTATTTAGATCACAATAAGCTGCACCACGATTTTTTTCTAAGATTTCTAAGGTATCAATTGGAAGCAATCCGCGATCCCATTTAGATCCTTGGTAAGATGGATAAGCACCACGTTCTTTAGCTAACTCACTAGAGCCTAAGATTGCGTAGTAAGAAATAAGTTCCATCGAACGATCGGCGAACTCTACTGCCTCCGGACTCGCATAGCTTACTCGCTTCATGTACAAGCAATCTTGGAATCCCATCAGCCCTAAGCCGATTGGACGATGCTGTAAGTTAGAGAACCCTGCTTCTGGAATTGGGTAGAAGTTGATATCGATAACGTTATCCAACATACGGATTGCTGTTTTGATATTCTTAGCAAGTAATTCGCGATCAAGTTCACCATTAGCTTTAATATGCTTAGGTAAGTTTAATGATCCTAAGTTACAAACAGCAGTTTCTTTTTCAGAAGTATTTAATAATATCTCTGTGCAAAGGTTAGAGCTATGAACAACACCTTTATGATCTTGAGGAGATCGTAAATTAGAAGGATCTTTAAAAGTAATCCATGGGTGACCTGTTTCAAACAACATGCTCAGCATTTTTCTCCAAAGAGTTAATGCTTCAACGGTTTTGTAAAGTTTGATTTCGCCTTTCGCAACCATTGTTTCGTATTCTTGGTAACGCTTATCAAAGGCTGAGCCGTAAAGATCATGCAGGTCTGGAACATCACTTGGGCTAAACATTGTCCAGTTACCGTTTTCAGCAACACGCTTCATAAACAAATCTGGAATCCAGTTTGCAGTATTCATGTCATGAGTTCTGCGACGTTCATCCCCAGTATTCTTACGAAGCTCTAAGAAATCTTCTAAGTCTAAGTGCCAAGTTTCTAAGTAAGCACACATTGCCCCTTTTCTCTTCCCACCTTGATTAACTGCGACCGCCGTATCATTAGCAACTTTTAAGAATGGCACGACACCTTGGCTACGTCCGTTAGTTCCTTTAATAGTTGCGCCAGTAGCACGAACATTGGTCCAGTCGTTACCAAGTCCACCAGCCCATTTAGATAATTGTGCGTCATCAGAAACTAATTTGAAGATGCTATGTAAATCGTCAGTTACAGTTGAAAGATAACAAGAGCTCATTTGTGAGTGACAAGTTCCGGAATTAAATAATGTTGGAGTACTCGAGACGTAGTACATTTGAGACAGAATGTCGTAGAACTCTACGGCTCTTTCGTTCTTATTCTCTTCTCTTAAGGCTAAGCCCATCGCCACACGCATCCAGAAAATTTGCGGAGTCTCAATGCGACGATCCTCGTGGTGCGTTAAGTAACGATCGTAAATTGTTTGCAGTCCAAGATAAGTGAAATCTAGGTCTCGACCTAAATCCATGGCCGCTGCAAGTTTAGCAATATCATAAGATTTTAAATCTGGGGTCAATCGGCCTACTTGAACACCAAAATCAATGTACTGCGTGAAATACTCTTGGTGAATTTTTTTAATATCAGCGTGATTAGCTGGAGTAGAAATCGTCTCCCGATAAATTTCATCTAAAAGTAAACGGGCAGTTAAGAAAGTGTAATCTGGTTCCTTCTCTACTTTTGCTCGAGCTGACATAATTGCCGCTTGATCTACTTCCCGACGACGAATCCCCTGATAGAAATTTTTGAGCATGTCAGTGCGAACTTCATCGGCATCAACATTTAAATTCAAGCACGCGTAATCAATGCGCTTCTTGATTTCCAACTCGGACATTTTAGTCTCACTACCATCAGCTTCGGTAACTTTATAAAGCGTTCCCAAGTCTTCAACTGGTGTAGTTTTTTGAGTAGTCGCGGTTTTTGCTTCTGACTTAGCTAAGATCGGAGCAAAATCTTCCTCCATTCCTTCGCCACTCTCTCGAAGCTTAGCACGTAGGGAGCGATAGAGAATGTAGTTCTTAGCTTCTTGGTAGAAACTTTCCGACATCAACTGACGTTCAACTTCGTCTTGAATAAACTCGACAGAAATTTCTTTCCCCTCGTTATTAAAATCACAAACTTTATTAACTACTTTATTGGTAAGCAGATTGACGGCTTGAATGACTTCAGATGGTGTTACTCCATCAACAGCACGAGTACTACGGAAACATGCTTCTACAGCAGAAGCAATTTTCATTGGGTTGAAACGAACTTCCTTGCCATCACGTCTCATCACACGAATGTTGCGAGGAGAATCATCACGAAGTTGCTTATGTTGATCACGGTAAACAATATAGTCACGAGCCACGTCATGGTGTCCGCATTCCATTAATTTAACTTCAACGATATCTTGAATACCTTCTACTGTTAAACAGGCGCCGAGCTTAGCCTTCTCTAAAGAGCCCAAGATTACCTGGTCAGTCACTTCCTGAAGTTGGGCAAAAAGGTCTGGAGTTAGGGGGGCAGTAGATACAACTCCATGAGTAGCTCTCATCGCCAACTCAATTGCATTTTGAATACGCTCCCTACGAAATGGCACCATCGTCCCATTTCTTTTAACAATCGTTAAGCGAGCTAATGCTTTGGCATCGATTCGAGCCTGATCCGCCATATTGCTTTTTGTCATCGGAGTTCCTGCAAAAGTTGAGCTTATTTGACTTGAAGTATTTTCCATAACGATGTTCTATAATTTTAACACAAAAATTGAGGAAACACTATATGTAGTGTTTTGAGGGGTCAATAAACACTAAATATAGTGTTGGCGTCCACAAACTGTCTATATAAAAAATTTAAAAAACTAGCTGAGATCTGTGACTAACCTTCTTAACCGTCTAAAAACATTAAAGATCGTCAGGTAAAAAAAACTTACTTTAATTCATTTAAAGTTATGATTTCCTGCCACTTATTTGTGACTAGGAACCATCTAGATTATAAGTTATAGAAGATATTAGAAAATTTATAATAGTTTAGCCTTTGGTGGATCTCGAAGGAAAAATTCAGCAAAATACTTCCCCCGTCGCCTTTTGGCTTTGGGGGACCAAGCAGCTGTACTACTAGTACCTCTGCTTTTTTGCTGAATTTTTTAATTCTACCTCCACACACATTCTAAACAGTTATGCCAATTAAAACCCGTGTTTGGGATAAGAATTCGTCGTAAAAAAGGTGAAGTAGTTGAAATTATTAAAAATTAAGGATTTTTAATAATTGTGAAGTGCGAAGAAAAATCATAAATTGAAACAAAGGTGTGTCAGGCACGCCACAGAGAGTAACAATTTATGATTTTTCACTGCAATTCCAACTAATTTAATTTTGCGGGAACTGATCAAAACTCAGATTTAAAAGCATTACTAGCTTCGGGCTGAGCACTTACGAAATTTACAGCAAATCAGGATAAAACGATAAATGAGTATGGAACCAATCAAATTTGAGATTAAACAGATAAATTTTGAAATTTTTAATCTGATCCACTCCTCCTTTCAAGGACAGTTTGCTGCAAATAATATTTTAAACCAAACAAAGCATCCACAATTTAATCCGGACAACTTAGTAACAATTAAAGATCAAATTAAAACTGCTCTTAGTAATTTAAAGCGAATTGAAAATAACGAACTAATAATTGATCCGGAGTTTGAGGAAGTAAGTGAAACAGAAGTAGAAGTTTTTGCTTTACTTAATGGCTTAAAACAAAACTTTGTGATTGCTGCCAATGAGATTATTACAATCGCCTCCAGTGATAAGTGGACAGAGGATGGTGACCTGTATCAAGTACTAGTTGCTTACTATGCTTGGTTTGCCTATGCCGAAGAGAATTATTTTAAGAAGCTACAAGACTTTTATCTAATTAATAATATAGATGATTATAACGAAACAATTAATCAACGTTTAGAACAAGCAAGTAACGATTTAAAGTTAACCGGTAATTTTTTAATGTCGATTAAAGGTCCCGCGGGACCAGAGAAAGGTTTCTTTTCCCACCTGATGTTTTTTCTTAAAACCTTACCAGGATATTTCTTCTCCAAGACTCACGACATCAATCAATTCCTAACAATCAAACAAGAATTCACTTATGAATTAGCTGGTTTTTCAGCGGAGGAAGCGCCGCGTTGGGAGGCTAAAAACTTTGATCCAATTGCTGCTGGATATTGGAAGTGTTATGGCTTTACACCAGAATCTGCTTTCGAATGGTTTGATCGGGGCTTTTTTGTTGCGGCCGAAGCAGCTAATTGGAAATTCTCTGATTTCCAATCAGCACAAGCAGCCGCCTGGGCTAAGTATTCCTTTACTCCGATCCTAGCAATGCATTGGCAACAAGCTTCATTAAAACCGGAGCACTCAGCAATTTTAATTTCACATGGATTTTTCATGCCGGGAGATTTGCCAACAGATCCAGCAGAGCTTCAAGGATTAATTCAGCAAGGATTTAAGAGAGAGTAAGGTTAAGTACAAGACAAAGGATCGGAGCGTCAAAACAACTTCTGCTTTCAAGACAAAACACTAGACTGTCAATAGTTATGAATCCATTTTTTTAATCAGCTTTTTACAAATCAATAAGGGTATAATTCCAATTATTCCAAAAGAACAATCAATCAATATCCAGTAAAATGGAATGCCTCGAATTGCACCAAATAATAAGGCATAAGGAATGATTGCTAAACAAGCAATCATTCCAAAATTGATAACCCAGATATTTTTAATTGGATCTTTTAGGGGACCAAAAAAAACAATTGCAATCATTAAATGACCGAATGCCAACCAATCAGTACCATAAGCAATGAAAGGATATTTAAGATCGGTTTCTCTTACTCCTTCATAAACCCAGGCTATCCAATTTCTAAAGCCATCATAATGTGAGGCTGGCAAATTGGGATCAATATTAAGTAAGCCGGCAATAAGTTTAAGCTCATAGGTAAGAGGAATAGCTGTCAAACCACTAACCACAAGCGCCATTATAAAAATAATTAGTAAAATTCTAATTTTAGTTAAATTATTCATTTTGAAATTTAATAATAAACTTAGTTCCAGAAACAGAATCTCCTAAACTAATTTCAGCTTTAGAGTGCTTAAGTAATGATTGAACAATCCTGAGCCCTAGTCCCGTACCCCCTTGTTCTCTTCTGGTGGTGAAGAATGGATTAAATATTTTTTGGGAATTTTGAAGTGAAATTCCACTGCCATTATCTTCAATAATTAGCTGCTGTGCTGAGTCAAACTGAACACTCACTACTTTAGCATCGTGCTGAATAGAATTATCAATTAAGTTAATTAAAATAGTTTCCAGATCTTCCGCAGAGATTGCCACAATATATTTTTCTTTTGGTAAGGAAAGATCAATATCTCTACTTTCATAGCGCAACCTCAGCTTTTCAAAAACTTCAGCTGAAGAACAAGAAGATGAAGGTCTTAAGGCATTATCCGCTTCGGCCAGTTGCAACAAGCGAATAGTGAGCGCATGAAGTCGCTGTGTATCGAGTTGTATATTTCCTAAAAATTGAATGGCTTTTTCTTTAGGGATGGTCTCAAAGTGATCCCTTAAAATCTCAACAGCTCCGTTAATTGCAGTAATCGGAGTTTTAAATTCATGCGAAACGTCCATAGCAAATTGTTTGATATAGTTGGAGCGATCTAAGAGTTCTACACTCATTAGATTAAAAGCTTCAGCTAGCTGATGATATTCATCAATTATCGGCTCTTTTGCCAATTGAATCGGTTTTTCTGGAAAGTTCCTAAATGTATCAATTGCTTGAATTAATTTTTTAATTGGCGAAGAAATCATTAAAGAAAGTGTGACCGAAGTCAGAATGACTAGTAGTAAAATAAGACCTAAGGCTCCAAGGGCATTGTATTTTTTATGATATAAATCCTTTAGAATATTTTTTGGAGTCCGTGATAGATAAATGACTCCCAGCAATACTTGCTCACTAATCACAGGGAAAGCTACAAAGACACGATATTGTCCCTCTCTGCTAATCGATGAGAGTTTAAAGTTTTTTTCGCTGACTCTCTCTCTTAAGACACTAGAATATTTACCCTGAAGTGCATTTTTAACTTCTATCAAATCTTTAAATGAGACTCCGACTTCCTTTTGACTGGCGATTACTACGCCGTTCCAATCTAAAACTTTTATTCCAGCTAATGTTGTTCTTTGTGTCTCATTGATCAGCTTACTAAAATGCTTTCCTATTTCCTGATATTTTACGTCAAAACTACTTTCCAAAACTCCATCGGGGCGAGGAGGATAAATTATAGATGTAAGTGATAGCTGTGGTTCAATTGGGCTATAATGTGCATTCTTCTCTAAATGAATTTTGCCCAACTCTTTAGTAATGTCAGGATTGATCTTTAAAAGTTCCTCCCTATAACTGGCAGCGAAGACTGCTCCTTGAGAGATCAACTCCCCTTCGGTTTGTCGGATAAGTTCAGTTTGATAAAAACGAAAAGAAAGAAGAACAAGGACTAAAAAGATAAGGACTAAAACATTACCAAAAACAAGAATGCTTTGAAGTTTGAATCTTTTAAACATACAATCAATTAGTCAATTTTATATCCAACACCTCTAATCGTCTGAATTAGATTATCAGCACCAACCTGCTCTAACTTTGCTCTAATTCTCCTCATATGTGAATCAATTGTCCGATCACTTAGATGAAAATTTTCTTGATAAGCTAAATCAATAATCATTTCTCTAGTAAAGACGATACTAGGACGTCTGATTAAAGCGAAAAGAATATCAAATTCAGTTACACTTAGGATAACAGCTGTTTCTTTCCAGAGCACAGTTCGCTTTGCAAGATTTAATATTAAATCTTTGTGTTGAAAAGAATCGGTACTCTCTTCGCTAAGTGCTGGTTTAATTCTTTTAAGTATATTTTTAACTCTAACTACAAGCTCTCTAGGACTAAATGGTTTTGAGATGTAATCATCCCCTCCCAGCTCTAGTCCAAGAATTCGATCTACCTCCTGCTCTCTAGAACTAAGAAATATAATTGGAATTTCTGATGTCTTTCTAATTTGCTTACAAACTTCGATACCATCAAGCTCAGGCATATTAATATCAAGAATTATTAGATCAGGATTAAAATTGGAAAATGCCCTTAGCGCTAACATTCCATTTTCAGCCTCGATACATTTAAAGCCTGATTCTGTTAAGCTAAATTCCAGAGTCTCTCTGATATGCTTATCATCATCAACTATTAAAATAGTTTTACTCATGTTCCTTTCTTAATAAAGAGTTCAATCTAAACCTTCTAAATGACCAAGCTCTATCATTCTCAAGGTAAAATTTATGATAGAGTGCAACAAACTTTCTGACTCGAAAGCGCGTTGAATATACCGCTGGGATGTAATCCAAAGAACTATAAACTTCAAAATTAGGTATAGCATTGCCATTCATTTTATAGTCAACAAGGGCTGGCAACGCCTCCTCTCCTAGCGAGACTAAATAATAAACATCCAGATTACTACCTTTCCCAGTAATTTCTCTACAATGATTAACATTATAGAAGGCAATTAGGCTTGGAAAATTAATGAAACAACAAATTGTTAAAATCAATAATAGCTTTAAAATTGCAATATTTGCTACCCATGAATTACTTTTATCATGGGCAATTTTAAGAATACATAAAATTAAAACTACTGCCACAAGATACATCCAAATCAATGCGGATATTCTCATATAAGTTAAGGAGTAACTTTCTATGTAGATCAATAGTTTTCTAAACGCCAAACACAATAGGAATACATTTTGAAAAGTCCAAGACAATATTAATTTTTTTAGAAAAATGGTGCTGTCACCTATCTTTCTAAAAGTATCGACAATCAGCATATACAAACATGCTAAAATTGCAGTAAACAAAAGTGTGTACGAGGCATCTTGAGCTGAGCTAGATAGAGCAGAAGATATCTCGCTAGTGTTATGATCAAATAACAGCGAAAGCTCGGACAGTCCTTGCGTCAAGAAAATAAGATTAAAAATTATTAAACTTATACAAATTGATTTATAACTAAATAGGTTTTGATACTGGCCTGTCTTTTGTTTGCTCTGCTTAAGCCTAACTCTATTGCGAAGGAGAGACCAAGTGAATGATAAAGCGATAAGCCAGAAGAGTAATCTATTAAAATTTATAAGAGCCAACAAGCTTTCAATATTGAGTTGCTTCGCTAAAATTTCCATTACTGGATTAATCTTTGCAAAAGAAAAAATGAAAATTAAGGTTAAACCAATAGGCACAATCGACAAGGCAATAAATTGAAAAAATTTGAATTGGCTTTTTCCTTTTTTTATTTTGAAAATTTTAAAGACATCTCTACTGAATTTGCCGAACATGGTAAATATATTTCTGCGTACTCCACGTATTAGTAGTTCAAAGTTAGCTAAATAGATTTTATTACGAATTAAACCTAGAAAACTGAGCGAGAGAAATAACATGGAAATTGATAATGTAGATACATCTTCAACTAATGCTAATAATATTAAAAAATTAAATCCTAAAAATATTTTTCCATAAGTGCTTTTAAAAGTATTAAGATTATTAACTACAATCAAGAAAGTAATTAAAGCTCCAACCAAGGCTAACATCCATCCCCAATATTGTTGATAAAGTGAGTAATCAATTACGATGCCTAGAAAGACGCAGCTTAATAATTTGTAACTTCCAATTTGTGATATTAAATTTTTCATATTTTACCCTCTTGATAATTTATCTATATGAAGGATTATGAAGATTTATTATTGCTACAGTATGGCTAAAAGAATGAATTTCAGAGCTATTTTAGTGCAAATTTGATGCAAGAGGATGAAAATACTCTTAAAAGCCTGTCTGTTGTAAGCCGAAGAATAAAGTTCCCAAAAAAATTCGGAATTCATGTTGGTTTGACTATCTTCTTTCTTTTTAGGTATTCAAATTTAGCTTTCCGCATTTGCTTCAGCGAGACAAGAATCCAGAATTTGAAAAGCTGATAACTAGAAGCTCGGACCACAAAATAAATTCCTTAGGTAAGTTAGTTTTTGGACTCCCTACAGATAAGAAATAACTTTAACTGCCTCGTATTAAAAATACGAAACACTTAAAAAGCACGGCTGATCGTTAACTAGGATACTAATTGATACAAGTTAATTTTTCGGCACTTACCGAACAATTAATTACATCATGTTCCGCTTGATAAGGTTTCTTATAACTATTAATACCAAGAGTTAAAGTTGCTGTATTGTTGTCACTAAGCAAATAAGTTACACCTTCCACGGATCCTTGGACCACTAACCACTCGCGCGTTCGGCCGTTTGCTAATTTCCGCTGATTAAGTTTTAGCTTAAGATTTGTAACATTGGCACCCAGATTCAAATCTCTATAAGTGTAGATTTTCTTGGAAGCATTAAAATTCCATCCTTTCTTAGATTTTGAATTAAATTTACTAGCAGATAAATCTTGGCTAAATAGAACACCAAAATTTGAATTCTCTAGGACAATACGAACCTTTGGATTCTTTGTAGGAAAATCAAAAGCAGTAGCTTTGTAATTTATGCCAAGTCGGCCAAGATCAATACTATTTGGATTATCGATCGTTAACTTACCTTTTAAGCCCCTAGAATTTTGATTGCCAGGGCAAGCGATTCCGCCAATAACTGATGAATTTAAACAGGTATCACAAATTTGGCTTGGAAATAAATTAGGAAACGGTAAATTCCTATAAATCGAAACAGAACCCTTTGGACATGGCACACAAGCAGTCCCAGTAGCATCTAAGCCATACCCCCAATTACAGACTTGGCAATTACCATTGACACTAGCAAGACCCACTGGGCACTCTCTACAAACTCCAAAATACTCCGAGGTTCCTTCTGGACAAGACTCGCATGAAGTTCTTTCTTCATTTGCAACTAATCCTTCAGGGCAGGCACTACAAGATGTCAACCCAACGTTAGAAGTAATCGAATCCAGTGAACAATCTTCGCAAGTGAAACTATTTGAATTGTAATATGTTCCCACAGGACATGCTAAGCAGAGAGTGCGCTGTGAATTTGGGTTTTGCCCCTGAGGACATGCTGTACATTCTAGAGCACCTTCTTCACTAGAAATTTCATTTCCTCCGCAGTTAACACAAAGACTTCCAACACCACTATTATAACCTATCGTTCCAGCAGGACAGGGATTACATCCTGTATAATTAGAGTTATTTGTACTACCTACGGGACACGCCGTGCAGAAATTATCTGTAGAGCTTGCGACGTAATTACCAGATGAACAAGAAAAACAAGTTCCGGATTGACCAAACTGACCCGGCAAACAATCTACGCAGCCAGTTCTTTCAGAATTCGCTGTAGTACCATCCGTGCAAACTGTACAACTTGCAGCTCCATTAGAAGCAGAAAACGAATCGCTGCCGCAAGAAAAACAAGTAGGAGATTCTGAATCATTGAAAGTTCCAGCAAGACAAAGATCGCAGCCTGTGTGATCCTCATTTGCCACACTACCACTAGGACAACGTGTGCAGGAGCTTGCCCCTGAACTTGCTGAATAATAATTATGCAAACATCGTAGACAATGGTCGCCATTTTCTCGTGAACCAGCAGGACAAGAAGCTAAGCAAGCAGTTAAGGTAGAATTAGAGAACTCCCCATCAGGACATGCTGTGCAACTTGCTGAACCAATTGTTGAAATGCTTCCAAATGAACAAGGTAAGCAGGATGTGCCAGAGGATCGGTAAGTCCCAGCTGGACAACCCTCACATGCTGTTTTCGCCAAATTAGAAATTTGTCCGGCAGGACATGAAGTGCAAGTTTCCGCTCCACTTGCAGAATAAGATCCATCGGGACATGACACGCAAGAACCATTGCTTACATAAGTACCAGCGGAGCAACTAACACAGGCCCCTCCATTTAATACTTGTCCTGATGGACAACGACAGCTATTTATACTTGTTGAACCCGTGGAAGTTGTTGTTTGACCAGGAGCACAATTTGTACAGGCAGAACTTCCAGAACTGGAATTATATGTTCCAAGGGGACAAGCCGTACAGGAAGAATCACCAGAAAGACTATAAGTTCCAGGGCCACAGTTAATACACTGACTCGGTAAGCTTGAAGCTATAGAAGCAGTTACCTTTCCAGCTGGACATGGGGTGCAAAAGGTTGATGAGTAATTTTCAGCATACCTGCCAAACGGACAAAACGAACAAGAAGAGGCATCGACAGTATCACTAAATGTTCCTGGGCTACATGGAATACAATTTCCACTATTTAAATAATTACCAACGGGACATGGGGCGGCCCAAGAAGATATTGGAGCTATGAAAAATAAAAGAAGAGCGAGAATACTAAGAGAAAACTTTTTCATAATAGCCCTTTAAGTTTAATATATTAATCTGAGTTTTAGTTAAGAAAGTGTCCTGCAAATTAAGCAAAAGTATACCTAGAACACAGCGTAAATCCCTATGGGAATTACTTTTTGTAATAAATATAGGGAGTCCAAAAAATAAATTACGTTAAGAGAGGATAAGCTTTCAAAAGCAATCTGACGAATTGAGTTTGTGAATTAATTCCTAAATTTTTTTGGTATATCGTCTTTACCTGAATAGGTGACTAGGATTAGTGGTAGAAATTATCTGTTCTGAAGTCAGCGAATTGAAAGCGGAGCAAATCCTACTAATTAGTTCTTCTACAGTTTTTGCGTACCAGTTATTAAAAAAGTTTAATTTCATATACCTCCAAAGGTTTTCGATTGGATTGTAATCAGGAGAATAAGGGGGTAGGTAAATGGGTTTAATGTTATGCCAGTTTAAGCCGACTGCCTTATGCCAAGAAGCATTATCAAGGACTAAGTGTAGTTCTCTGTTTTTAGTTTCTTTGCTTAATTCATCTAAGTAAGTTTGAAAAACTTTTGTATCAACTCCTGGCACAACAAGAGTCATGATTTCACCCGTAATAGGATTGATACTTCCAATGGCAGAAAATCTTATGTGTTCAGAAGCTCTGCCATTAATTGGCTTACTACCAACTTTAACCCACCTAGCTCTAGGTCTGGGGTCTCCCTCAAATCCTACTTCATCCGAAAACCAAATCTCCTTCTTGGCTTCTGCCAGATGTGTAATTGTTCTAAGGAAATCTTGCCTTCGCTCCGCATCTTGCTTGTCTGTTACCTGCGGTCTAGGAATCACAAGAGACAACTTATTTTCATGGTAATAGTTAAGTAGAGTTTGGTAGCATAACTCTTCCTTATGGTCGTCCTTTAAAAAGTTATGAAATTTAATTGCGGTAAAACTATCTTCTCCAGCAAGCTTTGGATCTAAAATAATTGGTAAATACTCTGCCTTAAATTTCCCTATCGGTATCTTGCGTGGTCTGCCAGCCTTACCTCTATAGGCTAAACCAGTGATGCCTTCTTGATTGAACTTATGAATCCATTTTCTAATACTATGCTCTGTAAAATGAAGGAGACAAGAGACTTCCTTTAGGCTTTTCTCTTGATAAAGAAAATCTATCGCCTGATAAATATGAAAACCCTTCTTTGTCGGAGCACTATGCATCGATACCAATA
>JBGSMD010000009.1:0-153059 GCA_041740355.1 Bdellovibrionota bacterium
CGTGGTGGAAATTCTAGATATTAATCTAGGTTTTACCAATTAATAAAATGCTCATAGTCCTTTAGGATTATGAGCATTTTTTTTATCTAAAAAATAATGTATTTTAGAAAGTCTTGCACCCTCCATTATCGACATAAAAACTAGCGGGGACTAAATGCCGGTAATCGAATCTTCCAAATAATTGCAGAAATTCGTACTAAAAGAATTAGTGCAATGCCAAATAAGCTAGCGAGATCTCCGCCAATTTCTAAACTTTTACAGCAAAGATATCCAACAATTCCAATAATTGCTGCTGAGGAATAAAGATTCTCCTTAGGACTAAAAAGAAGTGGAGTTTCATGAGTTAACACATCACGCATAACTCCTCCCACCGTACCCGTAATCACCCCCATTAAAACAATTACGATACTAGAGGAGGAATATTGTTCGGCAATTTGAGCGCCTGAAATAGAAAACAATGCTAAACCAAAGGCATCAGCATATAACAAAAGATTATGTGGTGCCTGAAAGTATCGGGCATAAATTAGAATTACGACAGCAGAGATAAATACTGTCCAAAGATAACTTGGATCCATAACCCAAAATATTGTAGGAGTATTAAGCAAGATGTCCCTTAGGGTTCCACCTCCAATCGCAGTAACAAATGCAATTGCAAAAACACCTATCCAATCATAGCTTTTATAGCCAGCGGCTAATGCTCCGCTAATAGCAAAGACACTAACTCCAATAATACTTAATGAGTAGATCAACATAAATATCTGTAATATTTTAGATGTTTTATGTCATAATGAAATTAATGTAATACTAAATCAAGTGAATTTTCATATGTACAAACTCCAGTACATTTTCCAATAACGATTTGATCTATAGGACCAATTGGATTAGGGCCACCAAGAACAGAAAAAGAATTAGCCTTGCGATGGTATGCACCACCATTTATCGTTAGATTATTATATCCTGAATTAAATATTGGTTATAGATTGTGGCCATTAACGACTAAACCCTGCCTCATCGTTCATTTTCATTAAAACTTCTCGCGGCTTAGCCCCATCCATTGGCCCAATAACACCTTCCCGCTCTAAAGAATCCATAATTCGAGCAGCACGGTTATAACCAATTCTATAATTACGCTGAATCATAGAAGTAGATGCTTGCCCCTTCTCTACAACGAATTCCAAGACCTGATCATAAAGCTCATCATAATCAAGCTCATTCCCCTTCTCATCAGACTTCTTATCTTCTTCCATGGCACGGGCACAATAGTCCATGATCTCTTCATCATACTGTGGCTTAGATCCTTCTTTTAGTTTGGCAATAACATTGTTAACTTCTTGATCGGAAACAAAAGCACCATGAACACGTTTTAAATGGTGTGCCCCTGGCATCATCATCAACATATCTCCTTTTCCAAGAAGTCTTTCTGCCCCCATTGAATCTAAAATAGTACGGGAGTCAATCCGACTAGTTACACGGAATGAAATACGAGCAGGAAAGTTTGCTTTAATTAAACCAGTAATTACATCAACCGAGGGTCTTTGTGTCGCCAAAATCATATGAATTCCTGCCGCACGTGCTTTCTGTGCTAGGCGAGCCACCAAATCTTCAATGTCTCGACCGACCGATAACATTAAATCAGCCATTTCATCAATTACAATTACAATTTTCGGAAGAGTTTGTAGCTCTTCGGAAATAGAAACTTCTTCAACTTCATTTGCAGTATCATTTAGATCTATATCCGTTTTCCCTAAAGCAATTACCTGCTCTGCTTGTAAATTAATCACACCGGGAATTTTTTTCTTAGGAGTGCCCTGTTGATCATCTAAACCTCGAACCATCCGGTTATAACCATCAATATTACGAACACCATGTTTCTGCATCATGCGATAACGGCTATTCATTTCTTTAACTGCCCATTCTAAAACAGCCTTAGCCTGTTTAGGAACTGTTACAACAGGAGCACGTAAGTGTGGAATCCCATCATAGACGCTAAGTTCAAGAATCTTCGGATCAATTAAAATTAGACCTAAATCTTCTGGCGAAGAACGAAACAGTAAACTTAAAAGAATTGTATTTATGCAAACCGACTTACCAGCACCGGTTGCCCCTGCCAGAAGTAAGTGTGGCATGCTAGCAACATCAACTACTACTGGCTCGCCATAAATATCCTTACCAAGTGCAATGCTTAAATCCTTCTCTTCTTGTAGGAAATCAGGTGATTCAAAAACTTCTCGTAAACGAACAATATCTCGATGAATATTTGGAACTTCAATTCCAACCGTTCCCTTATTCGGAATTGGGGCTATTATTCGAATCGCACTAGCTTTCAAACTCATAGCTAAGTCATCCTGCAAGGAGGCAATCTTACCAACCTTAACACCAGCAGCTGGCTCAAACTCGAACATAGTAATTACTGGTCCAGGATGAACTTCAGTGACTTTACCAGCGATATTAAAGTCCGAAAGTTTCTCTTCGATCAGTGCCGACATCTGAATGAGTAATTGATCATCCTCCATTCCGCCAGAACTATCTCCCGGAGTTAAAATATCAAAATCAGGTGGGCAATAGCTATCAAATACCGGTCGTTTTCGCTTCTTTAACTGCTTACTAACTCCCTGAATATCACGTCGGCGAACGATAACCTCTCTTGTATCTTCTTCCTCTTCGAACTCCTCTTCAATTTCTTCAATAATTTTTGTTTCAATTTCAGCTTTGCGGGATGTTTTTTTAGGCTCAGCAAGAAGCTTCTCAATAACGAATTCATTCTTTTTAGTAACTCGAGTTTTTTTTTGCTCAGGAACTTGCAGGTCAATTGCAAAATTCCCTGCCACTGCTAGCTCCCTTCGTTCATCACGATAGTTAGCAAAATCCTGCCAAGTACTTCCCACATATTCAAAGGCATACTTAGGAATATTCCAACATAAAAACTTGCTAGAGGTAGTAAATAATCTTGTGCCAAAACCAAGGATCTCTGCAATTGTCAGGCGACTTAAATGGGCAATAATTAAAATGGCTAAACTACCCTGAACAAGTACAGCTCCACTAAAATTAAAATAACGAATTAACGGATTAGAGATCAATCCACCGATTTCACCACCACCGATATCTTGAAAATATGTAAAATTTAATCCAGCAATTAATAATCCAGCAAGTAATAATGAAAAAAGACTACTTGGTTTAAAATACCAAGAAAAATCCTGATCGCGATAAAAAGCGTTATAGGTTGCTAATAGAAAACAGCTAATTGGAAGAAACATTGCCGACCAACCAAATGCTCCATTAATTAGGACAGCAAAATAATGCCCTAATGGACCCATCATATTATTTTCTGATGATTCTTGGAGAGTTGAATCTAGTGGGAGATCCGAAATATAAAACTGCAAGGATAGAAATGCTACAGTGGCAAAGATTCCCGTAGCGAAGAGAACTATCGCAATAAAATCTCCAAAACCTTTGTTTTTTTCAGGAACGACGACCTCAGCTTTTGTCTTTCTACGACTAGCCATATTATTACCTTTTAACTTCAAAAAAACCTACAGAGTTAGCTTCAAAAAAACGCTAACAATAATACCTGTAATATAGTTAAATTTATCACTTTTAAAAAGAGGCTAATTAAGCAAATTTCTGAGGAAATCAATAGTGTTTTAATCAAATTTTGACTTATCTAGAATCAATAACCTAAAATTTGGCATCCCAAATACGAAATTAAAGTAACTTCTAGAGTAATTTTCAAAAAAATTTCGGAATTACTCCTAGTTAGACTATATAGCTTGTTTTTTTATTTAAACTTGGATATCCGCCTTAGCCAAAGCTTTAGCGTCATAAGAATCCAAAATTTAAACGGTCTTGAGCCCTCAAAGATAATTACCTAGAGGAAAATTAGTTTTTGGCCCCTCTATAGTCTTAATGTCTCAAGACTGCTAAAGTAAAATAACAAATTATAATAAAATATCACTTAGCTTATTTTATTAGGATGAAAGATGAAAAACTTCATTTTTCGTTCCTAGCAAAGTGTAGTTTTCTTGTGCGATTTCCCCCTTTTCTTTAATTTCAAAATATTGCATAAGATCACATGAACAATACAAAACTTTATAATAAATAATTTTATGGCTAAACCAGTTGATAAAATCATGGAAGCTCTAACACTTCTAATGGAAGGCTTTCAAGAACTACAATCCAAAATCGCTGAAGAACATACGGACGAGGACGAAGAGCTCGAAGAAGAAAGCCCTGAGGTTGAATCAGAAGTTATTAATGAAACTCGCTTGGCATTAGAGGGAGTGATTGATAGCGAAGATTATTCAACAGAAGAAATTGCTTCCGTAATTGCCCACCTGATGGAGGCTATTCAAGAAATCGATCCTGACGTTTTTGATGAAGACGAAGAAGATCATTCCGAAGAAGATGATCCCGAAGAGGACGATGAGTTACTATTCGATGAAGACTTAGAAGACTTGGAAACTCTAGAAGAAGATTCTGAGGACGAAGAAGACGAAGAAACTTATTAATCCAATTACTTAAAACAGTTAAGCAGAGGGCCTCTGCTTAACTGTTCCACTAAGACTATTACTCTCCAATCAAACGGTATTCACCAAACGTTTCAAAATTTATATTATTTAAAAAACTAACAATATCTTTTGTTTGGACGGCATTTACTTTAGCAATTGTCTCGTGAATTGTTTCTGTCTTTCCATGATACAAAAAATTTTCAGACAGATTAATCATCCGATTATAAGGCATTTCCGCCGATATCGCTAAGCGACTTGCAAGTTTCGTTTTTGATCTTTCTAATTCCTGCTCTGAGAAATTTAATTTGGCGGTTAAATAAGATTTAACTTTTTTAGTAACCTCTTCTAAATTCTTTGGATCGCAAGAAGCATAAACCAAAATTGATCCTGCTTGGTCATTTGCATCAACCCAGAGGTAACAGGATTCAACTGTTCCCGGTTCCAGCAGATCCCAATATATCTTAGATCCAGTTTGATCCCCAATAATATTAGCCCAAAGATTTGCCGGATAATAATTAGCATCTTGTGCAGAAGGACCAGGCAAAACTAATAACAAATGAGTCATGTTTAACTTATCGCGCTTAAAGTCTTTCTGAACTGAAGAAAATTTTAACTCTGGGTAAACTCTAGCTGTTTCCCGAAGTTTCCAATTAGCAGTTAACTGTTCTGCTTCGATACAAATCTTTTCCCAATCAAAATTACCCGCGACACTAAGAACCATATTTTTAGTTTGGTAACGTCGTTCCCAATAATCGCGCATCTGCTGAACAGTGATTGCTGAAACTGATTCCACTGACCCAAGTACGGAATTACCTAATGGGTGACTTGCAAAATAATCGGCAACCGTTTCCATATAGAAAAAAGAACTAGGGTCGTCATTCTTTCGAGCAATCTCCTCTAGGATTACCTTTTTCTCCATATCAAATTCATCAGAATCTAATTTTGGTTGTAACATATCTAAAAGCAATTCTAGATAACCGGATTGGAATTCGGGCAAAATAGTCGCGTAATAGGTTGTATGCTCAACCGAGGTATAAGCATTCGCTTGCGCCCCCAGCTCTCCTAAACAATCATTAACTTCCTTAGCCGAACGCTTAAAAGTTCCTTTAAACATCATATGTTCTAAAAAATGCGAAATACCACTTTCTGCTACAGTCTCATCCCTAGAACCAGTATTGACCATAACCCCGATCGAACAGGAATTTGCCGAAGATAAATATTCACCAACAATCTGCAAACCATTTGCTAACTTATGCGACAACAAAGAATTATTACTCATACTATTAATTATTTAAAATCTATTACTGAATCTTAACTTTTCCTAATGTTAGGATTGATGGATTCTGAAATGGTGATCTAGCCAAATATTGGTTCAGATGATTAATGCCGATCTCACTAATGTTTGTTTTAATTTCATCAAGGCTCCTAACACGCCCAAAATTCTCATAGTCATTGGCATAGCTAATGGCTTTTGACAAAGAAGATTCTCTTGAAATTACTAATGATGAAAGAATATCTGTTTTAACACGTTTTAGTTCTTCTTCTGTAATTGTATTTAGTAGACTTACTAACACTTCTTGAATTACATCCAACGTTGCTCGAGCCCTTTCGGTCGTAGTGCCAGAATAGCAGATTAGTCGACCATACTTTGGGTGTGCCGTGTAGCTGGAATAGACACTGTAACAAAGCCCCCTTTTTTCTCTGACTTCTAAAAATAATCGTCCAAACATTCCACCAGATAACAAACCGTTTACAAGTCTCATTGGATAATAATCAGGAGAACTAATAGCTGGCGCGGGATAAGCTAATAAGATTTGAGTTTGGGCCGAGTCGAAATCTAAATGATCTTGAAATTGGGCCGGGAAATCATTCCAAGGAATTTCATCTTCTGGTGTTGTCGTTCCTTTACACTTCAAAAATGGAGCTACAGCATTTTCAATTTCCGTAAAATCTAGATTGGCAACAATAGAAAGAATTGCACCGGAAACATGATACTGATCTTGATATACTTGCTCAAGATCGGTAACAGTCGTTGCTGTGATCCCAGCGAGTTCACCCATTAAAGATCGATTATAAGGACTTGGAAAATATCTTTGATTAAATTCACGGCCCACTAGTTTGGAAGGTTCATCTTGTACACTAAGAATTTCTTGAAGTAGTAATTCTTTAACTTTTGGTAATCCCTCTTCTCCGATAACTGGTTCAGAAAAAAGTAGATAAAGTAACCTGAGCGCCTCCGCTAATTTAGATGACAAGCAACTACCTTGGAATTGAAATCGCTCTAACTTGGCACTCTCGCCATGGGAAATTCCATTACCATCGAAAAGATCGGATAACTCCTGAGGAGAATACTGAGCCGCTTGTCGACCTGTTAACTCACTGAGAATTAAACTTGCTCCAACTCGTGATTCTGAATCAGCGACGACCCCACTGCCAAAATTTAAATTATAAGCAGCAGAGCTAATGTCTTTTACTTGTTGATAAATCAACGTAAGTCCATTAGGGTATGTTTTAATATTAATTTGCATCGATTAAGTGTCTATATTAATAGTTTGAATTATAGTTATGACAAAAAGTATTTTCCGAATATTTAAAAGTAAGCTTTGTGTTTTTGTCATAACCGTATGATTTTATAACGCTTGCGGGGGAAAGTAAGCCCCAAAAAGTAATTTCCCTAGGAAATTACTTTTTGGACTCACTATATATACTCACTTTTTTCATTTTTTATCAAAAATAAAAAAAGTGACTGAGCAAAATCCTGGCGAATTATCCTCTGAAGTTATTTGTCCGCCGTAGCTTTAGCGTAGGAGGATTAATTGCCGCAAACAATAACACCAACCATTCTTTATTTAATTTGATATTTTAAAAAATGAACAGTAGCGAGTTTAATTATCAGTGTTACAAATGCAATCGTCAAGTTACTGTTAATGAAAACCAGAAGATTTCCTTTCGAGATTCCTGCTTAGGATGCCGGGAGGACCTACATATCTGCAAAAATTGTCGCTTCTACGACCAAACATTAAATAATGAATGCGCGGAGAATCAAGCAGAAAAAGTAACTGAAAAAAATCGTAGCAATCGTTGTGAGTTCTTTCGTTTTAAAGAATCAGCCAATTCCATTAATAGCGATAAGCAAAATAGTCTTAAGAAATTGGAAGATCTTTTCAAGTAAATTACACGTTTCAGATTTTTTAAGAAGTGATTTGGAACTATTTGATAATTACAATTATTGATTGACAGAGAAAAGCAAGTAAATCTTGATTAGGAAACCTTAATCCCTAACTTATCCATTTTATATTTTAAAATTCTTCGACTAATTCCAAGTAAATCAGCGGCCTTAGTTTGAACATTATTTGTTTTCAGCAAAGCTTTTTCGATCATCGCCTTTTCAAACTCCTGTCCTGCTTCCAGCAAATCTAATTGATCAGAACTTACTTCTATTGATGTATTTAGTTTATGACTTAGTAAATGTGGTCGAATTCTAGCTGGCAAGTGTTCTAGCTCAATCACATTACTATTACTAAGAGCATAAGCTCCCTCTAAAACGTTTTCTAACTCACGAACATTTCCTGGCCAAGCATAGCTCTTAAATACATCTGATGATTCCGGAGAAAAGGTTAGTATAGGTTTTTGATATTTGTAAGAAAATTTATTATGAAAATAATCCGCAATTAATTCCCAATCATTTCCCCTAGATCGAAGCGCTGGTAATTCTAAATGCACCACATTAATTCGATAAAATAAATCTTGTCGAAAGGTTCCCTGCTCTACCATTTTTTCTAAATTTTGATTTGTCGCGGTAATGATTCGTACATCTACCTTGCGAACCTTAGAAGATCCCAGCCTAAAGAATTCCTGTCCTTGTAAAAAACGTAAGAGCTTGACCTGTAAATTTAATGGGAGTTCCCCAATTTCATCAAGAAATAGTGTTCCTTGATCGGCCATTTCAACTAAACCAAGTTTGACTTGATCTGCTCCGGTGAAAGCTCCCTTTTCATATCCAAACAATTCCGCTTCTATTAGGTTTTCGGGTATAGCTGCACAATTTAAAGCAATAAAAGGTGCCTCTGAATTGGCACTGTAATTATGGATCTGTCTTGCAATCAGCTCCTTGCCAGTTCCCGACTCTCCCGAAATCAAAGCTGTCGTCTTATGACCAGAAATTAACTTAACTTTATCCAAAACTGCTAAGATAGCTGGCGATTTACCAATAATCTCAACACTCGAAGATACTTTATGTTGATTTGATTCAGGTAAAGATTTTTCCGTTGATTTTATTAAAAAAATATTAGCGATTAACTCACTTAATTCTTCGACATCAAATGGTTTATGTACGTAATCCACAGCTCCCAACTTCATTGAGGTTACAGCGCTTTTTACTGTGTTACTTCCTGATAACATGACCACTGGGACTTGATTGTCCATCGCTTTTAGCTTCTTTAGTGTTTCTAAACCATCCATTCCAGGTAAAATTAAATCCAAGAAAACTAGATCTGGATTAATTTCAACGATTTGCCCCAAGAGCTCTTCTCCGGATGTCAATGTTTCTATTTCAAAGCTATTCTTTAATAATAGTGACAGTGTGTCACGAATCATTTGCTCGTCATCTACAACTAAGATTTTCTTGCGATTTACTTCAATCATTAAGCCCAATATTTGTAATTTTGAATGCTAAAAATATGCATTAGATTTTGTAATGAAAGCGCAGTAATAAGCCCACGACTTTAGAATTTAGATGCTGATAAACAATAATTAGTTGTATAAAAATATGAATATAGTAAGATGCCGATAATAATGGATATTTTACCTCAACTTCTGATAAATTCCTTAATTACAGGCAGTATTTATGCCCTCGTTTGCTGTGGAATTTCGCTAGTCTATGGATTGTTGCGAATATTGAATTTCGCGCATGGGCACATCTTAATGCTCGGAGCCTACTCTTATTATTTATTTAACAGTACACTCGGAATTAACTTCTACTGTTCTTTTGCTCTAAGTTTTATATTTATTGCCTTTTTTGCGGCCATTACCTTTAAAGTCTTTGTTGGACCCTTTCTCAACTATAATCCGATTCTAGTCTTCGTCACTACCTTAGCATTATCAATTATGTTGGAGTCATTAGTTTCGATTGGCTTTGGAGTGAATGTTAAATCTCTAGATGCCGGCGAATTATTAAACAGTGTGGAAATTGGGAGTGTCTATATCACTCCGATTCAAATGATTATAATTAGTAGTGCCTTGTTTATCCTATTGCTTGTTGCACTAGTGATCCATAAGACTGTAATCGGTCGCTTAATTCGGGCACTTTCGGAGAACTCCTCTGCTGGTCAAAGCTTGGGAATTAATAGCCACTATGTTTATTACGGAGTTTTTATTTTTGGCTCACTGGTTGCAGCTTTTAGTGGAATTATGCTGGCTTATGAAACTAACCTCCAGCCACTTATGGGAAACTCTTACACGATTAAAGCATTTGCAGCGATGATCCTCGGAGGCCTTGGAAATCTATGGGGAACAATTATTGGGGCCTTTCTACTTGGCTTGGTAGAGAATCTGAGTATTGGCTTAGACTTTGGTGGTTATAGTTTACCTGCCGGATATAAAGACGCTTTTGCCTTTTTAATTATCTTACTTATCCTCGTTATTCGACCTCAGGGATTATTTGGCAGAACATATAGGAAAGCTTAAAGCAAATGGAATATTACTTACATTTAGCAATTATCACTTGCATTTACCTGATATTGGCACAGGCTCTAAATCTAAACTTTGGATTGGGCGGAATGTTTAACTTAGCGCATGTAGCATGTTACGCTATTGGTGCTTATACGACAGCAATCCTTGCTGTTGATTATCAATACTCATTCTTAATTTGTATTCTATATAGCGGATTGGTTGCCTCCCTACTCTCGCTAATTCTTGGTGCAATATCTCTTAGACTAGCCCTTGACTACTTTGCTATTGGAACTCTCTCTTTTAGTTTTATTATCTCAGCTTTACTGATTAATTGGAAAGAATTAACCCGAGGGGTATTAGGAATTCCAGGAATTCCGCGACCGGAAATTTACTTCTTTGATCTACCAAGCTTTAATCACTTTATAACAATCGACTTCTCTAGTAATTATAATTTCCTAATATTAGTATTTTGTTTTGCAGTAATCACTAATCTGATTTTCTATTTTATCTTTAAAGCTCCATACTCCCGAGCGCTTCGTGCACAATCAGAATTTGTTCATGCCTCGCAGACGTTAGCAATTAATTCCACAGCTGTTAGACTATGGAGTTTTACGATTAGTTCTTTTTTTGCTGGGATTGCGGGTTCCTTTTTCGCTTACTATATTAATTATATTGACCCTTCCTCTTTCTCTCTTCAAGAGATGCTCTTTGTATTTTCCATAATTATTGTTGGTCGACCAGGATCTTTTTGGGGAGTAATTGCAGCTTCAATTTTCTTGGTACTACTTCCTGAAGGCTTAAGGTTTATTAAAATACTGGAGTTTACCAATGAGGGCTGGATTTGGATTCCAATACCTTCCAGCGTCCTTGGTCCAATGCGCCAATTTCTATATGCTTTTATTTTGTTTACTACTGTTTACATTAACAAAGGGGTACTATTCCCAACTCAAAGGAAAATTTGATCTATGTTAGACATTCAAGGACTACATCTTACGTTAAACAAGCTTCACATCCTGAAAGGTATTGATATCGAAATCAATTCTGGAGAAACTGTTGGGATTATTGGACCAAATGGAAGCGGCAAAACTACATTGTTCAACAGTATTTCCGGCTTTCATCAAAGTAATGATGGCAAGATAATTTTTAATGGTGCCGATTTAACTAAACTTGCACCCTACCGTCGGGCTCGCTTAGGCATTGGTCGCGTTTTTCAGAACTTTGGGATTTTCAGAGAACAGTCTTTGGTGGAAAATATCTTGATTGCCTTAGAAACGAAGCAATCTTTCTGGGCTACGCTTTGGCCTTGGTCTAAGCAAAACCGCATAAATAAAATCAGAGCGCTTGGATTTTTACGTAAAGTAAAACTACATGAAAAAGCAAACGAAAAGGCAGCAAGTCTTTCGGGTGGGCAAATGCGACTTCTAGAAATTATTAGAACCCTTGCCTTTGGTGCAGATTTATTTTTACTGGATGAACCGACTGCCGGTGTTTCCCCTAAAATGAAAGCTGAAATTTCCGAGATTATAAAAAAGTTAAAAAAGCGTCAGAAGACTGTTTTAATTATTGAACACGACATCAACTTCATTTATGGCTTTTGTGATCGCGTGATTGTACTTGATGCCGGTCGGGTTGTAATGGACGATACCCCAGAAAATGTACGTAAAAATCCTAAGTTGCAAGAAATTTATTTTGGAACCAAAGCTTAAATTTCTTTAAACAATGATTATGATTTGGGAACTCGTTCCTAGAGTCTAAAACAATAATTTTAATTAAACCTACCAAAATTCCGAAATGTTTTTTGGAAAAGTCTACTATTGTTAATATTTTTAGCAACATAAGTACTAAAGTAATCTGGCCTTGGCCCTCCAAAGCACATCTCAACTTAGTAATTTAGTTTTTAATTGGCCTAGACTGCTTTAATATCCCTTAAAATGGTGAAACAGACCGGTTTATTTCGATTTATGGGATTATTTAATGATACTCTAGCGCATCTGCCTAAAATTTATTAAATATTTAAAGTTATTGAATTTTATTCCGATATTAATCAAGTACCAAAGAATATCAGATCAGTCTCAAGAAATTAATGTATGAAGATAATTAAAAGATATACTGATCGCAACCTTTGCCAAGAAAAAGGTTATGCCATGATGATGGCCATGATGTTAATAGTCGTGATGGGTGCAATTCTAACCACTTATCATTTGCTTACCTCTGTAGAGTTAGCAAGTATTGGCGCTTCAGCTCGTCAGGAGAAATCTTTTTATTCTGCGGAGGCAGCTCTAAACGTCAGGATCGAAGATTTTCGTAAAACATTTAATAATTACAACATGCCTACAGGTACGCCACCTAGTACCACTAATCCTTGCGTTGGTGGCAATAATGGATCAGGTGATTTTAGGTGTATCGAATATACATTTGGCAATAACACCATCCAAACATATGTTGTCGACAATGCGGGAAATCCTACAAGAGTAACGATTCCTATGTGGGAGTCTTATGGAGGTTTATATGCCTTTCAAAATAGGTATTCAGTCTTTGCCCGGGCAGTGAGAAGTGATGGTTCTACCGGGTCAATTTTAGGACTTAGCATGAGAAGTCGATCTGTCCCAATTTATCAATTTGCCTTGTTTTCAGACGTCACTAACACATTTGCTCCTTACACCATGGATATTGGCGGACCAATACACATGAATGGTGATTTTATTGTTGGCTGTGACAATGAATTAAATATTTATGGCTCGGTCAGTGTTTCCGGTGAAATTAGACGCATGTCTTGTCCACTAGGTGGAATTATCAGGATGCCCGATGTGATTGCGACGCTTCCCTATAATATTGGTATGTTAACAGAGTTAAATGGTCTTTATGGCTGTGATCCTAGTTATGAAACGCATTTTGCTGGGCTACCTTTTACTGAGTGGAATCAGTTGGTAAAACAAGATGTCGCTAGTATTGATGTACCCGAAATTAAAGAACTTGATCCTGTGGCAGGAAATAATTTTTGGGATGGTGCAGACCTCCGCTTTGCATTAAAAGTTAATGCCTCAGCTGAACCGAACTTAACTTACGCACCAAATACAGGAATTGAAGTTAGGAATCAAAATGGTTCAGTAAATGTTGGATTAACTAGTATTATTGATTCATGTACTAATCCTACTGGGGCCAGTCGCTTTCAAAATCATCCCCTGGCAATTACTAGCTCTGCTTCTGGTGCAGGAAACAAAGCAAATCAAATGTATAATCCGGCTGAACTGAGCATTATCACTATGTTAGAAGTTGATTTGCGAAGCTTGCTTAATTGTCTTCATAGTAATTCAATTTTAGCTTTAGATGAAACCACCAATGATGGGCTAGTGCTTTATTTTACAGTGGAAGGCCCATATAGCTCCGGACTAAATACGTATGGGGTCAGAATTGCTAATGCCGAGGAACTCGCTGCTACCGTTGGAGGGGCTCCACGTCCGGAAGGTTTGACAATAGTAACAAATCAGGCTCTTTATACTTATGGAAATTATAATATCACTAATAAAATCCCCGCTTCTTTAATCTCTGACTCTTATAATGTCTTATCTTCTAATTGGAATGATTTAATCTCACATAACCATAACCCGAGCATTTTAGCCTCTGGTTACGCCAATAGAATACCAGTAAATACTACTATTAATGCTGCAATCATTTCAGGAACAAGATTAGAGAGTGGTATGGAGAACATTTCCCGGATGAGCGAGGATTGGAGTGGCCCACCCCTTAAAACCCTAACATTACTAGGGTCAATAATCACTGCAGGGACTCCAGTTCATACCAATAACTATCCGCAAGATTTGGGGGATGTTCCAGTTGGAGCAACTTATACACCACCATTTAGTAACATTAATTTTGATCCTACTTTTAATACTCCAGGACTTTTACCCCCTCTTACACCAAGGTTTACCTATATTCGTCAGACATTGTTTGATCAGGAGTTTGAACAGTAGTGTATTAGTTAAATCAATTTTTAGTATGTCAGATTCAAATCCTTAATTCGTTTAAGCATTCCACATTGATTAGCGATTTGAATCGAAAGACCCGGCCGAGCATTAGCTTCTAATAGAAGTGGTCCTAATTTTTCATCCAGTACCAGATCGACACCCATGTAACCTAGCTTAAAAACTTCGTAGCACTTCTCGGCATAAGTGATTATCTTTTCCCACTCATTAATCTTAATTCCCGAAAGCTTGGCTTTCGTATCCGGATGATACTCAATCAAGCTACTGCCTTGAATGGCAAAAGTTGTCATCCCTGTTTCTAGATCAATTCCAACTCCAACGGCACCCTGGTGTAAGTTTGCTTTATTACCTGACTGTTGAGTTGGCAAGCGCATCATCGACATCACTGGCTGTCCTTTAAGAATAATAATTCTTAAATCTGGTGTGCCTTGAAAACTTAAATTGCTATGTTGCGGATCGAAATCAACTTTATATTCAACAAAAGCGCGGTCCGGCTGGCCACCAAGACTATATAAACCGGAAAGTGTGTTCCCCAGATGTTCTTTGATTTTTTCTAAGCCTACTTCTTCTCCAGATAGTTTAAAAAACTTACCGTCTTTTTGATTTAAAACAATGATCCCTTTACCACCTGAACCGTGCTCTGGTTTAATTACAAAGCTAGCATATTTGGATAGTACTTCATGAATATTTTTAATCTGAAAATAGGATTCGATCACATAGTACAATTCCGGAACGGGAATACCAACTTGCTGTGCTAACAACTTACTCTTAAGCTTACTATCAACATTTGGAAAATATTTACGGCGATTGTACTTCTGAATGAAGTCAATGTTACGGCGATTGATTCCCAGAATCCCTGCTTCTCTTAATTGCTTTAAAGTATTCAAAAAGAACATAGCTGCTATTTATTAACTAAATTGCGAAAACGAAATAATTCACTTAAGCGATATCCGTTATATCTACCAATCAACATTAATAAGCCCATTATCACAATATGCATTTCCCAGAAACTAAAGCTCCAGTACTGAACAATCTTTGTTGTCATTATTAAATGAATAATAGAAGACATAATGATTGTATTTATTAAGTTTTTAATTGTTGGTTTAATTCCAGCCTCCTCGATCATAATCGACATTCGCTCAATGATCATAGAAATTACAATAATGGGGAAAAGTGTGGCAGAAAAACCTTCGACTAAGTTAAAGTTCCAAGAAATCTTGCTAATTACAGCAATCGACATAATTACAAAGATCAAAGTGCATGAAATTCTGGCAACGGAAAGCAGCCGCATCTTACTCATTAGTCCTCGAAAGATTAATCCTGCAACAATCATAATTAGTAACAATGACAGCCCCACTTTAAGTCCTACCTGATTAAAGGAAAGTGCCACAAGCACGGACATGAAAGTTCCAAATGCCGAAACTCCAATAATAATTCGAGTAAAGGCAACTATTAAAGCACCCAGTGGTATCAACAACATGACCCGATAAACTACTTGTACAGATGCTGGTAAATCATGGAGCGAAATCAAGTCAAAGAACTTACTATGTAGAACTTCTTTTTGTGGCTTTAAAAAATTATAATTTTCATCAGGTAACATCGAGTAATGCATGTTTACTGGATTTGAAATTTGATTTAACTCATCCAGAAAATCCCAAAATAGTACTTGTTGGCCATTACTAATTTCAGAATCAAGGAAAACGTTATACGTTTTTTGTTCCTTTTCTGCTCTAACCCAATAAATGAAATTTGTATCTTTAGTAGGCTTTTCCGGATAAAAACCTCGTGCAATGGCTGCTTTAAAATTATTCTGTCTTAAAACATTAACTAATAAAATAGCTTTTTTACGTATCGATATAGATTTAGTAATGCCTGTATTAGATTCTAAGCATTTAGACTTTGCAAAGCATTCTCCTAGCTCTAAAGCGACATTCTTCTTTGCTTGTTTAATCTCACGAATATACTTTGTTAATAACTCCGGTTGATAATCTGGAAAATCAGCAACTAAATCCACTGATAATTGCGATAAATTGCTGGGAATTTCAATTCCACTTGTTCCTTGTTGCAATACAACGGAATAATTAAAGGCCTTCTCTGGGATTGAATTCTCAACTCCCCGATTAGACCAAACTAATGTTCTTATTCCATTACTTTCATAAACTGTCATTCCCTGGACAGTCTGACTATAGCCTTCCTGAATAATTCTAGCTTTGCTTAGGGTACTAGGAATGTTTAATTTAATTACCTTATTTGAAGCTAATTCCTCAGCATCAACTGTGACTTCCAACTTCCAAGTATCATTTGTAATTACAGGTAAGAACTCCGCCTTCAATACGAAATGACGATATGCCAACATTCCAATGGCGATGGCAAATAACAGATAAGGTACAATTAAAAATTTATTTTTCATCAATATTACTTTTCTTTTAAATCACAACTTGGTTCAGAATTGTAGGTTTCTGAGGAATTTACCAAAAAATGTCCTGCTAGAAAATTTCTTCCAACAAGGACTGGATAATCAAAATTAGAACGATCCACTAAATTACAGGCGACATACTCTAAATAATCATCGATACATAATCCTAAATTGACCACAGGCCTGATATGATAACCACCATCCTTGTTTTTTATTTTAGTCATTCGGAGAACTTTACGCTCTACTTTCTTGATTTCCCCATAGCGATTCGCCATTTTAAAACGGACATACTGTGTTTTATTTTTTTTAAAACTTTCGATGTCCTCAGCATGAACCGAACAAGTATCCGCTCCGGTATCAACTTTGGAATCAAGTTGCATGTTAAAGGGATAGATCTGTACTCGCTCCACCCAACCAATGCTTCTTACCTTAGGAGCATTAACCTCAGATACTGAACATCCCGAGCTAATTACCAAAAATATGAAAAGAAATCTTTTTGAATACATCACTAAACTTTAGAAATTACTTACAACTTGGAACAGAGATTTTTGTAAGGCCTGGATCGATGATGAAATGACCTGCTAAACTATCACGTCCAATTCTTGCTGAATGCTCAAAATCACTTCGATTACTAACAATAAAATCTAACTTAAAATGCTGCATGTTAAGACAAAATTCTAAAGTGACTTTATATTGATTATCTTTTGGGTCACTCTTTTCTCTCATACTAATAACTTTTTTGTGAAACCTTACAGTCCGACCTAATTTATCAGTCACATCAAAATCTAGCCATTTTGCATCACCTTTCTTGATGCTCATTACAATATTATCGGCATGCAATGCGTTCCCAGCTGTTCCGGGTGTTAACTTAGCATCCACTGATAATCCTTTTTGGCCCAATAAGATTGGTTCAACCCACCCCAAAATAATTCGTTCCTTTGATTTAGAATTTAGATTCACGGTATTAGCCGGTGGCACAGAGGTAACGTCCTCAGTCTTGCCTATTATTTCTTCGTTAATAATGTCTTCACGAGCATCTTCCTCGGTCTCTGCTTTAATATTTTTAGCTGCTGGCTCCGCTACGATTGTAGCTGAAGGCTCGGGAGTCTCAGGAGTTGGCGCAACTTCAATAGTAGTATCTTTTGAATCAACGACGAGCTCCACAGTTGCTTCTGGAACTATGGTTTCGTTATCAGCAAATACTTGTAAGGAAAGAAAGAAGAAACTAGAAATGAATAAGAAAAGTAAGAAATGTTTTTTCATTTTATCAAAGCTAATAAAAATCTGTGCGTGAGTATGCCTCTTTTTGGCCACCTTCATCTCTTGGCTATTACAATTGCTTTGATTGCAATCGAATAATCCAAGATTCAGAGTAATCCTTAAATACAAATTTAACGATCAATATTTATCTAAAAAATATTTTCTCAAAACCTTTATCTAATGATCGAACTAATGTATCCTAGTCAGTTCAGAAGTTTATCTGAAAAAATCACAAATATCTCAACAGCAAAAATCGAGAACAAATGACCCAAAGTAAAACTATCACATCCTTTAATTTTAAATCTGGAGAAAGAGTAGCAGATAAATACTATATTACTAATAAAATTGGTAGTGGCTGGGAGGGTGAGGTCTATATAGTTAAAGAACTTTCCACTAAGATTGAACGGGGGGCTAAATTCTTCTTTCCGCACCGTAACTTACAAATGAAGACCTCAAAAGCTGCTGCTAGGAAACTTCATAAGCTCCGAGATTGTCAGGTCTTAATACCCTTTCATAGCCATGAGATTATCTCTTTTCAGGAGCAAAAAGTTGTTATGTTAGTGTCAGACTTTGTGACAGGTGAATCTCTTAGCGAGTTTCTAAGTAAACAACCGGGTAAGCGTTTATCAGTTTATCAAGGGCTTCACTTGTTACATTCACTTGCTTTAGGCATTGCTGAAATTCAAAATCATCAGGAGTATCATGGGGATCTGCATACTGACAATATTATCATTAAAAGATACGGCCTAGGCTTTGATTTAAAATTTATTGATTTTTTTAATTGGAGTCATCCCCGTCATCAGAACATGAAGGATGATCTATTCGATTTAATTAAGATTTTCTATGATGCCATTGGTGGTAGTAAGCACTACAGTAAACACCCCGAAGAAGTAAAAGCGATCTGTAACGGGCTACGAAAAAATCTGATTCATAAGCGCTTTAAATCCGCTGATGCCTTAATTAAGTACATCGAGAATATAAACTGGGCTTGTTAATAGAGAAATTAATTAGACTTGAATGCTACCCAAGCCTGAAAAAAGATCACTAAGATCATGATTGTTCCACCTATTGGTGTAATTGCTCCTAACCACTTGATACCAGTGATTGCTAATAAATATAAGCTACCTGAAAAAATAAAACTGCCCACTAACAGCAAAATCACACTTACCTTAAGGTGACTTACTTGAGCTAAACATAAAATTAAAACGGTAAAAGCAATTACAAAATGATAAAAATTTGCTTTAAAGAAAACGTCTTTCCCATATTCATCAAGGATATCTTTAAGTCCATGAGCACCGAAAGCACCAATCACAATTGCTAATCCAAGTGATAGTAAACCGAAAGCAAAACAGTAATTTTGAGGCAGGATTTGATTATTCATGAGAAGACTATATTTATTATCTAAATGACTGTAAAGATTAATGACAAAATCATGTCCAACAAAGTTCCTTATCTAATTGATTAAGAAATAATGATCATTAAAACAGTAAACCTCTCGAAACAGTTTTTAATCCCACAGAAGGAACCTGGGCTAATCTCTGCCTTCTGTTCTCTCTGGAAGCCAAATTATCAGACTAAAATCGCTATCCAGGACTTCAATTTAGAAATTAATCGAGGTGAATTTGTGGGACTACTAGGGCCCAATGGTGCGGGCAAAACAACCTTAATAAAAATGTTGACCGGTATTATTGCTCCTAGCTCAGGACTAGCGGAAGTTTTAGGGCATACACCTTTTAAACGTCCAATGGATTTTCGCAAAAACATTGCCTTAGTAATGGGACAGAAGTCTCAACTTTGGTGGGATATTCCAGCAATCGATTCTTTCAATTTATTGGCTACTTATTACGAGCTGGACCCCAAAGTCTATCAAAATAGACTTGCTGAGTTAACAGAGAAACTAAATTTAACGGGTATTTTAAATACTCCTATTCGTAAGTTATCCTTGGGAGAAAGAATGAAGATGGAACTTAGCGCCTGCTTACTCCATAACCCACAGGTTATTTTTTTGGATGAACCGACAATCGGGCTTGATGTAGTTGCGCAAGAAAACATTCGTGAATTCTTGAAAAATTACCAAAATGAAAGTAACTGCACAATTATTCTCACCTCTCATTACATGGCAGACATTACTGCCCTCTGTCGCCGAATTGTCTTAGTACTTGATGGTAAAAAGGATTTTGATGGGCCACTGGATGATTTTATAAATATCCTTGGGAATAAGAAACTAGTAAGTCTTAGATTTACGAATCCCCCGGATCAGCATCATTTGATTTGGAACGATTTCTTACCTGAATGGGACACCGATGGTTTAAGTGTGGAACTACAAGTTCCAATTGATAATTTAAATTCAGAAATGATTAAGATTATGAGTACTTTTCCAATCCAGGATTTTCAAACGGAGAAATTACCAATTGAAAAAGTGATGAAGATATTACTTAGCAAAGAAAGAAATGTCTGAAAAAATTAAGTGGATTGCCACCATCAAAACTAACTGGAACCAGTACTTAGCCTATAAGGCTGATTTTCTATCCCTAGCAATCATTCCGGCAATTTTGTTTTTAGCAATTAAATACAACCTTTTCTCGGTTATCTACCAAAGCAATTCAAATCCAATGATTGCAGGTTTTACTTTGGAAATGATGCTTCGCTACCAATGCTGGATATTAGTCTTTTCCCTTTTAACAAGTTCCTACAGTGAGCGAAGCTTAGCAGAGGATATTCGATTGGGAAGAATTAGTTCTTACCTTATTTACCCTTTTAGTTTTTGGAAATTTCATTTTGCTAGTTTTTTGGCATTTAGTTCTCTCCAATTAGTTATTGCCTTAATTTCAATTATTATTTTCTATGTTCTTGAAATGATTACAATTGAACCAATTAGCCTAATAATTTTTTTAGCTATTAGTATTTTTGTTTCAATTCTTTGGTTCTTTTTAAGATTTGCCATAGGACTAATTGCTTTTTGGTTAGAAGAAACTTGGACTTTTCGAATTATCCTAGTAACACTTGTAAACTTACTATCGGGTGCAATTTTTCCAATCGATATGTTCCCAAAGGCGATTCAACAAATCCTTTACCTTACTCCTTTCCCATTTATGACATATTTCCCTGTTAAAATTGGCATGGGACTTGCCAGTAATGCTGAAATTATTAATTGTTTTATTGCGGTGATTGCTTGGTCTTTAATTTGCTTGCTATTCTGTAATTTCCTCTGGAAACGTGGCTTAAAACTTTATACAGCATCGGGAATGTGATTTTTAATAATTTAACGAAGTTAAATTATTAAAAATCATCCGCCATAGCTTACGCGAGGCGAAAGCGACGGTGGATTGTTTGCAGTAGATTAAACTTTTTAGTTTATCGAAGATAAACCATTAATAATCATCGACCTTCGCTTCCACCTTTGCTAAAGCTACGGCGGACAAGAATGCTACTGAAGACATATAAATATAAAACTTTATAAATAAAATTTTGATAATCGATATTACGGCATGAGCATCCCCCATAACTACAAAATCTGGAAACAGTTCCTTGCAATTAACTTAATTAAGACGCTAAGTTTTCGGACAAACTTTTTTATGGGGATCCTAGAAGAAATTATTTTTTATGGTACGCAACTGCTAACGATTGAGGTTCTATTTAATAATGTGAAAGAAATAAGTGGTTGGAGTCGAGAAGAGTTTATTTTCTTTTGGGCTTTTTCAGTATTTGCGATGGATCTTTTTTACACATTTGTAGTTGGTAATCTTTGGAGATTTTCAGAAGATGATTTAAAACGCGGACAACTAGATTTTAAATTATTAAAACCAGCTCCAGAGATCTTATCGGTATTTTTTAGCTATATCTCAGCAGGTTCATTATTGATTCTTTGGTTTCCTATCGGAATACTGATATATGCAGCTTGGCAAGTAAACCTTTCCTTGATTAGTTGGCTGTTACTTCCAGTATTAGCTATTTTTGCCGGTGTATTTGTATCTACTCTACTGATTTTAATTACACTACTATCATTCTGGACTATTCAAGGTCATGGCTTAAATTATCTTCGTTATCAAGTTTCCCAGTTTGTCTTTTGGCCAGATTTTGTATTCCAAAATAAAACTAGATTTCTATTGTTATACCTTATTCCAATCTTACTAGTTGCCTCTGGACCCGTTCGATTCTTACTCAATTTTAATGATTTTCAGATGTTCCTAACTATGTTAATAACTTTTGTTGTGATGGTCTTTTTAGTAAAAATTGTTTGGAGAATGGGCCTTCGGAACTATTCCTCTGCATCGAGCTAAGGCAGTTTTTATTAAAAAAAATCATTTTCCTTTAGAGAAAACTATTCTAATCTAATAAAAATTAATTGTTTTATATAATTTAGATATCTGATGGATATAGTTCAAAAACTGATATTACGATACAATAAGCTTCAAAGAAATCTTCCGATTCAGGACAAAAAACAACTTTTTAAATTAGCTAATAATCAAAATCCAGAAATACTTCTCATAACTTGTTCCGATTCTCGAGTTGAACCATATTTTTTGATGGGTGCTAAACCGGGAGAAGTTTTTGTTGTTAGAAATGCCGGAAATATAATTACATCCCCCTATGAAGGACATTGTGGTTCGCTTGGGTCAATAGAATTTGCCGTGGAAATCTTAAAAGTTAAACACATAATTATTTGTGGCCATTCCGACTGTGGGGCCGTTAAAGCAATTCTTAATCCAAAAAAATTAGTTAAGTATCAAGAGATTTATAAATGGCTAGAAGTTGGCTCCGGCGATAAAGATCTAAACCCTAAAAGACCTCTTTTATACAACGTCCAACACCATGTGATGAACCAAATCAATAAACTTAAAGAAATTGATTTTATTGCCAAGAAAATTAAAGCAAATAAGATCAAACTTCACGCTTGGTACTTAGATATTCCAACCTATAGCCTCAAAGCCTACTGTGAAACCAATCATCAGTGGGGTCCAATAAATCATACTTATCTTATGAATACGACAGCAGCTGTAGAGCTTGATGATTAATCATAATCTCCAATTTAGGTCTTGAAATCTACCAACTTTAGTCTTATATTAACAAATATTAATATATTAAAATAAGTAGCAATATGAGTGAACGTTTATTAGTAGCTAAGGAATTAGGTAATCTTTTCTCAACGATTGCCCACCAAGATCGAATCCGAATAATTGAAGAACTTGGTGTAGGTGAAAAGGATGTGCAATCTCTGTCAGAACTTATTGGAATATCTTCCTCTAGGATGTCGCAACATCTATCAAAACTTAAATCAATCAAACTTGTGGAAGAGCGTCGAGATCAAAAACATCATTTCTATCGACTTCAAAATCCAAGTTTTGCTAATTGGATCTTATCAGGTCTTGAATATTCGGAACTTTCAGTCGTCAACCCTGAGAAGCTTAATCAGGTAGCAAATAAAGCTAAAAACAAGTGGCTTAAGCCTAAATCAAGTCTAAAATAGAATAACTATTCTAATTAAGGAAATTGAATTTGTTTTCATATTAATAATTCTTTATATATTAATGTATTCAAATGAAATTAGATAAAACAATCACTAAAGATATCCTAGCATCCTTTGTAGTTTTTCTTGTTGCTCTTCCACTATGCATGGGTATTGCTGTAGCCTCAGGCTTGTCTCCTGAAAAGGGATTAATTACAGGAATTATTGGTGGTTTAGTGGTTGGACTACTTGCCGGTAGTCCATTACAAGTCAGCGGTCCGGCGGCCGGACTTGTTGTGCTAGTTTGGGAGATCTTTAATAAGTTTGGACTGCAAGGATTAGCTCTAATCACTTTGCTGGCAGGTGGATTACAAATTCTTGCTGGGGTTTTAAGATTTGGACAGATATTTCGAGCCGTATCACCCTCCGTAATTTATGGAATGCTCTCAGGAATTGGAATTCTAATTTTTAGTTCACAATTTCATTTAATGATCGATGAACAACCATTAGCCAAAGGATATCAAAACCTCTTAGCAATTCCCAATTCACTATTTAAAATTATAAATTTCAAAAATCTTGATGCTCATATTTTTGCAGCTATAATTGGAATAAGCACAATTTCGGCAATTCTGATTTGGGATAAATTCAAACCAAACACACTTCGTTTATTACCAGGAGCCCTCTTTGGAATTGTCTTAGCTTCAATCCTTAGCGCCTCATTTGATTTCTCAATTAAACATATCGAGGCACCAAAAAATCTACTTAATAATCTCAGTTTGCTCGCCATTAATCCAGAACTAATTAACAACATCCTTTCTTGGACTGGAATCACAATGATCTTTAGTATGTTCCTAATTGCTAGTGCCGAAACGCTTCTTTCCGCTAGTGCTGTTGATAAAATGCATAACGGTCCAAGAACAAATCATAATCGAGAGTTACTGGCACAAGGAGTGGGCAACATGCTTTGTGGCCTGCTTCAAGCCCTACCAATGACAGGAGTAATAGTTAGAAGTTCAGCCAATGTAAATGCTGGAGCAAAAACCAGACTTTCAGCTACGCTACATGGTGCTTGGTTGCTGGGCTTTATAGTCTTACTTCCTGACTTACTGGCTTTTGTTCCCAGCGCAAGTTTAGCAGCCTTATTAGTGTTAATTGGTTACAAGTTAATCAATTTTTCCTTGATTAAAACTATTTATAAAAAAGGAACTGATGAATTAATTATTTTTCTTATGACAGTAAGCTTTATTGTCCTCTTTGATTTACTAACAGGAATAATTATTGGTTTTTTAGGAACTATCGTTCAGCTAGTTTATAAACTTACGCATCTTCAAGTTAGTATTAGTAAAAACTCTGAAAATGAATATCTAATTGAATTTTCGGGAGCAGCCACCTTTCTTAGACTTCCAACACTAAGTGATGCACTGGAAAGTATTCCAAAAAATTCCCATGTTTGTTTAAAACTTACTAAGCTTAATTACATTGATCATGCCTGTCTAGAACAAATTTTTAGCTGGGAGCACCAATATCAGCAAGCTGGTGGATATGTTCGCCTTGAAAATGAGATGTTAAATCCAATAATTAAAGAGTCGACCCAACTCTCAATTGATGGAAATCAGATGGAAGTAGAATTTTTAAGTAAAAGTGAAGATCGACAAGTATCATCACAATAAATTTAATTTTATTAAAAGGAATATATCATGGACATAATTAGCAAACTTAAAACTGGACACGAAGATTTTCACAATAATTTGACCCCAGAACTTCGAGCTAATCTTGTAAATTTAGCCAATGGCCAAAGCCCGGAAGTGCTATTTATAACCTGCTCGGATTCTAGATTGGATCCGAATTTATTTACTAATACTCAACCCGGAGAATTGTTTATCATGCGCAATGCTGGGAATATTGTACCTGCCAGCAACGATCACACAAGCGGCGAACTTGGAACAATTCAGTTTGCAGTGGAAGTCCTAAAAGTGAAACATATTATTGTTTGTGGTCACTCAGATTGTGGCGCCGTTAAAGGGATGTTAGATCTACAAGCAATAAAAAGATTTCGAGCTTTGACTAAATTCTTAAAAAGAACTCATGTGAAACACAAGCTTAATCCTAAACTTGATTTACCAACAAATGTTTGTAACCACGCTCTAAATCAAATCGATCGTTTAAAGAAAATTCCTTTTATCAAAGAGCGAGTCAAATCCAAGAAGTTAGAATTACATGCTTGGAAACTTGATCTAGAAACTTATGCTTTAATGGAATATTCCAAACCCGAAAAGAAATGGGTGGCAATTAGTTCCGAATACAAACCAAGACACCTACAGGTAATTAACAGTTAGATCTAACTCAATCTCTGGGTGTAGACTGTGATGAACTGGGCAATTTTTTAGTGCCTCTTCATATGCCTCTCTAGACTCCTCTGGTATTGAAGTTGGTAAGTTGATTTTTAAAATTAGTTTTCCAATACGACGTGGATTAGACTGCATAATCTTTTCAATCTCGTAATGCGCCCCTTCTAAAGAATGATTCTCGCGAGAAGCTTTAATTCCACAAATGGTTAGCATACAAGAAGCTAGCGCTGCTGCTAATGTATCTGTTGGAGAAAAAGAACTACCATCACCATTGTTATCCTTCGGTGCTACTGTCGTTAACTTAGTTCCTGAATCTAAATGAGTTGATTCAACTTTAAGACCTGTGATGTATTTACCTGAAATTTTTGTCATTATAAGATTTTATATATAAAGAGATGCATACTTAAAAGTATAACAAAATCAGTGCAATAATTCAAAATTTGAGTTAGAGGTGGCTTGCCCGAACTATTCATTAAGTTTATAAACTAAGGCAGAATGGATCTTACAAAAACCTTTTCACAAGAAGATATTAAAAATTTTAGCTCTGAGCTTGAAGTTATCAAGAAGCGCATTTACTCAGCAATTTCTGAAAAAGATTTTCAACACTTAAAAAAAATTGAAAGATATGGACGCGTAGCTACTTTTTTGGGCTACTTAACTGCATGGATTATTCCTAATCCGATTAGTGCTTTTCTTCTGAGCCTGGGACAATTCACTCGTTGGTTATTAGCACATCACATCTTACACCGTGGTTATGACCGAGTTCCAAATATTCCTAAACGTTACACAAGCAAAGGCTTTGCCCAAGGTAAGCGAAGATTTATTGACTGGTTTGATTGGATTCACCCCAAAGCTTGGGACTACGAACATAATATCTTACATCATTACCATACCGGCGAACATCAAGATCCCGATCTTGTGGAGCGAAATGCAGAGTTTTTGCGAACGGCAAGAATTCCAAAATGCTTAAAATACTTTTTCATGTTCTTATTTGGAATTAGTTGGAAATTTACTTACTACGCACCTACTACAATTAGTTGTCTTGATGAAAAAAATAATCGCGTTAATAAAGATGATCTAAATTTTTTATATCTTCGCGACATATTTAAGTTTAATAGCCCCCAAGTGAGACGACTTTGGACGCATTGTTATTTACCTTATTTTACAGTTCATTTCTTGGCCATTCCTTCCATCTTCTTACTAATTAGTCCCACAGCTGCATTGTTTGTACTAATCAATAAAATCTTGGCTGAATTTATTACAAATTTCCATTCCTTTCTAATCGTTGGACCAAATCATGCGGGCGAGGATTTACATCGTTATGAATTTCACTATGACAATAAAGAGGAGTTTTACTTAACACAGGTCTTAACCTCAGTTAATTATAATTGTGGTAAAGAATTGCAAGACTACATGCAAATCTGGCTCAATTATCAGATCGAGCATCACCTCTTTCCAGATTTACCGATGCTTAAATACCGAGAAGTGCAACCAGATGTTAAAGCACTTTGTAAGAAATATAATATTCCCTATATCCAAGAGAGTGTCTTTCTAAGATTTAGAAAAATGTTGCGTATTTGCGTTGGTAGTGAACAGATGATTTCTACTAAATCTTACCCTTCAATTGTTCCAATATAATTTTTTATTACCTAAGTGCAACAGGATTATCTAATCGCAGTTTGAAAATGGAAGCGTCATTGTACTAGAACTTCCGATTTGCGAACTTATTGTAAATCTTTTTCTGGAAAGGTATGAATATGCAGGATTTATACTGCCGTCACCTTCTTCGCTTTCTGGAATGTTTACCATTTCAGACGAACCCTTACAATGATAAACCGAGGCATAGAATTGGATATTATTTGGTGTGTTAATCACCTTACTGAAAGAACTTGTTGCTCTGATATCTGGATTGTTAACATAACCGGGAAAAAGTTCTTCAACTGAGTAATTAAGTGCATTTGGAACACTCCCCTGTCCGCGTTGGGTTCCACTTCGCAAAAAAGTTACACTAAATGAGCCAGCACCACTATTACCCCTAAAAGCTTCTTGATATTTTCCTGCATTCATTGCGGTATAAAGACTTTTAACCGCTACCGCAGCACTAGCGTCATGTGCCTTGGCTCGAAATTCCTCCATCTGACTAACTCCAATTGCTGCCATTATTCCGATTGTAGCTACTGTAACTAAAAGTTCCACTAATGTGAAACCGGAATCTATCTGAAAGTAATTAGACATTAAGAATTAGAATTAAATTGGCAAAATGTATATGTATTTAATATTCGTCTAAATTACTAAATAAGTTGAATATTTATCTTACTATATCGTTAGTCTGAATGAATATTCTAAGATTAGTCAGATAACTTATGGTAATTTAAAAAACTTAACTTAAATATAGTAAGTAGAGATACAAGCAAATCTCCTAGCTAGTTTTCTTGGCTATTCTCAAAATGACCGTTCTAAATTTTCTCAAGTATAATGTTACTCAAAATTCTAACAATCAATTTTTTGTTGTGAGGTAGGAATAATGCATTTTTTGACGTGATCTATATTAACTAAGTGAAACTGCTTAAAAACAAAACTAGTAAGTATTCATCAAATAATCTAATCACATGGATATGGAGCTACGGACATAGAGTCAAATGAACCTATTTGTGAGGTAATAACAAATCTTCTTCTTGTCAGGTATGAATATTCTGGGTTTATATTTCCATCTTCTTCTTGGCTTTCGGGAATTGTTACATTTGATGCTGAACCCTTGCAATGTGTTGTGGCGGCATACATTTGAATATTATTAGGTGCGTTAGTTACCGTACTAAAAATTCCTACTGCCCTAATATCTGGATTGTTAACATAACCAGGATAGAGTTCTTCAACTGAAAAGTTTAGTGAATTAGGAACACTTCCTTGCCCTCGATCCGTTCCACTTTGTAAAAACCCTACGCCAAAAGCACGAGCTCCACTAGACCCCTCAAATGCTTCTTGAAACTTCCCTGCGTTCATTGCAGTATAAAGACTTTTAACAGCTACTGCAGCAATAGCATCATTTGCCTTGGCACTAAATTCATTATACTGACCTACTCCCATTGATGCTAGTATACCAACTATGGCCACGGTAACTAAAAGTTCCACTAAGGTGAAACCAGAATCTTTCTGAAGTAAATTAGGCATTTTAAAAGTCTTATTAGGATGATCGTATAATTATGATTTATTCTTCGACTTGAATTGAAAATTAGTTAAGTTTTTGTTTTTTTTAATTTTTGATAAGAATAATTATTCTAATGGTGATTTCATTTTTTTATAAAGCTTAACCTGAACTTTGAGCCTCCTAAGAATATCCAATTAGGCAGTATTAAAATGAAACTCATTTTATGTAATAGTTTCAAGTTAAGAAAGAAATAACTAAGATTAGTAACTAACTCGCTTCTTGAAACTGGTTCTTAGGCATAAAGCAGATAAAATAAATCCAATCAGTAAATAGATCCCGACTCTTCTCCAAGGATTCTCTAATTCAATCTGTCTGAGTTTTTGAATATTACTATTAAGGTACGAAAACTTCACAACATCCCCCGTTTTATAAATTGGTCGACCAATTTCACCCACTAAAACCCCTCGAACCTGTTGTTGATTGCGGTCTTGAAAATCAATTTGATAATGTGGTGGATATTCTATGGTAATATTCTTAGGATCCGTATTGGAAGCAATATTATTATTTGGACTGTTTTGCTTACCTGGTACTCGATCGGAATGCGTTTCGGGAATCTCAATTGAAGTTACAATTCCCTCAGAAGTTACAGAAAAATATTTAAAATAGTAAAAATCTACAACAATAAAAGCTGAAAAGATGTAGAATATTGCTGAAACAATTACGGCAAATGCAGTTAATAAGATTCTAATATTTCTCATAACTTAAAACCTGAATAGACAGAATTCTATAGCTAGCAATGCTAGCTATAGAATTTACTACTACAAGCGATCTTTTCTCATGTTTGGAGAAAGATGTTTTTTTCGTAGGCGAACATTTTTAGGTGTAACTTCTACTAATTCATCCTCACGAATTAATTCGATAGCTCTTTCTAAGCTCATCTTAGTTACCGGAGTAAGTAAAATGTTATCATCCTTACCCGCCGTTCTCATGTTACTTAATTTCTTAGCTTTGCATGGGTTTACGTTAAGGTCATTATAACGAGCGTGCTCACCAATGATCATCCCTTCATAAACAGCATCCCCAGGACTAACTAACATTCTTCCACGATCTTCTAAATGGAATAAACCGTAAGCAACTGCTACACCAGCTCTATCAGAAACTAATGAGCCATTTTGACGACTTTCAAAATCTCCGCGGTATTCTTCATAACCTTCTACGTAAGAATTCAGCATACCGTTACCTTTGGTGTCTGTCATAAACTCATTACGGAATCCAATTAAAGCACGCGATGGTACAGAGAACTCTAAACGAACACGACCTGAACCATGATTTACAAGGTTAGACATTCGCCCCTTACGCTTAGATAGCTTCTCACTAATTACACCAACGTGCTCTTCACCACAGTCAATCATCAAATGTTCAATTGGCTCAAGACGCAAGCCATTTTCTTCTTTGAAAATAATCTCTGGTCGACCAACCGTTAATTCAAAACCTTCACGACGCATAGTTTCAATTAAGATCGCCATTTGAAGTTCACCACGGCCTTTAACTACAAAAGAATCATCGTCTTCACTTTTTTCAATTTTAAGAGCTACGTTATAAAGCGACTCTTTCATTAAGCGATCACCAATTTTTTGAGCTTGTACAATAGTACCTTCTTGACCACATAGCGGTGAAGTATTAGCAAAAAATTTCATGGATACAGTTGGTGGATCAATTAAAATTCTTGTAATGACTTTTGGATTTTCCGCTGAACAAATAGTATCTCCGATTTTGACATCTTCCATACCAGAAACTACTACAATTTCCCCCGCTGCCGCAGTTGTATCTAATTTCTTAATACCGATTCCTTCATAAACCTGTACTACAACAGACTTAAGATTAGTTACTTGATCACTTTCATCAATTCTAGCTAATTTATCTCCGGGATTAATAACTCCATTAGAGATACGACCGATTGCTAATTTACCAAGAAACTCTGAATAACTAACGTTAGCTACAAGCAATCCAAAAGGCTCATTTTCGTCATACTTAGGGGCTGGTAAGTAATTAATAATTTCATCAAAAAGCGGATCTAAATTGACGCTTTCATCAGTCAAATTACGCTTGGCAATACCCTCACGAGCAATCGCGTAAAGCACTGGGAAATCTAATTGATCTTCATTAGCATCAAGATCAATAAACAAATCATAAATCTCATTTAATACTTCAGCAGGCCTGGCATCTTGGCGATCAATCTTGTTTAAAACAACAATAATCGGAAGACCTCTTTCTAAAGACTTCTTAAGTACGAATCGAGTTTGTGGAAGCGGACCTTCCGCAGCATCCACTAACAGAATAACTCCATCCACCATCATCAGAGCTCGCTCTACTTCACCACCGAAATCGGCGTGACCTGGCGTATCAAGAATATTGATCTTTGTTTTACCGCGTTTTACGGAACAGTTCTTAGCGGTGATTGTAATCCCACGCTCTTTTTCTAAGTCACCACTATCCATGGCACGTTCTTCCACGTTTTGGTTTTCACGGAACAATCCACTCTGTTTGAACAGAAAGTCTACTAAAGTTGTTTTCCCATGGTCAACGTGGGCAATAATGGCGATATTACGGATTTCTTCGTTTTGTTTCACAGATAGTCAATTTTTAAAATGTTAGCGTCTGTACTTATTGGCACAGATTTTGCTTGCATCCTTTTATAATAATTCTTTAAGTAAGTAAAATTAAAGTCTTTTTAGTGGATCAACACTTTTTGAATGTGGTATTTTTTGCGTTTTCAAGAGCTTAGGATTATTATTAATCTTAGATAACTGCAGTCTAAGCATTCATTTCCAAATATTATGGCTAAGCGCTCATCAATAATTCAACTAAAGGGCATTGTTCAAGAATATGATTGGGGCAAGGACTCCACATCTATCATCTCTGCAAATTTTGGATACAAGTCTGCCTCAGGCAAATTCGCCGAGCTTTGGTTTGGCACGCATCCAAAGGCTCCAGCTATAATCTCTCAGACCAGCAAGAATTTATTAGAAGAAATTGAGACTTATCCTCAGATCCTAGGAACTAAAGTACTAGAAAAATTTGGTAAAAATCTTCCGTTCCTATTTAAATTATTATCTGTAAGTGAGGCTCTTTCAATCCAAGCACATCCCGATGGCGAGAGGGCCCCACTCCTACACGCTAAAGATCCGAGAAACTATCCTGACAAATTTCCAAAACCGGAAGTAGGTATCGCCATTTCTCCAGTTAAATTACTTTATGGATTTAGACCGCTTACTGAAATTACTAATTTTTTGAATCCGGAACACAAAGATTTTGTACCTGAATATCAAGAAATACTTAAAAAACTAGCGGATCTTAGTTATCAAAAGATTTACCAAGAACTAGTAACCGCAGATCCAAACCTTGTTAAGCAAGCTTCAAAAAGTTTAATACTAAGACTTACCCAGAAAGAAGTGCCTTCTGAGTTAGAATTAGAAATCATCAAATTAAAAAAACAATATCCCGATGGAGATCTTGGAGTCTTCTGTTTTTATTTACTTAATTTTATTACGGTTCAACCAGGTGAGGCTCTCTATATCGATTCCAACATCCCACATGCTTACCTGAAAGGCGAACTATTAGAATGTATGGCACCATCGGATAATGTAGTGCGCGGTGGTCTAACAAATAAATATATTGATCAAGAAACACTGCTTTCAATGCTAGATTTTCAAGAACATCAAGCAAAGATTTTAACAATCACTGGCAAATCTGATTTAAATTTCTACCAAACTCCCGATAATGGTTTTTTTAAGATTGGGAAATTTGCTAAGACAGTTGACCAGTTATTTGCAACCGATGGAAATCCTCAATTGCTCTTCTGCTTATCTGGAGAAGCCAGTATCCTTATTGATTATGAAGTTTATCCAATCCCTCCTGGACAAGCGGTTTTGGTACCAGCGGACCTAAAAGATTTTCAAATCAAGACTAACGAGGCTGATTTATTTTTAGTCACTTACCATTAATCACTTATTGTTTAATTAATCCCGTGATTAATAAAAAATAGTTCCGAAGAATTAGTAAATCGCTTATAATCATAATAATGCGGTTACCAAGGGATCTCCAAAATCAACTAGGCTTATCAACCTTCGGATTTCGTCGCCAATCACGGGAAGATCAACAAGTGATTGACCTTCGATTACAATTAACTGAGGCAATTGGACTTAGCATTAAAACATACCAAGTAAGTGATCCCAAGACCAAACAAAAGTTAAAAATATATGCGATCGAACTTCCCGATTTGGAAGAGAACCGCCAACTAGTGAAGGCTTTTAATTTGCGAAAAATTAATTTGATTCCCGATCAGATGGCTTTTTTTCGAATTATGAAAAGCCCGGCTGAATTTGATTATCGAATATCAAGTGATGAGGCCAATGAACTTTATCAAAAACTATTTATTGAATCTGTTAAGCCAGTTAATTTTTATCGGCATAAACTTAAATTTGTCGATTTGCAGGAATTACCTTTCATTTCAATCGACTCTGATGGAGTAAGAGACGAGCAGGATCTCCCAGTTTATGGTGATTATGATGATGTACTTTATGTTCGCTCTAAGCGCGATCACTTTGAAGTCTACGTTGGATTTGCTGACATTACCCCCTACTTTAATCTGAGTTTAGATGATCCTTTAATTAGAAATGCTAGTCGTTTTGGATACACACTCTATGGTAGTCATGGTCACCAACCAATGATTGGAGATAATGTCGAAAAAGAAACTAGCTTACTAGAGGGGCAAGCTCGGTTTGCCTGGATTATCAAATTCCAAATTCCTCTAACCGGAACAATTGATTTAAAAAAAGTAAAAATCTTTCGTGCCAAAATAATTAATCGCAGGCAATTAGATTTTTATCATGAACCACAACAAGTTAGCGATTTAATCCTGCGAACAAATCTAGAAAACATTCGAATTGTGGGATCGTTTATTCAGAATCGTAATAACCCAGAGTTTCTAGATAAGCTGGCCTATTTAGAACTTTCAAATTATCAACAGACTAATAACTCAAATGCGGTGCGAGAACTGATGACTTTTACTCGTCACTTAATGGGTAAATATGCTGTGAACAAAGGACTTCCCGGAATTTATCGTATCCAAGCTTTTAATCCCACACCTGATCAACTTGGAAAATGGATTGAGAAATTTAATGCCGAGGGATATTTAGCCAAACCTTCAGATCTCACTTCCCCCCAACGTCTATCTCGTTTAATTTTATCAATGGCAAATAGTAATAATCCAAAACTTATCAGTCTTAGTGCTGATTTCTTTGCTTACTTAACAGGTCAGTCTGTTTACTCGACAACTCCCGCAATTCATGGCGACTTAAATTTTGAGCCCTACATGGACATTAAAGGACTAAGAAAACTTGTGGGATTAGTTAACCAAATGATTTTTAGTGCAGATTTTGATCCCGAGCATACGCCCAAAATAGATCCTCAAGTTGTGGAGAAAATTTGTGCTCGGGCAAATGCAGCTAAGTCTGTAATTGATTTAAACAGTGCTTACCTAAACTTTCTTCAAAATAGAATTCTGCGAAGGGAAGATTAATCTAGCGAGATTTGCAAAGCAAATCTCGCTAGATAATTTAATTATGGAGTTACATCTAAACGAGAAGCGGCAGATTTTTCTTCCTGAACTTTACCTAGGTATTTAGGCAGATCAATCCCTGCCATTCCGGCGACATCATGGAGAGCAGGTAAAGAATTAACCATACTGCTCATAAAGTTAGCAGTAGAGCTTCCCTTTTCACTATTACCACTATCCCAAACAGTAATCTTATCAATTTTAATATTTCGAATAGCTTCAGTTTGAAGTTTTACAATCTCTTCTAATTTCTCAACAAGAAGCATTGTCGCTGCTTCTTTTGGATCATTAGAACAGGCCAAAACAAGTCGCTTGTAACCTTCTGCTTTAGCATCAAGAACTTTCTGAATACCTTCTGCTGTAGCAGTTTGAACCAACAAGATAGAATCGGCCTCCCCGGAAGCTTCCTTCCGAAGTTTTTGAGCTTCAGCTTCAGCTTGGATTTCAATTTTACGTTTATCTATTTCCATTTGAACAATCTCTTCAGCTTCCAACCGACGATGTTCTGCTTTAGCTTTTTCAATTTGAATTTCAGTGATTGCTTTTTGATTGGCGACTTCACCTTTCTGATGGGCAATAGCTTCACGCTCTTCTAATTCGGCATTGTAATCGGCAATCTTAGCTTTAGCGTTATTTTCTCCTTCAACTGCTTGCGAATCAAACATGGCAACTTGAACGCGACGATCGCGGTCGGCTTCAGACTTACCAATTTCTCCTTTCTTCTCTTGTTCGGCAACGTCGATTTTAGCTTGGTTAATTGCTGTTGCCGCGGCTTTCTTACCAATACTCTCAATATAACCAGACTCGTCAGTAATATCCGTAATGTTTACGTTAATTAAATATAAACCAATCTTACGAAGTTCCGGATCAATATTGTTTTTAATTGACTCTAAAAATCTTTCCCGATCTTGGTTAATTTCTTCAATTCGTAGAGAAGCAATTGTTAAACGAAGCTGACCAAAAATAATTTCATTTGCCATTAACTCAATTTCACGAGGCCCTAAATCAAGCAATCGAACAGCAGCATTGTTCATGGTCTCACGACTAGTATCAACTGCGATTGTAAAGGTGCTAGGTACGTTCACCCGAATATTCTGTAAGGACAGCGCGCCTTTTAGAGGAATATTAATTGTTAATGGTGTTAAATCCAAAAATGAAGCTTGTTGAATTAAAGGCCAAACAAATGTAGCGCCCCCATGATAACATTTAACAGCTTGTCCTTCTCCAACCTTACCTTGGACCACAAGAATTTGGTTACCTGGACAACGAACATAGCGCGAGGCAACAAACACAATAAAAACAAATGCAATTACAACAAATCCAACAATTAACCAAAGAGTCATTTTTTTTCCTTAAAGTCACCGTTTAGCCTTTGGCGAATCTCGAAAGAAAATATTTAGCAAAATACTTCCACCTTCGCAAAAGCTACGGAGGACAGGCTGTTGTACTTCTAGTACACCTGCGTTTTTGTTAAATATTTAAATTCGACCTTCACTCAAACTCTAATCGGTTAAGTTTTATGCAAGCTATTCAACCTAGCGCTAAAAGCTTACTGTTTAAAATTTATTTTTCTGTAGGTAAGACTTTTACCGAAACAGTATCAGGACTTAATAAGCTGACAACTTCAACTTTCTGATGTGAGGCTATTTCTATCCCCTCAGCACTACTTGCATCCATTTCTCTAATTAATCCACCGACATTTATTTGAATTCGACCTGTGCCTTCCACAGGAATTCGTGAATATACTTCGGCCGAAAGCCCGATTATATCTTTCTCTGAAAATTCGGCTCCGCCACTGTGCAATTTCATGGCATATTTAAAAACCATGGCGATGATCAAGACTGCAATCACACCAATTACAATTGCTAAAATGACAGCTGCTGCCAAGCTCAACTGATACTGTTTGATAGCAACTAATCCACCCCAACCAAACATCATTAAGAAAGTAGTGATTCCAGTAAGTGATAAGAACTTAAAAGCAATTATTGCCCCAGCATTATCTAAACCATGCAGATCACTACCATCATCAATGTCAATATTGAATTGGTCCCCCATTCCTAAAAACATTGCAGCAGTTTTTAAGATAAAAAATGTCGATCCGACAACTGCCGAGATCCAAAAAATTGTTTCTAGATTAAATTCCATGAATAGCCTTATAACACATTAGCCATTTTAGATGTAAGAACTATTTAACGGGATTCAGAATTAGATAGTAGCGCTAAGTTATTGAAACTAGGCATTAAACAAAGAAGCCAAAAAGCGGAAATCTACTCTCTTTTCTTTATAAATATAAAAGAAATTATTTAATTCCTGAAATTAGAATATTAGAACGGTTCAGAATTGTAGGTAGTTCTTCAAACTTCACAATTAAAGGATCGCTATTCGGGCTGATGTTAATCACGGCGGATCCACCAAATCCCAGACTGCGGTTAAGGAATAAGAAAATCTCTTCGGTACTTAATCCAGACTGCAATTCTGTCATTTCGAAGTTTCTGATCGGCATAATATTCTGCTTAACAAAATACTTACTACCTTTAAGAATCGATCGCTCTTGATCTTCTCGATCAATTGTTTCTAAAACAGAATGACGTTCAAATTCAAAGGTAGCGGAATCAGCTTTCAACCATTCTTTACTAAAACTTGCCTTAATAAAATCATTATTTAGAGGACTTTCTCTTTGAGAAACAGTCTCTTGTTGGATTGTAGAATAAAACTGACGCGCAAAAATAAAATTACAATTTGTAATAGCTACTCGATCAAAATCAGAGCAGTCTAGATAAATAGCATCTGCCAAATTAAAGACTCCTTTCTCCAGTGAGCGGTCAAATAGACGAGTAGTTCCAGAAATAACAACTTCAAGTTCTGAAAATCTAGTAGCTAACCATCTTGCTAACCAAGCCGCACTAGCACTTTCCGCCTCGCGGGAGTATGAATAACCGGCATCAATTTCTAATACCCTTAACCTACCATCTGGTGCTAAATTACCTTCATTCTTAGCCGTAACAAAGTTTTCAAATAATTTTTCTAAAATTAGTTGATCATGTTCTCGCACTCCACTTCTAATCGAGAATTCACCACTATCAATTGAATAACCAGCATTAATTTTGTACTCAGCTAATTTTTTTTCGATAATTGGAAGGTACTGATTACAAAAAGGAATAAAGTCTTCATTATACAGAGCGATTAAATGAGAGGAATCGGTAATATCTGAAAATTTTGGAATGGATGTTAAGGGAGATTTGCTGAGTAGAGAATGATCTGGCAATACAAACATTTACAACTTGTTACTAAACTACATTGTAAAATATATTTTATTTAAGGAGCTTAATCAAATATAATTTAAGTTAATACTTAAAAATTCGATGGGGTCTTCGTAAATCTAAATCTGCCTGCTCAATTAGCTCTGGTCCATGTGTACCAAAACAAACTTTGCCTTTTGGCAGTTGCTTAAGATCGTTTATGGTATCAGCTTGCACATGCGCTCTGATTTCAGGCAATAACTTTCCATCGATCCCAAAAGTTAGAGTAGCGAAGCCACTAGGTTTCTCAACGGTAAGGATTATTTCACCCGCAGAATTTCGAGGCTCTGCTCGAAATTTAAGTCCTGTTCTTGAAACTTTAGTGAATGATGATATTGAAAGGCAAACAACTGCCTCTGCTAACTTACTCATATAATTATATTATTACTATTTAAAGGAAATTGTTTCTGATTCTGAACTATGAAGAATAGTTGCAATCTTAAAACGTGAGACAGTATATCTTAATTTAATTCCTTAACCAATGGCTAGCATCCTTTCCACTGATCTTAGCGCTCTAATCCTAATATCCTCCGGAATGGTAATAACGGTCTTGTTATGTTCTAAGGCATAGAGGGTGTCTTCCAAAGTAATTTGGTTCATATGGGGGCATCTGACATGACACATGCGTAGTGCTTCCTTATCTGGATTATCAGCAATAATATTATCCCCCATGCTACATTCTGTTAAAATCAAAAATCTACTTGCCGGGGAATTTTTAACGTAAGAATTCATCACACTGGTACTACCACTAAAATCAGAGGCTGCAACTACTTCAGGTCGGGATTCCGGATGTGTAATTACGACAACATCGGGATATTGCTTTCGCGCTATCTGAATATCTTCAACTGTGAATTTATCATGTACCTCGCAACACCCCTTCCACCCAATAATCGAAACTCCATCTTTCAGTTCAGGATAATTGTGAGGACTAGCAATTGCTACTTTACGGCCTAATTCCTCGGCAACATTTTTAGCAAGATACTCATCTGGTAAGAAGATTATTGCTTGATCTCCCAGAGACTGAACAAGTTTCACGGCATTTCCTGAGGTACAACAATAATCAATTTCTGCTTTTACATCGGCATAAGTATTCACATAGGCTACGATTGGCAGGCCTGGATAAGCGACTCTTAAATCACGAACATCCTGAGCCGTAATAGCAGCAGCTAATGAACAACCAGCCTTACCTCTTGTTGGTAACAAAACGGTTTTGTTTGGATTCAAAATCTTGGCTGTCTCGGCCATAAAGCGAACGCCACAAAAAATAATAATATCAGCTGTAGTTTTGGCGGCTTCCCTGGAAAGCTGTAAGGAGTCCCCTACTATGTCAGGAATAGTATGAAAAAGAGCAGGCTCCATATAATTGTGACCCAGGATCACTACATTCTTCTCTTTCTTTAATTGATTGATCTTAAAAACCAGTTCTGCTTTGTAAGGAATTTCAATCTCAGGAACAACACGAGATAATTTTTTAAGCATTTGTTCTTTAGTTTCTGCTAGAGTGCTACAATTAATACCCATGGATTTTATAAATTGAAAAGTTTAGTTAAATTTACAGTCTAGTAGATTGCATTTAGTGGGATAGACCCAAAATGCTAAGTGTTTTATATTTATATTTACGATTTTAATTTAATTAGTAAACTTTGTCCAAAGTAAGTAACTCATATTCTAATTATAATTTCCTTGTTATTGGTGGCGGAATAGCTGGGCTTTCTTACGCCCTAAAAGTCGCTGAACACGGAACCGTGGCAGTACTATTTAAAAAATCTACTAAGGAATCATCCACGGCCTGGGCTCAAGGCGGAATTGCCGCGGTTCAAACCGAAGACGACTCTTTCGAATTACACATTCAAGATACAATTAATGCCGGTGCTGGATTAGTTAATCCCGAGATTGCCCGAATTGTTGTTTCAGAGGGGCCCGAAAGAGTTCAAGAATTAATTGATTTTGGAGCTAATTTTGATCGTTTAGCTGATAGTGCTTGCTATGAATTACATCAGGAAGGTGGACACTCCACAAGAAGAATTTTGCATAATGCTGATGCCACTGGTTGGGAAATTCAAAAAACTTTACTAGCTGCTTGCGAAAAAAACTCCAACATCAATTTTTTTCCAAATTACAATGCAGTAGATTTAATCACTACACACAAACTTAACTTTGAAACAAACCTGAATAATCGAGTTCTAGGTGCTTATGTCTTAAATCCCGAAGGGCATGTCGAAATCTTCACTGCGGAAAGAGTCTTGATGGCTACAGGGGGCGCTGGAAAAGTTTATCTTTACACATCAAATCCTGATGTAGCTTCAGGAGATGGAATCGCCATGTGCTACCGTGCCGGGGTGTCAGTTGCCAACATGGAATTCTTTCAATTTCACCCAACTTGTCTTTATCATCCACAAGCTAAATCATTCTTAATTACCGAGGCAATGCGTGGTGAAGGCGCAATCTTAACAAGAATTAATGGCAAGCGATTTATGGATCAATATTCCTCGCAGGCTGAGCTGGCACCAAGAGATATTGTAGCACGAGCGATTGATAATGAAATGAAAGCTCATGGAGAAGATCATGTATTATTAGATATTCGACATCGAGGTGAGGATTTCATTAAAGAACACTTCCCTAACATTTATGAAAACTGTTTAAATTTTGGAATTGATATTACGAAACAAGCGATTCCTGTTGTTCCAGCAGCACACTATTGTTGCGGAGGGGTGGTAGTAGATGAAAACTCCGCCACAACTATTGAAAATTTGTATGTGGCTGGTGAAGCTTCTCACACCGGACTTCATGGAGCAAACCGGCTAGCCTCGAATTCCTTACTGGAAGGTTTAGTTTTTGCTCATCGAGCTGCTATACGCTCAATTGAAAATTTGGAAAGTAAAGGAGATTGCCCTAGCATACCTACCTGGAATATTGGTACAGCCAAAGATAGTAATGAAGCTGTTGTAATCACTCAAAACTGGGATGAGATTCGCCGATTTATGTGGAATTTTGTGGGAATCGTTCGTAGTGATAAAAGATTAGAGCGAGCCCTAGAAAGAAGTAACTTACTTGAAAGAGAAATTAAACAATACTACTGGGATTTTAAATTAACTTCTGATCTACTTGAGCTAAGAAATCTTAGCCTGGTTGCAAACTTAGTTATTCGTTCGGCGATGCTTAGAAAAGAAAGCCGCGGACTTCATTATAACATAGACCACCTAGCAACATTAGATAATCTACAAAGTGATACAGTTTTAAATTAAGCCAATTCTTAATTTGGTTTAATTTTTTAAACAGCTGAAAATTAGTAAATCCAAGAATAAATTTCCTATAAAAACTTACACTGACTGCTTATAGCTTAATCTAGGAACGAAAATAATCATGAATTATATTAATGACAAAAAATAATTTACTGCCTGCCTAGCCGAAGCTTCAGCGAAGGCTGGTTAGTAAATTAAAGATGGTCACTAAAGCTAAAGTAAATCTTGGATTCCTGCTTCGCCAAAACAAAAGCTACGACGGATATAGTTATGACAAAAAGTAATTTCCGAATATTGAAAAGTTAGTTTTGTGATTTTTATCATAACTATATGATTTTATTGTCCCTCTGGGGGATAGTGAACCCCAAAAAGTAATTCCCTACGGAAATTACTTTTTGGACTCACTATATAAAGCTGAACACTCAAACAATCCTATAAATTAATTTAATTAGAAGTTAATTAAGAAATTCAAATTCTCCAAGCTTAAAGTCTAAATTCGGAGCCTTATACTTTAATATTGTGATTTTTAGATTTAAAATATTAGTATTAATCCTAAGCCTATAAATAATTAATTTAGTTTGACTAAGAATTAATTAGTTATACAATATTATCCAATTCAAATATTTTCCAACACATGACAAGTTTATTTTGTTTAGAATCTCCAAGCGGGCGCTTACCATTTAGTCCAGAAGCGTTTCTTAATACTTGGAAAAGTCGTGTCGGATTTAGAAACAGCCAAACTTCCCAAGCTCTTAAGTTCCTTGAAGGCCTTGAATCCAAACGGGTGATGGTCTGCGAAAATGCACCTGACAGTAGTGTTGATGGTTTAAAATGGTCAATTTATCAAGACCAAAATAGACCAGAATTATTTGTTGTGCTTGGATCTTTAAGTGGAAAAGAATTTGGGACAGTTCAATATCTTCCTGAAAAATCACGAATTCTAGAACGCGACGGTTTCACTTATCAACGACTTGGACAATTTCGTGCAGTCACAGAACAGATGAAAGATGAATTTTTAGGTATAAAAAAATAAGGTTATAATCATAATAATTGTTTTTCCCTGTAAAATATCACATTGTTTTTTAGTTTGCTAATAACTCCTTTTATACTTATTAGTTTAGGAAATTATGGATACACTTATACATTCCCCGATTAAGCCAGCTGAATTGCTCAAAGATTTAGGTCACTTTCTAACTTCAGGGACGATAGAGCCAATACGCTCGGCGAGAGCTTGGGTAAAATTGGAAAGATTTATTCTGACGGGAGATGTTGCCGATACCCTCGTGGCAGGAATAATAGATCTTGCTAAGCTAACTCCAAGCTTTAGATCGGCCCTAGCTCTAAATCATCAAAATGGACGACTCTCCATAGGTGACTTAATCCATAAGACCCCTTATGACAGCTTAGCAGACAAACTAGAACAAATAGATCCTAATGAACAAGCAACTAAGAAACAGCAAATTAAAACTGTCTGCGAAGCTCCCGCAAGATTTTCTAAGATTGACCTTAGTGGATCTGACTTGAATGGTTTGTATGATAAACTCGTTGATTATGATCTAAAGCTTTCTAGAATTGAATCACCAGACTTGAAGCCTTTTAGAGAAGATAGTTCAGCATCAGTAAATCTTTTTAAACTTCATCGCGAAATTTGGAAAGAACGTGCCGATGTTTTGTTAAAATTAGATCAAGCTTGGGAGATCGTTGATCCTGTTGAATTTAAAAAGAGTGTAGAAAATCAAATCTACCATGCATTTGTAAGTTATCAAGGTTCTACAGGCTATTTGAAACCTAGTTATGAAAACCGATTAGCAGAATTTGTTTCTCATAGCACAAATATCCGAGAAGACTTAAAACCAGGGGCAAATGGAAGATCAGATCTAGCGACGTTAACCAGAGACTTAATTGCGCAAGGAGATTGGAGACCAGATTATCGCTATCAACCAACTGGCTATCAGTGCGAAAGAGCAGAATATCGAGCTCTTTTTCCAGAATTACATTTTAAGACAGAGGATCCAGAACTATATGCAAAGATGGCAGAACGCGCTGCTAAAGCAAGATTAAAATTGATTGGGGAAAAGTAAGTCCCCTAACAAGGTTAGTTTTTAGCTTAGCTTTAAGACCATTCTAACTTGGGCAGTGTAGTCATCGCCGGATTCAGCTTTCAGTTCTAGTCTCCCACGAGCCTTACCCGTCAGAGCAGTAGATTCTCTATATATATTGTAATCAATATTAGCTCGTGTTCCTTGATACCCATAAGCACTTCCATAGTTTGCTAGTACATCAGGAAAAGTTGGCCTAATAGTTTCGTAGTTTAAATCAATTGTAGATGTTTGAAATCCACTAGTAACGCAGGGAAGTCGTTTTTGAATTCTCATTTCACCATAGTCGGCGAATGTGAACTGCTGCACAGTCCGAGTTGCCGCATCACCCCAAGCTCCATTAGTTGTTGCCGTATCTGAAATAGCCATCATTCGATAATACCCTTGATTAACCTCCCAACCATCGGTTGGTACTGTTTCACCTCCAGAGTATACAATTCTTTGATTATATCTTGGCTCGATTGTGTAATGAAGAAGTAACCAATTACCATCATTACTGCCCCAACTCTTTTGCGTATGTCCTGAGTCTGCTGCTACCAAAGTACTAAAACTTACACCAAATTGGTTAAGAAAATAATCTAAGGCTAATTGTCTTTGAGCAACCTGTGAGGCAACATTTCGTAACATGATATCAATATCAAAACGATCACCATCAATTTCAGTATTAACCGTAGGATCAAATGTATTTAAAGCTGGATCGTTAAAAGTATCTTCCGATGACAAAACAAAAAAATTAGTTAATCCCGCTGGTGTCGTCTGATTTCTGGAAGTATCCACCCCCCCAATACAAGCCTGCGCCATTACATTGATAGAGAATGTCAGCGAAAGACCAAGAAAAACTAAAAACCTGAAAAGCATATTTAAATATCGGTAGAAAAGGATATAAGCTTTAGATTATAGACGAAATAAAGCGATTCAAAAAGATCTAAAAGTCTTAAAAAGCTAGGGATTAAGCTCTCTTAGGTTCGTTTTCCCATTACATAAAACAGGCCAGTCTAGAACTTCACGAAACTCAGGTTGCAAATAAACTGCCAAGTTAGCCTTAGACCATTCTTCTAGCTCTTGGACGTTAGCTACACCTTGGTAAAAACAAATAACTCGTTCCCCAAAGCTATCATCAGAAAATTTGAGGCAAGTCAGATGCTGAAATTCAAATTCCTGGCTAATTTTGCGTTCCAAAAATCCTAATTCAAATTTAAAACCACCGCGATTTACAAATGTTTTTTTTCGGCTAATTGATTTGATTTGAGAATCTGAAATTAACTCCACAAAGTCATTTGTCGGTATTGTAATTTTATGATCATGCTCTAAGCGCTCAATAATTAATTGCCCAGAATTTTGAAGTGACACATCCTCCTGCTTTTCAATCTTAAAAGTATATTCAGGTAAACCTTGATAAAAATCTTCGAAAATGTTTTTACAAGCAACTGTTCCGCCAGCCTCGGTTAGGGCATAGGTTAAAACGACTGGTAGGTTATAGTCTTGGATAATTTTTTCAGAAACTGGGTCTAGTGGCTCACCACCAAGAAAGATAATTTGTGCTGCTTCTAACTTCTGAATCAAATCAAGATTACTCTTGTGCCAAAGCCTTAACTGAGTTGGAAATAAAGAGACTACCGTATCTTCAAAACTAAGGGCCTCTTCTAATTCAAACTCAATACTCCCCTGTGACTGCCAAGCTCGAAGCAGAAGATTTAAGCCGGCAATTGAAGCAAAGGAAATTGATAGGATGAAATTTGCATTTCCTAATTCAAAGTGATCAACAAATAACTTAGCCCGTAAAAACAGATCTTTAAGATTAAATGTCCAAAGCTTTAAATTCTCAGTACCAGAGCTTAAAATTGAAACTCTTGCTTTAAATTCAGGTTGTGTTTCTTGATCAACATGACGTGGTAGAAAGATTTTCTCAGGTTTAAGTGAGTCGATCCCTTCCAAATCAGATAAATTTGTTATTACTAAATCTAACCTTTGCTGTGAATTGATTTCGTAAATCTTAGTTACTAATTCCCGCGGATTTAAAAAAATTAAATTTAAATCTTTCTGACCTAAATATTGAATCAATTCAACATAGGTAAGTGAATTTTCCAGATGAAGTAAAATCGTTTTAACTGGATTGCTGACTAAATATGCTTCTAAATCAATTAGTTTCAACGTCTAAAAATGTTTAAAATTTTGAGAAATCAGGGTTTCGTTTTTGCACGAAAGCATCTCGCCCTTCTTGTGCTTCGGCTGTTTGGTAAAACAACATTGTAGCATTCCCGGCAAGTTCCTGAATACCAGCTTGTCCATCAAGCTCAGCATTAAATGAAGACTTTAATAATCTTAGTGCAGTTGGGCTATGTTTCACAATATCCTTACACCAATCTAATACTTCCTGTTCTAATTCAGCTAAAGGAACAACTTTATTCACTAAGCCCATTTCATAAGCTTCAGCAGCATTGTACTGCCGGCAAAGATACCAAATCTCTCGAGCTTTTTTCTGACCAACAATTCGAGCTAAGTAGCTTGCCCCAAATCCACCATCAAAAGAACCAACCTTAGGCCCCGTTTGACCAAAAATTGCATTATCCGCAGCAATGCTTAAATCACAAATCACATGCAAAACATGCCCACCACCAATCGCAAATCCAGCGATCATGGCAATGACTGGCTTTGGGATTGTCCGAATAATTCTTTGAAGTTCCAAAACATTTAGAGTTTCTCCACCTTGTTCGGTTCTATATCCAGCATGCCCCCTAATTTTCTGATCTCCTCCTGCACAAAAAGCCATATCACCTGCTCCTGTTAAGATAATAGTTTTTACCGCAGGATTAGACCAACAAGCCATAAAAGCTTCTTGTAATTGGTTTACAGTTTCAGGACGAAAAGCATTGCGTCGCTCAGGGCGATTAATTGTAATCTTGGCAACTCCTTGCGGCATTTCACCACCAGAAATTTCAAATAGAATATCCGAGTATTCTTTAACTGAGTTCCACATAAAATATTCCAAAAAATGTACGCGAAGCGTACTAATAAAAACTAATATTTTATCACGCCCCTGCCATTAACAACTTCTAGCAGCATGATAACTTCTAGCAGGGTGCGGATTGTTTGCATTAGCTTGCGCCTCTGCTCCAAAAAATATACGCGAAGCGTACTAATAAATACTGATATTTTATCACGCCCCTGCCATTAACAACTTCTAGCAGCATGATAACTTCTAGCAGGGTGCGGATTGTTTGCATTAGCTTGCGCCTCTGCACCAAAAAATGTACGCGAAGCGTACATAAAAAACTGGCACTTTATCGCGCCAGCTTGTCCTCCGAAGCTTTAGCGAAGGTGGAAGTAAATATCAGCTAAGCTATAAATAATTGCAAGTGAAAGATCTTAATGATTTAGAGTACTATGGAAGGACTGTTAAAGTAATATTTGAAATAGCAGTAACTTGATCCGTTATTGAATCCTGACGAATCTCAGTTCTTCCAGTAATTTCTCCCCCAATTAAGCTAGGATTAGTTGAGTCAATAATATCATATTCAAATAATTGTGGAGTATCTAAAAACTGACCTTGATTCTCTTGGTTAAAATCTGCCAGACTAGGTTTTTGGCTTTGAAAAGTTACTAATGTGCTTTGATTAAGAACCTGATCAAAATCAATTCCGTCAAAACATTTATAGAATAGATCAAGTTCATATTCACCATACTCCAGAACAGTTCCAAAAGGCACAAGCGTTCCAGCGCCACCCCATGCTCCGGTTAAATTAGTGCCACCCAATCCAGTATCATAAGTAATTACTTGGTATATACCTGCACGATAAGTCCCAAGTGAGTCATCTAAAAGGTAACCACTAGCGGCGCTAATTTTTGCTCCAAAATCATCATCATAACTTATATGTCTTAATAATACCTTCGGCACAGCATTCTCATAGATAAAAATCCCTTCGGGCTCGACAACTCCATCATTGGCAAAATCAAGTCCATACTGACTTAGAAAGAAATCGTAAGCCGCGTCTCGTTTTTGATCCTTTTGAGTTTGGTTGCGACCCAAATAATCATCAAAATCATCACCACTCGGTAATTGATAAGTTCCAGGAACAGATGGTGTAAAAGTAGATTCAAAACCAAATGAGTAATAATGAGTCATCCCATGAGGAGCTGGCCAATTAGGAAAGGAAACATTTGTAGAAATATTAGAAGTATCACCCAAGTTATTAGGACTAGCTGGCACTGGCGAATTAACGCGATCGTTATTATTAGAATCACTAACTAATTCAGCGGAAATACTTACCACAGTTAGATCCGCGGTATCTTGACCACTACAAGAAGTTCCAATCGTGTAAACACCGGAAATTTCATTACCATTAATATTATTTAAGACTACAACGGCACCGTTACTGAGTGTCACTGTTAGGGTTCCACCAGGAATAACTGCCTCATCATAAACAGCTCTAATTACAATCTGTGAACCTGTACCATAAGATCCATTCGGTGTCGTAGAATAAAAACTCGTTAACCTTGGAGGAGCATCATCAACACAGATATCTATGGAACGACTGTCAGCAAAACCACTTGCTACAACAGTTGTAATTCCTCCTACCCCACTTGCCAAAGCTCTTTGAATGACACCATTAGTGTGAACCCAAAAAAGATTATCAGTGTTTTTATTATAAACAATATCTCGCATCTGATCCCCAGGGGCGGTAAGAGTACGAAGGGTCACTAGATCTGTTCCATCAGTATCAATTTTACGAATCGTTTGCGAGTTGAAATCAACAAAAAAGAGACGATCTCCAGGAGGATCGATCGTTAAGTTGTAAGCTAAAGCTAAGCCAGTATTAGCAATAGTAGTTAAGGTAATCGGACTACAATTTCCATCAGTTGTAGTTCTAGCAAGACTTGCTGGAGCATTTAATCCGAAATAAACAAAAAGTCTTCCCGTATTTTTATCAATTTGCATTCCAGTTGGATAATTGAGTCCTGTAGCAATTGCTACAGGTGTTCCTGTTCCATCTAAGTTGGCACAAAAAATATTAGCAGTATTTGCTGCCCAATCAGTCCAATAAATTTTGCCTTGGTTTTGATTAATCGTGACCTGAAATGGTGGATTTGGAGAATAAAGAGCAGTATTAAAAAGTGTTATTTCTCCAGTTCCGTCAAAATTGGCTCTAGTGATTCTTAAGTTTCCATAAGAAGCCAAATAGCGATAATTGTTATCAGGATCGATAATCATTTCAAAGTTTTGAGTAAAGGCCGAGGTCGAAGTACTCTGATAAACTCCGGAAATATTATAAGTGTTAACATCACCACTAGCTAACTCAGTCGTAAATAATCTTTCTTGACCGTCACAAGCATTATTAGTCGGTTCATCATCGGTAATGTTAACAGTTACTTGTTGCACTCCATTTTCAGTTCCACCACCACTGACGGAGGTAATGTCAGTGATCACACTCTCCGATCCTTCACTAAAAGCATCATCTTGAGCAGTGATTGTTATGGATCCACTAAGAGAACTAGCAGGTATGGTGATTGAAGTTCCAGAACGAACATAATCTGTCAAATTATTAGCTGATCCACTAAAGCCCAAATTTACTATAACTGGAGATGTCCAAATATTACTAAGAGTAGCAGTTAAAGTTGCGATTCCTCCATTTTCGATAATTGTAGCAGCATTCGTGGTTAAAGTTACCGTTGGTGGAGTTAAACTAACTAAGGTAACAAGTGTGAAATAATCGTCCCCGGTGAAATCAACGTTATTAAAAGTTACGATACCTCCAGAATAGGACGCAGCATTAATTTGTGTTGCACCTGCTGTAAAATCACTATTGGCTGAATCAACTAACAATCTAAAGTCAGCTGCTGTTGTTCCTGAAACTGGAATTCCATTTAAATTAAAAGAAATTGAGACCGTTCCCACATCACCAGTTTGATCGACTCTCCAAACTCGATCTGTTCGAGCAAATAGGCCTCCTGGTAAACCTGTATAGATCTCCTGAATTACACCATTATCATCATTATCATTGCCCCAAAGCAAGGATTCCGTATTCGCCATGGCTGACGCCGTAGACATAGTAACTATAGCATCGGTATTAACTGATTTAGATTGCGTTTGATTTAGAGCTGAGTTGGTATCGACCATAATCCCAGCAATATCATTACGATAGGAATTATGGGTTCCTGTAGCATTATAAATAACAGTGCCGGCACTGTTGGTATAATTTTGAGCAACTGTTTGGTTTAGTGTTACACCATATTTTACAGCCAAATAAGATTCGATCTTATTTCTATCAGCCGCAGAGTGAGCCGCGTTGTAATAGGCAATTTCTGCCATATCAACTACGGAATAATCGGTGTTAGCATTGCCTACCTGTACACCTTCATAATTTGTCCTTAACTGGCGAGCTCCAATATTTGATGTTGCATTCACAGATTGAATTTGTCCAACTCCAGTAAGATTTCCATATTGAAAACTGTTTATGTAACAAGCAATCGTACCTGCATTAGCCGCCGTGCCATTCATTATAAAACTAATTATGTATGTAGTATTGGGAACTGCAGGAGTATTTGCTCCCTTCCATGGCCATGTCGGAGCGGTATTAGTTTTAAAAGCTGAACAATAAAGGTTACCGTTAAATAAATATAAGTTAAAACCACTTTGATGATTTCGTTCTTTATAGATTAACTGGCGGGTAGGACTAACTACACTACTCCCTGTTCGAAATGTATAGTAAACAGACTTGGTTAAACTATTAACTTGGTTAATGCTTGTATTGCTTGTAATTCCAAAAACATCATTAACCCCATCAAAGCGAATGTAGGGGTTAAAGTTCATTGGTGTAAGATTCTTATAGAATGGACGATTAGCCAAAGTTGCTTGGGTTGCACTATTTGTCCCTCCAAGTGCAGTTGCTTGATCCGTCCAAGTCTGAACTCCAACCCCATCAGTGGTTGTGGAGGTGCCAGCATTCGCCTTTAACCAAAGGGGAAACGTAGCCGTTACATTCCCTGGCGCTTGAGCTTCCAAGATGTTAGTGAGTAATAACAGAAAAATTATAAAAAACGACTTCTGAGACATTATACAGTAATGACTTTCGACTTAATTAAAGCAATACTTTAGATTATACACTGTAATCTTAGGTTCTAACAATAAATATTATTTAATAAACTAAATTAGTAAGCTATAATCAATTCAAGTGAACATTACCCTTAAATACATCTTTCCATTACTCCTAGTCTTAAATCTTAGCCTTCTAGCTGAAGATCAGCGAATTGCTACGATCAGTAAAAACAAATCCTATTTTTGCAAAGAAAACACTAACTCAATTTTGCTTAAGAGCTACACGCCAACTGGACAAGAAAAGAATGTTCAAGAATTAACCAATAAAAAAGCCTTAACGCTTCGAAAAAATCTAGTTAAGCAAATTAAAAGCTTAAAGAAAGAATTAAAATCAGAAACTAACAAAAAGAAACTTAAAAAACTTGAACAACAAATAGCGATTAAACAACTAGTAAGAGATGGTATTAAAAATTGCTTAGAAGCAACGCTAACGTTTGCTTCTGATATCAACTTATCCACAGACCCTCTTCCTGTAGACTTGATTTTACCTCCAACATACAACGAAACAAATACTATCACAGGAGCATTTAGTGGAAGCTGTGAGCTAAAAGGTAAACATATCCCAGCCTATCAAGCTGGCTCAGATCAAGCACTTTTTGCCCCACAAAGTGGTCAGTTGTTTTGTAATTTTACGACTACAGACACTGATTATCAAAGCTTGCTTCTAAAAGTTTTTAGGCAAGGAAGTCCAAGCGAAATCCTCTTTACAAAAACTATTAATAGAGCAGATATTAAAGAAGACTTAAGTTTTACAGTAGCCCTCTGTCCAGAATTTCCAGGTTGTTTTAACGCTAACATTATTGCAAAAGCAATATCCGAAGATGGCATTGATATCTCTTTAGAAAAGTACCCAACAGAATAAATCACCCGATGACTGATATTATTAATTTTCGAGATCAAGTGATCCCTGTTTCCGATGTTCTTTTAAAACAGGTAGAAGATTCCTGTGTTTTACTTAATCTAAAAAACAATAATTACTATGGTCTAGACCCTGTTGGGCATCACTGTTATTCTAGACTGATAGAAGCCGATTCAATTCAGGATGCTTTTGAAAGACTAACCAATGAATATCAAGTTGAGGCCCAAGAGCTAAAAGAAGATTTAATTATATTAATCGAAAGCCTAATTAAAGCTGAAGTAGTCTACTTAAAGCCTAAAGAACGTTAAGAATAAGTACTTCTCAATATTTGAGCTTTAGTGTATAATAAATCCATGGAAGATAAGAAAACCGACGAGTCAAAAAAAGAAAAAAAGACTTATCAAAAACCAAAATTGATTAAATATGGTTCGCTCAAAGAACTAACTAAATTTGGTGGCTCAATGGCTGCTGACTTTTTTGGTATGCAAACTTAGTTCTAGCTCTATAAGTTCCTATTTGTATAACTCAAAATCCCTTCTGACATAAATTCAGGAATAATTAGTTCGATTCAAAATGCGATAATTAGATCAAGCAAATTAATCTTGTTTCTATATTGTGGTTGTATCTACAATCAATTAAATTTTCAGTATATTTGCCCTTTGGTCAGGTGTCTTTGGACTGTAATAATAGACAGTCCAAAAAATAATTTACGTAAGTAATTTTTTGGGGTCTATCTATCCCCCAGAGGGATGATAAAATCATATAATTATTACAAAAAGCAGGTAAATTGATTTTATTTATACGTAATTTATTTTTTGGAATAACTATAAATCAATGAATCAATATACTCCTCAAAATTTCGCTCAAATGCTAGCCGATCCTGTAAGGGTTCCAGCTTTTATTAATGCCCTCAAAGAATTAATCACACCGGATACAGTTGTTTTAGACTTAGGTGCAGGAACTGGCGGGTTTACTCTACTCGCTTGTAGCCTTGGAGCAAAGAAAGTCATAGCAGTTGAGCCAAACGAAGCAATATTAATTGCGAAAGAACTTATCAAAGAGAATCGATTTGAAGATCGAGTGGAGTTCTATCAAGAGAAAATAGAAAATCTAAATTTATTGCCAGTTGATCTGATAATCGCCGACCTAAGAGGCAAACTTCCTTTTTATCAACAGAATCTTCCGATTATGCAATTAGCCAAAAGTAAATTTTTAAAAGCGACTGGTGCGCTACTGCCTTCTAAGGACAAAATCTATTTAGCACTTTGCTCAGATGCCGATCTTTACCAAAAAAAGATTCACCCACTAGCCAAACAATCGATTAAATTTTCAACAAAATCTTACGAAAAATATTTAACAAATTCTTTTTATCCAACAAACTTTAAAGCTAAGCAATTAGCCAGCAAGGCGGAAATCTGGTGTTCCCTAGATTACAACCAGATTAAAGATTATTCTTACAGTGCTTCCGTTACTTTCTCAACTCTCAAGCAAAAACTGTTTGGCTTTTATGCCTGGTTTGATTGTGAATTAACACCGAATGTCAGCTATTCTTGTGGAGCAGACTCAGAGGCGCTAGTCTATGGAAGTGTCTTTTTTCCGTTTGAACAAGAAATTGAATTAAAAGATAATCAAGTTCTGGAAATTGAGCTATCAGCTAGATATATTGATGAGGATTATATCTGGAGGTGGAAAACTTACCTAGTCGATCTAGCAAGCAATTCCAAGAAGATATTATTCGATCAATCAACTTTTTATGGTGTAATATTTTCTAAGAATTTATTAGATCAAAAAATTTCCCCAGAAATTTAACTTTCTAATAATAGAACATCACCCTTGTCAGAACAAAAACATTTTCATCTTACACTTACAGGTCTCAAGGAGAACAATCTAAAGGACTTGGATATTACTCTGGAGCATGATCAGTTAATCGCGGTAACTGGACTATCGGGATCTGGCAAATCAACTTTAGCTTTTGATACTGTTTACGCCGAAGGTCAACGAAGGTACTTAGAAACATTTTCTTCTTATGTTCGTCAATTCTTAGATAAAGTTAAAAAACCAGATCTGGAAAGTAGTGAAAATGTACGCCCAGCAATCGCCATTGAACAAAAGAATAAAATTCACTCTAGTCGCTCCACCGTTGGAACACTTACTGACTTAAATGATTACTTAGGAATACTATTTGCTAATTTCGCACTACCCTACTCTCCAATTAGTAATCAGCTGCTTAGAAAATATTCGCCCAACGAAGTTGCCGAAGCCGCTAGTAAAATAGAATTCAATGTTGATTACTTCTTTATCTGCGCACCTTGCCCATTAACCGCAACAAAAAAAGGTATAACTAAAAAACTAACTAAGAAGGACCTAGCAGAACAGGTAAATAATCTTCAATTAATGGGATATAATCGCTTTTTAATTCCTGGATCAGCTACTGTTTATAAATTAGCGGAAGATCTTTCGGAGCTAGCTACTCAGGAATTAATTTATATTTTAATTGATCGACTAAAACCTGCTCAAGCTAAGACTCACCGCTTAATTGAAGCTGTAGAGCAGGCCTACCAACTGGGCAAAGGTGTTGCTTATCTCGCTATCCCCGAAGCGGAGCTAATTCAATTTCATCGATTTACATCTTTCTATTCGGATCCCTCACAAGATAACTTAGAACTCAAAATTCCACTGCCAAAACCCGGACTATTTTCTCCAAATAATCCATTAGGTGCTTGCCCTCACTGTAAGGGTTTTGGAGCAAATTTAATTGCCGATCCTAAAAGAATCATTCTTAACCCAGAATTATCGCTAACAGAGAACGCGGTCGATTGCTGGAAAGGTCCCGCCGTTCAAAATTTAAAAGAAAAGTTAATTAAGTTTGCAACTGAAAATAAAATTAAAGCTAATCTTCCTTGGAGTAAACTTACTAGCGAACAACAAGATTTGATATTTAACCATAGCGGTAAGAGTTACTTGGGGCTAAGTCCTTGGTTTAAAAAAATCGAGAAGAAATCTTATAAGGCTTACGTTCGAATTTACTTAACCAAGTATCGCTCTCCTGTTACTTGTGAAGAATGCCAAGGAAGTGGAAGCAAAGCTGATGCCCTACTTTTTCGTTTAAATAATAAAAATATTTCAGAACTTAGGGAACTAGCAATTAGCGAACTAGCTGATTGGATAGCAGGATTAAAAACTCAAGTAACAAAATCTAAATCCTTAGAGCTTCAAACTGTATTTGGGCAAAGTACTTCTCGGACCAAACAAATGTTAAATCTCGGCTTGGACTACTTAAGTTTAAGTCGCCCTGCCAAAACACTTTCTGGTGGTGAAACTCAACGGGTTAATTTAGTTTCTGCCATTGGAAGCGAACTAGTTTCCACTCAATTTGTTTTAGATGAGCCTTCCGTTGGATTACACCCTAGAGACTCTGATCGTTTAATGCAAGCAATTAAAGAATTAAAGAATCGCGGAAATAGTATTTTAATGGTGGAACATGATCCTGATTGTATCTTAGCAGCAGATCAAATCCTCCACCTTGGACCAAAAGCTGGTAGCCAGGGAGGAGAAGTTATTTACTATGGTACTCCTAATAATTGGAAACATAAATTTATTCCAGTTAGTCCTCAAAAACTTAAACCACAATCAGCTAGCGAACTAATAGTTAAAGCTGATAATATCCGGAATTTAAAAAAAATAGATCTACGAATTCCTCTTTCATGTTTAGTGGTACTATCCGGTGTTTCCGGAAGTGGCAAAAGTAGTCTAGCAAGAGAAGTAATTTTAAAAGCTTACCAAGAGAATTGTAGCCAAGATCCTTTTGGAAATTATTCTGTTTTAGGTTTAGAGCAGTTTGGTCAAGTACTAGCAGTCGATCAAAGCTCATTGGTGAAGAGTCCGCGTTCAAACATTGCAACTTATAGCAAACTTTGGGAGATAATTCGGGAGGAGTTAGCAGACGATCCGCTGGCAAAACAAAAACTTTTTACTAAATCAACTTTCTCGTTTAACGTGGAAGGTGGACGTTGTCCTCATTGTAAGGGAGCTGGATACCTCAAAGAAGAAATGCAATTTCTAAGTGATGTATATGTTACGTGTGACCTGTGCTTGGGACAAAGATTTCAGGATTCAGTTCTAGATGTTACCTATTTAGACAAAAATGTAGCCGAATGGTTAAAAACAACGGTTCTGGAATGTCAGAGTTTATTAGTTAATAACTTAGAAGCATTTTCTATCTGCCAAAACATCAACAAGCTTGGTCTGGGCCACTTAACTCTCGGTCATCCTTTAAGTCAGCTTTCAGGTGGTGAAGCACAACGTCTAAAACTGGTTCCCTTTATTCAAAGAGCTACTCGGGGTGATTCCTTACTAATCTTTGATGAGCCCTCAACTGGACTTAGCCAAGAAGATGTTAAGAACCTACTAATTGTTTTTCAAGAACTAATTTCAGCAGGTCACTCAATTCTCTGCATTGAACATAATCAAGATATTATTCTTGCAGCCGATCATGTAATCGACCTAGGACCCGAAGGTGGTAAAAATGGTGGCGAAGTGGTCTTACAAGGCACACCTACTGAATTTTTAAATAAAAAAAATCAATCAAAATCTCTGACTGCTAAATACCTACAAGCCTATCTAGATCGTTACCAATCTGGAAAAATCAAATTTGAAAAAGAAAAAGAAGTTAAGCATGACTCTAGTAAGTTAAAAATCTTTGCTGCTAATGAACATAACTTAAAGAATATCGACTTAGAAATCCCTCATAACGAAATTGTTGTTTTCACAGGAGTATCAGGATCTGGAAAATCAACCATCGCGAAGGATATTGTTTACGCCGAAGGACAGCGAAAATACTTAGACTGTCTTTCTCCTTATGCTCGACAATTTATTAAAGAGTTAGCTAAACCTCAAATTGCTAGTATTGAAAACCTCCGACCAACAATTTGTGTCTATCAGCATACCTTCCAACCAAGTAAGCTTTCCACGCTTGGGACTGTTAGTGAAATTTATAACTTCCTTAGATTACTTTTTGCCAAAGTAGGCGTACCCTACTGTCCAGATCATCCCGAGCATGAACTAAGTAGTTCGAGCTTAGAACAGATTTTAAATAAGATTCTCCTATTTGGCGATCAGACTGTTAAATTAATGGTTCCGGTAATTAAATCTAAAAAAGGGCATCATCGCCCAGTCTTTATTCAAGCTAGAAAATCAGAGATTGAGGAGGTTCGAGTCGATGGTGTCTTTGGACCAGTGGGACGCTTTGAAGAAGGATTAAGTAGAAATCAGGTTCATAATATTGAATTTGTATATGCTAAGGTAGTTCCTAGTAGAATTCCGCCTGATTTAATTATGGAAGCAATTCGTGACATTATCAGCCTTAGTGGAGGCAATATTATTGCTAACGTGGCAGGTTCCGATCAGATCTTAAGTACCCGCCGGGGTTGTCCCGAATGTGGTCGCGGATATTTAAAACCGGACCCTGAAGATTTTTCATTTAACTCTCAACGAGGACGATGCTCAAAATGTTCCGGCTCAGGTAAAACAATTACCGAGAAGATTTGTCCAAGTTGTAATGGAACAAGGATTAACAAGACCGCGTTAAATATCAAGATTAACCAAAAAAATATTTACCAATTATCACAGTTAAATTCTGCTGAGTTAGCAAGTTTCCTAGATCAAGTTAAATTTCCTAAGCAACAGCTAGAAATTGCTAAAACAATTATTTCTGAAATTAAAATTAGAACTAATCGTTTGTTGCGTTTAGGTTTGGAATACTTACCACTCAGTAGAAGCTGTCAGGATTTATCTAAAGGTGAATTGCAACGCTTAAAATTAGCTAACTCTATGGGCTCTCCACTAAATGGTGTTTTATATATCTTTGATGAACCAAGTGCTGGCCTCCACCCAAATGATAATCGAAAAATATTAAAAGAGTTCACCAACCTAAAGAATCAAGGCAATTCCGTCTATATAATTGAACACGACCAAGATACAATTGAGTTTGCTGATCACTTAATTGAATTAGGTCCAGGTGGCGGACGCGAAGGTGGTCAAATAATATATAATGGTAGTGTAAAAAACTATCAGCCCCATAAGATCTCCAAAATTGACTGGTCCACTAACCTAGATGAACCTAAACATAATTTAAAAATTACTGCTGGGGCAATAAATAATATCAAGTCCCTAAGCTTAACCCTTCCACTCCAAAGATTAGTGACAATTTGTGGCGTTTCCGGATCAGGGAAAAGTACTCTACTAAACAATATTATTTTAAATTCAATTGATAATCTTAAAAACCTAGAATGGAAAAATAAACTATCCACTGTCACTTCGGATTTATTAATTGATCGATTGTTAGTTGTTGATCAATCCCCGATCGGAAAAAACTCTCGTTCCACTCCAGCTTCTTATTTAAAAATCTGGGATGAAATTAGAAAATTACTGGCGCAAATGCCACTGGCTAAGACTCGTGGCTGGGGACCAAGTTATTTTTCTTATAACTCCGCAACTGGGGGGCGTTGCCCTGAATGTAATGGAACTGGCACTCAAAAATTAGAAATGAGTTTTTTAGCAGAAGCAAAAATTGAGTGCCCACTATGCCAAGGAAAAAGGTACACCGATGAAACACTAAGCATTAAATACTTAGACAAAAATGCCTCAGAAATTTTCAACTTAACCTTTGAAGAAGCAAAGAATTTATTTACGAATTATCCTAAAATTTATCGCATTCTGAAAAGTGCTTGTGATTTAGGTCTAGGGTATTTAACCTTAGGTCAAACTTCCACTACTCTTTCCGGTGGCGAAGCTCAGCGTTTAAAATTAACGGAAGAATTAGCAGTTAATCCTCGGGGTCATACATTATATGTTTTTGATGAACCAAGTGTTGGTTTACACCAACAAGATGTTTTAAAACTGCTGAAAGTATTGAAAGATTTAACTAACAGAGGCGACAGTGTGATCTTAATAGAACATGACCCCCTGATAATCAAGTATTCTGATCATTTAATAGAGATGGGTCCAGGTGCTGGAGATTTAGGTGGAGAGATTATTTATAACGGCCCTCTTTCACAAATAAAAAAATCTAAATCTCTTTGGAAAGAGTTGATTTAAGCACAGTTAGACGCAAAAGGCCCGGGGTCTGCATGGGTTCGAATATTATGATAATTACCATCGGAATTATTCTGATAATCAATATGGTTCACGCCTTCTTTGATATCACAATGAAAAATAGAAGTAGTATGAACCCAGTCACTAGTTGATGAATTTGAATTAAAACTAGAAAGAATTACAATTCTTGAATTTTTCATTGTCAGAACTTCTTGCAAAATGTTCATGCCATTTTTTGTGTTGCACTCGATATTTTGACTGCCGGAAGTTGGATCGTAATGCCAAATACAAACTGGATTTGGAACATCACTCGATAAACTTTGCATGATTAAAAATGAAGAATTTCGAATGTCATGGTAAGCCATGTCCATTTCAACTGTATGGGTTCGATCACGATATTGGAAAAACAGACCGAGAGACATAGATGATAATGCCGCAGCCGTCGCAATAGTAAACATTAATTCTACTAAAGAAAATCCAGCTGAGGATTTGTTGTAGTTCTTCATGGTTGCTTCCTTGCAAAAAAAACTAACCAATTACATCGCAAACTTAGTTGGATAGAACTAACTCAATTCAAATAGAACTGAATTAAGACTCGTCTTCCGCTTCAAAGCTATCTTCTTCTTCGACATCTCTAAAGCTTCCCTCTTTTCGTTCCAACTCTTCCTTGGCTTCGATTGTATATTGGGCTACTGGACGTGCTCGTAAACGTGCGGAAGGAATCTCCTCTCCTGTTAACTCACATATTCCATAATCACCTGTATCGTCGCCTTCCCCAAACTTCTTTAAAGCATGGTCGATTTTTTTTAATAACTTAGTTTCACGTTTGCCGATACGAGCGGTTGTTCTTTGTTCAAGCTCAAGGGAAGCTAAGTCTACTTCATCCCCTCCGATACTGTTCATACCACTATCAGAATCACGTTCAATTCTACGCATGTGGTCGATAATGCGCTTCTTTTCTTCAATTAAAATCTCTTTTAACTCTAATAAGTCTGCTTGACGTTGTTCTTCTTTAGATTTTCTGGCCATGGATGTAGTACTTTATAAACGATAATTAGGGGTATATTGTAGTTTTAATTAGTTAAAAAATCAAGGGAGACTTAACTCTTTGTCCTCGAATTCCAATAAAATCCGATGTCGTATAATGTTAATTTGAGCATGCTAACTGAAGCCGATTACGTATTATTCGAATTGCTTGTAAAAAAACTGCCCCTTGCTCAGACTTATACCATTACCTATCCTATTAGTTGACCTAAATTACAACTTCTCCGCCGACTCGTCCGCTGACTTGTCCGCCGAAGCCTTGGCAAAGGTGAAAGCTTTGGCCTCTTAGGTTTTAGTATATTTGTTTTCCTTCATATTTAATCTTACTTTATAAGGTTAAATACCGATGTGACCCTCTTGGGTCGCAACGCATCAGGTACTTCCTGCTTAATATACTAGGTAAAAAAAATGACCAGGTAATTTCCAATGTCGCCTAGTATACTAGACATCTAGTTTATAAATGGTAATTTCAAATGACGCCTAGTATAGTGAGTTCAAAAAATAAATTACTTTAAAAAACCAAGGATTTTGCTTGGACTCACTATTTATTTTGTTTTTAGCTATGCAAACTTGGGATTTATCCAAGATTTGCATTAGCCGTAATGTCTCTGTTTAATTTACTAACGTAAATATAATAAGCCTATGAGAATAAGTTCTGCCATTGCCCACCCTAATATTGCCCTTGTTAAATACTGGGGAAAACGCGATCTAAATTTAATCTTACCACTTAACTCAAGTATTAGTGTGACCTTAGCCAATCTCGCCACTCATACGACCATTCAGATTGACCCTAGCTTTACCTCAGACTCTTTAAAGTTAAACGATATTGAGATTAGTTCTGAATCAAAGATCTTTCAGGAATACATTAATAGTTACCTAAAAATTGTTCGTTATAAATTTAAGTTCACCGAAAAATTACGTATTATTTCAAAAAATAATTTCCCAACGAGTGCTGGACTAGCTTCTTCCGCTTCTGGCTTTGCTGCGCTTAGTGTCGCCTTAAATGATATTCTTGGACTTAACTTGGATTATAAAAAACTTAGCCAGATGGCTCGAGTCGGTTCCGGATCTGCGACTCGCTCAGTCTTAGGAGGTTTTAATTATTGGAATATGGGGCATGCCGCCGATGGCTCTGACTCCGAAATTGGCTTTATTGCAGATCAAAATCATTGGCCAGAACTTTGTATCGCCATTGCCATAACAGCAACCGGTGAAAAAATTTACTCCTCACGAGAAGGCATGCAAAGAACAGTTAAAACGTGTCCTATTTATAAAGCTGCTTGGCTTGATACTGTTAACCAAGATTTACAGGATATGGATAATGCCATTTTAACAAAAAACTTTACACTAATGGGTTCCGTTGCTGAAAAGAATGCTCTTAAAATGCACGCAACAATGCTTTCATCTACTCCACCAATTAATTATTGGAATGAAGCTACAAAATTAATTACTAATACAATTGTGGAACTTAGAGAGAATGGTCGCCTAGAATCTTATTTTACGATGGATGCTGGTCCTCAAGTAAAAATTTTATATCTTAAAAAAGATCAGCCAAAGGTAGAACATTACCTCGGAAAGTTAGAAGGCCTTAAAGAAATGGTGTTTACAAGCGTGGGTCCAAGCGCTGCTTTAATCAATCATCACTTAAGTTAATGATTAACGTAAAGGCCACAGGAAAACTTGTCATTGCTGGGGAATGGTCGGTACTTGAAAGTGGCAACCCCGCTATTGTTGCTAGCGTGGATCGCTTTCTTAGCGTCAATCTAACTCCCAGAATCGATCAAAAAATAGTCCTTCGACTTCCAGATTTTCAACTGGAAATTTATGCTGAAATCAAAAATCATACACTTTTGATATCAAATGAACTAAGCACTACCTCTAAAGAACAAATTAAATTTATTAAGTCAGCGATTGAAGTTGCTTCCAAATATTTAGATATCAATTCTGGATTTGAGTTAACAACAAGCAGTGCAGATACAAATTTTGATACGCCTGGTAGCCTGACAAAAATTGGATTTGGTTCCTCCGCGGGAATTACAGTCGCAACAATCTCAGCACTTTGCCAACTTTACCCTCCTCAATCTTCCCAGGATATTTCTGAGGTGATCTTTAAATTAGCGATTATCAGTCATTTTCTAGCACAAGAGAAATTGGGTTCTGGCTTAGATATTGCTAGTGCAACTTATGGTGGAATTATTCTCTACCGTTCTTTTGATGCAAAATGGCTTATATCTCAGATTGAATCTAAGACACTCCGAGAATTATTAGAGTGTCCCTGGCCTAATTGCCAAATTGAGAAATTGAACCTCCCAAAAGATTTAATTATACTTGCAGGATTTACTGGTCACTCGGCAAGTAGTTCTAAACTTATAAGTGCTATGAATGAATTTAAAAATGATTCTCAAGTAAAAAGTATTTATCAAGCCATTGCCACTAATACGGAAGACTTAGTAATTAATTGGAAGAACGATTTTATAGAAAAAATACTAATTGGGATTAACAATAATCACTTGCTTTTAAAGCAGCTTGCCGAGACTACAAACCTACCTCTTTTCACTAAAGAGCTTGAATTATTAATCACGACTGCTAACCGACATGGCTATGCCGCTAAGTTCTCTGGCGCTGGTGGAGGTGATTGTGGATTAGCATTTGGAAGTAATCCAGAACAGGCCAATTCAATTAGAAAATCTTGGAATAATCAGGGAATAATTCCACTTTCAATCCATTTCGCTTGCCCCTCCGATGTTACAGGAAATTCCTTTACCAAAATGCTTAAGTAAAAAAGGCCCATTCCCATTTCAGATTTTCTGAATGCTTATAGTTAGTCCAAAAAAAATTACTTAAAAAACTAACGATTTTACTTGGACTCCCTATTTATGTTGTTTTTAGCTATGCAAACTTAGATATCCACCGTAGCTTTTGCTTTGGCGCGAGAGGAATCCAAGATTTGCATTATCCTTAATGAATCTGTCCAATTTACTGAAGTAAATTATTTTTTGTCATTACGATATTCACTTTGTGGTAAGCAACACGGTTTTTGGAAAACAAATTTTTTGAACAGTGACATAAATCATGAATGCCATAAAAGTATTATTTATTGTCAAACCAATCCAAATTCCTTCTACTGCGTAATAACTGTAGACCACTGGAAAAAGTAATAAGGGAATGAATATTAATCTCATGAATCCCAAAATCATTGGCCATTTTGGTCGCTTTAAAGCGAAGAATAAGGAATTACTCACTATAATCACCGAGTAAATAAATAAAAGAAACGAGGCATAAGAAAGATACTGACTGGCAATTTGAGTGACCTGGGGATCGCTTGTAAAAATTGCAATTAAATAACTTTTGAAAATAAAAACTAAGGCATAACCAATGAGTCCGATAATTACGGCAAATTTTAAGGATTGCTGATAAATCTTTTTGGCTGAATATAAATCGCCAGATCCATTGTACCTACCAGCCAAACTTTGAGTTGCCATACTTAGTCCAATGGCGGGTAAAAGCACAATCTGCTCAATCCTAATTCCAAGTCCATAAGCAGCAACGGCAGAGGCACCAGCTTTCGCTACAAAACTTATGATAACATAAATACCAATACCAATAGTTAACATGTTAAGTGCCGCTAAACCGCTATGTTTAATTAATTCCATAAGCAAAAGCGGATTTGGTCTTAGATTCCTACATTCAGATAGTTGAAAAAAATTTCTCTTTCTTAAGATCATTAACAAATAAATTGCCTGCAAGGCCTCAATCAAAATTGTTGCTAAGGCAACTCCGGCTATACCCATTTTAAATGTAAACATAAAAAGTGGATTTAAAAGACAATTTAGAAATAATCCAAAAAACAAGGCATTTCTGAATTTCTTACTATCTCCTAAAGCAACAAGTGCAGCATTAAAAATATTAAAATAAATAAAACTAAAAGCTCCAATGAAAATGACTTGTAAATAACTTAAAGCATATGGAAAATAATCGGCGTCAGCACCTTGTAACCTTAATAATAATGGCGCGACTATGATGCCCAAAATTGAAATAAAAATACTGGCAAAAAAACCCAAAAAAATTGCTTGCCAAAGTATTTTCCGAGCTTCGGTTTCCTGATTAGAACCTAATAAATTGGAAATTAAACTAGTGGTACCTGTTCCTAATCCCCCACTTACAGCAATAATTAAAAAGAAAATCGGAAACGAGGCCGAAAGTCCGGCAAGCGCCGCGGTATTAAAAAGTCCCGCATAATAAGTATCGATCACATTAAACATTGTATGGAAAAAAAATCCGAGCGAAGCTGGGATTGCTATCGTGAGGATTTCTTTATTATATTTTTTATGCGTCAATTTAGATTACAAAGTGAAAATGAAAGATTAGTTAAGCACAATTAATTAGATACCAAAACCCGAGAGAAGTAAGCTGATAAAAAGTTTTAGTAAGTTTGCCAATATTATTACCATCTTCGCTGGCAGGATTAAGAAAAATTTTTTGTAATATGCGAACCGAGTTTACTCAGATAAAGCCTATGGACCATGCTGAAGTGTTTGAATTAACTGCTAAATATTCAATTTTCTAACTACTGCTAATTTTAATTTACAGTTGCATTTGAGCTGGCAGCACCTTTCCATTTTTGCAGCAAAGCTAAATTGCGAAAACTAAAAAGAGTGAAATATTTCTTTATAACATAATATCAGATAGTTAAGCTTTTATCATAAAGATTGTCGACCTTCTCTACTAAGTGAATACAATTCCTTGTGGTTCTTTGTCTAGTTGGCTATAAAGTTCTGTACGAAAACTCCACTAATATTAGGACAAAAACATGAAGAAAATTACTTATGCTGGACACTCAGCAATCATACTTGAAGTTAACAACAAAGTTATTGCGATCGATCCATGGCTAAAAGGAAATCCTAGTTGCCCAGAAGCACTTCATAATCCCGAGAAAATTGATCTAATTATTTTAAGTCATGGTCACAGCGACCACGCTGGTGACACCGTTCGCTTAGCAACTAAATATAAATGTCCGGTGATCGCTGGTTTTGAGTTAGGGAATCTTCTAGTTGCGGAAGGTATCCCAACTGAACAGATCATCGGAATGAATCCAGGTGGCTGCATTGCATTTCATACAATTAAAATATGTTTAACGAGAGCATTTCATTCCAGTAGCTTTGAGACTTCTAAAAATGGAACACAATATGCGGGTGTAGCTTGTGGAATCGTTGTAAAGACTGAGGATTTTTGCCTATTTCATGCTGGCGATACCTGCCTATTTTCTGACCTTAAATTAATTGGTGAAATTTACCGACCAAACATCGCGGTACTTCCAATTGGTGATGTTTACACTATGGGTGCCTATGATGGTGCGGTAGCTGCAAGTTGGTTAAAATGTGATCAGGCAATTCCCGTTCATTATAATACCTTCCCGGGACTTACCGGCACAGCCGAAGAGTTTGAGATTGCTTGTGTTGAATTGGGTGTTAATAGTCTTGTGCTGGAACCTGGACAAAAAGTTACGATCTAGAGTCTTTTTTTCTCAAATAAGACTCTATCACGCATCGCCCAAGGGGCGAAGGCCGATTACTTGGATTAGTTAAAAGCTAGGTGAAAGAATTATCAAAATTGAATCTCAACCTGATAACCTTGAAACTTACGAATATTAATTGCTTGTTCTCCAATTAGTAGGTACTGACCACGAATCCCATTTAAATTTCCAGAAATTGTTTGATCTTTTTTCTCATTAAAGCTGACAGCTTTTTTAGGATAAGAAATTATTGGATATTTAATTTTAAATTCCAGTGGATCAGCTGCGATTTGCAAATCAGAGATCTGCTCTAGTTCACTACGAATACCTTCAAACTCAGCTATTAAGTCAAGTTGTTCATCCTTCCCTGTAATTAACTTTCGCCAATCAGAGCGATCATTAAAATACTTTTTTAATTCCACTTCAATCAATCCAGATTTTAACCTTTCGCTGGTTTGACCAATTTCAATAACTTGGACTGCACCTTGATCAATCCAACGAGTCTCTTTCTGGATCGTTCGAGTTATACCAACTTTTAGTCCGGCGGAATTTGCCAAATAAATTGAATGTGGAATCAGACAATGCTTCGCTCCCCACTCTGGCTCACGACAAGTTCCCTGATGAAAATGACATAGTTCTGGTCGCAAAATGCACATGTCACAAGCGGCAAGTTTTTGAAAACAAGGGAAACAATAGCCCTGATTAAAACTTTTTTTAATTGCTTTTTGACAGTGAAGACAATTAATCTTTCCAGTAAATTTCAAGCTAATTGTGTGATTTAGTAATTCATTTATTGCTAGTTCATCAATAAAATACTCAGGGTTAGGGAAATTAATTACCCTCATTTTTTTTAATGTCTTAAGCATGCGCCATTTTTAGTAAGGAGATTATTCTTGTCATACGAGCCTCCTCCATTCGGGTACAAGGAATCTTATTTTTCTCAATAATTGAAGCTGCTAACACTCTGGAAACAAAAGCCTTGGTCTGTCCGGGAAATCCGGGTGTCTGAGCAATGTCCCAGAAAGATTGATTTGGATATTGTTTAATAAACTGACTAACACGACCAGGTCCAGCATTATAGGCAGCAAGTGCCCAATGCCAATCTCTAAATTGATGATATAAATCTCTCAAATATAATGCGGCAGCTTCCGTCGACAACAGCGGATCTTTTCGTTCATCTCGAAGGAGAGAAACTTTTAAACCATATTGCTGAGCAGTCGGTTTCATAAATTGCCAAATACCTACAGCGCCATAGCTACTTCGAGCATAAATATTAAACTTGCTTTCGATTGCGGCAACATTAATTAGTTCCTCTGGAACTCCATAGGTATAAAAAATAGTTTTAAGTTCCGGTTCATATTGGTCACGATTTTGTTTTGCAACGAGCAAATGTCCGGGATCGATTGTTAGGTAATGTTTTAATGAATATTCCAACTCTGAGCTCCAGTCATAGCGCAGCTTATCAAGTGGCGGAGCTGGATGTTCAAATGTGTAATAGCGTGTTCTTAAAGGACTATGGCGATCCTCAACAGTAGAACAACCTGCTAATATAACTAGTAAAAAAATAAATAAACACTGTGCTGTTATTCGCCTAAACATGAGGATAGTTTCTTGTCAGAAATCAAAATTGGGGTTAAAGTGTATTCTCGAAGTGTAATATTCCAAAAAGTTCAGATTATGGCAATCCTTAGAAATCTCGTCTTATTCATATCGTTTTTAATTTTAGGCTGTAGTAACTCGCAATCTAAAGTTGAACAAGTCTCCTATCAAACAGACGGACTAATAAGCATTAATCGCCAAGCTCCCAAGATATCCTCTATTAAAACTCCTGAGTCTTTAGCGTTTATGCCGGTACAATTTGATAGCTATTGGTTAAAAATCAACTCTAAATTATCCAAGATTAGCCTCATGCAAGGTTCAAAAGAAATTAAAGATCTACCATTTTCTACAGCTACAAAACTTGAATCTGGCTCATATAAAATATTAATTAAAGATAGTAATCCGCTTTGGTATGCCAATGAAAATTACTACCAAGAACGTCAGCTTGATATTCCACTAGCATTTAGCTCTGAAAGATATTTAAAAGATGTCTACGGTGATAAAGCTCTTTTTTTAGAAAATGGAATGGCGGTGTTTTCTAATCCTGAAGAACAAGCTTTAGTTTCTGGTATTAATGTGAATACAGAAACTTTGGAAACAATCTACAATAATGTTTCTGTTGATTCGTTGGTTGTTGTTCAGTAAAAGTAAAACGATACTAAAACCGAAAAACACTCGCCGATTATTATATTATCATTACAATTGTGGCTAGTTAAGACAATTAGGTTTAAGTATTTTTATTCCTTGCAATCCGCACATATTCGTCCTTGCTTCACAAGATTTGATATAACCGCGTGCCATCCGCTAGGCAATATTATAATCCTCGCCTTCGCTAATGCTTCGGCGTAGCGTACTCGCATAGGCAGGACCCGCCCTCGCTTCTAAAGATATTATAGAGTACTTAAGTTTAGAAAAGCTTTGGCGTGGTGCCATCGCTAGGCGATGGCATTTGATTCTGATATTTATTTATTATATAACTTTTGCCTAATTATATTATTGTTATTGTAGATGTCAGTCATTAAAAAAACTTCTGTAAAAAAAGAGATCAAAATTGTAAAACGTAGCGTTCCTAAAGTCACTGGCATTTTTATTGATGGCATCAGTCTAGACCGAGCAACTCGTCGTATAAATCGTAAAGTAGAAATTTCTAAATTAGTAAAAAGTCTCTCTGGTGGACTGAAACCAACTGTCTGTCGTTATTACACTATTATTCCCTTTGAAGATGATTCACGTCATCATTCCTATTTAGATGCCATCCAAAGAGCTGGTGTGGATGTAATCATAAAAAGATTACCTCCTAAAGGAATGGAAAAACAAGTTGATGTTTACCCTGAAATGGCCGCAGATTTACTAGCATTTGCCTTAGGACATTATAATTTTTCAGGATTAAGTAGACTTGAGTCTTATGGTGAGGATACTTGGAACCGAGAAGATGAGGATAAAAATCAAGAATTAATGACCAACTTTCCCGAAAATATTAAACGCGTGGCCACAATTGTTTGCCCTGCCAGAGCATTAACCTATCCAATTTCTTTGATCTCTGAACTAAAAGTTGATACGATTAGTGCTGATTTTCGTGAAATGGCTGGAAACGACGTCCTCAAAGGCTCTGCTAAATGGATTGATCTTTCTGACTCAGAATTAATTTGGAGAGAATAATTGTCAAATAACAATTCTCGGATACCGCCCCATTCAGTAGAAGCTGAAGAATCTGTTTTGGGAGCTATATTACTTGATAATGACTGTATCAACTTTGCTTTAGATAAAGTTAGATCGGAAGATTTTTATCGCGCATCTCACAAGCAAATCTTTCAAGCGATGACCGAGCTGACAGAAAAGATTGAGCCAATCGATATTATCACTTTAAGCCAAGCCCTTCGGGACAAATCAGTCTTAGAACAGTGTGGTGGTATTGATTATCTTTCCAGACTTTCATCATTAGTTCCTAGCTCTGCAAGTATTAGCCATTACTCCAAGTTAGTAAAAGAGATGTCAATTCGCAGGAAATTAATCCACGAAGCCTCGATGATTATTGGTGATGCTTTTAAAACCGATACGGAACTTCATGATTTCTTAGATCAAGTAGAGCAGAAAATCCTGCGAATCTCAGACGATCGCTCCGGAAGTGGTTTTGTAAGAGTGTCTGATATCGTTTCAGACTCAATTAGCACTATCGAGCAAATGTATGATCGTAAAGATCCAATCACAGGTGTTAACACTGGGTTTGCTGATTTAAATAAGCTGACCGCCGGTTTTCAAAAATCAGATTTGATTGTAATTGCAGCACGTCCCGCGATGGGAAAAACTGCTTTAGCACTTTCCATGGCACAACATGTTGGAATTAATGAAGGTCTAAACGTTGCTATCTTCTCCTTGGAGATGTCTAAAGAACAACTCGTTTTAAGAACACTTTGTTCTGAGGCTAGAGTTGACAGTTCCAAAGTTAGAACTGGAAATCTACAGGAAAGAGATTTTCCGAGATTGGTGGATGCTGCCAGCAAAATTTCTGAAGCCCCAATATATATTGATGATACCCCGGCACTAACTGTTACAGCAATGCGCGCCAAATGTCGTCGTTTGCACCGCGAAGCACCTCTTTCATTAGTAATTGTCGATTATCTTCAATTAATGAAGAGTCCACTTTATCAAAACAATCGTGAGCAGGAAATTGCTGATATTTCTCGGTCCTTAAAAGCTTTAGCAAAAGAACTTAGTGTTCCAATTCTAGCTCTTGGTCAATTAAATCGTTCTGTAGAATCACGAGTTGATAAACGACCAATGATGTCTGACCTACGAGAATCAGGAGCCATTGAACAAGATGCTGATATTATCATGTTTATCTATCGGGATGTCGTTTACAATCCAGAGACAGAAGAACCTAATGTTGCTGAATTAATCTTAGCGAAACACCGTTCGGGACCAACTGGTACAGTTCGATTAGCATTTACTGGTGAATTTACTAGATTTGATAATCTTGATGAACGCCATCAAGGTGATGCCGAGGCTCAGGAAAGTTCGAGTCAACAACGAATGATTGAATTAGATTTTGGTGACGACTTACTCTAGTCGTTAGGATAAAGATTCCAAAGAAAACCAATAAACCTGTCTCACAATAAAGCTAAATAATAACTTAACTAATGCACTTAGTAGGATTTAAGAATTAGTGTCTAACTTTACCGTTTGACTAACACATGAGTGATCGTAGCTTTGACAAACAGTATGCTTGGGATTTACTATAAAATTACACACTCGCTGATAATCGGATCTTCTTCAAATTGCAGACAGGTCTTTTTCAATTCTTGAATTAGATTAGTAGGCCAATAGAGCCTAACGTCCGGCTTTAATCTGCCAGTTCTCCAGAGTGCTGGTAAGATCTTATCAACAAGTGCCTCGCGATCATCCTCTTCCCATTCAGGTTTATTTAAAATCTCTAAATACTGTAAGTCTAAAGAGAATTTTGCTTTCTCACCACTTAGCAATCTCATTTGATTAATTAACTTTACGGATTGCTCGGAATTAGCAACCTGCGTCATTAGTAATTGCCAAGTTAAAAACTCTTGGTCAGCTTTATTTAAACGGTTAGGATTAATTTTTAAATCTTCAGAGAAATGATCAAATCCAACTGCCACTTCTAAGCGAGCGTAGTTAGCCTTAGATTCTGGATTATTAAATAAATGATAACTATGGCCGGCATATTTTAATGCTAAGAATTCCTCTCCGATTAAAAAATAAATCGCGCTTAAATTTTCAGCAATGGTTGCTTGATAATCAACAACTTCTAGTTCACGAGCTTGAGTTAAACATTGTTTAAAACTTTTGATAGCTGATTGATAATCACCTTTGGCTTGGTAGTACTTAGCAAAAAGTATTTTAACGTCTAAATCATTAGGTAGCCTAAGTGATAATTGATCGATTGATTCTTTGGCAAGATCAAACTGACGAGTACGAATTAAAGTATTTACCAAATTAACTTCAATGTTTTTTCTCTTCGGAAATAAATAATCCGCTTCACGAAATTTCATTTCCGCATTAAAATACCTTCCTTTCAGAAAATAATCACTTCCTTCGCGAACAAGTTGTATTGCCAACTGTTCATCTTGCGGAACAAAATTACTTATCCCTCTTAAATCTTCATTAGGTAAAGCACAGCCACCAAAAGCAGAAATTAGACAGAGAAAAAAAAGAAGATGCCTCATAATATATGCTTAACTTAATGATGGAATAGGTTTAAAACTTTCGCCAAGCACTACAACTTTAATCTTTTAAAAATTGTTTCAGGAATAATCTTAATAATCATCATGATATATCGCCAGAACCAAGGCACATAGATTACGTCCTTCTTGGTTTCAATTGCCTTTTTAATATCTAAAGCAATTACTTCTGGTTTTACAAATAGAAAATTCTTTTTCACATCAGCTGTCATTGGAGTATCAATAAAGCCCGGCTTAATTGTTAATACTTGTACACCATCCGCGTATAAACGATTACGCAGACCTTGAAGTAACAATGTTAGTGCTCCCTTAGCGGCTCCATAGATGTAATTACTCTGTCGACCACGATCTCCTGCAACTGATGAAATCACAGCAATCGTCCCCTGCTTTCTTTGACTAAAATAATTAGCGAGTGAAGTTAAAATTGAAACGACACTAATAAAATTTACGTCCAGCTCTTGTTGTGCTTGACTAAAATCCATCTCCAATGACTTTTGTTTCCCTAAAGAACCATAAGCCACTAAAGCAATATCAAAATCACCGAACCCTTGATTAATATTTTTAAATAGTTCGATGTGATCTTCAGACTTGGCCAACGCAAACTCAATTAAGTGTATTTTTTTTGCTCCTCGAGCCAATAAATCAGCTTCAGTGTCGATTAGCTTTTCATGATTTCTAGCTATCAAACAAAGTTCCGCCCCTTGCTCGGCGTATAAGCGTGCTGTAGCTAAAGCAATCGCTGAAGTTGCACCAAAAATTATTATTTTACTCATCTTGTAACTCTCTTCCAAAAATCTGAACAAAAATTAGGATCTTTAAATTCCGCAAACTCTTTCCACTTAGGATAATAAACCATAAAACTCTCTTTTGGAAAGATTGCATCCTTCGCAGGATAACTAGCACCACCTAACTCTCGAACTTTTAAATCTAAATTTTTTAGTAAGTCTCTAGTTGTCGCGCAATTAGGAAAATCAAGGCAAAGTGTTATTCCGGGACGTGGGAACGACAATATACCAGGGGAAACAACATCTCCAAACTCCTTTAAAACAGCCAGAAAAGATGCCCGACCAGAAGTTACCACCATTTGCATGATCTTTTTAATTCCCTCCAAGCGATCGTCACTCGGCACAACACATTGAAATTGCAGTAAGCCGGCAGAGCCATAGATTCGATTCCAATTATTAACACCATCTAATGGATAAAAAAATGGATCATAGTGTACTTCCGAGGATTTTAGTTTTGGACGTTGCCGATGATAATAGAGAGCATTAAAGGCACTAACTGTATATTTATTAAGTGCAAAACTTGGAAAATTAAATGGCACAGAAAGTGGTAACTTTTTTGGATTATAATTTGTACTGAGAGTCAGACTATGATTTCCTCTAATAAAGTGACCACGCGCAAAGTTCTCGCCTGTGCTTACACAATCTAGCCAAGCGACGGTATACTCAAAATTTTTGGAACTAGCTGATATTTCCATGAACTCTTCAAGTCCTTTGAATTTAATCACTTCCTGTTGGATTAAGGGACCAGCCACTTTCTTAAGTTGAATCTGAGCACTAACAATTAAACCCGTTAATCCCAAACCAGCAATAGTTGCTTTAAATAAATCTGAATTATTATTTGGAGAACAATGATAAATTGTCTGATTAGAACGAAGCAATTTTAAACTCTTAACGAAACATCCGAAAGTCCCACCTTGATGATGATTCTTTCCATGAATATCGTTGGCAATCGCACCACCAATGGTCACATATTTGGTCCCTGGAGAAACGGGAAGAAACCACCCCTGCGGCAGTGCAAACTTAATCAAATCTTGCAGGCTTAAGCCTGCTTCACAATCTAAAACACCAGTTTTAATATCAAAATTTATAATCTTATTTAAACCAGTGGTTACTAAAAGCTCGCCATTATTATTCAAACAAGAATCGCCATAACTTCGACCTAGGCCATAGGCTAAGTATGTCTTGCTAGGGTCAAACTCAGGTAACTCAGACTGCCAGTATAGAGGAATTGAATGATGTTTGGCTTTTGGATAACGTCCCCAAGATAAATATTCCATTTCTATAAAAATATAAATTTACAAATAAAACAGTTTCTCAATTTTTGAGATATACTTTAAACCCTAATTTTTTCCTACCCAGCTAATTAAAGAATCACAGGTTAACATGTCCTATTTTGCTAAATACAAAATAACAACTGCAATCAATCCAACTAAATAACTAGCACGATCTTTTAACGCAAAAATTACAGGATCCTCATTTACTTGACCGCGGTTTGCTAAGATCCAAATTCGAGTAATCCAATACAGCAATAAGGGACAGATCATCCAAAGAAACTCAAGGTCACGATAAAGAACACCGAGGCCACTATTATTAATATAAAGTGCCATAACCAAAACTGAGACTAAGCCTCCGGAGACACCCACAATTGCTACTATATTCAAATCTAATGCTGAATATCCCCGCCGAACAATACTATTACTAAGATTTGCTGATTTAACTAACTCCACATAGCGTTTGAGTCCAGCTAAACTAAAAAAGAAAAACATTGAAAAAGCCATTAACCAAAAGGAAACAACAATATTAGTTGCAAATCCACCTGCTAAAATTCTTACTGTGTAGAGTAATGACAAGATAATAATATCCAGCACTACTACTTGTTTAAAATAGGCTGAGTATGCAGTTGTAATTAGGAAATAAATTAATAAAATAAATGCAAAATTAATTGGTAAAAAACATGTTAAAGAAATAGCACCAAGCAACAAAGCCGGGACTAGAACAAAGACATATTTAATAGGGAAATCAGCCGAAGCTAAAGGACGTTTATTTTTAGACTGATGCAAGCGATCTGCTTCTAAGTCTGCCAAATCATTTAAGACATAAACCGCCGAGGCAGTTAAAGAAAAGACTACAAAAGCTAGCAGAGCCGACCAGAGCTCCTCTATTAGGAAAACCTTATGTGCTAAACAAAGAGGCAAAAACATTAGTAAGTTTTTAGCCCACTGATGTGGTCGCAGTAATTTAATTAAAGATTTCCTAATTGAACGATACTGTTCATTAAATAAGTATTTAGGTTGTTTAATAGCACATGCTTTACTTAGCAATTTGCTGCTAGCATTAACTGCCACGATTTCCTCTGCTTCAGCCCAAATCACCAAATCTGAATGGTCATTGCCACAATACTCAAAGGGCGCACCTTTAGTATATTCTTTGATCTTAGCGAGTTTATTCTTCCCTAGATTATTATAATCGACAGAACTAGCAATATAGTCTTCAAACACCGGAAAATGCTGAACGACCTGCTTAGCCCACAACTCATTACTAGCAGTAGCTAAGATAATTTTTCGTCCGGTATTTTTTTCATTTATTAGATAATCAAAAAAATGTACCGTTAAAGGAGTCAGCTGTAAGTCAGGCTTTACGTGCTCAGCGAGAAAGGCCTTAGCAGGTGCCTTTCCACTTGAAATTAAAATCCAAAGAACCTGAAAAAATCTCCAAGGATTGCTTTTTAAAAGAGTGATTAAGCCTTCAAAAAAAAGATCACTTTTAAATAAAGTGCCATCTAAGTCGACAAAAATGTAATTCGAACTCTCTTTGGCTTGTTCCATATTCAATTATTTTACTGTATCAGTGTTTGGTAAAAACCAACCAAACCACTTTTGTTTCCAGGCAGGATTATTCCAAGTATTATATTTAATGATTGCATATATGGCGCGAAAGCCATCTCGCCAACCAATCTTTTTGCCCTCTTCGTAGGTTCTACCGTAATAAGAAATACCAACTTCAAAAATACGTGCCTTGGAGCGAGCAATCTTCGCGGTAATCTCTGGCTCAAAACCAAAACGTTCTTCTTCAATTTGAATATTTTGGATTATCTCACGGCGGAAAACTTTATAACAAGTTTCCATGTCAGTTAAATTGATGTTCGTAAACATATTAGATAACAACGTCAGAAACTTATTCCCCATCATGTGCCAAAAATATACTACGCGGTGAGGCGCTGCACCCATAAATCTAGAACCAAACACAACATCAGCCCGATCTTTTAAGATTGGCTCAATTAAAATTGCATATTCTTGGGGATCGTATTCCAAGTCAGCGTCTTGAATAATAACTAAGTCTCCGGTTGCTTCTTTAATACCAGTTCTCAAGGCTGCACCTTTCCCCTGATTATAATCATGATAAATAATCTTACTAACTCGTTCTACAACCTCTTCTCTTAAAAGCTCTCGTGTACCATCAGTTGAAAAATCATCCACAATGATAATTTCCAAATCTCTAACAGGTGAAGCTTTAACAGCATCAATAATTTGATGAATCGTTTCTTTTTCGTTGTAACAAGGAATAATAACGGATAGTTTCATTTTAATGCTGATTTAAAAGGATAAATATATTAAGTATTTAGTAATGACAAAAATATTGAGTTCATAACTTAAACTCCTAGCTCATTTGGGGTATTACTTTTGGACTTAATATATAGCCAAAGATGCTTAAATTTACAATGTACAGAAAGCAGATCTACTCTTATACTAACATCAGGCTTTTTGTGTATTTTGAAAGCCGTAAGTGGACTAATTAATGCCATTTTTGCAATAAACATAAATCTAAATATCTGATATGAAAGTTAATAATATCCTGGAAACTATTGGCAATACTCCCCATGTAAAAATCAACAAACTCTTTGGTCCAAGTCAAAATGTTTGGATGAAACTAGAGCGCGCCAACCCCGGTGCTAGTATCAAAGACAGAATTGCTTTAGCAATGATTGAAGATGCTGAAAAAAGTGGCCAGCTTACAAAAAGTGGAGTGATTATTGAACCAACTTCTGGAAATACTGGTATAGGATTGGCAATGGTCTGTGCTGTAAAAGGTTATCGACTAATATTAGTCATGCCAGAATCAATGTCTTTGGAAAGACGACGATACATGCAAAATTTGGGAGCGGAATTAGTTTTAACTCCTAGAGAATTAGGAATGAAAGGGGCAATTCAAAAATCTATTGAACTCGTAGAGACAACACCGAATGCTTGGTCGCCTGACCAATTTTCTAATCCCGCTAATATTGAAGTACATGTTAAAACTACTGCCCAAGAAATCTTAAAAGATTTTCCAGAAGGTTTGGATTACTTAATTACCGGAGTAGGAACCGGTGGACATATCACTGCCTGTGCACAAGAACTAAAAAAACATTTTCCAAAACTTCAAGTCTTTGCAGTTGAACCAACAATTTCTGCTGTAATTTCCGGAGAAGCTCCTGGCCCTCATCCAATTCAAGGTATTGGAGCTGGGTTTATACCCAAGAACCTAAATATGGAGCTATTAGACGGGATAATAAAAGTTGATCCCAAATCAGCCTTTGAAATGGCTAGACGTTGTGTAAAAGAAGAGGGTATTTTTATTGGAGTATCATCCGGCGCATCGCTCGCTGCAGTTGAACAAAAGTTACAGGAGATACCAGCGGGAAAAACAGTACTAACCTTCTGTTATGATACTGGAGAGCGGTATTTGTCTGTAAATGAACTATTTATATAAATAATTAAGCGAATCCTTGCTTAAGATGCTTATTTTAAGCTATTATATTAGCTCTATTCTATTCTTTAATTCTTGATAAATACCAATGCAAAGATCTTCTGAAGAACAAATTCTTTTCAATGAAAACTACTACAAGCGTCAGTTTGAGCTTTTAGAATACATGTACAAAGATGCAGAAAAACAAGGCCTTGCTCCTACAGAAGCAAATTACACTGTTAAAATAATGGCTGAAGGTTCAAAGCTTAAAAATGAGGACGAAATCCTACGTTTCCTTTACATCATGGAAGGACAAAAGCTTGTATCCCCTTACCCACATGGTGACTTTACTTCAGATTTTTGGTGCTTAACTGCTTATGGCGAAGACATTGCTCGTAAGCTTGTTATGGGTTCAATTGATCTTGAAGAGCTTTGGTAGAAAGTATCTAAGGCCTATTAAAAAAGTCCGCCGAAGTCTATTCCAGATTTCGGTGGATTTTTTTTGTTCTTTTTTAGGTTAGATTAAAACTTTCTTTAGCTAGGCAATCCGTCTTCGCTAGAAGTTATTTAAAGATAAGAAGTTGTTTAAATGCTACGACGCGATAAATCCGTCTTCGCTAGAAGTTATTTAAGAATTAGATGATATTTATGGGCTCTGACGAGATCTTTTTTCTTCCTCTTCGATGAAATCGAAACTATCATTAGCCAGGCAATCCGTCTTCGCTAGAAGTTATTTAAAGATAAGAAGTTGTTTAAATGCTACGACGCGATAAATCCATCTTCGCTAGAAGTTATTTAAGAGTTGGAAGATGTTTAGAGGCTACGAAGTGATCTTTTTTTCATTTTCGATGAAATCGAAAATGAAAAAAAGAGTTAAGCGATAAGCGGAGTTTTGTAATTATGTAGTCATTTATCTGGGAACTTTGTCACCAAAGCCCTCAAGCGACTTACCTGAGTTTGATTGTTTCCAATCAGTGCGAGCAACACATAATACTCAATTTAGTCTTGCATCAGCTAGGGTTTACCAAGCCAAAGAGTTACCCCTTTGCTGGTGAGCTCTTACCTCACCGTTTCACCCTTACTCTCCCCTTTTGGGACGCCGAAGAGAATGCATTGTATTAGCATTATCTAGTGCGTCTCAAAAGGGGAGAGCGGTTTAATTTCTGTGGCACTTTCCCCAAGTCACCTTGAGCTGCCGTTAGCAGCTAGCTTGCTCTATGAAGCTCCGACTTTCCTCAGTAATAATTAAATTACTGCGACTACTTGCTTAACTCTAATTGAATTATATCTAATAAAAAATTAATAAGCAAAGATGCAATTAGCTATGGTTTCTTAATTACTAACTAAAGATCTTAGTTGATTATTAACTAACGAATTAAATAATTATTGGTATTATTAATAAATTTCAAATTATTACTTTCGTAATTAGTTGATTTTATAGATTTAATAGCAACCTTATTTTTTTTGAATTTTGTCTTTAGAATTTTGGTCTTTTTAAGTTGTGCTTTTTTAAAGAAAATACCAACTTTATTATCTTCAAAAAGTGCAGATTCAATCTTAATTCTTGCAACCTTATTTTTTACACCTGCCTTGTCAATTACGACACCTTGAATATTGTCCCTAAAAGTTGTTTTACCCTCAATTATCAAATCATTATTTCCAGTAAGACTATAATGATGTATTCCGATTTCATTATTATTAAATATAACGTTATCAAAAACAAACCCAGCGACACTTCGCCCAACACCACTGGTTAAATATTCAAGCTTTGCACCAATTTTAGAATTATGAACTATACTATCAGCTACAAAAATACTTCCTTCGGAAAATATGGCATAGTCCGATCCACTGGCCTGAATATCTAGTTCATCCAAGAATGTCCCTACACCATTAGCATTTGAAATTGAGCCCAGTATCTTACTAAGTAAAACTCCATTACCATCAGTCGCACCTCTAATACTAACAGCTATAGCAGAGTTTACTATATAATCAAAAAATAAGTTTTCCTCATAAATACCCGGCTGTAGTTGAATCTCTACCGTGTTTTGTTTATTTGCTTGATAGGCTTCATTGATACTTGCATACTCACAAGTGTCACAAACGCCAACATTGATCACTTCCGAATATACGTTCGATGTTACAATGAAAACAGCAATTAATGCGATTAAGAATCTAATAAAGTTAGGTTTCATAGTTTTTTGTAATTAAAAATTTAACTTAATATTAATAACTAATAAAAGTGATATCCCCCTGATTAACAGGTTTATTATTGAAGGATCGCATAAGAATTGCTTCCCGATATTAAATATGTATCGACAAGAAAATTGCTAACTTTACTTATAATTACTTCTAAGTGAGATTTTATCCATTTACGCAAAATTATTTGCAAACTCCAACTCAATCTAGCAGCTAAATCCTACATCAAGTAAGAGATATTTAGCATTTATTAAAATCTAGAATGAAAATCCTTCTTATCTTCCCTATTTTTTCTTGACCATCCCAATTATGGCCATAATACTTTCTCACTCGACATTCAGATTTTGGTGTCAGGCCATTAATATAATCTTGAGAAGTAGAAACTAAGTAAACTTTTCCAACAGAAGATTTAATGGTCGTTTCTACTTCCTGTAATGAACATGATTTTACAGCAATTTGATCCAGCATTCCCAAATAAAGTTTCTCCCGAAAGGGCAATGAACGCAATGATTTGCTGTTAAAATCCAAGCAATAAAAAATTAATCTTGCCTGATTATTTTGAATTTCTTCCTTAATCTTTCTAACTGCATGCTCAAGCTCAATCACTTCCTTACTCTGAAAGATCATTTTTGCTGTTATGAATTGATGTCGAACAATCATCCCTGATATTGATAATAAGAAGATCAAACTAATACTTGCAACAATATATGACTTTTGGATTATTGAACTTTTCGCAAAGCGATATAAGTCAACCAATAACAACGCTGTTAAGATCGCAATTGCCGGAACGATTGGAGCAATGTACCAATAAAGTCGTGATTGCAGAATGCTATAAAAAATTATTGGAAAGACTATCCAAACAGTTAGAAAAAGATGTCGGGTACTGCGAAACGCGTAAATTATTCCATATACAATAGTGATAATTAAAATATATGGTGGGAAATCACGTCCCCCAAAAAATAGTACTCTCAAATAATAGAAATAATGCTTAGAGTTATTATGTCCTTGACTAACTAACTTCTCCCAAATCTCAAAATTTATTGTTGCGGTAAAGGTACTGGACTGAGAAAATAAAACCAATCCTATTCCAGCGCTAAATAAAACTGGTAGAATCACACCATAAAAACAGACTGGGATAAAACATTTTTTATTAAACAGAACCTTTGGTCTGAAAAGTAGAAAAACTCCCCCAATTAAAGCTGGCAATAATCCTGCGACACTTTTGGATAATATGGAAAAAAATAAACAAATACCAAATAATAATGAATATTGTTTAATTTTAGAATTACTGGAAGCTGTTTCGAATACAATTCGTTCCATTTCCTCCCAAAGTTTCCAGCCACAAAAGAAAGTAAGAGTTGTAAAGAAAATCAGAACTCCATCAGTTACCGTCTCTCGAATTACATGCGAAGCAAAAATTAATTTACATGAGAAGATGACTGCCAGGCTAATCAACGCAGTTCCTTTTGAACCGGTAATTGCTAAAGACAAAAAATAAACTGTTATTAAGAATAAAAATCCAGCGATGGCACTCGGCAATCGATATGCGAAAACAGTTTCTCCCAGAATGTGGGTAGAAGCGTAAAACAAGTAGTGTACAAAAGGAGGTTTGTGCAGGAAGTGATTCCCGTTCAAAGTTGGAATCCAAGAATCGTTGATACGCATCTCTTGGACACTCCGAACATAAATACTTTCATCTGCCTTACTAAAAGAGTAACTCCCTAAATTAAAAAAACAAAAATATAAACATACGAGTAAAATCACAGAAATGCTGAGATGTTCTACGAATCTACTGTATTTCATAATTGATAAAAATTAGTTCGACGCATCTAGGTCCCAGATACGCTTAATGCAGAACTATTCAGATTTTTCTTCTGGACTCAAAATCCTTCCGCAACTTGGGCAAGTTAACAATTCTGTACCACGTGTAACTTGTACAAAGATTTGAGGACTTAATGAGAAATAACAACCAGTACAAGACTTGCCACTTAGTGTAACGACAGCCTGTCCTGGATAACGAGCTGAAATTCTTTTATAGAAATTCATATCCTTGGGAGTGATTGCCTTACTAAGGCCAGCATGCTGATCTTGTAATTCATTAAGCTTATGATCTAAATGAACAAAAGCTTCTGTTAGCTCTGTTTGTAATGTGGAAACAGACGAAGTTAAGGCTTCCGAATCTAGTTCGAGAGTACCCTTTTTGGTCGAAATATTATCAATACTATCTAAGGTTTCTAGGAGCTTCTCTTCTTGTAGCTGTAACTGCTTATTAGCCTGATCAATCTCTTTGTTAGCTTTTTCTTGAAGTTTATAATCATTAAGTGTCTGAATTGAGCGGCGTCTAGCAACTAACTTTTGTTGCTCTTCTTTCAGGTAGGCTTCTTGCGTTTGAGTTAAACGTTGTTTTTTTTGAAGCTCTTCATTTAATTGTTCTAATTGTTGCTGAACAGCTAAAAGTTTGGAATTTTTTTTAGTTAATTCTTCGTTTAATTTATTTTTTTCAGCAAGGGTTTGATTTAATTGTAAATCAATTTTGCTTAAAGCACGAAAGTTAAGCAGTAATTCTTTAGTTGATTCTGACATAACATTAGTCTAGTCCAATCTAAAAATTTTGCAATAGTTGAAGCTATTTTTTAATAAACTATCAATACATAACTTAACTAATTAGCTTTTAGTAGAAATACCCGATGGTCTACATAATGGTCATATAACCACTCGGCATTGGGGATTAGCTCACCTTTTACGAATCCAAGTCTTTCTGGGATAGCTTGGCTTTTTAGATTGCCTTCGGCACAATTAATTTGGATCCTATTTAATTTATACTCATTAAAAGCATGTGCAATAAGTGACTCACAACTTGTAGTCATAATTCCCTTCCCTTGATAATTCTCTGCTAGCCAGTAACCAAAATGTGCGACTTTATGTTGCCAATCAATACTATTATAACCAATTACCCCACAAATTTTATCTTGAAACCAGATTCCACTAACAAAACAACCCGTTTCAACATAAGCAATTAAGGTTTGTTGAATAAAATCTTTAGTATGTTGTTCAATCGTAACTCCATCCAACCATGGCAACCAAGTTTTAAGGTATGCCCTATTCTGATTAGTTAATATGAAGAGCTCCTGAGCATGTCGATTATCTAAGACTTTAAGGGTTATTTGGGGGTTAACAATTAATGGAAACATTACTCAAAGTATTAAATATTTTGTTAAATTACTAAAGGCCAATAATTTACAATCACATACATCTATCATATAACTGTAAATCTAAGGCTCCATAGCTCAGTTGGTTAGAGCAGCCGGCTCATAACCGGTTGGTCCTGTGTTCAAGTCACAGTGGAGCCACTCTTAGCTTTAGCTAAGAGTGTGTAACTGGGACTTGAACCAATATCACGGCAAGTCACAAGACGAACGAGCAAAGCGAGAGAGTCAGAGTGGAGCCACTCTCCCCTTTTGCAACGCCAGAGAAAATCTTTATGAACAGTATCATCTAGTGCGTCACAAAAGGGGAGAGTCGTGTAACTTGGACTTGAACCAATATCACGGCAAGTCACAAGACGAACGAGCAACGCAACTGGGATTTTAAACAATTAACTCTAAATGAATTAGCTAAGTTAAACTTTTTTGAGTGCCGTATCTTGCGTTTCTATTAAGTACTCAAGACTATCTTGGCAATAAGTTTTAACATTAAGATCTAAATATTTAATCCATGTTGGATTAAAATCCCCTCGCATCCATGAATAGCAAGCAAGAGCGTATCCAAACATTTGCTCTGATAAATATCCGCTACTACTGTGTTGCCAGCCATTCTCATGTTGCTGGAAAGAAAATGTTGAATTAGCATTAAAAATTCCCATTCCAAAAAAAACTTTTAATAAGTCTGTTAAATGCTCATGATCCGGTTCCTCTCTGGTTATTCTATTCTGACCGTGAAGATGCACATGACATAGTTCGTGTGAAATTGTTGCAATTGTTTTTATTAGATTACTTGTGTTTTTTTCATTTATCTCGATTTGATACATATTACTTTTCATTTTTTTTTGAAAAGTACCACCAGGCGTATTATCCTTATGACTGATTTGTTTATGCAATGGATCAATTCCACTTAACAATGAAACTTCTATTTCCTTAGGATTGACTTTCATATAGCTACAAATAATCGTAACCATATCCTTTACTGACTCCAACGTATTAATTAGAGGTAACGGGAAAAACTCTTTTGTTGGAATGATTGTCTTAGCGAGCAATGGCTCACGGCCAAATTCCTCTAAAAACCATAATAAGCTATCTTCTATCCATACTTTGTCTTCAAGAGAAATGTGTAATTTTGGCTTAGATGAAAAAAATGTCATAAGTTTCAATTAATAGGCATTATAAGTAAACATAATGATTCATTCCTTGTCTAGTGTTTAATTATGTGGGAACCTTACTCAAACTATTTTGCAATGCAGACACTGAACTGATGTCAAATTATCTATGAAATACCTATTTGCTTTTTTTCTTCTTATCTTCACATCCTGCTCTTCTCAAAAAATTGAAAGTTTCCAAGATAAAACTCCCAGATTAACCTTTGAGGATTTTTTTATAGGCAAAGTACAAGGTAGCGGAGTCTTCTTTGATCGTTTCTCTAATCTTCGCCGCAGCTTTGTTGTAGAGATGGAAGGTTCCGTAAACAGTGATATTTTAACTCTTAAAGAAGTTTTAAAATATGATGATGGTGAAATAGTAAATAGAACATACGAAGTTACTAAATACTCTGATAATTTTTACAAAGCCACGGCCGATGGTGTCGTTGGTTTTGCAGAAATTCATTCCTTCGGAAATGCTCTGCAATGGAAATACCTACTAAAGCAAAAGATAGGTAAATCTGAATGGACTCTAAGATTCGATGACTGGATGTATCTTCAGCCGACAGGCGTTATCTTAAATCGAGCAAAAGTTACTAAATTTGGCCTTAACGTCGGAGAAGTGTTCATGTCAATTAAACGTATTGAATAATGCTTAAATCACTCTATAATCAAACTAAACTTTTGACAGAAATAGTCTTAATTCAGATTAGCTAAAAAAGACTTTCAGAGTTTTTTACCCTAAGTTTTTAAGTAAACTTATGTTAACTAACGAACCTAATAAATTCAAACAAGAGAATTTTCCACCCATAATTGACTTCGAAGAAAGAGAGCATCTTCTACGAGAGGCGACAATTTATTTTGTTAATATCAAGTCAATCTTACAAGACTTAGATCACAGCAAAAATTACAAGAAAGAAACCCATGCTATTCAAAAAAAGAATCTAAGAAATACGCATATCAGATCACTTCGTAAACTTTTTACTGAATTTTCTGATTTTGACTATATAATTAAAATCCAGGAAGGGAATATTCTCAATGCTCGTACTGAAATTTTATTTAAACAATTACATCGAGTAGTTCTGCATTTTGAAAAAATGCCAACTCGTTATTTTAATTATCAAAAGGTTCTCCGTGAGCTATTAGATCCAATTTTAGAACATTTAAGGAATACAGGTACTCTCACTAGTGTGAACTTGAATGACGTGGAATTACCTAAGCGAGAGGAAGAAACTTAGCAGAGTGCTTTATTGCACTCTGCTAAGTTATGTTAATTAGCCTAGTTTTTTGACATTGTAATATTACCTTGAGCAATTAATGTCTCACCGATGTACGCGTTAATCACACCAGAAAATCCAGTGTAATTTGCATTAAAAGTAAAATAAAACTCTAAGTTATATGGAGTTCCATTAACACCGTTTACTGTAAACTGAACATTGTATTGATCCGTCATAGTTACTAGAATTTCTCCATGTTCTGGATGTGTGAACCCAATTTGTCCAGGAAGTTCTAAACCAGCAGTAGAAAATGAAAATGTGTATGCATTTGAACCAACTGCGTTAGCAAATGTTTCATCAAAAACTAAATCTACATTTGAATTAACACCGACTTGGGTGACAACCATTGAAACTGTCCCTGAAATTGGGTCAAATGGTATAAAAGAAGCAGGTCCAGCATTATAAGCACCAGAATAATTTCCTGCTAACTGATTAAAAACTAACTCAGAAAGATTCCCTTGAGCACAGTCCGAAAGGCTAGCTAACGTTAGCTTCAATTCTTTTAAGATTGCTTTTAAACTTGCAATTTTATCCTGATCTTTTGGCTTAAGTTTATTCTCTACAACAATTGAAGCTTTAACCTTCGCAATTGACTTTTGAAACTTTATCTTTCTTTTGCTAAATTTGATTAATTTATCAAAAAGATAAATATCCCCACCATTACGACATTCATAGCTACTACGTAGTGGAATAGTCTGGGCGGAAGCACTGCCGACGAAAGAAAGTAGTAAGATACTCAATAACAAAAACTTGGACATTAACTTCATAAAACTCCTAAAAAAAGAATTGCATGAAAATAGCTGTTTTTAGGTGAACTATCAATATAATTCTTTAGTACAATCCACTGACTTCAAGTGGCTGAAAAATTGATATTTAATCGCAAAAAAGCTATTAACAGTCTAGTTTTTCTATTAATTCTAATCATATGGGCTTTTCTTGTGGTATTGTTGGACTTCCAAACGTTGGTAAATCAACCATCTTTAATGCTTTAACTTCGGCTAAGGCAGCCTCCGAAAACTTCCCTTTCTGTACAATTGAACCAAATACAGGGAAAGTTCCAGTCCCGGACGCTAGGCTACTAAAACTCTCTGAACTAGCTGGTTCCGCCAAGTTAATACCAACTCAAATGACCTTTGTGGATATTGCTGGCTTAATTAAAGGTGCAGCCAAAGGAGAAGGACTGGGTAACCAGTTTCTAGGTCATATCCGTTCTGTTGATGCCATCATGCAAGTTGTTCGTTGTTTTGATGATCCAAATATAGTTCACGTTGATGGAACTGTAGATCCCCTTCGCGATATCAGCACAATTGAAACTGAATTAATCTTATCTGATTTAGAAGCACTGGAAAAACAAGTAATCCGAGTTGAAAAAAATGCTCGTGGTGGAGACAAGGATGCCAAAAGCAAAGCTGAAAAACTTAAAGAACTAATTGAACATTTGAACCAAGGATTTTTAGCAAAAACATTTCCAGGAATCAATGAACCAGATTTAATTTCTGAAGTTGGAAACTTACTAACAAACAAACCAGTGATGTATGTTGCTAATGTTCCTGAAAGCGAAGCAACAACTAAACCAAATCTTAGTGGCTCAACTCACCTAGATCGTTTAGCTGTTTATGCTACTGAACGGAATGCTGAAGTAGTAGTTATTTCTGGGAAAGTTGAATCTGAAATTTCGGAACTTCCCCTTGAAGAGCGCGCTGATTATTTAGAAGCGCTAGGCTTAGAAAGTTCTGGTTTAGATCGGCTTACTGTTGCAGGCTATCATTTACTTAACTTGATTACCTTCTTCACGATTGGGCCAAAGGAAGCTCATGCTTGGACAACAACGAAAAACTCTACTGCCCCACAAGCCGCTGGTAAAATTCACTCTGACTTTGAGAAAGGATTTATTCGAGCAGAAGTTATCTCCTACGAAGACTATATCTTTGCAGGTTCGGAATTAAAAGTTAAAGAGAATGGCAAGCTTCGCGTTGAAGGTAAGGAATATCTTGTGCAAGATGGCGACATCGTACATTTCAGATTTAATAACTAAAAGAATTGCCCTTGTTCGCTTCGGTACTAATATTACTTACTAAGGCTTTGCTTAAATGAACTAATAGCAAGGACTAGCTTGGATGATCACTCTTCCATTTAGCTAATGAGTTTACTTACAAAGCATAATTAATGGGACACTCGGTTCATTGCTTTAATAAAAAAAACTTTGCAATTATTGATCTTATCAAATGTTTATTTCTCTAATTTTAGGGCATTTTGATTGGCAATTTGGTACTTATTTCAACTTTTTTGATGAAAATCATGTTTTTGGACAAGTCTATTAAATAAATATAAAATAAATAATTTGCTAATCCACTCATTTATAGTGGCCTAACATGTTAATTTTATTTAATAAATTATTATTCCTTACTGATTAAAACTAACATTAAACTAATTTGAAGAAATTACCGATAGCCTAAAGACCTTAAATTATTTTATAATTTGATTTATGACTAAAAAAAAGCAAGCACTCAATAATAAATTAATCATCGCATCTGTATCAACGATCATTGCGTTTATGACTTTTTTCATAACAAAACAAGGGATTGAGAATACGATACTTGGCGCATTCACCTTTAATTACGGTGATTTTACCTTTATTTTTCCAACAGCTGCTCTAACCTCAGTTCTTGCATCACTCTTTGTCTACATGACACTCAAGAGTTTTTTATATGGTTTTACGAAGACTCAGCTAACGAATGGTACTACCCTAATTCCTAAAGATCTACAAATTGTCTGTCTTACTGTAATTACGGCATATGCCGCTTTTAATATAGATAATGAGTTAATGAACCTCTCGGAAAACGGAGTAATCAATTTACCTGTTACTCATGACTTTGTTATTTTTATTCCAACAGTATTAGTTACAACTGTAGTTCTTACTTGGGTAGTGTTTACAATCTTGATGAATTTTTTATCAACAGTTTCTCAAGAAGCTGGTCGAAGACAAAGCGAAGCGCTACAGAGACTTGCCTCCCACAGCACTGCGATCACTTCCGAGCCTAAAGCACAGAAAACAGAAGAAGCCTAAAGCCTCTTAGTTTTTTGTTAAGAAACTAAATAAAGCCCCGTAGTAATTTTCGAAAGAAACATACTACGGGGCTTTATTGTATCTAACGAGGTTGACCTAAACACAAATTTATCCTATAAAATTGCTTCCTGATTGTTATTGTCTGGGGCTGAAAATAATCTTATTGGCTAGGACATAACACTTTGGAATCCCAAGGTAATTGGAATTTAAACTCTTAATTAATTTGTTTATATTCTAATTACCTTTGGGCCGTTAGCTCAGTCGGTAGAGCATCTGGCTTTTAACCAGTGGGTCGTAGGTTCGAATCCTACACGGCTCAATTCCCTTTTCAGTGAATTACCCCAAAATTATATTCTTATTCAACGACCCACTGGTTAGTGGTTGTTTGTTGATTCCTTCCGTTCCACTTCAGGAATGTGTGGGTCGTAGGTTCGAATCCTACACGGCTCAAACTTTTCCAAAAGATCTCGCGTAGCGAGAAAAGACACTAAAAGTTTGTCGCGCCATAGCACGCAGTGCGACGGCGGACTGCTTTAATTTCAATCAACTCCTATTCCAAACGTTTTCATTTAACAAGAAATAACACGGAAAATATTAATTCCATGGCAGAGAATCCCACGGTCGATCTTTCACCAATAATTCAATAATTTTTTCTATATTATTAGTCTTAACTAGGATATATACTTATCTTATAATTTTATGGTTTAAAATATATGATTAAATTTATTTCGATTCTTATTTTGACCTCCATCATCTTAACTTTTTCGTCTTTTGCTGAAGAAACAAAGATCCGGATTGGAGCAACCCTCCCACTTACCGGGGACCTAGCAACATATGGAAATTTAATAAAGAATGGGATTGAGTTAGCTAAGTCTGATTTAAAATCAGAAGGAATTGATATTAATCTGTACTTTGAAGACATTCCTGTATCTGGCAATGAAGTACTTGCTGGTTTAAAGAAGTTAATTAGCCTCGATCAAGTTCATGGAATTGCTGGAAATTTTTCAAACATTGCTATGGCAAGCATGTCTAGTATTATTGATAAAAATCAAATACCAACGTTTCATACTGCTGCTGCTGCTGATCCATTAATACTAGATGGAAGTAATTATATTATAACTACTAATATCGCCATCAAAGATGAGGCTGAAGAAATGGCTTTAAGAATGTTTAATGATTACAATATTAAGAAGCTTGCGGTAATTTATGTTGAAAGTAATTTTGGAGAGGCTTACCGCGATTTTTTTAAAAGTAAATTCATAGAGATAGGAGGTAGTATTGTCTCCGAACAAAGTTTAGCATTATCTGATACTGAGTTTAAAATGCAAATAACCAAGACCTTGTCCAAAAACCCTGAAGCGATATATTTTGGGTGTTTCGGTCGATTTTTAGGGCATGCAATGAAACAAGCAAGGAGTTTGGGTTCAAGAATTCCTTTTTTCTCGGTGTATGAAAGTGAAGATAGTTCAGTACTTGAATCTGGAGGTGTCGCAGCGGAAGGACTGAAATATTTAGTAACAACAGCCGTTTCAGGAACAGATAAACAAATTAAATTTCGAGAACGATATTTTAAAAAGTATAATCTTGAACCTGGAACCTTTGGTTCAAATGCCTATGACTCCACCATTCTGCTAGCTAGATCTTTGCATATCTGTCAATTGGATTCTAAGTGTACAATTGAGAAGATATATAAAACTAGGGATTTTTCAGGCGTTAGTGGTGAATTTTCTATCAAATCTAACGGAGCTAGCACGAAAAAGTTTTTTATGAGAACAGTAAAAAACGGAAAGTTTGTTGATGTTAATCTTTAAATATTTTCTTTAGTTAATATCTTATATATCGTTTAATATCGAGACTGCACCTTCGAAAATAATAAACTAGTGCGTGTATCTTTTTAATTACTACACTTCGCCTTATCATAAGCTGGTAGTTTCACAAGAAAGCCTTTTTCGGCAGGCACTAATGGCAAAGAGCCTAAACTTTGGACTAGGTCTTTTAAATTAGTTGATTTTTTAGGATTAGCAATTGGCTTAACAAGCGCCGGTAGATCTTCTACAAGTAATGGATTGTAATAACTAATACTAGTACCAAGATCTAAGACTGAAGCAAAATAAATCTTATCTTCAGGATAACTATTTTTATCTAAATAATCAGGATTAGCAGATATTGCCTTCCCTGTTTTCGGATCGTTTTTAAATTGGTAACGTGCAAAAATTTCGGGAAAATTAGCTCCAACCTTACTAGCACAAGAATTTTTACCGTCCGAATCTGAGCAAATAAACAAGGCAACAGGACCTTTCGGTAAGCTAGCTAAATCAAAATCGAAGATTGAACTACTGCTTTTGGGATCAGCAGAATCTAGTAAAGTTTTAGTTATAACCTTATTTTCATTTAAAGCTTCTAAAGTTACAATCACTTTAGCAAGCTGACCCTTGGAGACGCGCTCTTCAGACTCATACTTAATGGCATCAAGGTCGCCAAATACACAGCGTTCTTCACGATCAATCTTAATAGTGAGTTGGCTATCTTTAATATCTAAGGACTTAGCTTCTGCCAATAATTCAGGTCCAATAATTAAGAGGAAAGCTAATAAACTAATAATAAATTTCATGATGATTGCTCCACGCTGAATTGGTAAATGTCACTAAAAAGTAATTTGTAAATTACAAATTTTGATTAACTAATTATCTGTGAATTAATAAAAAACTGGACTGCGTCCATACTACTGATGTTGTGGATGCCTCAAAGGTTTTACCCCTTGAGGCACTTAATCACTTTTGATTTGATCAAATTCTGTTTGAAGAACTAAATCACCAGTATAAATACCTTCGGAAACTAACAAATGATTATCCACCTCTGAAACTGAAATCTCAGATAGGGTAAAGTTAATCACATTTTGACCTACAACAACAGGTAATAATTCCTGTGAACTAACAGCAATCCAAGTTCCATCAGCTTTTTTAACTTCATCGCCTGGCTTAACTTCGATCGCACGTTTTAAGCCTGCTTTAGTTAAGACAACGTGTTTCTGACTGATCTTAATTTTTTCCACACCATAAGTTAACTGAACCAAGGCTTCTGTTTCAGGTCCTTCTACTACTTTTAATACCTCTAATTTTTGACCTGGGGCTCCAAGTAAATAATCACCAACTTTAACATTTTCAACAAGTACTTCTTGATTGTTAGCTAAAGTTACTTTTGTCCCTGGAGGGAAACATCCATCAGATCCCCGATTACAAGCACATGTCCAGCAGGCATTCGGATCGGCTGACAGTTTAGTACCTGTGTAATCAGTCTGACCACCATTAGCATCAGTTACAATAACATTACCATTAACGTCGACTCGGGTTACCCCTTGGTTAAGATTTGTATTGTTATAGAACAGATCAGCAATACCCTTATAGTTAGTAAAGTTAAATGCTGAATCAACCCCGTCACCCTTCACACAAACTATTTTTTTAGGATCACAATAATCATTATAACGATATCGACCTCGATCTACTTGAGTAGGAACAGGAACATTATCACAAACGTTAACAACATCACATGTAGAAGAACATCCTGAGCCAGCTACACCATTATTAACTCCAAGGTCACATTTCTCTCCAAGTTCAGAACTTACAATACCATCTCCACAATATTTCGTGATCTCACATTCTGTATTACAAATTTGCTTCGTTGGACTTGCTTGAGATCCAGGAATTAAATCAAAATCAGTTCCATCGCAAAGTTCATTCTCATCCCTTATTCCATCACCACAATAAGGTACCTCTTCACATGTTACTGAACATCGAGAATTTGGTGTGCCATTACTTGCACCAAGATCACATTTTTCCCCTAGTTCCGGACTCAAGATACCATCTCCACAATATGGATTAATGGTACATTCATTATTACAAACTTGATTTGTCAGACTTATCTGTACTCCTTGATCTAAATAAAAGTCATCTCCATCACAAAGCTCACCTTCGTTACGAAATCCATCTCCACAGTATGGAGGAAATTCAACTCGGCAAAATTCATTACAGGTTACCTTAGTAGGATCTACATTTAATGGGAAGTTAAGATCATCAGCGAAATCGCTGCCATCACATTCCTCATAAACTGGACAGCCAATAGCCTGACATGTTGGTTGATCTTTAGGTATGCCATTTACAATTCCATCTCCGCAGTATGGAGTCATTTCACAGTTCAGTGAACATCTAGAACCTAGTGTCCCATTTTTTACACCAAGGTCACATAGTTCTCCAAGTTCTGGACTGAAAATTCCGTCTCCACAATATAAGTTTACTTCACAAATGGAATTACATAATTGATCGGTAGTACTAACTTGAAGACCTTCAGCTAAATCAAAGTCATCACCATCACAAAGCTCGCCTTCACTCCGAATACCATCTCCACAATATGGCTCATCTTCACAGGTTAAGGAACATCTAGAACCAGGAGCACCGTTATTTTCTCCAAGATCACATTTTTCCCCTAATTCAAGATTTAGAATACCATCGCCACAATATGGATTAATCCTACATTCTTCATTACAGACTTGATTGGCCAGACTGCTTTGAACTCCCGGATCTAAATTAAAGTCATCTCCATCACAAAGTTCCCCTTCATTTCGAATATCATCACCACAATATGGTGGAAATTCTACTCGACAATAATCATTACAAGTTACTTTAGTGCGGTCAACATTTAATGGGTAATTAATATCATCCGAAAAATCATTGCCATCACATTCTTCATAAACTGGACACCCAATTGCCTGGCAGGTCAGATCATCTTTAGAAACTCCATTAACAATTCCATCACCACAATACGGCTTAACTGTTACTTCACAGCTAGCGGAACAGGTTAGATTATTAAGCGGAATGTTATTAGGATTAGCATAGCCACTGAAATCATTTCCATCACAAATTTCACCAGCAGTTACGACTCCATCACCACAATAATCCTCTACAATGACAGTACAATCATCCCTACATGTTAAGGCATCCTGAGGGATATCCGCTTTATCAGGATTAAGTTCAAAGTAAACTGAAAAATCTTCACCATCGCATTCTTCGGTATCTGTGCAATAGCCCCAATCTTCTTCGAAGTTATCAACACAAAATGCTCGCTTCGCTTCTCCATCCCCACAATAAGGTCGGACATGAACATTACAACTTCCTGTACAAATTAAATTTGCTAGGGGAATATTATTTGGATTGGCATAATTACCAAAATTTGTACCTTCGCAGATTTCATTGTCTGCTAATTGTCCATCTCCACAATATGGATCAATCTGACATTCGTTGGAACATTTTGCATTAGGATGAGTTACTCCACCAAGATCTGTTAAATCACATTCTTCAACTCCTGCCTGAATTTCACCATCACCACAATAGGTACATTTAAATCCATTTGCTCGGCAGTTTGGAACATAACTTGCTTGACCAACTTTAATTCCATAATCACAATTCTCATTGTTAGTTTCATCTAAAAATCCATCGCCACAAACAACTACTTTGCAATTGTTGCGACATGTCTTGCCAGCTGGAGTGTCAGTTCCATCACATTCTTCTAAGGGATTATTAACATCGTTATCTCCGCACTTAGTGCAATCCTCTCGACATCCAGTTTTAGTTTGAGGATCATTATAATCACAAGTTTCGCCTTTTGGTAAATCTATTTCTTGTGTCCAAACTCCATCACCGCAATAAGGAAGTCGGCAATCGGCACGGCAATTATCCGTTAAGATCTTATTGCCATCATCACATTCTTCATCAAGTAAAATTAATCCATCACCGCAATATGAACAGGTCAGACATTCACAGTTTTTACAGCCACAAACATTAGGATCAGAAATGACTGCCGCAACAGAATTTGGATAGGCACTGCAATCTAGGTTTGAGATAACAGAATCTTGTGCGACTGTAAATGTTGGAATACTTGCTAGTATGAACAGGCTACAAAGTAACCTCACACAAAGAATAGAGAAAATTTTCGAGTTGGACATGAATTGAACCTTAATATCTATGAAACCTATGAGTTAAGATTCAGATCCAGACAAATTCGATTCTTGCTTCTAAATTGATTAAAGGAATTATTTTAAGTTATCATCATTCTAGAAACAAATAGTAATTTCAAGTAGTTACATTTAGAATAAAAGCTCTTAGCTTTAAGCAGGCTTCTTAAAACATGTAACCAACTCACTGCGCAGAACATTTATCTATAAGTTCATATTGCAATGATAATAGATGGTTACTGAAATTCTCTGGAAACAAATTCCGTTTAGTTTTCTTAGCTTTATTTACTCCGTCGCTATTTCTTCTTCTATTACTTCTGGATCCAGCGTAATAACAGGTTCAACTTGAACAGCTACTGGCTGATTAATAATTTCCATTGCAGTTAAATCGCCAGTGACAATCCCATTTGATAACAACATGTGATTTTCAAGCTGGTCATCCCCTTCTAGCCTAATATTAAAAACTTTCTGCTTAGCTTTCACTGGTAAATACTGTACTTTTGATACTTCAGCTTTCGTTCCATTAAGATTAGCCAAGTGACCTCGTTTAACATCTCTAGCAGGAATAGTTCCTTCGTCAGTTTTAACTGGATGGGTCTCCGTAACTTTGACTGTTTTATTACCAACAGTAATTACAACAATCGGTTCAGATTCAAAAGACTCCAGAACATTAACTACTTTAGCTATTTTTCCACTGACAGGATTTATCACTTGATCTCCAACTTGGATATCTTTAATTGCTTTCTCCAGTCCATCTCCCATCAGGATTTTGGTATCTGGCACAAAACAACTTGGCAATGCTTGTGGTGAGCCTTGTTGCGAGCTTGCCGAACCCTGTGGTGAGCCCTGTGGTGAGCTTGTCGAACCCACTGTCGAACCACCACTGCCTTCCGCAACCAACAAAATTGGAATACTAATTAATAACAAAGTATAAATTAGGCTTTTAGATAAATTGGCAATTTGAGATAGAAACATGAATTAAACCTTTAGGGCATAGATAAAAAAGTTATTAGAATTCAATCAGAACGTATTCGATTCTTGCTCCTAAAAACAAGAAATTTAGTAACTTGATTATCATGCTAGCGAATGTCAGCTTAATTACCAATAGTAAAATTTAAGCTGACTGAACGAGAACTGCTTATAACCTATTCTTTTAATCCGAAGCATAAAAAAAGTCAGAGGTTCTAAGCATCTCCGATAACTAGAAATTGTAGGTACAATTAAAACAATTTACCTATTAAATCCTTTGCTTTACCAAGAAAACTGCCCTCTCCCTTAAAGATATTTAAAATCGAGCTAAGCTTACCGCCAAAAAGTCCACTTACAAAATCTATTCCGTAATCTAGAAAACTAGGTTTTTCCACTACACTCTGATTATTTCCACCTAAAGAGTTACCATTATTAGCAGCAAGCGAATTAGTGTTGTTAACGCCACCAAAACCAATTTGTTGAAAAATATTATTGACTGTCTGCAAGATAATATTAGTTAGTCCATTTAGTAAATTATCAATAAATGGATGCTGACACTGCGTTGAAGCAGTGGAATTTAAACTGGTACTATAATTAGTCTGTAATGGTGCTTGATTAATCATAGAAGTTTCCAATTGATAAGGAATGGCGGAGGTATTAATTGGTTTAATATCTAACATTTGGTGTCCCTTTTTAAAAAATTAAAGTCACCTATACCAAAAACAAACTTCAAAAAGTAAATTTTTCCGGGATTTCTGGATGATACATATTGAATTACTTCAACATATCAATAATTTTTTTTACATTGGAAAGGATTTACCCGTATCGAAGTAAAGAAATCTGGCAAGGATCCATTTGGTGTATTAATAACTTTTGGTTACTAACTACACCGGAATAAATCCTTATCGAAATTTTGATTAAGATGTTGCTTAATAAAACTCTGGATATAATTTCTTTTAAGAATTTGAAAAAGCTTTGATTGTCAGGTGACTTCTAGATTAGATTAACATTTCTCTTTCTGCAGCATTTTTACGATATTCCTGATAATGCTGAGAATTTTGAAGGAATAATCCCGCGCCAGCTACGACAGCAGAAATTGGATCAGGAGCTCGATGGACCTTAATTCCCAGCTCTTCAGATAAACGTTTCTCAAGTCCACGAAGTAGACTTCCTCCGCCGGAAAGATTTAATCCAGTGGAGATAATATCCCCAGCAAGTTCTGGCGGGGTTATTTCTAAGGTTTGGCGAATTGCTGAGATAATACTGGAAACAACTTCTGACATAGACTCTCGCATTTCCTTGCTAGTCACTGTGATACAGTGTGGCGCACCACTTGTTAAACTGCGCCCTTTAACTTTCATCTCTAAAGTATCGAAGTCAGAATGTGCCGAGCCAATAGTTAGTTTAATCTTCTCCGCTGTTAATTCGCCAATCAAAAGATGACGAACTCGCCGCAGATAGTTAATTATTGCTTCATCAATGGTATCTCCCCCTTGGCGAACAGAAAGGGCTTGCACAACATCACCTAAACTAATAACTGCGATATCCGTAGTTCCACCTCCGATATCTACAATCATATTAGCTGTGGCTTCGTCGACTGGTAAGTTTGAACCGATTGCTGCGGCCATCGCTTCGTCAACTAATTGAACTTCTCTGGTTTTGTTTTCAATGGAAAGTCGAATCGCTCTTTTTTCTACTTCAGTAATTCCACAAGGAATACCTACAATCACACGAGGTTTAAAGATTGTAATATTATTATCGGTAACTTTATCTAAGTAATGAGCTAACATCATACCTGCAACTTCAAAGTCAGCGATAACACCTGTACGAACTGGGCGAACAACATCAACTCCTGGAGGTGTTTTTCCTAACATTGCTTTAGCTTCCGCGCCGAAAGCGATAGGTACTTTTTTATTCCCAACTTTCTTAACAGCAACAACACTAGGCTCATTTAAGATAATTCCCGCGTCTTTGGCATAGATTAAAGTGTTAGCAGTACCTAAATCAATGGCTAAATCTCTAGCAACAAAACTGAACATGAAATAATCTATTTTAAAAAATGGAAAAATACAGGATACTTAAACTCTCTGCTCGTCTTTTTAGAAAAAATGTCGAGTAAGGAGGGTGAGCAAAGTAATGGCTAAGCAATTTTTTGCCGCAGAAAACAAATACTCAAAACCAAAAAGTGAAAAATGCAATTCTTACCCGCCGATGCTTTTGCAAAGGAGGACGCATTTTACCACCACGTTTCACCAAAACATAATAGGTTTGAGTAGATAATAGTTCTAATTCTCTGAAAAATCAAACAATATGGCTACAATTAAGACAATTGCTGTTATTGGTGCTGGGCAAATGGGTCTAGGGATTGCTGAACTTTGTGCTAGCAAAAATTTTAAAGTCCAACTCTATGATAGCAACACGCAAATATTAAATAATGCCAAAATACGCCTCACTGCATCAGGACTTAAGTTAGTGGAAAAAGGCAAAATGACATCGGCCCTCCAGTCACAAATTATTAACAACATTGAAACATTTAACGATCTCACAAAATTAAAATCTGCGGATTTAATTATTGAAGCTGTAATTGAAAATTGTGAGGTAAAGTCATCCCTTTTTAAAAACCTCTCCTCAATTGTTCAAGAATCAGCAATCTTGGCTTCGAACACTTCTTCCCTTTCAATTACTAGGATGGCAAATTCTTTTATTCGCCCTGATAAATTTATTGGACTGCACTTCTTCAATCCAGCACCAGTAATGCCATTAGTGGAAGTGATTGGCGGTTTAAAAACAAGTTTAAGTACGAAACAAGATATTCGTGCCTTTGTACTATTATTAGGAAAAGAACCAATTGAGGCTCCTGACACACCAGGCTTTCTTGTTAATCGCATATTATGTCCGATGATTAATGAAGCGATTTTTCTATTAGCAGAGGGAAATGCGGTGCAAGATATTGATCAAGCGATTAAACTTGGGGCCAATCATCCTATGGGTCCACTACAATTAGCAGATTTTGTGGGACTAGATACTCTTTTAAGGATTTTAGAATGCTATCAAATTGAATTTGGAGAGGATAAATATCGCCCTTGCCCTTTACTCCGACAATATGTCGATGCCGGATGGCTAGGTAAAAAATCAGGTCGTGGTTTTTATAACTATTAAAAAGTTAATCTTCAAAAGATTTTTTAAGTCTCCGCAAATCAACAGCATTATTTAGTGCTGAGAGTTTTGCACATTTCCCAATGTGGGATTGAAACTTCCAAAAAGCATTCCCCATGTTTCGTATAACCTAGTAATTGATAAAACTTAAGTGCTGTATCTCTGGCATGAAGAATCATTTGGGTATACTCACGTTCTTCAGCAAACTGTTCTGAGTATTTAACTAAGGCTCGACCAATTCCTTTTCCCTGCAAAGTACTCACTACAGCTACTTGTCGCATTTGGATTTGAGTACTTGTAAGCGGACGTAAAACCAAACAACCTAATAACTTATTTTCTAAATAACATCCCAAATGAAAAGAATTCGATTCATTAGATAATTCTTCACTAGAAAAATTAAGTCCAAGCGGTTGGCGTAAAATGGTATCACGCAATTGAACAGTTAACTGATAGGCCTCTGATCCATAAGGAATTATCTGAAATGAATACTGTTCGGTCATTGAAATTCATTAAGTGATATCTTACTAAGATAATTCTAATATCTTTCTTAACAGCTCACTATTGTGCGAATGCCCAGTCATGTTAGCTGTAATCTTACCCACGATAGGTCGACCAAGAAGATAAATATCTCCGATCATATCTAGAATTTTATGTCGCACGGGCTCATCAGGGAAACGAAGCTCCGAGTTGATCACGCCATCTTCGCCAATCAACACAAAATTATTAAATCTTCCACCCTGCGCTAACCCTTGTTTCTGAAGATAATCAATATCTTTAACAAAGCCAAAAGTTCGACAGCTAGCAATTTCCCTTTGATAACTTTCAAAGTTATCCATTTTAAAAATATAATGTTGCTCCCCAATTGGTTGTTGATAATTGAGCGTGTAGTCAATAATTAATTCTTCTGCTGGCTCTAATCGTATAAAAGCGTCCCCTTTTCGCACTTCTATAGTTTGAGTGACCATTAATTCGGCAATACTTGCTGACTGTTCTTTAATGCCTACTTCTTGAAACATTTTACAGAATTCAATTGCGGAGCCATCCATAACTGGAACTTCCTCATTACACTTAATTAATAAGTTAGTAATTCCGGCTGCGTGGAGTGCCGACATTAAATGCTCAATAGTTGACACTTGAGAGTCGGCATTTTTAATTGTCGTAGCGTATCCAGTAGTGCTGACATAGTTAACGTGCGCCGGAACAGCCTGCTTACTCCCAGGTCCAGCAAAGTGAATGCCTGAATTTTCTGGTAGTGGTTCCAAAATTAAACCTGATTTGCGACCACTGTGAACTCCCACTCCATAAAGAATGCTACTGCCTGCTAAAGTTTTCTGAACTCTTTCTTTGCCAACAAAAAAATCATTTTTAAAAACATCACTTGTAATTTGGCAAGTTTGCAAAGATAGGCTTTCAATTTCAGGAAGATGAACTGAAGAATTACTCTTACTTGTCAAAGCTTTATTAACAACTTGTTGAATAACTAGTAAGTCTAGGGGCTTTTCAATAAAATCAATGGCTCCTAACTGCGTCGCTTTTACTGCTGTGGAAATAGTAGCGTGGCCACTAATCATTACCACTGGCAAAAGACTATCAAGGCTACGAATCTTTTCTAAAGTCTCCATTCCATCCATCCCTGGCAACCAAATATCCAAGAATACTAGTGCCGGAGATTTTTCTTTAATAATTTCAAGCGCCTGATTGCCATTACTGGCATGACAACAAATCATGCCAAGATCTTCTAGGACATGACTTAAAGTCTCACAAATACTTTTCTCGTCATCGACAATTAAAGCTAAATTATTGTTGTTCATAGTAAATTTCAAAAATTACTTTATTAATATAGTAATTTACGGCGAGTGTGAATATTAGAGCCTTGTCCTCCGAAGCCTTTGCCTAGGAGTGGATGCAATTTCACACCGCAGTATCAAAATAAAAAGTTATTCATTAAAACTTTAATAAGTACAAATCACTAAGTGAATTACTTCAGGTCACCAGTAAACACGCGAATAGTTTCTGCCGTGTTAGAAAAAAGTGTCGCCTCACGTCCGGGCCCAACACTAACTAAAGAAACCGGACAAGCAATAATCTCACTAACTGTTGCCAAGTAAAGTTTTACCGAGGCTGGTAGCTGATGCCATTTAGTAATTTTCGAAATATCTTCTTCCCAACCTGTGAGTTCAATATATTCAGGTGTTACTAATGCTAGATCAGCTGCGAGGGATGGAACATCATCTAATTTATGCCCATCTAAATGATAATTAATACAAACTTTAATTTTTTCCATTCCTGAAAGCACATCAAGCTTTGTCATGGCCAGAGTTTCAATTCCATTTAAACGAACAGCTCGCTTTAAAGCAAATGTATCTAACCAACCACATCGTCTTGGACGTCCAGTAACTGTTCCAAACTCATGTCCTTTTTGGCGAAGATCTTCACCAGCCTGACCGTGTAGTTCGGTCGGAAATGGACCTTCCCCTACACGCGTAGAATAGGCTTTCACTACTCCGAGGATAGTATCAATTGCTTTTGGTCCAACTCCACAACCTATTGTTACAGCACCGGCAATAGTATTAGAAGAAGTAACGTATGGCACTGTGCCGTGAATTTGATCAAGTAAAGTTCCTTGTGCCCCTTCAAAGACGATTTTTTGTTGATTTTTAATGGCATGATCTAAAATTAAACTTACGTTCCCAATGAATGGGCAAAGTTCTTTTGCTGCTAACTCAATATCGCTCCAAATTTTTTCAAAACTAATTTCTTCAGGGTAGTCTAAAACGTGTTTCAATGTTTTGTTAATCTTGATAACTTTTTCTTTAATTCGGGGTTTTAAATCATTTAACTTAAACAATTCAGCTAAACGAACACCGGAACGATCTACACGATCTTCATAGCAAGGACCAATCCCTTTGCCTGTAGTTCCAATTTTTTGATCTCCACGACTAATCTCGCGAGCCAAATCTAGTACTCGATGGTAGTCAAGGATTAAATGTGAATCACGATCAAGTACCAATCTCTCAGGATTAATTTTGTAACCTGCAGCTTGCAGTCCAGTAACTTCCCAGGTAAAGATTTTTGGATCTACAACGCACCCAGCTCCAATCAAGCAACAACAGTTGTCTCGCAAAATACCCGATGGGATTAAATTTAATTTGGTTGTCTTTCCTTCCACGACAATAGTGTGTCCGGCATTATTTCCACCATGAAAACGAACTACGAAATCGGCCGCCGAAGTTAAGTAATCAACAAGTTTACCTTTACCTTCATCACCCCACTGACATCCAACAACAACTAGTGAAGACATTAATCTTTACCAAAAAATAAAATAAATTATACGAGCTCTATTATTATAGAGAACTACTTCAAACGTTTAGATTTTGAGTAGAGGTCGAATTAAAACTTTTGGTAAAAACGCAGGTATACAATATATAGCAGCGTGTCCTCCAAAGCTTATGCGATGGAGGAAGTATTTTACCAAGATTTTTCTTTCGAGATCTGCCAAAAGCTAAGCATATACTATGCCTTTGCGCGAAATGCGAACTGCCAATTAATATCATCATTCACAATTAAACCCAACGGTTCACCATTAAATTGATAAATAATCGGCTGATCTGTAGATTCTAAATCCTTAGTAAATTCAACTAAAGCCTGGGGCAAACCATTATGCAACTTTTGCGCTAATTCCTGACTTACCTCCATGAAAATAGCATCGGAAAATAGCAAAGTCCAAGGAAAAATATCTGTTAATTGCAGCTCTTCGATTGTCTTGGCGTCCTTAATTAAAAATGGCAAAGAAGCCTCTCTGCGAAGACTGGCAATTGTACCATAACAACCTAATGCTTCGCCTAGCTCCCGAGCAATCGAGCGAATATAAGTTCCTACTGTTGATTTAATCTCAAATTGCAAAAGATTATCAGCAATTAATTCATACTTAAAACTTTTAATATCAATTTGACGTGCTTTAAGTTCTACCGTCTTTCCTTCCCTGGCTAATTTATACGCTCTTTTTCCATCAACTTTTAGAGCACTATAGGTTGGAGGCATTTGTGAAATCTTTCCAGTAAATTTTTTATTAATAACAGTTGCAATTTGATCCAAATTTGGTCGATTTGTACTTTCTAGAATAACTTCACCTTCTAAATCATCAGTGGTAGTTTGAATTCCAAACTGAATTGTACCTGAATAAATTTTATCGTTTTTTTCAACATAGGAAGCAAGTCTAGTTGCACGTCCGGTAAGACAAACAAGTAGCCCGGTAGCTAAAGGGTCAAGTGTCCCACAATGACCAATTTTATCTAATGATAATTTTCGTTTAAGTTCAAGGATTGCTTTTTGTGAGGTAATCTTTAGTTTCTTATCTAATAAAAAAACTCCTGCCGCTGGCGTTCCGACTATAGACATTTTTTTGCTCGCAACTCAGCTTCCACTCCGGCAATTAATCCAGCAACAAATTCTGGTAAATCTTTTTTCCACTTTATACCTGAGGCTTGAGCATGCCCACCTCCACCCAGAGGTTTAGAAATTTGATTCACATCGATCGGATCGATCGATCTTAAACTTGCTTTCCATACTCCTTGGTCTTCGCGAATCGTAGCCGAAACCTTTACTCCATTAATATTACGATAAAGATCCTTAACATGATGTAGCTCATCATAATTAACATTTAATTCTTCCATCCATTTTTCAGGAATCACTAAGTAGGCAAATTGATCATTAAATAACAGATTAACATTTTCGATCATCCGTGATTGTAATTTAAGAATTGCTAAAGATTTTTCTTGAAAAAGTTTCTGGCTAATTCCTTGTAAATCTGCCCCTGCTTTAACTAATTCTGCTACGGTCAGAAATGTTTCCGAGCCAACGCCTTTGTATTGGAGAGAGCCGGTATCAGAATATATCCCGGCAAGTAATAAATTTGCTATTGGTAAATCGATCTCAATTTCCAATGCTTGGATTAATTTAAAGACCATCTCGGAGCAAGAAGATACTTCTTGAACTAAGTTTGTAAGACCAAAAAATTCATTAGAGACATGGTGATCAATATTTAAGTCCACACCACGAATACTTAGAGCCTCGCAATAGTTTTTGCCCAGGCGCGCCAGTCCCGAGGAATCAGTTGTGATCACAAAAACTTCAGTGAGATCTGGTAAATCTGTTTTTATTGTATCAATAAATGGTAAGAATCTTAAGTCTTCAATAATTCCGGTAGCATTCAATGTGACGACGTTTTTATTTAATTTACTTAGTGCTGCAGCTAAGGCTAGGCTCGAACCGTAAGCATCCGGGTCTGGACTTTCATGGCTGATCACCACAAAGTTTTTTGCAGCAAGGATTAGCTTAGCTGCATCTTGATAAGAACTACTCGTTGTCCTGCTCGTCATGATTCCTTTCTTTATCTTTGTCAGCAACCTTATTCATTAGTTGATCTACTTCTGACATCGTTTCCAAAGTATTATCATGAAAGAATCTTAGATTTGGGACAACTCTTAAAGATAATTTCTTCCCAAGGGAATTTCGTAGTCGTCCTTTCGCTGCGACTAAGCCTTCAGCAACTTCTTGGTGACGATTATCCCCAAAAACGCTCCAATAGATATTTGCTTCGCGTAGGTCAGAGCTTATTGTGGCTGCTGTTAATGAAACCATTTTGAGACGAGGATCTACCGAACCGATAATCTCCATTGCTAGGATTTCTCTAATTTGTTCGGCGACCCGATATGCTCTGGGAGTTTTTGTCATATTACCTTATGCTAATGTTCTCTGAACTTCTTTAACTCGGTAAACTTCAATCACATCCCCTACCTTGATATCATTATAACCTTCGATGGCCATACCACATTCATAACCTGAATTAACTTCTTTCACGTCATCTTTAAAACGACGAAGCGTCTTCATGTTTCCTTCATAAATTACAATACTATCACGAAGTAAACGGACTCGAGCACCTCTCTCCACTTTACCATCAGTTACATAACAACCAGCAATAACACCAGCTTTTGGAACAGAGAAAGTATCACGAACTTCGGCACGAGCTAAACTAACTTCTTGTTTCTCAGGAGATAATAAGCCGGACATTGCTTTTTTAACATCATCAATTAGCTCATAAATTACTCGATAGAAACGTACTTCAATTCCTTGACTCTCCGCTTGTTGCATCGCTCTTGGTTCACCACGAACATTGAAACCAACAATGATTGTTTTAGAAGCAAGTGCTAGCTGAATATCAGATTCACTAACTCCACCTACTGCTGAGTGTAAGATTTTAACTTTAACTTCTTCTGTTGATAAGCTTTCTAATGATTGACGAACAGCTTCTAACGAACCATGTACGTCAGCTTTGACAATAACTCGTAGTTCTTCAAAAGCAGCACTGGCAGCTTGTCTAGTGAACTCTTCAAGGCTGATTGGACCACCAGCTAATTCTAAGTGTAATTTGTCGCGTTGTTTAATAGCACGAAAATTTGCAACTTCTTTAGCTTTCATTTCTGATTCCATTACGATGAAATCGTCACCGGCAGCTGGAGTTTCATTAAATCCAGTAATCTCTACAGGAGTCGAAGGAATCGCAGTCTTAATTGGCTTACGAGCATGATCCATCATTGACCGAACACGACCTGTGCCAGCGCCTACTAAAAAGAAATCTCCTGTTGTAAGAGTTCCAGCTTGAATCAGAACGGTTGCAACCGTTCCCCGCCCTTGTTCTTGTTTAACCTCAATAACGGTTCCTTTAACACGACATTCTGGATTAGCTTTTAATTCCTGAACCTCAGCGACAAGCATGATGCTTTCTAACAATTCATCCATCCCTGTTCCAACTTTTGCAGAAACTGGCATAAACATTGTGTCTCCACCCCAATCTTCCGGCTGTAGTCCACGCTCTGCTAACTGAGTTTTAATTTTTTCCGGATTAGCTTCGGGCTTATCCATTTTATTCATCGCTACGATGATCGGAACGCCGGCTGCTTTGGCGTGATTAAGTGCTTCCAGCGTTTGAGGCATTACACCATCATCAGCAGCGACAACTAAAATCACTATATCTGTTAAGTTTGCACCACGTGAGCGCATTTCTGTAAACGCCGCGTGACCTGGTGTATCAATAAATGTAACTATTTTCTTACTTGGAGTTGTAACCTGATAAGCACCGATATGTTGAGTGATACCACCATGCTCTTTCGCAACTACAGCAGATTTTCTTAAGTAATCTAGAAGTGAAGTTTTACCATGATCAACGTGACCCATAACAGTTACAACCGGTGAACGAGGTACTTGTTTTTCAGGATCATCAATTCCTTCAATTTTAATTAAATCTGATTCATCAAATCCCGAGAACTCTAAAGAGAAATCAAATTCAGATGCAACAATTGTGGCCGTGTCTTGATCGATCGGCTGATTGATAGTTGCCATCACACCAAGTTCCATTAACTTACCAATGACCTGACCAGTCTTAAGACTCATCTGACCAGCAAGATCCCCTACTGTGATATATTCACCTGGCATACGAATTACACGTTTCGAAGCCTTCGTCGCATTTGCAATTACATTATTGCTATCAGAGTTAGAATCATGTCGATCATCACGAGAATTTCTAGCTTTACGACGCTTCGTTTCGTAGTCTAATAATTGACCTCGAGAGAATTCTACAACTTTTGATTTCTTATTGGCACCCCCGCGACGTTTGTCAGATTCGTCACTATCTGGAATGTTTGTAAAATCTACAATTTTGAAACCACCAATTTTCTTGGCGGCTGTACCACCTCGGCGGTTATCCTTGGTCTCCTTTGCATCTCTTTCAGTTTTAACAACCTTAGAGACAAGTTCCATTTTACCTAAAACTTTTGGACCACTTGCTGGCTGATGAGCACGAGCCACTGAAAAATCAATTGTGGAAAGCTGTTCAATTTCTTCTACTTGCGGAACAACTTGTTGTTCTTCAAATACTTCATCTGCTTCTTCCTCGATTGCATCTTGAGTCACAACTAGCTCAGGCTTAACAAATAAATCATTTGCTTCTGCAATTCGATCCACAGGAAGATTTACTATTGCTTCAGAAGCCACATTTAAATCAATTTGTGGCTCACTTGCTATTTCATCTTGTTCTACAACAGCAGTGCGACGACGGCGAATAATGTTCCCCTGACGTCTTTCAATTAGAGCGCTTCGCTCACCTGTTTCCGAATCAACATTTACATGGACAGTTTTTTCAGCAGTGGAATTATCCACGGCATCAGCTCCATCAAGGCCTCCTCGTAAAAATGATCTTCGAATTTGTGTTGTTTCTTCATCGGACAAAGAATTGGAATGAGACTTAATCCCAGGGATACCCAATTGTTGAGCACGAACGACGACACTTTTATTGTCGAGGCCCAGTTCTTTTGCTAATTCGTAAATTCTAATCTTGCTCATTCGTGGTACATTCTAAAACGGGTAGTCGCTAAACGAAAATAATTCCAACTGGCAGAAGATCACTCATAATGATTTCTGAACTCCAAGGATTTTACTCACCGCTTTTCATTTTTGATAAAAAATGAAAATAAGGTGCGTGAGCAAAATCCTGTTACAAACAAGTTTTGCCGTAGAAAATAATATTAAACCCAACGCAAATTAGCGGTGAGTATAGGTTTTGCCTTCTACGGCATAATCCTGGCTATAGCTAAGATTATGCTCTCCCTCCGCAAATTTCATCGGCGGAAGGTTTAATTATTTATCCTGCAACTCTCCCAAAACATGGTCTAAAACTTTATTCAGATTAACATAATCAATTACCTGCTCTGAACTTAGTCTAAAAGCTCGTCGCCAAATTTTCACCTGACGAGCTTGCTCAATAACTTCAACTTTTGCCTGCAAATAGGCACCCCTTCCCAGCAATTTATGCTGAGAATCCCAAACTACCGAATCCTGCACCTTAACAAAACGCAGTAATGTTTGAGCTTCGTGTCTTGTTCGTCGAACTAAACACTGTCGTATCGGATTGCTCACTAATTAGCTTCTTGTCTACTAGAGAAAAAGCTATTTACAGCAGTCTTCACAATCTCAATTTCTTCTTCCGTCAGTATAGATAATTCATTCAACACATTTTCATCAATTACGGCTAATTGCTGAATGTTGCGAATGCCCGACTCTAATAATTTATTCTTTAAATCTGGTAACAAATATAAAGACTCTAAGTCGCTAGTGATTGAAGTGTCTTCAGCGGCCGGAGTTACTTCAACAAGGTCAGCAATTTCTTGCGCCCCTTTGATAGCACTCTCAGCACTTTCCGCATCAAAGCCATCTACTTCCATCAGCTCTTCCACTGATAGATTAGCGATCTCGGAAACATTCCGGTAACCAGCCTGATACAATAACTCGGCATGAGTAAATTGGATATTTGGAATCGCTTCCAGCTGTTGTCTGCTACGCTTAGCTTCATCTTCCGCGACAGAAACACTGCGCACGTCAATCTGCCAGCCAGTAAGTTTACAGGCAAGCTTAACGTTTTGGCCACCACGACCAATTGCATAAGAAAGCTGATCATCGGGGACAATTACCTGCATCGAGTGCTGATCTTCATTTAATAAAACACGACTAACTTCTGCTGGAGAAAGTGAACGGGCAACAAATGATGGTGCATCACCCGACCATGGAATAATATCAATTTTCTCACCACGAAGTTCTTGCACGATAGCATGAACACGAGAACCTTTAATTCCAACGCAGGCACCAACTGGATCTAAATTATGATCCGTGGAATAAACTGACATTTTAGCGCGAACACCTGGATCACGAGCAGCCCCTTTAATTTCGATTGTTCCCTCTTGTATTTCTGGAACTTCCTCACGAAATAACTTAATTAAAAAATCTGGATGACTACGAGTTAAAATAATTTGTGGCCCACGGCGTGTTGGATCAACGTCCAAAATCATACTGCGAACACGATCACCTTGGCGATACTTCTCACGAGGAATTTGCTCACGCTTAGGAACGATAGCCTCTGTTCTTCCCAGATTTACAATTAAATCACCGCGATCATAACGTTGAACAATACCATTAACTAAATCGCCTTTGGCGTTTTTGAATTCTTCAAAAATTGCCCCACGTTCAGCATTACGAACTTTTTGTACAATTACTTGCTTTGCTGTTTGCGCCGCAATACGTCCAAGAACTTCGGTATCAAGTTTCTTACCAAGTTCGTCCCCGACCATAGCATCTGGATCGTATTCTTTACGGGCATCAGCAACTGAAATTTGTGTTGAGGCATCCTCTACATTATCTACCACGATTTTAAACTGTAACAACTCAATGATACCAGTTTCCTCGTCGAACTGTGTTTCTAAATTTAGGTTGTGTCCATAGTGCTTACGAGCAGCAGACAACATTGCTGATTCGATAGCTTCAACTAGAACAGCTTTATCAATCCCTTTATCGCGACCGATTTGATTTAAGATAGCATTAAGATCAAATGACATAGTATTTACCAAAAACAATCTGTTAAAATTTAAAATCAACCTTCGCTGATTTCACATCGTTAATTTCAAAACTTATTAATTCAGAAGTGGTTTCTTCCTGAACCTTTCCTGTAGAGGACTCAAAACTTTGAAGGATCCCTAAAATAGTTTTACCTGCATGTGGTCCAAACTTTAAGACAAGCTTAATACGTTCACCAACTGCACCTTCAAAATGCTCCGACTTCTTTAGCTTTCTTTCGATGCCTGGGCTAGACACTTCTAGACCTTGATTCTCAAAAAAAGTCACTAATTGCTCGTGCCTCCGAATTAAACGGTGAACATGGGCACATTCATCTACAATAATTTTCCCATCCTGCTTAGTTACAAAAACCTGAACTGTTGCTGTACGCGTCGGTGCAAACTCTAGCTCATAAAGCTTCAAGCCAATTCCTAGGACAATTTCTTCAACAATTTTAGTTACTTCTGCTTTACTTAGCATACACCTCTATAATTCTCTCTTCGTAGTCGACCAAGTTTACACAATAACAAGTTGTAAAAATATTGCAGTTAACTTTAGAATCAAAGCACCACAAACCTTGAAGAGGTGAAATATATAACAAATATAGAGAATTAATTCAAATCAAAATCAAATTAAACTAGAGTCTTAATTTTGAGCTTTAAAACGCTTAACGTAGTTATTTCCCTAGAATATAGTGCAATCCATAATCCTGGGAAGAAAAAGTAGGAATTTTAATACTTTTACCTTTCAATGTTAAAGAAAATTTGGTTTAAAAATTACAATTTTATTGAATAAAATTGATTAAGAAATTAGCTAATGATAAGTTGTTAACCTTACAAAGTTCAGATTCTGTTGACTTTTCCAAATTCCAACTTGAGATTACAAATATGATTAATCGAATAACCTCCCAAGTACTATTATCTTTACTGATCACAATACTAAGTGTTTTTAGTTGTTATGCAGACCTTCCAGAAAGTTGCCTCGGCGATTGCCCAGTTGAAAACCTATGTGGCAATCAACAAGTAGACCCAGGGGAAGAATGTGATTCAACCGAAGGCTGTAATTACAATTGCCAATATGCAGTCTGCGGAAACGGTATCGTGGAAGAAGGTTCTGGTGAGCAATGTGACAATGGAGAAACAGATTTAAATTGTTTAGATGAAGAATCTAATTGTAACTTTATGCAAAATCTTCGAATTCAAGGTGGTCAAGAGTTAGTCACCATTTGTAACGATAGTTGCTTACTTCAAACCTGCGGAAATGAAATCATTGAGGGTGATGAACAATGTGATTTCGGTGATACAGAAGATGGAGATGGTTGTAGCGCCTCTTGTCGCCTTGAGGAATGCGGAAATGAAATCATTGAGGGTGATGAACAATGTGATTTCGGTGATACGGAAATTGGAGATGGTTGTAGCGCCTCCTGTCGCTTTGAGGAATGTGGCAATAGTATCCTTGACCCTGGTGAGCAATGCGATGAGGGTAATCCATCTTCTAATGATGGCTGTAGCAATACCTGTATAATTGAAACTGAATGCGTTGGAAATAATTGTGGCCCCCAAGCTGAAGTATTTGATTGTCTTGATAAAGAAGGTCAGCTCAATAAGCTTGACCGATGTCAGGTCTGTGGCGGAGATGGTCAAAGTTGTCTAGCATGCGTGGAAAGCAGTAACGTAGAAGATCAACTAAGAATGGATGGAGCTTCAAAAAGAATGGCTGGACTAATAATTGGTCTAAATAAAAAATTACTAAAACTTGAGATCTCTAATCAATTAAAAAGAAACCTACTTAATTCTAATAATCAAGTTAAGGAACTTTACTTAACTAGTTGGACATTAGCTTGGTCACTGCCACTTGTTACAAAAGCATGCAACACGGTGTTTTGTACAACAGCAGATCTTTCGCCCCTGGTAGTATTATACGCCGAGAAGCTGGCGGAAATAGAAGCTGAAGCTAGAAAATCGGCTCGAATCCTAAAACGCTTAACAGGCAATAAAAATTCAGCAAAACAATTTTTGGAGAAAATTACAGAACAGTATAATTCTGGAATTGAGACATCAGGTCTTGTGACTACATCAACAAGCGTTTGCTCATAATCCATAAGTTTACCTAGCTTGACAATAACGTATTGTAGTTATGACAAAAAGTTATTTCCGAATATTAAGATATTAGTTTTGTGATTTTTTTCCTAACTATATTCTTTATTCAGCCTCCGATGGATAGTAAGCCCCAAAAGTAATTACTTACTGTAATTACCTTTGGGACCAATATAAATGGTGTGAAGCTTGATATAATCTTTGTAAAATCAATACAAACCGCAATTTCCTTACAATAACTTATATGCTAAAAATCAAAGCATATTAACTTAAGGGTAAACATTCTCTTCTTTGAAAGAACGGATACCTGTTTAACGGATAGATTGATCATGAAAAGTATTGCCGATTTAAACCTCAAAGATAAAGTTGTCCTAGTTCGTGCGGACTTCAATGTTCCCCTCGATGCTGATTTAAAAGTTACTAATAATAAAAGAATTCGTGAATTCATCCCTACTCTAAAATTCATTCAAGAAAAAGGTGGTAAGCCAGTTCTTATGTCCCACCTTGGAAGACCTGATGGCAAAGCCTCTGCTAAGTATTCCTTAAAATCAATTATTGCCGAACTAGAAAAGCTTTCTGGCGCAAAAGTTATCTTTTCTGAAGATTGTATTTCCGAAGGCAACCGAAGTCTTGCTACAAACTTAAAAGTTGGTGAGATTTTACTTCTGGAAAACTTGCGCTTTCATGCTGCAGAGCAAGAAGGTTCTGAAGATTTCGCTAAAAAAATTGCAGCAATTGGCGATGTCTATATTAATGACGCTTTTGGAACAGCTCACCGCGCCGATGCTTCGATGTTCGCAGTTGCTAAATTATCTCACGAAAGAGCTCCCGGCTTACTAATGCAAAAGGAACTAGATTACTTTAATAAAGCCCTAGAAAACCCAGAACGTCCGCTATGTGTTGTCTTAGGAGGTGCAAAAGTATCCAGCAAACTTCCAGTTTTATTGAATCTAGCCTCAAAGGCCGATCATCTAATTATTGGTGGGGCAATGGCCAACACTTTCCTTGCAGAACAGGGCTTAGAAGTTGGAAAATCATTACATGAAAAAGAAATGTTTCCAGAAATTGTAAAACTTCAAGAGTTACTAAAAAAGAATTCCTGTAAACTACACTTGCCCGTAGATTTTCGCTTAGGAGAAGCTTTTGACAAACCGGGAAGTGGCCAAGTTGCTTTAGCTGATGCCTTACCTGCAAATCTTTCGGCACTTGATATTGGACCTAAATCCTCTGAGATTTTTGCTAAGGTTCTAAAAGAGTCCAAGACGATTGTTTGGAACGGCCCGATGGGAGCATTTGAAAATCCTGATTTTGCAGAGGGTACACTTGATTTAACTAAAGCAATCGCCGAGGCTTCAGGCTTAAGTGTAGTTGGTGGTGGTGATACTGTAGCAGCCGTTGAACAAATGGGACTCGAGTCTTCCTTTGATTTCTTATCAACTGGTGGTGGTGCATTTTTAACGTTAATGGAAGGTGTAGAGCTTCCAGGAATTGAAGCTTTAAAATAAATTAGAACTATGGGAGGAATTCCTTTTTTTTCTTCCCTTTTTTCTCTAATTTATATTGCTGCCATAAATCCCATTTTATTATTTCCATTAATTGATCAAGCGGCAATTTATAATTTTATGTGGTTCTTTGCTGGACTACTACTTGGAGTTTGGATCGCTGGTATTTTAGTTAGAGGATATCTGTCAGTTTTCATTCATGAGTTAAAACATTCTGCTCTTTCTAATCTAGTGGGTAATAAATTTGTAGCCTTTAAAATTAGAAGAGCTCACGGCCACTTTAAGTATAAGTATACTAAAGATACCGCCAAGTTTAATGCAATTATTTCTTTAGCCCCATACTTCTTTCCAATTATCACAATTCCAGGAATAGGCTTAGCTTTTGTTGCCGCTCAAACATCCCCTTTCCTTCCGTTGTTAGTTCTTGGTGTCTGTTTCGGTAGTGACTTATTATTATCTTTTCGCGACATTGGTGAGCATCAGACGGACTTAACAGAAATTAGAGGTGGATATTATGTGGGACTGACCTACATCATCGCAATGAATATCGTAATCAGTACACTGTTACTTGCTTGGATCCTTCAAGGCAAACAAGGCTTAAAGTTTTTAGCGTTTGAACATCTAAAAATATTTGGAATGATTACTGGTTTGAGTTGGGAGTAAACTAGTTATTTGCTGTCTGCTGAACTTCAATTTGAAGTTCAGCAGAGCTACTATTCTTTCATCGGTAAGAATTAGTTTTTGACATCAGGCACTTCAACTGGAGCTTTCTCCTCAGACTCTTCCTTCTTAGCTTCTTTTTCCTTTAAGATCTTATCTAAAGAAAATGCAGTTAAGGCATCAATCTCATACTTACTTAACTCAAAGTAAAAAGGCTGACCACCTGTTTTAAGGAAAAACTTCTCTTCTTCCTTTTCTTCCACTTTAAATTTAATTGGACCCTTAATTAAGTAATTTTGTTTAACACCCTTTAATGTTAAATCATAAGTAACAATCACTGGAGCCTTTTCCCAACCAGCGGGTACAGCTAATTTTGGCATTTGTGAATAGGACATTTGAGTTAATTTATTAACGAAGGCTTCTAACTCTTTTCGATCAACTTGCTTGTCTTCAGGAACAGTGGCAAAACCTAAGATTCCATCGGATTGCTCTAACAAGATATCTTCGAATTCAACTAAATCTAAATCCTTAGGAGTGATATTTAATAAAGATCCACTAAACCAACTATCCGGATTAGGAGTTAGTTCGGAGACTTGGTAATCAACGATATAAGTATTATCTGTACCATTTAAACGCGCATATAATTTTTTAAATGTTGGTGAACTTCCAAAGAAAAGCACTTCTTCTTTTCCGCCTGACAGAATGCTTAGCTTTTTCTCGTAACCATCAACACCAGTCTTTAATTTTTTTGCGGCACTTAAACTAGTAGCAATCGGGCTTGTCGTTTTTAATTCCTGTAAATCATTTATTAGTTGTTTAATCTTTCCTTCATCTGCTGGTATGTTTTCCGAAGCCGGCAAAATCCAACCATTTGTTGTTTTCTCTAATTCTAAGCTTTTATCAGGCTGCTCTATTTTAATTTTAGTTACAGCACTGGGATCAAACTTAATAAACTCGCTAGAGCTGGCATTAACTTGTAAAATTGCCGCACTTGGATTTTTAAATATAAGTATTCCGCCCTGTAAGACAAGAATGATTAATAAGACTTTTGTCAGTGGTAATTTAGTCATTAGTTAGACTCCGATTGAAGATAAAATTTCTTTTGCCAAATGCTCTTATTTCGAGACTTAAGTTTTAAGCCAAAACCAATTACTAGTAGTAAGACTAAGGCATAAACATAATTCATATATTCCCAAAACATCTTTTGTTTATCAGTAATTGGTTCCAACGTTCTGGCAAAATTACTACGACCACGAATCTCAACTAGGGCGGGATCTTCTAAGGCAGTATCAATCGTATTTTGTAGTAACGTTAAAGAATTTGTATACCGGGTACTTCCAGACATTGAGGACATCTGCAAAGTTTGATCCGCCACAAATTCATTGGATCCTAAAATCACAATTCGCGATGAGGCCGGAGACTTTTCAATTAATGCTGAAAACTTATTAATTGGAGGTGCCGCAGGTTTTCCATCAACGGGAGGTGCCGCTGGCGCTTCTTTCAAGAAATCGAGTGGTTTACCCTTAAAGTAGGACTCAAAACTACCTTGAATTACTGCTCCAAGACTGTAGGACTTTAGTTCTCCGCTTTGTTCAAAACCAAAGTCTGGAAATCTCTGATAATCAGGGTTTGGATTAAACTTTTTTAATATCCAAGACTCTTCACTACTCTTTAAGAATTCGCTAACAACTCGGTCTTTATTTAATTCCGAATTAATTTCTAAAGCTGAAGGCCAGTTAAGAGTGACTTGAGAAATTCCACTAAGAAAAAGATTTCCTTTAGCTAATCCTTCCCCACGAACATCGACAAAAGGTGGATAATTATGCAGTTTAATTTCTTCGACAACATAACCCCCTACATCCCGTTTAACGGGAGCAGGAAAAGGTTCATTTCGAGTATCAAGCACAATACCGTCAATAAAACTTACGCCGTAAGATTTCAACCAATCTTCTAGTCCTGATTTTAAATCTTCCATCATGATTCCAGCTTGACTAGCCTGAGTTTGATGCGGTGAAGTGGAAAGAATAATTGTTCCACCGCGCATTAAAAAATTATCCAAATTAAACAAAGACTTTTGAGATAATTCCTTCGGGGCTAATAATAAAAGGAGATCAACTTCTTCTGAGACAGGAGACTCTAATTCAATATTCCTAATATTATGATTGGTCGATAAACTTTCATAAAGAAAATTGAATTGTTTTCCAGTATCCTGCTGATAAGGATTTGTTGCTTGCTCCGCTTTTGGCAAAACTAATCCGACAGTTTTCAAAAAACCTGGAGTTAATCTTTTAAATGCAGCATCAAGTGCTTTTTGTAAGCCTTCCGAGTTTAATGGATCAGGTAACCCAACATTAATTGGTAAGTCTGAATTTTCTAAAATCAAATAGAAATAAAATTGATTCTGATCAAAAAGACTAGCAACCATTGGCTGTAATCCATACTTCTCTAAGATTTCCTTAGCTACCACTCCCCCATCAGCTAAGGGATCGATAACTTGAAAATCAAACTTATCGGATGACTTTGCTTTAACTTCTGCTAGTTTCTCTAAGGTAATTGCTTTAAATCCTTCCAAGCCTTTTGGCAGCGTGTCTGAGATATAAGCTTTCATCGTAACTTTCTCCTTCAGATTTGCAAAAACACTTTCCACATCCTGAAATCCGTAAAGTACTTTTTTAACGGCTCGACTTAAATCATATTCCAGATTTTTAAGTTTAACATCAACACTGGTGTCGCCTACTTGATTTACTTCAATTAGATTTCTAAAATTTAATGTTTCAAATTTATCCCCGTACTGAACAACTAAATCAAAATAAGCACTAACCAGAGAAGCCTGATAGCGATCACTTACTTGCAGGGGAACCGGTTTAACATTGAAGCGTCGTCCTACCTCTTCTTCTAACTCTGGATTATCTTTTGGGTCAATTAACTCGGCATTTACCTTGCCATTTCCAGCATTTTGGTAAGCTTCTAAAGTATCTTTAATTTGAGGAATCAAAGGCATTAATAAGGGATGAGTAGAATTACTAATATATGCTCTGATTAATAATGGTTCTCTAACTTGAGCTAAGAGCGTCTTGGTGGAATTAGAAAGAGTGTGAATATTTCCAGCAGTTAAATCAACGCGCACAGATCGTAAATCTTTAACCCAAAAATTTGCTACTAATAAATTAGCAATTAATAAAACGGTCGCTAAGCGAAAAGTAAAATTCTTAGTTTTAACTTTGTCGGACCATTTAACTTTAGTTAAAGCAAATACATTTAAAATCAGAAAGATAGCGGTAAGGCTAAGATAATAATAAAGATCCTTAACCTCGACTACTCCCCTACTAATTGATTCAAAGTGATCACTAGTGCTAAGGACGGCTAGGAAATCGGAAACTGAAGTAGTCAGTAATCCAGTAAAGCTTGTTTGACCAACTAGATAAAAGACTAAGCAAGTTAGGATACTAATAATTAAACTAACGATTTGATTCTCAGAACGAGAACTAACAAATAAACCAATAGCAATATAGGCTCCTGCTAAGAAAAACGAGCCAAAATAAGCGCCAATTACTGGACCCCAATCAAGTTCACCTAGGTTTGCAACCATTAGTGGCAAGCTAAACGTCAAGACAAGTCCACATGCAACTAGTGCTAAACAAGCCAGAAATTTTCCAGCAACTAGCTCCCAAATATGAACTGGTGCAGTCAAAAGAAATTCTAATGTTCCCATTTTCTTTTCCTCACTCCACATCTTCATGGTGATTGCGGAAACTAGAAACAATAAAAGCAACGGCAAGGAATGAAATAAAGGTCGCAAGTCAGCAATGTTTCGAGCGAAAAACTTATCCACCCAAAAGAAATTATAAAGGGAGACCACAATAAAAGTGCCTAGAAAAATGTAAGCAATGGGCGAGGAGAAAAAAGAAAAGAATTCTTTTTGAGCAATTTTTAATACGCGACTGAACATAGGAATATTTATTAATTATGGTTTAAAGATCGAAAAACACTATCAAGACTTTGCTCTCTAGGAGTCAGTGTATACAGTCTCCATCCAGAGGAATGAACACGACTAGAAATATCAGCGAGTAGTGAATGATCTGTTCCCGACTGTGGACTTAATAAGTAACTGTAAATACCGCTTTCTTTGTTTAACAACCGGACACTTTGAATGCCAGACATTTTAGCAAACTGCGCTTCGACTTCTCGCTCGGAGCGATCCACACTTAAAATAATTCCACCTGAAGATTTAATTTCTTCCATTGTGGAGTCAAGCACCAATTTCCCTTGCTGGATAATTAAAACCCGATCACACACTGCTTCCACTTCCTGCATGATGTGCGTGGATAAGATTACAGTTGAGTCCACGGCTAAATCTTTAATCAAATGACGCATCTCCTGAATCTGTGAAGGATCTAGTCCGTTAGTAGGTTCATCAAGAATTAAGATCTCAGGTTCATGGAGAATTGCTTGTGCTACACCAACACGCTGCTTGAAACCTTTGGATAAAGTTTCAATTTTGTTTAAGGCTTTAGATTGTAAATTAGTTCGCTTAATAGCTTTGGAGATTTTTGCGATCCGTTCTTCGGGTTTAATTCCTCGCAAGTCAGCTACATATTCCAGATAATCAAGTATTGTCATTTCCGGATAAAGCGGAACATTCTCTGGAAGATATCCAATCATTGCTTGAATAGCGATTAAATCATCGGCAATATCTAATCCTTTAATTGAAACTGAACCTGCACATTGCTCTAGGTAGCCAGTTAAAACCTTCATAATTGTTGTTTTTCCAGCACCATTATGCCCTAACAATCCCACAATTTCACCCTTCTTTATCTCAAAACTAACCTGATCGATCGCCGTAAATTCGCCATATCTGCGGACTAAATTATTAACTTTTATCATGAGTTTGTATTGTAATGAGTAGAACCAAGTGGATTTTATACAAATTGATAAAATCGGCAAGTCCGTCTTCGCTAAAGCTACGACGCGATAAATGCTTGCCCCGAGGTTCCTGAAATTTAATTGTTGTTTTAAGTGAGTTTAATAATTTACCCGAGGTCCCTGAGAACTTTAGAGCGACCCACAGACGCTAAAGTTTTGGTGGCTAAGGATAAAGTTGTCCAAACAATCTGACTTCGCTAAAACTACGACGTAATCAAGTCCGCCGTCGCCAGAATCATTATAAACTGAGAATGAGCTATTAGGCTCTGGCGCGATGAAGAATATGTTTGCCCAAACAGTCCGTCTTCGCTTTGCACAGTTTAAATAGAGAATTAACCAAGGAGCTGACTCCTTGACTTACTCCCCAAATAGGGTCATTTTATTGCTCTAGAACCTGCGAAAAAGTTCTTTTTTTGCCTAGTAATGCAATAGCAAAAGATTCTGTTTTTCGCAGCTCTTGCTCTAATTTTAACTATTAACTGAAAAATGAACGCCAAAGTTTATACTGATTCTGAATGTAATTTAGACATTTTAAAAAATAAAACATGCGCTGTGATTGGCTTTGGATCTCAAGGTCATGCCCACGCTCTCAACCTAAAAGAAAGTGGAATAAAAGTTATTATCGGACTTTACACTGGAAGCAAGTCAATTGAATCTGCTAAGAATAAAGGCTTTGAAGTGATGACTACTGCTGAAGCTGTAAAACTAGCTGATGTAATTTTCGTAGCAACTCCTGATACTAAAATTGCCGCAATCTTTAATGCTGATATCAAGGAAAACTTAACTCCTGGTAAAACATTACTATTTAGCCATGGATTTGCTGTTCATTACAAAACAATTGAAATCCCAGCTAACGTCAACGTGATCATGGTAGCTCCAAAAGGACCAGGACATATCGTTCGTCGTCAGTATGTAAATGGTCAAGGTATCCCTGCTCTGATAGCTGTTGAACAAAATGCAACTGGTGATGCTAAAGAAATTGCATTGTCATGGGCGAAAGGAATTGGCTGCTCTCGCGCTGGTGTAATTGAAACAACTTTTAAAGAAGAAACAGAAACAGATCTTTTTGGTGAACAAGCAGTACTTTGTGGTGGAGCATCAGCTCTAGTACAAGCTGGATTTGATACTCTTGTTGAAGCTGGATACCAACCAGAGATGGCTTACTTTGAATGTCTTCATGAATTAAAATTAATTGTTGATTTGATGTATGAGTCTGGAATTTCTGGAATGCGTTTTTCTATTTCGGACACTGCCAAATATGGTGATGTAACAGTGGGTCCAAAAATTGTAACTGCTGAAACTAAGAAGGCTATGAAAGCAGTACTAACTCGTATCCAAAATGGTGAATTCGCCAAAGAATGGATTGAAGAAAACAACACTGGTTGTAAAAACTTTAATGCCCTACTTGCTGCTGGTGAAGAGCATCCAATTGAGGCTGTTGGACAGAAATTACGCCCTTTAATGCCATGGTTTGAGAAGAAAAACCTTAAAGGTAGCCAAGCTGATTACTAATTGTAAACTCAGTTAATTATTACAAAACAAAAAAACAGGCTAAATGGCCTGTTTTTTTTGTTCAAATTTAGCTAATAAATATTGATTTCTTCAAAATCAATGTTTAAACACTAAAGCCCGAGCCTAAAAAAACAATTTCCTTAACGTAAATCTTTTTTGGCCTCTCTATACTTGTAAGCTACTAAAAAACTTACTATTTTGTATAAAAAGTTGCTTAGCTTGAAGAAATATATATATTTTCTGCCACATGTACCCCTGCAATCCGGATAATATTAGAAACTACCTACTGGCGAATGCAGTCCTAAAAAGACCTACACCACAAGATGAAATTACGAAGTGTGGTAAAATTATAAGAGTAAAAACAAGTGAAGTAGATTTTAAATTAAAACCACTTCGATATCGCCAAGTTTCATTGGAAGTGCGAATGGCACCCGCAACTGCACTATCTAGTCCGGAGATCTTAAACCGAATATTAATAGCAACGATCTTAAGCCTAGCAAAAAAGTCTGGCCTCCAAGTCGAAAGCTCTAGACCAAAATTTAAACCAAAAAAGAAAAAATAAAAAAGACGACAAAAAATAAAGAATAGTAATTTATTCTAGATTTTCTCTCCATGCTGACTCAAATCCAAACCTTCTAATTCTTGCTCCGGGGTAACACGCATCGGAATAATTAAATCCGTAATTTTATACAAAGCTAGAGAACCAAAGAATGCAAAACAACTAACTCCAACTAAAGCTGCTAAATGCATCAAGAATGTTGAAGATTCACCGTAAACTAATCCCACTTTAGCAGCAAACACTCCTGTTAAAATCATCCCTACCATTCCTCCTACACCATGACAGGGAAAAACATCCAAGGTATCATCAACTCCTGATTTAGTTGTCCAGTTAACGGCATAATTTGAAATAATACTGGCAACAACTCCAATAAAGATTGACTGACCTACTGTTACAAACCCAGCAGCAGGAGTAATAGCAACAAGCCCTACCACTGCACCAATACAAGCACCAAGTGCTGATAATTTTCGCCCGAGGATTCCATCTAAAAATAACCAAGCTAGCATCGCCGCTGCTGAGGCTGTATTCGTAGTTAAGAATGCAGCTGCCGCTGTTTCATTAGCGCCTAAGGCAGACCCAGCATTAAATCCAAACCAACCAAACCACAACATTCCCGTTCCTAACATCACAAAAGGAATATTAGCAGGAGTGTGAGTTTTTCCTTTGGTATGTTCTTGTCTACTACCTAAAAAAATTGCCCCAGCTAGCGCAGCAAGTCCTGCTGACATATGCACAACAGTTCCACCGGCAAAATCAAGTACCCCAAGTTTTAATAAGAATCCTTCGGGGTGCCATGTCCAATGTGCCAAAGGACAATAAATAAAAATACTAAAAAGGCACATGAACAGTAAATACGAAGAGAAGCGTACCCTCTCTGCAAAGGATCCAGTAATTAGTGCTGGTGTAATAATGGCAAACTTTAATTGAAATAGCGCAAATAGTAATAGCGGCATAGTGCTACCAATACTTGGATGACTAGACCCACCTACTCCATTAAACATAAAGAAAGTGAAAGGATTACCAATAAATCCACCTAAGGTAAGGTTCTCGCTAACGACAAATCCCGCCCCTAGAGAACTTCCAAAAGCTAAACTAAAACCAACAACTACCCAAAGAATACTAATCACGCCCATAGCGATAAAACTCTGAAGCATGGTGGAAATAACGTTTTTTCTATTTACCATTCCCCCGTAAAAGAAGGAAAGTCCCGGTGTCATAAGCAGAACAAGCGCAGTCGCTGTCAGCATCCAGGCAACGTCACCTTTATCTACAGCTGGTCCAACAAGTTCCGGTGCTTTTGGTTGGTAGAAAGCCCCGTAAAGTGCCACTGCTATTAGCATCACAAATGCCAGAACCATTCTTTTTTTCATTCTCATATCAAATCCTTTAGATAACCACAGTCTTAAGATATATATAGTATTATTTATGCTTATTAGTATATAAATTAATTTAATTGATCAAGAATTAAGTAAGAAGTTGGTAAGACTAATTATGATAGGAAAGGTTTTTCAAAACTTAACTTGGAGAAGAAACGTCCCTTGAATTGACGTAGAGATTTTTCTGACACTTCTTTTAAGGCAGTCTCGTTGGCACCAGTAATTGCCAAATCTAATAACTCTAACTGCCTTGCAAATCCAAGATTAAAAGTTATATCTGCTTTGTTCATTTCATAAAATGATTTGCCAGCATTTTTTAACTCAACGAGTCGATCCTTAAATCCAGAAAAAGAAACTGGGCCATGAGTTAATATTTCTGCTAAGTAATCAAGTGACTCTTGAAGTTTTACAACCTGCAACACTAAGCGAATCTGCTTTAATGCCTCACTTCCTGAGTCTGTATTTTTATCCTGAGCAGCCTGTCGAAGGTTCGCAATCTGCAGATCGATTTGTTTCTTAAATGTAAGATAGGGGCGAGCTTCAACTTGAGATAACAGTCGATCGTTTAAACCAAGCCGAGTTAAATAATTTGTAATTTCTTTATCTGTTCTTTCAGGATTTAGCTGTCGATTTCCAGTAGTAAATGCCTGCAAACCTTTAGTAAAAACTATCTGCTTATCAAAAACTCTTTCTGCTTTTGCAAAAACTTCGGAATGTGTTGCTCGGTATTTTACTAAAGCTAAACGATCTTCAATATTAGCAGTTGTTATCTTGGTAACTGACTTTAATCGTTTTGAAAACTTATCAAGTGCCGCATGTAAACGAGCCCAAGTAGCACTAGTATTAGTTCTTTCTTTTCGATCTCGCAGATTGCCTGACTTAGCTACTTGTTCTCGACCTAATATCTTCGATAATAATAATACATTTTTCAATTGCTCAACTACTTCTCCAGCAACCTCACCTGCAAAACTTCGCACAAATGCTTTTTCATCCGAATCTAATTGCCCCCAATCACCAACTTGACCTCGAAGCTCCACTACGTTTTTGGCTAAGCGTGTTAATTTATCTACTTCTTTAATATGATGTTGTTCTTCATGTAGCGTCTTACGATAAGCAGAAGATAAACTTGTAAAGCACATTGCTAATTTATGATCAGAATCAATTTCCTTACGAAAATAGATGATGCTCCCCATTAACTCCGGCTTTCTTGCAACTAAAGAATTTAGGATTGGTGATTCTTGGGTAATAATTTGAATGCGATTATTTGTTGCTGGCACTGGAGTAAGACTATTAAATACAGCCTTTAGTTCGGATACAACTTGAGCAGTAATATCGACTTTCTTAACGGGATTATCCAAAATGCCAAAATTTCTGAGCAACTCAGATGAAATTTTTGTGGGATCTAATTTAACACGTGTACTTGAAATTGAATCCAAAGTAACTTTATCATCAAGTGCCATCTGACCAGTTGACCTATCAAACTTAACTGGCAGACAATAATCAACAAGTTTTGTGCAACTTGTGAAGAGTAATTTATATTGCGAGTTAGGAATCTGGGCCCAAAGTTCTAAGAATACTTTACGAGACAATCCAATCTTTTGGGCTTCTTCAAGATTAACAAATGATGTTTCAACAACATTTTCGGGGCTTAAACTTCTTACTACTTCTGGTTTCATGTGTAATATTATGTCGGAAATCGAAGTCCTAATCAAACTTACTTCAATCTTATATTAAATGTAGCTATGTCTTTTTAGTGTAGTTTAAGGTCTTTAGCTCTTAACTTGATTTTTTCAAACCAGAAAGCATTTGTAAGAAATTGATAATAATCTAAATAACTAAATTGTTCAGAAAATTCCTTTTTCCACTTAGCTAAATTATTAGGAGTAATCTCTTGATAATCATCAAGAATCTTAACCGGCAATCCTTGATAAAGCGGATCAAGCACAGACTTTTCCACAATAACATAAGACCCTAGAACTAAAGCTTCCCATGTTCGGTGACAATCAAGTCCTGATCCATGAGGAGAAATAATAAAATCATACTTGGCCATTTCCTTCCAAAGAATGTCCCTACTCAAACGTTTCGCTTGAAATTTTACGGCAGGATTTCCTTGTAATTGCTGAATAATCTCATTACGATCTTTTTTTATTTTATGATCGCGCTTTTTAAGTAGTCGAGTGGAATTATTAAATTGAAAATCAGCATAAGCTAAGTTCTGTTTATTTTTTGGTGCTGCATCCCTTGTTGCTAAAAGCAGTAACTCTTGTTCTTTAGGACTAGCAATCTGCTTAAAGCGCCATGAGGTCTGCTCATATTGCGAATGAAAATCAATACCCAAAGGCAATGGTGTGACTTTAATAATATTAGAATTTTCCTGATCGCAGTTTTGGGCAAACCAATGAACTAATAACTCTTTATCTAAAATCTTTTGAATTTCATCAGACTCAATTTCTTTTGGAAGACTAATTGTAGAATCTCCTGTTACTAAGACAAATGGCTCTTTAATACACGGGAAAACTTCATAAAAAAAAGATTTGATAAACTTACCCTTAACCCAGACAATCTCCCCTGCCTTAATATTTTGATAAGCACTGGCATTAAACTCCTGGCTAAAATCATAGCGATCGCAAAGCATTGCTAATCCTTTATTCCAAAGAATTTCAGTATTATTTGGATAAGTTCTAGGTGAGAGTCGTTTCTTTTTTAATAAATATTTTAAAAAAGATAGCATAATAATGTGATTAGTTAATGAACAATAAATAATTATTAATAGTTTAAATTGCTTTGCAACCACTTCTCCATTTCCATCAAGGTCTTACCTTTTCGCTTAGCTAAGTCAGCAACTTGATCCTTGGAGATCTGACCCAGACCAAAATACTTAGCTTGTGGGTTCATAAAATACAATCCCGAAACAGAAGAAGCAGGCATCATGGCAAAGTGTTCTGTCAAAGCCATGCCAGTATGCTTAGTCGCATTAATCAAGCTAAAGATAGTTTCCTTTTCTGTATGGTCAGGACACGCTGGATAACCAGCTGCCGGACGAATCCCGACATACTCTTCTTTAATTAATTGTCTGGTAGTTAACATTTCATCTTCGGCATAGCCCCAATATTCTTTACGAACAATTGCATGTAAACATTCAGCAAAAGCTTCAGCTAAACGATCAGCAATTGCTTGCGCCATAATCACGGAGTAATCATCACTCTCCGCTTTAAATTTGGTGATTAATAATTCTAAATCAATACCAGTGGTGACAGCAAAAGCTCCGATGTAATTTTTAACTCCAGAATTTTTTGGAGCTATGTAATCGGACAAAGCCAAGTTCGATTGCCCTTCACCTTTCTTTAACTGTTGGCGAAGCGTGTGCATTACTGCAATCACTTCACTTCTAGTGTCGTCGGCATAGACTTCAATATCATCGTCGTTTATGGAGTTAGCAGGAAATAATCCAATCACTCCATTTGCTTGTGGAATTCCCGTAGCTTGCATTTGTGCCAACATCGCCTTGGCATCTTTAAAGATCTCACGAGCTTGTTTGCCATAAGTCGGCGAATTTAGGATTTCAGGATAACGTCCTTTTAATTCCCAAGTACTAAAAAATGGTGACCAGTCGATGAACTCAATTAGTTGTTCCAGAGGAAAATTTTTAAAAGTATAAATTCCTAATTTGTTAGGCGTATGCGGTTTGAATTCCGACCAATCAATTTGAAATTTATTCTTACGAGCTTCTTCTAAGGTAAAATATTGCTTAATGTCATCCCGACCTTCGTAATCCGAACGCAATTTTTGATATTCCTTTTTTGTCTGAGCAACAAATTCATCGCGATTTTCAGGCATTAGTAAACTACTAAGAACAGGAACCGCTTTGGAAGCATCTTTTACGTGGATACATGGTCCAGAATAATGAGGTTCAATCTTTATTGCCGTGTGTTTCTTAGAAGTAGTAGCACCTCCAATTAACAGTGGGACTTTATAATCACTGCTCTCTAAGAGCTTGGCAAAGTAAACCATTTCATCTAGTGATGGAGTAATTAAACCACTAAGTCCAATCACATCTACTTTTAAATCTTTAGCAGCTTTTAGAATCTTTTCCGGGGGAACCATTACTCCCATGTCATGAATTTCGTAATTGTTACAAGCAAGCACCACACCAACAATGTTTTTACCAATGTCATGTACGTCCCCTTTAACAGTTGCCATCAGAATTTTACCGTTATTCTTAGCATCACCTTCCTGTTTTTCCGCGTCCATAAATGGAATTAAATAGGCCACCGCTTTTTTCATTACGCGCGCACTTTTCACAACTTGAGGAAGAAACATTTTTCCAGAACCGAACAAGTCTCCCACGACATTCATCCCTTCCATTAAAGGCCCTTCGATTACATCAAGGGGTCGACTAGCAAGCTTCCTAGCTTCTTCCACATCCTCGTCAATGTAATCAGCCAAGCCTTTAATTAAAGCATGGGTCAGTCGCGCATTCACATCTAAGTTACGCCAGTCAATATTAGCTTTAACATTAGTAGTATCAATCTCTCTAAAACTTTCAGCTAAAGAAATTAGATTTTCAGTAGCATCGGCATGACGATTAAATAATACATCTTCAATCTTAAGCAGTAACTCAGCATCAATTTCTTCGTAATTAGGAAGTTGTCCAGCATTTACAATTGCCATATCCAGTCCGGCATTAATTGCGTGGAATAGAAAGATGGAATGCATTGCTTCACGTACGTAATTATTTCCACGAAATGAAAAAGAAATATTACTTACCCCACCACTGATTTTTGCTTTTGGCAAATGATCTTTAATCCATTTAATAGTTTCAATAAAATCGACAGCATAATTATTATGTTCTTCCATCCCAGTTGCAACGGTTAGGATGTTTGGATCAAAGATAATATCTTCAGCGGGAAACTTAACTTCTTCTACTAAGATCTTGTAGGCTCTCTGACAAATAGCAATTTTCTTTTCTAGGCTATCAGCTTGTCCATTCTCATCAAATGCCATGACCACCACAGCAGCACCATATTGCCTAACTTTCTCGGCTTGCTCACGAAACTTTTGCTCGCCTTCTTTCATGCTAATCGAATTGACGATTGCCTTTCCCTGTACGGCTTGAAGCCCAGCTTCAATGACTGACCAACGAGAAGAGTCAATCATAAATGGTACTCTGGAAATTTCTGGCTCAACAGCTAGTAAATTTAGAAAGTGAACCATCTCCCATTCCGAATCAAGCAAACCTTCATCGAAGTTGATATCTAGAATCTGAGCACCATTTTCAACTTGCTCCCGTGCAACATCCACAGCAGCTTCATAATCTTTCTTTTGAATTAATTTTTTAAATTTGGCAGAACCAGTAATATTATTACGTTCACCAATATTTACAAAATTACTTACTGTATTAATTACTAAGGGTTCTAAACCGGAAAGTTGTAAACCAGGTCTTTTAGTTGGCACAACTCGTGGACTACAGGTTTTAATGCGCTCGGCAATTAAACGAATATGTTCGGCTGTTGTTCCACAACAACCACCAACTAAATTGATTAATCCTTTGTCGAAAAACTGTTCAAGTTCCAACATAAATTCCCGAGGAGTTTGATCGTACTCGGCCAGTTCATTTGGAAGTCCCGCGTTCGGGTGAATGCTAACATGAACTTCTGCCATCCGTGATAGCTCACTTAAGTAAGGCAATAACTGCTCAGCACCTAGAGCACAATTAAGTCCAATGCTTAGTAAATTACGAGCGTGTGATACGGAAATCCAGAACGCTTCCGCAGTTTGACCACTTAATGTTCGTCCGCTTAAGTCAGTAATAGTTCCGGAAATCATTAGTGGCAATTCAATCCCAGAAGTCTTACAGAATTCGCTATGTGCATAGATTGCCGCTTTAGCATTTAGTGTATCAAAGATTGTTTCAATCATTAATAAGTCCACACCGCCTTCGGCTAAGGCTTTGATTGACCAAGTATAATCATCAACTAATTGCTGGAAATTAACATTACGAAATGCCGGATTGTTCACATCAGGAGAAATAGATGCTGTCCGATTAGTTGGACCTAAGAGTCCATAAACATAACGCGGCTGATCAGGTGTTTTTTCGGAATACTTATCAGCTAAGTCTCTGGCAATCTTTGCTCCAGCAATGTTTAGATCATAAACTAAATCTTTTTCAAATTTATAATCACTTTGTGAAATTAAATTGGAATTAAAAGTATTAGTTTGAATAAAGTCTGCCCCGGCTTCTAAATATTCCCCAAATATTTCGGAAATGACTTGGGGATGGGTAATATTTAAAAGATCATTATTGCCTTTAACCGAACAACAATGATTTTTAAATTTACTGCCAGCATATTCCTGTTCATTTAGCTGATATTTTTGGATTGCCGTTCCAGCAGGACCATCCAAGACATAAATTCTCTTGCTAAGTAGTTTTTGAAATGATTTTAAATTCAAAATTATCCTTCAATGTAAGCACAGAGTAACTTGAGTGCACCATCTAAGTCTTTCGGGTGGACACATTCTGTTACCGTATGGATATTACGAGTTGGTATACTAAGTGCACCAGTCTTTACTCCAGCACGAGATTTCTGAATTGACGCAGTATTTGTACCACCTCTTGGTAAAATTTCTAATTGAAATGGGATTTTCTTTTTTGTTGCCAAGGCTTTAAACTCATCAACAAAACGACGATCACAAATTACAGATCCATCAAGAATTTTAATACAAACCCCTTGTCCTAATTTTGATACCTGTTTGTAATCCGCAACTCCGAATGGCGCATCACCGATAGTTGTATCTAAAGCAATCCCTAAATCAGGATTAATCCCATAAGCAGCAGCTTGTGCTCCACGAAGTCCAACCTCTTCTTGAACAGTGAAAGCCATGTAAACATCATACTTCGGCTTTTTAATTTTCTGAAGCATGCGAATACCTAGCCAAACACAACAACGATTGTCTAAACATTTTCCAGATACAATATCACCAATCTGTTTGAACTCTTGTTTTAGGGTAACCATGTCGCCGACTTCCACCATTTGTTTCACTTTTTTGCCAGGCAAACCTAAATCGATATAAAACTCACTTAACTCTGGAACCTTACGACCATCCTCTGGTGAGGAAATATGGAGTGGGACGATTCCGGGATTTAATAAGCCATTCACCTCACCTTTTTTTGTATGAATAATAACTTCTCTAGCAAAAAGATTGCGCGTGTCGAAACCACCAACGTTAATAATTCTTAGGAAACCACGATCATCAATATGATTAACATAAAACCCAATCTCATCCATGTGGGCATCGATCATTATTTTCTTAGGATTCTTAATTGACTTAGGCGCTTTGATTACAGCAATGTAGTTACCCATGGCATCTTCATATAGCTGGTCAACATGATCTTTTACTTCGGCTTTAATAATCTTGCGAATATTCTCTTCATTACCAGAGACCCCAGCAGCTTCGGATAGCTTTTTTAATAATTTCATAAATTTTTTATTTTTAAATTAGTCTTTTGCGCGTTCAATATTAAAAAATCTTTCGCAGCTTAAAGCTCCCGAATTTAAATTTAAGCAAATGTAATGTTACATTAATCTCTTTCTACTTACCTTATAGAACGTATTTTTACAAAGATTGCGCCTTAAAGGCTTATGCTTTAGCTGCAGATTGTAAACATGATAAAAGTCCTTGGTACTTGATAATTAGCTCTTCCGCCAAACTCACTGCTTCCAGATGAATCTTACAACTGTTTATAATTTGAGGGAAGTTAGAAGCTGATTTAAACTCTTCGATTTGACGCAAGATAGTAAAGAGTTCACGCTGCTTAATAGTATCTAAGGAGTCAAGTAAGGCCTGCTCATCTTTATTAAAGATTGGCACCAAGGAGATAGGTTTATTTGGCGCAACTAAAACCTGAGGCTTAGCTAAACTCGGTATTTGATTATTGTTAAGTAAGGCATAGAGTAAAATAATTAAACCAAAGAATAGACCAAAGAGCATAAAGACTATTCCGGGAATAACCTTCTTGCCTTCATATTGCTCCACCAAGCCTTTTAAGTGATCTGTACTAAAACTTAAATCTTCTTTAAGATCTAGACCAGAGTAACTTTGATAAAAATGGCGCCAAGGTGCCTGTTCATTTACTGGATAAAGCTTTAACTCTAAATCATGCTTATTACGGAGGGCCGGATCTATTAAATGCTCAAAAGCTTCCTTGAGCCGTTCAATTTTTTTAATCTTTCGATTATTTAAACCAAACAATAAGAAACCTCTAAGCTTTTTTTCAAAACGTTTTTTTAAATCTTGTGGGCTAGCATTCGAGGAAACCCCTAATTTCTTGTAATAGTTATCCATTTTACAGCAAACTAAATTTCAACTAAGTTAAGGTCTGCTTTAAAGCCTAATAAAGTTGATATCTTGCCAAAGCATATTTCAACTTTATTATTTCCAGTAAACGAAAACTTAGGGCTCAAAAGCTTAAATCTTAAAGTATCTTCAAGTTTAATTGATAAAATTTAATCATGCTAGATAAATAATTCACTAATAAATGGTCATTATTTATACAACACACTTTTGGTTTTAACTAGCAAAACACATAATTACTTTCTTTCATGAAGAAAAATCTATTTTTGGCTTTTCTAATCTTCCTAGTTGCCTGCTTAGCATATATCCCATTAGCTGCGACAGGTGTCCAAGAAAGTGATGGTGCCGAGATAGCCTATCAAGCCCTCAATAGCGGCGTCTTACATCCGCCAGGATTTCCTTTGTATTCTTTAGTTTCAATCTATTTGGTCAAAATCTTCCCTAATAATCCTTATCACACATTAGCTATCTTCTCGGCCGTGTGTCAGGCACTAGCCGGAAGTTTTCTGTTTTTTACTGCCAAGATATTTTTAAAATCTAGCTGGGTATCAATTGCCATTGCCTGTTCTTGGCTTTTCTTTCCGGCAACATTTAGATCTGCCACTGACTGTGAAGTATTTGCATTAAATAACTTATTAGTAATCATCAGTTGTTTCTGCGCTCTAAAAATATTACACCAACAATCAAAGCTAGTTTTATACTTAGGACTCTTTACCGGACTTTCATGGTCTAACCACCAAATGTCTATTTTCTTTGCTCCACTAATCTTCCTGGCCGTTTATTCCACGAAGAGTTGGACACAATCAATTAAATTCGCTTGGGGATTAATCTTAGGCCTCTCCCCGCACCTATACTTAGTTTCCAAAATCTACCTGCCCGATCCTAATTTATTTTTCCCTTTAGCAAATTTTAAAGAATTATTTAATTACCTCACTAGATCTGTCTACGGAACTTTTAATCTTAAATATGGTTTGGAATCCGAGGACATTAGTTATTTCTGGCATTTTATTACCCTTGTGATCTACTACGCACCATTAGCCCTGATCAGCAGTTTTGTTTTAATTATTCGGTTTAAAAAATACAAACTTATTGCCATAGGATTATTATTAAGTGTTGCTGCTAACCTGTGGTTTGCTTCACAGTTAATTTTTCCCAATCAAATTCAGATTCATGGGGAACTTTTAATGCGCTTTTACCCCGGAATACTTTTAGCACTCCTACTTTCCCTCCCAATACTAGTTAAGGAGTTACTATCTCGTCGCTCAGAATATTGGATCATGTTTTTTCTAATAATAGTTCCTGTTTGTTGGAATTTACCGATGAAGATTGGTACTGCGGATGCCCGACATGATCGCCTAGCAGAAGTGGAAATCAAAATGATTCTGGATGAACTTCCGACAAAAGCTATTTACATTTCTAACTTGGATCGCCAAACAATGGGAATTCCCTATTATCAGCAAGTTCTCAAGAACCCCAAAGGGATTGAAGTAGTTATTCAGGAATCAATTCAAAATCCTGAATACAAAAGAATCCTCAGCAAAAGGATCTTTGATGAGAAAGATCCTCAATTTTATGATTTTCCATCTTTCTTAGAATTAGCATTGTCTCGCGGAAAAGAAGTCTTTATTTTATCTGGCAAAATCCCAGAGCAGTTTGCGGTTCTTCCTTATAAACACACTTGGCAAATTGGTAATGCTAATACTATTGCTCAAGTCCCAGACTTAACAGCAAATTTACTCACAAATTGTGCCAACCTTCCAGTGAAATTCTTAAATGTTTCTGAGCATCGCCATAACTCTCAATTAATTGTTCAAGGGGCCTTCCTTTCGGGCTGGCGTTGGCTTGCAGAGCATCCTCTGCATTTTCCCGAAAAAAAATTAGCGAAAACAATTATCAGATTATATAAGGAGAAAAAATATTCTGAAGTTCAAGATCTTTGCCAGAAGCTTCTTACTTCTGATAAATCCGCTTAATTGACTTCAAATTATTACTAATTTATATTACTATTCTTCAAATAATGGTGGTTGTAGCTCAGTTGGTAGAGCTCTTGATTGTGATTCAAGTTGTCGCGGGTTCGAGCCCCGTCATCCACCCCATTCTTTCTTTTTAGAAATTAATTAATTCAGTAACTGTCCTATAATTATATTAAGTTTATTAACTCATTTATAAACATAAATTAAATTTCCCAGAAGCATTGGCACTCTTCATTATCTCGTTTATATATATTTTAAATTTTTTATTTTTCTCAAACCGATACTTGCTATTATTAGCTAGTTCTAAAGGCAAAGCACACTCAATATCTGACCCCCTAGGCTCAATGACTCCAATAATTGATAGAGAATTTAAAATATTCAACTTTTGCTTTTCAAATGGAAGATATGAAGAATCATCCACGCAAGAAAAAATTTTTTGTGAAACAACATTAAAATCAGTACAACTGGAATCATTAAGATCAACGATAAGAACATATGGAATAGACTTATCAACATATCTATAGAACCCCAACTTTGAGCTTTTATTTGAATTTAATATCTCATAGCCGACAATGTCACTACCTGGAACATAGCCTGGGATTACATACTCACTTAAATCATTCCTAGAGTTTAAAGACAGAGACTTGTTATTTTGGTCGTAATTGTAATAATTTAAATCCACCCCCCTAGTACTAAGCTCCTTAATTATTATAAGTCTATCACCATGAGCTCTAGCAATTTTTTGATAGAAGGAAGTAAAAACCATCTCCTCTGACCAATCTAAATAATATCCACTGGAATAATTTAAAAAATCGCTCTTAACCCTAGAAGGATCCATACCTCTAAAGTATTTATCAAGTATATTTTTTGAAGCCAAGTTAGCATCTTCTATATTTTGAAATGAATTATTATTTATAGATTGTTTGATTAATTGTTTTAGTTCTGACTTTTTAGCAAACTTAAAATCATTAGATAAACTGGTATCAGTAACTTGAGATTTTATACTTGAAAAAGCTTTTGACTCTAAAAAGTGTTTTTTAGGAAATAAAATAAGCTCAATAGCATGAATAAGTGAGATTTGATCTTCGTGTGTTCCTCGATATTTATATTGATCAAGATAAGATTTATATCCACCTTGAAAAAATTTCTTCTCTAGCTGAAGTTTTTTTTTATTATAATCAGTAAGGCTAATGTTCTTATTAGAACCTTGTGCAAAAGTTATATAGATTATTACAACGACTACGCTGATAGCTAAAAATTTCATGTAATATGATTATCATATAAAATCACTTAAACAATACAGCTACGCTATTCAATCAGTTGATTTTCTATAAAATAAGCTCGAAACGTTTCAAAAACAGGACCCCAACTTCGACAAGGCTTTGGCGCGCAAAAAAAATCTATACCTTTCTACTATTCAAACCTCTTTTTACCATAGAGCTGAGTCGGGCAAGCATCTTCAATATCCCCCTATTTTTAAAAAAGTTGCCTGGCACCAGAGTAAAGTAAAGATTCGGAAGAGCAATTAAGCCACAGGGCTAAATAGTGAGAAGTCATAATTTAAGATTAGTCGGTAATTCTGGGTTGTACCAACTCCTTCCTCATGCAATGAAGCAGCGCGTGCCCTAAACCAAAGCCCCTCAAACAAACCATTTAATATATGATAGTCGAGTGTAATATCGGTCTCATTTCGGTCAGGAAGCGCCACCCTCGAGACTTCGTCTATCGCCGAGTCTCCTGAAACATACGAAACATTTAGTGCCAGTCCTTCTAAGCCAAGCCGAGAAAAGTCATAGGCTGCACCCAGCAAGTAAGAGCTCTCACCAGCTCGATTAAAATGCTCGACCATACTTCCAGTATATCCAGGAAAGGATCCAAACGGGAATTTGACATCAGCGTCAGACTCGATCTGATTGAAAGCTACTTTCAGTGTAGCATTCCTATAGCTCAAGGCCTCTTGAATTCCCCAAAGGCCTGTGGCGTAAGACGTTCCATCAAGTACTAGGTCTTCTCCGACACTGCGTTGATCGGCATACTGAACTGAAAAAGCATTAGCAAAATTTTCAGATAATTTATTTTTGAAGGCCGTCTCAAAATAAAAGGTATTGTATACGTCTTCTGTGTAGTAATTAGCGGTACCAATTGTTAATTCCTCTATTGGAGCATAAGTCAAAGTTGCCAGATAGAGTCCATTTTCCTTTTCTGTCACACCTGCCGAATCCGACATGGAAACAAAGTGTTCACTATCAAACTCCTTGATGCTGTTGATGTAACCTACATTATATTGCCAAACTTCATTGCGATCCTTTCCCATGCTCAGTGTGTACCCCTCCTGAGTGAGCGGAAGCATTCGCACATCGTATACATTTAGAAATGGGAGATCAAAACGTTGTCGGTAAAGTGAAACAACATGGTCTCCAAAATGAAACCTAGGATTTACTACTTGAAAAGTCTCGATATCTCCCTGATCAGGTTCAAGAAGTTTTGATCCCTCCTTATCACTGGGGGCATGCAAAGGATAAGAGGTAGCGAACTCAGTCGACATGCTGAAAATTCCATTTACTTTTCCGATTTGATGCTCAATTACATTACCTTGAGCCCAGCCCAATGGTTGCGTGCCATCGGAATTAATCTGATCAAAATAATAATTTCTTAAGTTGAGTTTTAAGGAGGAGCTCGAAAGTGCTTTTTCTAGATCATCCGAGCCGAGTGCATCTAAGAAAACTGGCGCATCCCCTGTATCAAAGCCCGTTGGCAAATTATGAGCTGACGCGGGATGAGGAACATCTTTTAAATTTTCATCAGCTCTAACTTCTAAGTTCCCAGCCAACAACGGAACAAGTAAAAGTAACGTTACAAAACTTACCCGTATGTGTTTATCTACGATCTTCATCACACAAAATCTCCGCAAAAAAAACAATTAACGCGCGATAACTTCAGTGGCTACGACTCGTCCGTTAAGAGGCTGAATCGGACGATTATTGGCATTTAAGCGCTCAGCAAAAGCTGCTATTTGTCTTTTTGAAATTGTGATCCTCTCACTCATAACTAACCATTCAATACCTTCTGTACATGGTGGAGTTGTGAAAGAGCCCTTGTAGTGTACCTCCGCTGAACTATCTGGAAGGAGATCATCTACATTTATCTTAACATGCTCCAGATGTTTTGACTCTCCTGGAGTACTCGGCAGGTTTTGAATAAGAGACTCAAAGTTTTTGTTGTGTTTCCCTTCTTCAAACAGCACCGATAAGACAGCATATTTCCCATCAAGGCTTTGGTGGACAAGGTGCATCTCCATCGGAAGGTATTTATTATTAAAGGTATGCTCGCTTGGGGTATGAAAATGAAATTGTTTCAACTCAAACTTTTTATCACCCTGCGTAATCCAACTTCCTTCATCATATGTCACCTGAATAGTGTGGCCGTTGTCGAGTATATCCTCAACGTGCTCATGGTGAGCAACTGTCAGGCTGGAATGATTATACTTTCTATTTAGATCTTTACCTAAGGAAACGGAACGCAGCTCAATATCGATGGGAGATTGAGAAACACCTTCTGAACATGCAGAATAAAGCGGGCTGAGTTGACCCCACGTAGCAGGAGAATTTTCACCAGAATATCCCCATTCCACAGGTCTAGCAGATGAATTATTGTCTTGCGACGAAACTGAGGAATTTGTACTCGTCGAGTTAGTACTACAAGAGATCACCGACATTAAAGAAGTTATTAGCACTAATCGAACGATAGAAGAATCCGCAGCAAAGTTGGATATTCTGTTAAAAAACTTTGTTTGTATAAAATACATTTTAACACTCTCCCAGTTAATGATAAATTTATATTTACTCCACGTTTCATTAACTTAAGTATATCGAAGATTTAGTGAAGTCAAGAGTTAATTTAGCTGCTATCCCGAATCTCAGAAACTTCAGTGCGATGGGATATCGACTGTAGAAGGACTTTCTCTGCTGCAATGAATAGGAACTTCTGGAATTAGTTAATCTTTATTGGGGGACATCTTATTGCCTTTTATTGTTATTCACTGCTTCCGCTGCAAAGTTACTCTCCCCCTTCGTCTAGCAGTTTTATAACCGAAAAAACTTCTTAGATTCTACTGCAAGGATTAAACATTGTCTTTGATTCTAAATGTATACTTATGGGTCAAATTCCAATCATTCTTTGAGAACGAACCAAGGATAATGTCTGTAATTACTCTAAATTCATAAGTTCGATCTTCTTTTAAAATTAAAGACTCATGATTTTGCTTTAGCTTCCAATAATTTTTTTCTCAAGATTGATTTTATATGACTAAGGCTGAGTAGCTAAAAAAGTCCTAATTTTATCGCTAAAAAAACACTATTTTTGAAATATCTTTAAATTTCAGGACGTTTCATATGCTTAAATATATATTCCCATCCGCTCATTTGCACTAACCCCAAATGTAATATCAAGAATTGCCCCAAGATCACTTTAATATATTCTTGTAGATCTTTCCGTTCTTCATGATTAAAAGAAAATTCTTAGCAGGGTCTGCGATAAGTTCTATGTTTGCAATTGGATCTCCATTCACGAGTAACAAATCTGCAATTGCCCCTTCCTCAACGACACCTAATTTTCCTGGATAGCGATTACGTGGACCAGAAAGTGCAAGTAATTGTGCGTTCTCACTCGTAACCAACTTGAGTATTTCAGGTGAGGTAAACCATTTTTTCAACTTCAATATGTCTGAATTTTGATTTTTATTTTGTGCTGGGTTAAATAAAAAATCGGTGCCCCATGCAAGCTTGACATTGTATTTCTTGGCCCAAGTGAAGGCGTCATCCGTACCCTTAACGACCGTATGTTTTTTGCCTTAACTTCCGCGCTAGCTGCCGCAGGTGCCTCATCAAGTGACTGCAAACTGAGCCATATCCAATTTTCGGCAAGGACTTTCATTGTTGGCTCATCTAATAATTGTCCATGTTCTATACATTTCACCCCTGCCTCGACTGCTCGCCTTACTGATTTAGGTGTGTAGGTATGCACCGTGACATAAGTCCCCCAATCGTCGGCAGCCTCAACAGCTGCTTTCATTTCATCCAATGTATACTGAGCTACGTCCAGTGGATCATATGGCGATGCTGCACCGCCACCTGCCATAACTTTAATCTGGGATGCTCCAGCAGGAAGATTTTCGCGAGTGGCTGTAAGCACTTCATCTCTGCCATCCGCAATAAAGTTGGCTCCTAAAAGTTCGCCCCGAGATATAGCACCACCAAATCGATGCGCTCGTTCATGTGGTAGTCGAGAGTCGCCATGCCCAGAGGTCTGCGAGATCATTGCTCCACTGGCATAAATCCGCGGACCAGATATTGTTCCCTGATCAATTTGTTTCTTTATTTCAAATACTGGACCACCCAGATCACGAACAGTAGTGAACCCACGCTGCAACATTTGCTTAGCTTCCTCTCTTCCTCGCGACTGAAGAGTTTCAGGAGTTACTTTTGGATCCATCAAATCATGTTGGGTGCTGGCATTCATCACTACGTGCACATGGTTGTCTATTAGCCCTGGCATAATAGTGAGTCACTTGGTATCTATGATTGCGGTACCGGCTGCCGGTTTAATCGGAGTGACTGACATTCGAGTAATTTTGTTTCCATCGATCATAATGCTCATGCTATCTGTAAGCTTTTCACTTACACCATTAAAAATACGAGCATTAATTATTAAGGTTTGAACTGAAGCGGAATTATCTTCCGCGACAATCGTAGATTCTTGTGCATTAACTATAGTAGTGATGAGTAAAGTTAGAATCATTGCGGAGATTAGCAGTCCTAGAAGTTTGAAATCAATCATTGCACATAGTCTCTTTGAGTATCTAAAATTGATACGAATAATCTCTCATTTTTTAAATTCTATGCCAATATAAAATGAATCTTTACAAGCTAGAATGTTAATGCCGATCATTACTGCATCTACTAAGTGTCTAATTAGATAAACATCTAAGTTATTGGTTTCAATCTGCTAAGCTGAACTTGCTGAATTAGCGTTTACTTTTGTCGAAGCAAAAGAGACGAATTAAACTATTCAAGATATTAATCCAAAACTTTACTGGCATATCAATAAATCGCTTTCTTTAAGCCTAGCCAAAGGACGAAGTGCCTTTTAGTTTAACTTATTTAAGTGACTCGACAATTTTCTTAAGTTCTAGAATCTGTGTAGCAGAATATCCAATATTAGATTTCCAAATCATTTTTCCTTGCTTATCAATCAAGATAACATGAGCACTTTGCGGTCGCTCATTACCAATAGTATTTATTATTTTATCAGCATCTTCATATACTGTAACTACGGATCCCCAATCAGACTTTGGAATACCACTTCTCATTCCGTTATCAATATATTCTTGAACAACTTGCGGTATCATTCCAGCAATTGTTGGTATTTCTACAATTTTAAGTGGTAAATCGGCTTGAAGTATTCCAAGTATCCAACGATCAATATCAAACTGTGCTCTTTGTTTATAACCAATAAGCAACACTGTATTACTACCCTGAAAATCTTCCGGTATTTTTACTTTTTTTTCATCCAAACCATTCCCGATAACACTGGGAAAAGTTTGATTTAGTTGTGATTGATCCATAATGACAGTTTTGGAACATGCCGATAAGAGGATTAAAATTAAGACTAATAATTTTTTCATATTCAAATTGTATTTCATAATTTATAAAAAAAGTAACTCTGGCTTTTAAAATTTCATTCTCTGACTACTGAATAAAATTTTGATGTAGTAATATTTTTATTTTTAACTAATTTATAATTGTACAATAACAACTAAAAATTATTAACAATATGAGCAAGATCATAATCTACTCAAACTAATTAATAATTAAGCAACCTGCATGGGAGATGCAATTAATGGCTACGTTTCTATCCTACCTCTGCTCCCTACAAAGTTAGAATAAAAAGAATGACGCAGCTAAGCCAAGAGACACAAGAACTAAGTAAGTAATTGGGAAGATCCATCTACTACGAGACTCAATCAAGTCAGCGCGGGCGACATGTCCTTTTTTATCAAGTGACCCAATTAGTAAATTAACAACTATTGTAGCAGACATCATTAAAAAACTGATGTTTAGGAAGCCATTTATAAATGTAACATAAGAAATCTGAGGTAGTCGATCACCTAATACTATTTGATAAGCAACGGCTGTTAAAATCCCCACAAAACAAATGTTTATTCGATCGCCCATAGAGGATCGATCGATCCAAAAAACAGACCAAATAAGCATAACGATCATTGCTAGCGGAAAAATTACTAACCGAACCATAAAGAAAGAATTTCGCTCAACATCTATTCTGATTACTAAGGATGATGCGTTACTTCCCTTTCCACTTGTGGTAGATATAAGTTCTCGAGTGGAAAGATGGATATCTTGAAGATACCATTGATCGACTGAAACCTTTTTCTTGGAAAGGTTGGCATCCTTTGGATTCACTTCAAAAAGGATCTTACTTTGGTCAAAGCCAAAAATTGCAAAGATAGCTTCAAGTTTTTGCTGATCAAACGGAAGTCGTCTCATAGAAAGTTTTACTTCCGCAATAGCATTAATCATTTGGGAGAATGTCACGGATCCATCAGGGAATACACTCAAGGATGCGGCGCTTGTTTCAAATAGTCCTGTTTGATTAATTAATACTACCTGAGGAGTCCAGCCAGTAAATACTTCATTTATCTGATAGTCCCCCTGATATATCTTTTCTGAAATTTGTTCTTTAGCTGGGTCGAAAGCTAGTCGTGGATCAGTCCACTTTAGTGTGAGTGTCCCCAGGAACTCGAAAGTTTCGTCTTTGTCGTTAATATTATTGATTGCATGTAATTGAAAATCTGCACCTAGAACTAATAGCTTTTCTTTGGAAGTTGGAGCAGGCAATGAAGTTGCGTTAAGTTGAATCTGCTCTGAATTAACAACAGTGTCTTCTGACCGTTGAGCAAACGCAAAATTGGCATTTAAGATCATTACAAATAAAATTTGTATAACAATCCATGAACTTTTCGAATATGAGATCACTAAATTGATTCCTTTTTCATTTAAACATAATTAAATGGCTACATAAAATTAAAAATTTATCCGATTTTTGATAAGCAAACAAGTCCGCTATTACGCTTTGCTACAAAGCAAGTCATTGAGTAAAACCTTTGGAATTTAAGTAAATCTGTTATTAAACTTGTACATCAAACTCTTCCCGGGCACGATACAATCCCACTAATCGAGCTACCATCACAACTAAGTAAAGCTGACCAGCCACAGTTTCTAAGACTACTAGTCCGCGAGCAAAGTCAGAACTGGGAATAATGTCAACATACCCAAGAGTTGCTAAAGTGATGAAGCTGAAATAAATTGCCGAGGCAATTGAGAATGACTGATTAGATAAAGAGTCTGAAATTATAAAAGATCCCGGTATTAATTGTTCCATACTCCAATAAACAAATGCCATACAAAGTCCGGCGAGAATATACCCACTTAATGCAGCGTAAAGAGTTTCATCATTAACTTTATTAGTGTGAATTGACGACTTAACAGTAAATGCTACTGCCCCTACTGAGAAAATTGCTAGCAATGGGAGAATAAGAGTGAAGTAGTCGATTTTTAAAATAGAAGAGAGTCCAGCTCCAAAAAGAAAAATCAGTATAGTCAAAATAATGACCTGTAAACTTCGAAACTTTCGCTCGCCAATAAGAGCTAAACTAAGGTTTAATCCTAGGAAGATATGATAAATGTACCCAGGCAAGTGAAGTGTAACTAATATTGGCGCAGCACAAAATGTCAATAATAGTGAATAAAAAAGCATCTGAAAGCGATGTTGAACATAGGAATCAAAGAGTTTGTAAATTTTGGATTTACTCATAATTTTTCTGCCTGCCCATTAGAAAGATTATATCAAAATGATTTCTTTTGAAATAATATTAATTAGTAAAGCTAATTAGATTAATCATGTTATATTTAAGCCAAATATTTTTTTAGAATGACATATGAGCCTAAAGAAATTAAAACCAATCTTTAGTTATCTAGGCTCTCGAATGCGAAGTCCCCCGCCGCTCAAGATAATTTCGATTTTCCACATTTACAACGAGCGTCGTTTTTTACCGGCACAACTTAAACATCAAGCAGAACGAGGTTTGCAGGCTGACATTATTGACAATCAGTTAACTGATGGCGGTGCTGAAGAACGGGTAAATCAAACTAAGAAAGGTTTAATTTCTATTGGACTTTTAGATCAAGCAACTTTTCTTAATCACTCAGAAAGAAGCTTTTATGAAGCACTTCTTGATTGTGATACAGATTTTTATCAGACGGTCTCAAAGCAAATCACTTATTGGATTGCAGAGCATAATCCTTCCCAAGTATTTTGTGATGCTGTGGAATTTTATAATCCAGTGCATGACATAGCTTTACCATTAGTGATATCGGCCGTTAAACAGAAAGAAATTGAAATTCTGGAAGTCCCATTAATTTATCAAGACAAGTCCCAAGCAACTGGTTTTTCACTACAACAGGTTCGCCGCTCAAGGCTTCAGGATGAGTTTAATGTTAAACTATCAGATCAGGAAGTTGCCAATAAAATTAATGCCCGCGATACAATTTATACTGAACTCTCACAACAGATGGGAGCTTTACTTACAAAAGTAAGTTCCGAGCAGGCCCGCTCAGAATATGCGGCACAGCACAAACATCCTCTTTCTATCCGTAATGAGAATGAACCACTGCGTTATGAAGAGCGTGCCGAACTTTTATTTTCTCAAGGGCTAGTTCGTGCGCCGATTCGTTACATGGAAAATTATGTTCCGATAGTTACTGATTTATTAGCTGAAAAAATCTCTTAAATTTTGCAGATTATTCCTTAGTGACAATTTTTAATTCATTTAAAAATAATTCAGACTTATTACCTTCTACAATTGAGATAATAAAATTTTCTTTTGTGTCCTTGTCTTCAAACCTTATTTGATAATCACTTTTAAATTCAACATAATATCTCTTTTTTGATCCTTCCATACCACCGGAAGGTAGAAAATGTTGCGAGACATAATATTTATTATTTTTCTTTCAAATATACTAGGCGACATTTAAAATTACCGTTTTAAATCAGTCGCCTAGTATATCAAGTGCGAAACACTTGTAGCGACCCTAGGGGGTCGCTAAGGCAAAAAAGGCTTGTTTTACAAGCATTTCTGCTGGGGAAAACAAATATACTAAAACCCGATAAACGGAAAAAGCTTTAGCTTTTTTTCAAGCCGTCGGGTCAAAACCTTATGGGTTTTAGTATATTTATCTTAGAACATTACTATTTTTTTGCTAACTAAATGAACCACCTAAAGCAAGATGAAGATTTACTCTTTCTGATAATCGCGTTGCCTGTAATAAAATTAGTTTACTACGTGCCAAATCGATTTTTGCTTGTAATTGAAGGACTGTTAGAATGTCAGCCTTACCAGACTGTTCTTCTAACTTGCGAATTCTAAGAGCCTGCTGCAAATCACTAACTTCAGCTTGGATAAATTTTTCTTGGAGCGCCAAACTTTGCTCCAGAGAAAGTTCATTCTCCACTTCACTAAAAGCAATTAAAGCTGCCTGACCATAACTAGCAAAAGCTTTTTCTTGCTGAGCTGTGGCGATTTCAATTTCAGCATCTAATTTCCCCCCATCAAAAATAGGAGCAGTAAAATTTGAAGCAATATTAAAAAATCCATTATTGCCAGTTAGACTTGAAAGTTGTGAATGGGAAGTCCCCAAATTTGCCGACAGCGAAATCTTAGGAAGTTTGGCCAGTTTACTTGCTTCTACATTTTTAAAGGCAGCTCGAACTACTCTTTCTGCGGCAGCAATGTCTGGTCTTCTCTCTAAAATTTCAGATGGAAGTCCTGCTGGAACAGTCTTTGGTTGTCTGGGAAGAGCCTTGGCTGTTGCAATTTCTCCACTTGGATATCTTCCCAAGAGAATTTCAAGCGCTCTGGCTGATTGTTCCTGAACTGTTTTAATGCGCTGCTGTTTTTCACTAGCAGAAGAAAGTTCTGAACGTACTAAAAAAAGATCCTGATCACTTTGTTTTCCAGATTTACTCCGGGCATCCAAAACTCGAATCATTTCATTGTAGGTGTTGATATTATTTTGAATAAGTCCTACCTGCAAATTAGATTCAATTGCCAAAAACCAAGCTTTGGCAACAGCCGCTGCAAGTGATTGACGAGCAAACTCATAATCTAACTTAGCTCCCTCATAGGACTCACTTGCTGAATCACGCTGTGAGCGAAGTCTTCCCCAGACATCTAATTCCCAGGAAACATTTAATCCTGCCCCACGATTAGAAACACTATCAGATAATGAGGACCCTCGTTCCGCGGCCGAACCACTTACGTTCACTTGTGGTGCAAGACTTGCTCCGGCCACTTTAGCTTCAGCTGCTGCCTGATCAAGGCTAGCCTTTGCACCTCGCAGTCCTAAATTATTTATTTGTGCTTCGCTTACTATGGCAATCAAAGCTTTGTCGCCAAAAGATGCTAGCCAGCTGTCAGTTACTGATCCTTGGCTCGTTTCTGTTTGCCAAGAAGTGGGAATAACAGCCTTGCCTAAGGCCTCATTAGAAATGGCTTTTGTTGAAGGGGCATCCTTTGTAGCGCATCCAAAAGCCACAATTGCAAGAGATAAAAAACAGCCTAGGAAAATTTTGCGTTTAACAGATGTCATCAATAAATTCATTTTTAAAATTATGGAATATACTAAAACCAATTAGAAATTACCTTACAACTTGAAAAAAAGCTTACTGCTTTTCCCGTATATCGGGCCTAAGCATATTTGTTTTCTCAAGTAATTTGATAGTCTTCGATCGGATTAAAACGGCAACCAATTCTCCCAACTCTTAATTCGCAGGATTATTCTTCTAACAATATTTAACATTCTGGCATTACCAGTATAAACACTTACTGTAGCACTTGAACCAACTGGTAGTTTTAGATCTTTTACTTCCTGATCTAATTCAAAAAGCACTGGAACTAAATCACGTTCTTTTAAACTAGTAAAATTTTCTAGTTGGCCACTAGCGCGAAGTAAAGCATTTGCCATGATCGGTTGCACCATTTTAACCTTACCGCTGTATACGTCCCCAGGTCGAATATCAAAAGCAACTTCCGCTTCGTTGTTTTCTTTGATAAATTCAATTTCATTCTGGGAAAATGCCGCAATTAAATATGGACCTTCGGCATGAATAAAGATCATTACTTGATTAAAAACAACGGGTGTTACCATTTGTCCTGGACGGACTACAACTTGGGTAAGATATCCATCTGCCGGAGCTCGGACAACTGTTGCATCTAATTGATATTGAGCAACACCTAAATCTGCTTTTAGTCTATTAGCTTCGGAATTAGCCTGATCAAAATCTGCCTTATTCCCCGCCTTTTGATCCATTAAGCGTTTCTCCTGAGCTAATTTTATTTCTGCGAGATCTAACTGCGCTTGAATCGAAGCAACTCTATCTTTGTATTGGGAAGGATCAATTGTAAATAAAGCCGTTCCTTTCTTTAGCAGAGTGTTACCCTCAGCTGTTACTTCTAAAACTTTTCCTTGGATCTCAGACACAATTGGTGTGTTAATGGCATAGGTACGAGCTTGATTTGTCATAGGCTGGTATCTACCAAGCAACAGCAAACCAAAAAACACAGTAACCATTCCAATGAAGATTGTTGTGACTGTTGTCCAAAGATTAATTGGTAAAAGCTTAAACTTTTTAAAGATTAGCCACCAAATTGCGAAATATCCACCGAAAACTATCTCAAGCATTTTGTGACCCTCTAATTGTAATTTTTCTGATTTCTTTTTCTAGTTCAGCAATTCGTGTTTGAAGATCTAGGATTTGAGGATCGGCCGAGTCTAATGAATCAACTACCTTAACAGAAACCACTCCCCTACTTGAAACTGCCCATAAAAATACGAGTGGCCAAATTGCATGCAATGTAAAAAGACTTAGCCAGCAAGCGTAATGGATTGCTTCAACTTGAGGATGATTTCTTTTTTTTGCAATATGATGCGGCAAGTCATGAATAAAAATGAAGATATAAAATATTGCCGTAACAGAAAGACAGAGAATTATGAGAGCAAAGTAATCTAACATGGTAAAAGTTTTAGACAATTTTAGTCATCTTTTCAAGTACTATTAAACTTCTAGGTTAGTTAGTAAGTTTAGTCCCATATTGGAATGACCTGTATCCAATTCGGTGTCGATATTAATTATTTTCTTGATACAGTATTAACTACCCGACACTAAGTGATGTTTATTAATATGCCGCCTATGATGCTTTAGTATCTCTGAATAGAATGGGACTAATACAAGACATGCCAGATTTGATTGAAGGTCAGCAAAGTAATTAATTAACGAACAACTTTGGCAATCTAAAATTATATTTTTTACTGCAGCGATCGGTTTTAAATAATTACTAAATATTGTGATTCTTTGAAATCAAATAATCTAGGTATGGCAATTCCTTTCCACTAACAGTTTTCTTAATGTATTCTTTTTGAACTTTACCACCTAAGTATTCAGCAACTCTTCGACTTGGTATATTTATTGTGGCACATGGCCAAATAATCTGATCGTAGTCTAGATTTTTATCGGCCCACAGTTTACTACTTCCCGTCCGTAGCGATGACCTTGAGCAGACTCCTTCACCCAACCACCCATCTCAGGTATCTTTTGATCTAAATCTTCTAAAGCAAAACATCCCAGAAACTCATTAGTATCTTTTAACAATACGACCATAAATAAGAGGATGCCTTGCTCCATTTCCACTTCCCTTCTTTTAATTCGCACTTCTACATCTTCCATACTTTCTGATGGCCCATGATTCATGTAGGCGGTGACTGATTGGTTATATTCCAGAAAAATCTGCTCAGAGTATTCACTTGAGATTGGGACAAGTAATAACCTTTCTGTTTCTATTATTATTTTACTTAAGTTCATCAGGGTTCTGAGATGTTAAAATTGTAAGCATTTCATATTATTGGATGTAACTATAATTAAAAAGGATTATCTATCTTATAACTAGTTTAAAGATTATAGTTTTCAAATGGCAATATTTACTAGCGACATCTCCAAAAAAGATTTTCCGATTTCCGATAAAATATCAGGAAACGTAATTAAGCAACCAATTCTAAATTCTATTCAAGAAGAGAATCCCGATTTTACCAGAGAACAATATTTATCAATTAGTGAATTAAATTATTTTCGAGAAAAATATATCGCAAATTCCTTAATCCATGAAATTGGTGAACTAACTGAAATGGATCAGACGGTTATTGATTCACTTAGCGACAGAACTACTATATTAACTAAAATTGAATCTGAAGAAAAAACGTCAATTACCTATGGTCAGAAAGTTGCCGATCAGGTAGCAACTTTTGGTGGAAGCTGGACCTTCATCCTCTCCTTCGGTGCTTTCATTGTTCTTTGGATTGCCTTAAATATTTTAATCTTTCTAAACAAAGGATTTGACCCCTACCCCTTTATTCTTTTAAATTTAATACTCTCCTGCTTAGCAGCGCTACAGGCACCAGTTATTATGATGAGTCAAAATCGCCAAGAAGAGAAAGACCGTGATCGAGCGAAAAAGGATTACATGATTAATCTTAAGTCGGAACTAGAGATTCGAATGTTACACGAAAAGATCGATCACTTAATCATGCATCAGCAACAGGAACTCTTGGAAATCCAAAAAGTTCAAATTGAGATGATAACGGATATCCTGAAGCAAATAAAACCTGATAATTAAATGTCTTTCTTTGCAAAGTTAGTAGCGAATCTTAACAAGTAACCATCTGGATCTAAAACTAAGAACTGTTTAACTCCTTGCAGTTGATTATTTACTCGATAGCTTTTTTCTTCCATTGGAAATTTAATTGGATAATTATTATTCTGTAATGAACTATAAATCAGATTAATGTCAGGAATGGTAATTTCTAGGTTAATGCCTCGACCAAAAGGATACTGCATTTCAGCAGTTCTCCACTGACGGTTCGTCACAAACTCTAAATCAGTAACAGCATGGAGAGCTGCTGTATGATCTAACATGATATGAACGTCAGCTAGAAAGACTTCAGCAAAACCTTCTTCTTTTCGCTCGGCATAAATTCCAAAGCCTAGTATCTTTGTGTAAAAATTAAGTGACTGTTGAATATCTGTCACGAGTAATTCAGGGACTAACAAAGGGCGCATATCAGAAATAAAAGATAAAACTTAGAAAGTTTTGTTTTAACCAATAAAATATTTAGTTAATTCACCAAAACTACCAAATGATTTTGGTTCTCCTGTCGCTTTCCCAAATCCATAGTTAACATGAAAGTAAGGAACACCTGCTTGAATTGAAGACTGCTCATCCCCCGCAGTATCACCAATATAACACGGTGAAGTTAAATTTTGACGATTAACAAGTGCTTGAATATTACTAGCTTTATTTCTTTGTGTGTTTCCAAAACATTCCAAATCTTTAAAAAGATATCCCACTCCACTAAACTGATGAAAGGCTTTTAAATAAGCAGTTCCACAGTTACTAACCAGATAAAGTGGGTAGTAAATACTCAAGGCTTTCAGTCCATCCGCAACTCCTTCATACAGAGCTTTTGGTGCTAATGTTTTAAGTAAATTATTTTCAATCTCCTCAAAACTACTTAGAATCTGATTATGTAGTATGTCTGGTATGCCAGCTAACAATAACTGATCACATTCATTCGCAGGCTTACCACAAAGAACATTTATATCTGCAGCAACTATTCTTTTTGAGAGATTATATTTCTCAAAAGCCTGATTAAAAGCATCCGCCGTATTGGAACAGGAATCCCAAAGCGTCCCATCAAGATCAAATATTAAACCATCATATTGCATGTTATTATCCTAAACTAGCATTTCATTAAAACCAACATCTTAAAAAATGAAACTAAGGCATTTAGAGATGAGATTATCAAAATAGCCCAACTTTCTTAAGGGGCAACAAACAATCCAATATGTTTTTCTTAGTTAATACTACTGCTAAATAATGTCCATTTTCTTGTTAGGACTCTTCCCCTATGATAAAACTTCAAAATAAGCTATAAACTCGTTAACTTAGAATAATAAAGAGTGCTTAATAAGACTCTAAACGTGTATATATCCACTGGGATTTTGATTTTTGAACATGCGACTTGCTGTTTCTCTTATAAGCTTCAACATTCCTTAGTATCTTCCACTACCTAAGCCATATTCAATAAAACAAAAACTTTTAAATAATTATGAACGAAACAACTGAAACAATAGAATCAACATTTACAAATTTAGTAAACGAACCTTCAATTTTAGCAACCCTGACAAGCTTAGGGTTTACTAAAGCAACTCCAGTCCAAAGCTTAACTATTCTACCTGCCTTAGATCATAAGGATCTAGTTGTGGAAGCGAAAACTGGTAGTGGAAAAACATTAGCCTTCGGTGTGCCAATGCTTTGTCAGCTTCAAGCTGAACTTAATAAAGGTCCTGTAACCAAACCATTTGGTTTAGTGGTAACACCTACTCGTGAGCTTGCTGTGCAGATAGCGACAGTTCTTGGACAAATCATTCCTGACCTTGCTCCAGTAACATTAATTGGTGGAATCCCCTACCCAAAACAAAAACGTCAACTGCAAGAAGATCCAAGAATTGTTGTTGGAACACCCGGGCGAATCTTAGATGCAATCGATCAGGGAGATCTAGTATTAAGCGAACTAAAAATGTTTGTCTTAGATGAAGCGGATGAAATGTTTTCTATTGGATTCACAGAAGATGTAGAAAATATTCTTAGTTCAATTCCAGAAAAAGCACAGGGACTATTTGTGAGCGCAACAATTTCACCCCGAATCATAGCTTTAGCTAATAAATTCTTACGTGAACCGGTACATATTTCCGCGGCAACAGAAGATGATTTACCACCAGATATTAGACATATTTATTGTGAAGTTGGTGATGAAGTAATTGATAAGCCGATGGCACTTTGTGATTTCCTTGAGGCATTACAACCAGAATCTGCGATTATTTTTTGTAATACTAAATCTGAAACTGAGTTAGTCGAAGAGTTTATGCGTCGTCGTGGATTTGATGCTCGTCGAATGAATTCGGATTTAACTCAAGTTCAGCGCAATAAAATCATGGAGAAGATTAGAGCGCGTGAATTACGTTACCTAATCGCCACAGACATTGCAGCCAGAGGAATTGATATCGCTCAAATTGAATTGGTAGTTAACTTTAGTATTCATCATCAGTCTGAATCTTATGTTCACCGAACGGGAAGAACAGGACGTGCTGGAAGAAAAGGGACTGCCCTTTCATTAGTAGGCCCACATGACTTTATGGGATTCCAAGGAGTTAAAGCATTAGGTATTCCTTTAGAAAAAATTAAACAGCCATCCGATGAAGAAGTTGCTAGTGCACAAATTCTACATTTAACAGAAAGTCTTAAAACTACTCGAGCTAAACTTCGCCCTAGGGATATAGTTTTGGGAAAAGAAATTGTTAAATTGATCCAAGAGAACTCAGCCAATGCTGTTAATCCAGAGGAATTATTGGCAACTATTGCTAGGTATACTCTGGAACACTTAGTAGATTTGAAAGCCTTAAGTCTAGAAGAAGAATTAGATAAAACTGCCGCAACGCGTAGTTCTAATCAACAGAATTACAAACCTCAGGATCGCCAGCATAACAATAATCGTCGTCAACAACGGTAATTATAATCAAATCCTGAATGTTAGAGGTCATTTCAAAATAGAAATGGCCTCTCATTACTCTCAATAAAACTCCAACTACAACAAGTGACAAATCCTAATAACCTGAATTCGACATAAGAATTCTACTACGATAAGCAAATTGACTGAATTTGCTTATCTCATTACGAATCTTATATCGAACTCAGGTTAATAGTTTTCTTTAAATATTGTGGTGGGTTATTCAATGTCATGCTAGTTTAAGCTAATGATCAAACACGCCTTCTTAATTCTAACCATTCTGCTAACTTCTTGTTCAACAATCCTAGCTAAGCCAGATGTAAATATCATTGATGTTCAATTTCAAGAATCAACTTTATTAGAAACTAATTTACAAATAAAAATCCGAATAATTAATCCTGGAAACAAGACGATCGTAATATCAGGATCCAAACATAACGTGAAAATTAATGATTATGGACTAGGCAAAGCACAAAGTAGCAATCGAATCGAGCTTCCTCCTTTAGGAGAGGTTACTGACACTTTAATTCTAAGAATGAGTAATTTAAAACTAATGACTAAGTTGGAAAGATTAATTAATTCTAACAACTTCACATATGAGATCGATAGTACTTTTTACACTAACCAATTGTTTGGCTTAGGGACGATGAATACCGTAGCTAAAGGTTCCGTTTATACAGGTAGTAATGAAATAGATTAGTGCCATTTACTCACTGATTACTTTAGAGATTCTCCTCAATTTTCAGGAAAGACTTAAGAGATTTTGGCTTCTTACCTCTGATTAGATTCAGCCAAATCAGTATTGCATCAATGATTATATGAATCTAAATTGCATTTATGTTCCTAAAAAAAATTAAATTCACTGCTCTAATTACATTTTTATTCTACTTCTCAGTATCATTTTTTATTTTCTTCATCTGGGCACAGACAACTTATTCCTCAAGGATTCCTGGTGAACCTGGATTTAATGAATATTCCCGTGCAGAATTAAGTGATCAATTCCAAGGGTTAGCTGATATCCCCTTTGCCTATCGGTCCCTAGTCCCAGATCTAGCAAGATCAATTTCAATTTTAGTACCTTCGGACTTTAAAAATTTTCTATCTGAAAAATATCCAAAATTATCTTATTTAAGCGAGACTATAAATTTAAGTGATAAAAGCTTTTACTTTGAGGCTTTTGTAGTTTTATTTTTAATTTTTTTATCACTCATAATTTATTGTTACCAAATTAGAAGACTTTTTCTAAATAATTATGAGTCCGGATCGCTAACAGCGAATCTGGCACCTTTAGTATCACTATTATTCCTACCCCTAGTATTCTATCAAGGGACTAGATTCCCCTACGACTTCCCTCAGTTAGCTTTATTTACTTTAGCTTTAAATTTAATCATAGAAAAGAAAAAGATTTACTTCTTTACAGTCTTTATTATTTGTTGTTTTAACAAAGAAACTGCGATTCTTTTAAGTTTTATATATTTATGCAACTTCGCTTTAGAACAGAAAAGATTGATAACTTTTATAGAAATCAGTGCTCAGATATTATTAGCCTTAGCAATCCGTCAGATATTAGAACTGAGGTTTTCCGAAAATCAAGGAGCTAACCTTGAAGATCATTTGTATTATAATTTAGAACAAATTTTTTCGGCGAATTATCTTTTTTCTCCAGGAATAATGCTACTAATCGGAACTCTCCTCCTTTTAGTATTTAGAAAGTTTGCCCAGCGTCCAGCTTTTTTAAAAATGAGCCTGCTAATATTTATTCCTCTGGCCATGGGCAAGTTACATTCCGGAATCTGGGGAGAAACTAGGGTATTCTTAGAAGTCTATCCAATAGTTTTTTTACTGGCCTACCAAAGTTTAGTAGAATTTTTTGCTTATCAAATTAAAGTAAAAAAGAATGTGCTAACTTACCCAGAGTCAAATACTTTCCCTTGGTTAGAAAAAAACTTTGCAATTATTTGCTATTCCCTGTCAGCGATCACCTTTACAATTGTATTATTATATTGTTTTAATATTTTTGCCCGCCCAATTTCAGCTGCTACCCGTACAATTCTAAGTTTAGAAAACTTGCAAAATGCCACCACCGACAATCCAATCTGCATTTCCGCATTAGGTGCAAACATCGACTTGGGGTCAGTTAAATATTACGACAACCTGCAAGTTGCCATATCAAACTCAACTAAATTTAAATTAGTATTTTATAATTTAAATAGGCAAGTTTTGAAATTATCAATTAACAAGCCAGATATCTTTAATGTTCGAATCTTAGATTTAACTAAGCATCGAGGGTATGATCAAATCTCTATAATTCCATATGGGAATCCAGAATATTGCATATTAGCTTTTAAGCTTACATAAAATCTTAGTGTAACAAATATAGCTGAGCTCACTATCTATGTTGTTTTTAGCTATGCAGCCATAGCTTTTATTTTGGCGAGACAGGAATTTAAAATTTGCATTAGCCGAAATGACTCGGCTCAATTTACTAATGTAAATTATTTTTTGTCATTACTATATCTAAAATGCAAAAAACTTTTGGAATGCATACTAAAACTCATTAGGTTTTTCCGAACGGCTTGGAAAAAGCTTTTAGCTTTTTCCGCAGATCGAGTTTTAGTATAGTTGTTTTCCCCAGCTGTATGTTTATTTTATAAGCATACAGCCTAAAACCCCGTAGGGTTGCTTCAAGCACTTCATGCTTGAGATACTAGGTGATTAATTTTAAAGCAGTAATTTCTAATGTCGCCTGTGTATATAGAAAATTTTACCGTCCAACTTTAGAGCCAATCGTTAGAACTAATCGATCAATCCTGAGATTCGAGAGCTTAAATAACTTCGATTAGCTACATTTTGTAAACTCGCAAAATTTGAGACATCTTCATAACCACAGTCTTCGCGCTGTCCATTCGAAGTAACTCCCGCAAGTACCCATCTAGAATTACGATAAACTAGTAGTGGTCCACCAGAATCACCAAAACAAGTATTGCTTTGATCAGGTGTATTAAAATTAATACTCAGTCCCGCGCTAGCAACTCGGGTTAAATTATTCTTACCGGCCATTAATACTTCGGCACTTTCCTCGCTTCCGATATTTACCACACCAAAACCGGCAATAATTGAGTCCTCCCCAAGCGTTAAAGATTGAAAGCTAGAGAAAACTGGGAACGCAGGTACATTTAAATCTTGATTTGTAATGACCACTCCAAGATCGTAAGTTTCTGTTCCATTGTACTTAGGATGATAGTCAAAGGAGGCCGCTTGGATACTGCCTTTTCCAGTTTGGACAATAATATTAACAATACCATCGATACAATGTGCGGCAGTAATTATGCTTCTAGAATTAACAACCGTACCAGAACATATGTAATAATCTCCATTCCGATCTTCTAATAACAGAGTCACAATAGGACTATTTAAAGTACTGCATTCCTTGCCATTAATTATCCTAGAAGTGAAATTCTGTTGCCCAGAAACAACATCACAAGCGTCAACATCACTTCCAAAACCAACATCAAAGTAAAACTGAGACTTCTGATCACGACACAAAGCAATTTCTGTCAGAATAGTTTTTAATGTACGAATCTTTGATCTTCTTGCGACTACACGGATACTTTGTTTACTTACTGGGAGTAATTTCATCGCAGCTCTAATTTTTTTGATTTTATTTTTAAGTTTTGTTGATTGTTCTACAAAGTCAACATTTAGATAATTACCCGAAATTAACTTTTGTAAAATACTAGCCGAGTAAAAACCATATTGATCACTAGCACGGGTTAGTAGGCAACTATACTGTCCATTATTGGAAATAGGAACTAAAGACTGCTGTGCTAATAATGAATTTGATAGATAGAAAAAGAAAAAAAGGCTAAGTAATAATTTGTTCACAATACTGAATATACAAGAAAATTATAGATGGCTAAGCTTATTAAGCATGAAATTCGCTAACTTTTGCACAAAAAACTAATCTCATCTACTGACATTAATGACAACCTATTACAAGTTATCATATCATCAGGCTATAATCCTCGACAGATTGCTTAATAAACTTGAATAAAGTCTCCCGGTAAAAACTTAATTTTCTGATCATTTTCTAAATTAATTAATTCCTGATAGAAAACCTCACTAGTAATTCCGAGATGAAGGGCTTTAGCCTTAAGATCCTCTCGATTAAGACCATTATTTTGCTGTATTTCATTTAAGAGCATGTTTTGTGGCCTGGAAATTTCACAATTTAGCCTTGGAGACTGAACTTTTGGTAAAAACTCATAAAAATCCTCCATACAGGTAATTATCTCTGCGCCCGATTTAATTAATTGATTAGACCCTTTGTAGTTTGGATTGGAAATATCTCCTGGAATTACATATAAATTCTTACCCTGCTCTAAGGCATATCTTGCTGTCACTCTAGAGCCACTTTGTTCACTAGCCTCAATTACTAATATATTATCTGATAATCCTGCAATCAATCGGTTGCGATTTAAAAAATTAGCTGGGTATGCTCGACTATAAGGATAGAATTGAGAAAGCAAGACTCCCCCATTTTGTATTATTTTTCTTGCTAAATTTTGATTAGTTCCAGGATAAATACTGGGTAGCCCATTACCTAAGATTGCTAAAGTACTAGATTGCTGGCCCGAATCCAACGCCCCTTGATGTGCGCTAGCATCAATCCCAATTGCTAATCCACTAATTATTTTCTGTTGATTTTCTGCTAGGAGCTTTGCAATTCGAGAAGCTAAATGTAAGCCAGCAATGCTGGCCTTGCGTGCCCCTACTATTCCCCAGGTAATTCCTTCCAAATCAAACGTACTATAGGGAGTCCAAAAAATAAATTACGTTAAGAGAGGATAAGCTTTCAAAAGCAATCTGACGAATTGAGTTTGTGAATTAATTCCTAAATTTTTTTGGTATATCGTCTTTACCTGAATAGGTGACTAGGATTAGTGGTA
>JBGSMD010000010.1:0-42629 GCA_041740355.1 Bdellovibrionota bacterium
TTAGTAAATTAAAAAGAGTCATTACGGCTAATGCAAATCTTGGATTTATCCAAGTTTGCATAGCTAAAAACAACATAAATAGTGAGTCCAAGCAAAATCGTTAGTTTTTAAAGTAATTAATTTTTTGGACTCACTATATAAGCTCTAGAAGTAGCATTACTTAAATGTATAAAATTCATTTAAGTACTTGTTTGATCTGGTTCTTTTATGTGGAAAACTTGTGGAAAGCCTGTATAATAACTGCAGTGTACTTTAATACTTCCAGAGACATCTTTTACTTTTTTACCAATAACTAATAATTTTGTGGAAAAGTAGTTTTTTGTTTACTAGTTGTAAACAAGATTTATTATAAATTAATAAGCTAATTCCTAACGTTAGGTAGTTTTTCAACTAAAACCCTAGTGCTTATTATTATTATTATTTTTATATATAAATATATTATAAGAAATTAAATATGAAATTAAAAATAGATTCTAAAGAACTTCAATCGATTCTTTCAGGTTGTGCTAATATCGTAGATCGCAAAGCAACCATGCCGATACTTGCAAACATTCTCATTACTGCAAAAGCAAATCAGTTAACCTTATCAGCTACTGATTTAGAGGTAACTGCCATGGTATCGGGAGATGCCCAAATACAGGAACAAGGTTCAATTACTGTAAACGCAAAAATATTGAGTGATATTATTCGAGAGTTACCAGAAGGAAATGTTTCTTTAGAATTAAAAGAAGGTAGTCGTTTAGAAATCATAGCAGGTGGTTCTAAGATGAAAATTGTTGGTTTTAGTGCTGATGAATATCCAACCCTTCCAGGGATGGGGATTAATGCTAGCAATAAAGTAAGCGCTACTAAATTCTTAGATATGATCAATAAAACTCTTTATGCTGTCTCTGACGACGAGACGAGCTTTAATTTAACGGGCGTATTCCTATGCTCAGTTGATAAACAATTAAGAATGGTAGCAACAGATGGGCATCGAATTGCTGTTGTTAACAGAGACGTAGAGGGGCTTAAATTAGGGGAAGGGGTAATCATTCCAAAAAAAGGTTTATCGGAAATAAAAAAATACTTAAATGATTTAGCTGATGCCGAAGTTGGACTAGCTATTAAAGATGGATTTTTAATTCTTAATACCAATAATGCAAAATTTTCGGTTCGTTTAATTGATGCTGATTATCCAGATTACCAACAAGTGGTTCCTAAGTCTGCCGAATCAGAAGCAACTGTTCATTGTCAGGAATTAAGTCGGGCACTTCGTCGTGTATCATTACTTTCCGTTGATCGCATGAAAGGAGTTAAACTCAAATTTACTAAAAATAAATTAGAAATAAAAAGCTCTTCACCAGAATTAGGGGAAGCATTTGAGGAACTTACAATTGTTTACAGTGGAGATCCGGTAGAAGTTGGTTTTAATGCTAACTACATACAGGATATTATTACTTCACTTAGTGATTACGAGAACTTAAATGTTTATCTGAATGGTTCATTGGGACCTGGGAAATTTATGGCTGATTCTGATCCTGATTGTTATTCAGTAGTTATGCCAATGCGCATAGCTTAAGCGAGAATGATTGTAGAAAAATTATTTTTAGCTGGATTTAGAAATCTTACTGAACAGGAAATTAATTTTAGTACGGAAGTAAATCTATTAATTGGAAATAATGCGCAAGGTAAGACTAGTTTATTGGAAGCACTTTATTTTCTGGCTAATTGCAAATCCTTTAGAACTTCACGCAATAAAGATCTAATTGCTTGGGATGCACCTGGGGCATTCTTAAAAGTTGTTCTACAAGATCGCTTAACACAACAAGAAATTGAAATTAATCTTACGGGAAGTAGTAGGAAGATTTTAGTTAATGAAAAGAAAATAACTAGCCTAGTCGACTACTTAGGAGTCTTGAGAGTAATTTGCTTTGCGCCGGAGAACCTTTCTTTAGTGAAGGGCAGTCCGGCTCTGCGCCGAGAATTTCTAGACCGGCATATGGTTGATGTTAATCCTAGATTTTTAAATTATTTAGTTAAGTATAATAAAGCACTCAAAAATAAAAATAGCCTACTCAAGAACCGTGGGGCAAATCGAGTCAACATCGAAGCTTGGAATCAGATTTTAGCTGAATTAGCAGAGGACATAATTCTACAAAGAATAAAGTTTATTCATAAAATCGATTTAGAAGCTCAGGCTATTCACAATGAGTATGGTGCAAAGGACGGCTTGTTAACTTTAAATTATCAATCGGAATGTGCCGAGCTACCAGATTTTTGCAAAGCAACAATTTTTCAATATCTTAATGATAACTTTGAAAAAGAAGTAATTTTAAAAAAGAGTTTACTGGGCCCCCACTTAGATGATTTAGAAATCAAACTTAATAATCAACCTGCAAGAAGCTTTGCTTCCCAAGGCCAGACTCGTTCGATTGCCCTTTCCCTTAAGTTTGCTGTAGTAAAAATGATTGAAGAGGAACATCAAGAGACTCCAATCATTTTACTAGATGATTTGGACTCTGAATTAGATCGGGAAAGACTAGCGCTTTTATATGATTTCTTACTTAGTAAAAAGCGTCAAATTTTTATTTCGGGAACTTCCCTACCAGAGAGCATCTCGCAGCTTGGAAAAAACTTTACCCACTTTGAAATCTCAGAGGGAAAAGCAAAAATATTAGCTTAAATCTTGCTAATATTTGAAGTTAAATTAGACACTTTTTTAGCAGCTAATACCGACCGTTTTAGGCAATAAAAACAACTAATTTAATTGCTTATTTTACCTTCCAATAATATACTGTTGATTCACTATAAATTAAGTAACAAAGACAAAATTAAAAATTTTGCAAAATAATTATTAGGTAAATAAAACAAAGATTATTTTTATTTGAATAAGTCTTAATCAATCAAAAAATATGGAAAATTCTGTCCCTCAAAACGAAGCTCTCGAAATGATTCCTCAGGAATATAACTCCGGAATGATTAAGGTTTTAGAAGGGCTTGAAGCTGTTCGTAAACGTCCGGGAATGTATATCGGGGACACCTACGAACGAGGCTATCATCATCTAGTTTATGAAGTTGTTGATAACTCTATTGATGAAGCAATGGCTGGTCATTGCACAGAAATCAAAGTTAAAATTTTAGAGAATGGTGCCATTTCTGTAGAAGATAATGGACGTGGAATTCCAACTGGCATTCACCCAACGGAGGGAGTCAGTGGTGTGCAAGTAGTAATGACTAAACTTCACGCTGGTGGAAAGTTTGAGAAGGAAGCCTATAAAGTTACTGGTGGACTTCACGGAGTAGGGGTTTCTGTCGTTAATGCACTTTCCGAATGGTTAAAAGTTGAAGTTCGTCAAAATGGCAAAGTTTTTGCGATGGAGTTTCATCAAGGAGATCCGCAAGGTGAATTAAAAGTTATCGGAGATACAAGAGAACAAGGAACTACAGTTGTGTTTTATCCTGATCATACCATCTTTACTACTGTTTCTGAGTACAACTACGAAACATTATTATCAAGAATTCGAGAATTAGCATTTTTAAATGCCGGTTTAAAAATTTCCTTATCCGACGAACGCACTGGCACTTCCAAAGAGTTTTTATTTGATGGTGGTATTAAAAGTTTCATTCAACACGTTAACCGTAGCAAGCAGGTAATTTTCCCAGAGCCAATTTATATTGAAGCAGACCGAGAAAATATTAATTTACAACTTGCCATGCAGTATACTTCTGAATATCAGGAGAACATTTATACATACTGTAATAATATTCATACACAAGAAGGCGGAACGCATCTTTCAGGTTTTAAGGCGGCACTTACTCGTGGAATAAATAACTATGCTACCAAAAACAATCTATTAAAGAATGGCGAAGCAATCCAAGGTGACGATACCAGGGAAGGACTTACTGCCGTAATTAGCGTTAAAATTCCCGAACCACAGTTTGAAGGTCAAACTAAAACTAAATTAGGAAACGCGGAAGTTAAAGGCTTTGTTGAGCAAATTGTTGGTGATAAATTATCTACTTTTTTTGAAGAGAATCCTAGCATTGCCAAATCAATTATAAATAAATCACTTGATGCTGCTCGGGCCCGTGAGGCAGCTCGGAAGGCACGGGAACTAGTACGCCGTAAGGGGGCACTTGATTCGGGGGCACTTCCTGGAAAACTTGCTGACTGTCAGGAAGAAGATCCTTCCAATGCAGAATTGTTCCTGGTCGAGGGAGATTCGGCTGGTGGATCTGCCAAGCAAGCACGGGAGAAAAAATTCCAAGCTATCTTGCCACTTAAAGGTAAAATCTTAAACGTAGAAAAAGCACGCTTTGATAAAATGCTAGCTTTTGAAGAGATTCGCACAATTATTACAGCGCTTGGGGCTGGAATTGGAACTGAGTTTGATATTACTAAGTTGCGGTATCACAAGGTAATTATCATGACGGATGCTGATGTCGATGGAAGTCACATTCGCACACTGCTCTTAACTTTCTTTTTCCGTCAGATGCATGATCTTATTAGCCGCGGGAATTTATATATTGCTCAACCACCGCTTTATCGTGTGAAGCGTGGTAAGCAAGAGCAATATTTAAAAGGAGAGCCGGAATTTTTAGAGTTAATCATTAACAATGGAGTTAGTGAATTAACATTATCCTCTGCTGATGGTAAAAAATTAAATTCTGAAGATTTCAAAAAGGAAATTGTAAATCTTTATAAGCTTCATGCTATTGAAGATACTTATAAAAAATTAAAACGTGATTTTCGAGTAGTACTTGCTACTGCTAAGTTAGTAAATCAAGCTGAGCTTGATTTTAGTAATGAAGCTGAACTAGAAGCGTTTGCTAAAAAACTAAATGAAACTCTAGCACCAGATAAGATTGTTGGTTTGGAAGTGCAATTAAAACAAGAAAAAGCCAGCCCTGATTTTATCTTAACAGTTAAATCCAGAATAGAAGGTGTCGTGCGTTTTACGCCGCTTAGTGCCAAGCTGATGCAACAGCCAAGCTTTAGAAAACTTCGTAAGATTGTAACTGATTCGCAAAGCATTGGACTTGCTCCCTATGTCTTAAGTATGGAAAATGAAGTTGTAACTACGGCCACGACCTTTTCTCAGTTGTTAAGTTATGTAGATGCTCGTGGACGTAAAGGACTAAGCATCACTCGTTACAAGGGTCTGGGAGAAATGAACCCCGAGCAACTTTGGGAAACAACTCTCGATAAGAAAAATCGGATGTTGCTCCAAGTTCACATCGAAGATGCGATTGAAGCGGATGAAATCTTCTCTGTCCTGATGGGAGATGAAGTTGAACCAAGACGTAAATTCATCGAAGACAACGCTCTAAGCATTAGAAATCTGGATATTTAATATTTTTTAGAATACGAAGTATTCTAAAAAATATTACCTCGGCGTAGCACGCAGTGCGAAGACGGGTTGTTTGCATTGTCCAAATCTCAGAACGCGCCATCGCCTCTCGGAGCAAGTCTTGAGGTACGAAGTATTTCAATGAAATATTATCCGGCGTAGCACGCAGTGCGAAGACGGGTTGTTAGCATTTTCCAAATCTGATATCACATTCAGAATAATCCTACTGTGATAAATAGCCTGTAATATTAGCTTTTTACATTAGGGAAAAGTCTTTTAATAACATCTGAAAGTGGCAGCCTCCTAAAGTTTGACTTAGAGCACTAAAATTAGCTATATTAACCATCTTAATTTGATATCAAAATACAGACATGGCCTCTAATTCAAAAATCGTTAAAAACATCAGAAGAGCACGAGACGAGAAAAAACTTAAAAATCGTCGTAAAGAAACAGTTAAAAAGCATGAGAAAGATCTTCGTGCTGGTAAAACTATCCTTTAGTCCTCACCTAGTTAGTAAAAGTCCCCCGAATTTACTTCGTAATTGATCCCTTAATAGGATTTTAATTTTTTTGCGAAATAAAAGCTTACTGATACTAATCTTTTTGGTAATTCTCTTTTATTCTTAATTCGGCACGAGTTAAGCCTAGTGCATTATCAGGAATATTCTTAGTAATTACAGATCCCGCTCCAATCAGGGCATTAGTACCAATTTCTACAGGTGCTACAAGCGAACTATTACTTCCAATAAAAGCACCCGCACCGATCTTTGTTTGGAATTTATTTTTACCATCGTAGTTGCAGGTAATTGTTCCCGCACCAATGTTGGCATTTTCTCCAACATCACAATCACCTAAATAAGTTAAGTGGGAAGCTTTTGCTCCCTGAGCTAAGGTCGCTTTTTTTATTTCCACAAAATTTCCAACTTTGGCTTTTGATCCAATTTTACTTTCTGGGCGGATATTAGCAAATGGACCAATCTCACACTCATCGGCAATCTCCGCATTTTCCAAGCGACAAGAAATTTTAATTAAATTATTTTTTCCGATCTGGCAGTTTTTAATCCAAGAGTTTCCTTCGATTTTGGTTCCTGTACCAATAATTGTTTTTCCATATATCTGGCAGTTGGGGCCGACTTCAGCGCCAACTGCTATTGTTACTTCCGAGTCGATAAAGGAGCTTTCGGGAAGAATAAAATTAACGCCAGAGATAATTAAATCTTTAATTTTTCTTTGTCTTAAAACATGGTTGATTTGTTTTAGATCAAAAAGGTCATTTACACCTTGGCACTCCAAGGCATTATCAATCATTAAACAATCGACGTTTTGACCCTCTTTGGTCGCACGTTCAAAAATATCAGTTAAGTAATATTCTTTTTGTGTATTGTTATTATCAAGTTCAGCAAGTGCCGGAGTTAAAAAAGCGGAATCAACGAGATAAACCCCAGTATTTGTTTCTTTTGTTGCTCTTTGTAATGCGGTGCAGTCTTTATATTCGACAATCTTTAAAGGCTTGCCTACTTCATCTCGAATAATTCTTCCGTAGTTATTATGATTATTATTTAAGCTCAGTAAACTAAGCGTATTACGATTCTCTAAATGAAAGGAAATAAACTGTTGAAACGTTTCCGTCGTGATTAATGGCATATCGCCATAGGCAATTAACACCTGTCCCTTGAAGTCAGCAAGTTGAGGAAGTGCCATTTTTACAGCATGCCCAGTTCCCAATTGTTCTTTTTGTTCGGCAAACTCTAAACAAGAGAAGGAGTACTTGTTGCGATTTTCGGTAACTGCTGATTCCACCAATTCTTTCTTAAAGCCCGTAACTACTAAACATTTTTCAGCTTTAAGTGGTGATAGTGCTGATAAAACATGATCAATTAAAGTAGTTTGATAAGTATGACTGAGGACCTTTGGTAGGTCTTGTTTCATTCTAGTTCCCTTGCCGGCAGCTAATACAATAATTGCAATATTTTCCATAGATTTAAGGTTTAAAGTTCCATTAAGATATTGGCGATATGCTAGCTAGGTATTTAGATGCGCCTAAATACCTTATTCCTCAGCTCATTACGTTTTGTTGGAATAATAGCCTACTTAGCAAGATTTAATGTCGCTGAGTAGATCATAACATCATATTTATATAATTCCGAATTTCATGAGTCTTGTAAAGCATAAACTAAAATCTTCTGCACTAAAAACAGAGGCAAAAAAGGAGAAAGAAAGCTTAGAAAGAAGAAAACTTGGAAATCAGCCAGCAATTAAACATTTTGGAGAAAGCTTAGAAGCGCTAAAAGTGAAGTATGAGCAATATTTTTTAGGAATTGAAAAATTTACCCCGAGTGATGAACATACCAAATTTAAGCGTATGATTCGACAGATGAAGCAACTGCTGCAAAAATCAGCGGAAGATAATTTTAGAATCAGTACCATCGAACAATCTTATCTAACTCTAAACAATCTTTGGGAAAAAAGCCTTCGTCAAAAAGAACAGGGAACTTACAAACGCGATCTTTTCCGAGCTAGGATGTCAGCAGAGTCAACACTAGCCAAGAGTCCAAAACTAAAGTCGGATCATTTAGAATCTTCGCAGGTCGATAAAATTATTGATGATTTTAAATCAAAGTCAAATCTTGATCTCTGTCCGAATAATCAGGCGAAGATAAAGAGCATTCTTCTATCGAAAATTAAAGAGCTAAAAAAGAAGGATCAGCAATCTGCTTTTACTATCGAAATAGCGATTCAAGATGGGAAATTAGGACTGCGCACTAAATACAACTAAATTTACAAAGGCAGTTTTGAAAACTAGTATTGTTTAGAAATTTCTTAAGCAAGAAATAATTTAATAGATATCTAATCATTATTAGATTGAAAGGGAAGTAGATTTTAACTTGAGTTTATAGGAATAAATTTAAGGGTCTAAATATATAACAATTGAGCAGTCAGAGCTTTTAATTTTTTACTGCTTTTCCAACCTGATAAAACTTATTATTAACGTTTAATCCTAAAGTCCGAATACTAACCAAAGCAACAATAGCAATCAAAACTACAAGTATTCCATATTCCACAAGAGATACACCTTTTGAAAAATTATTAATTTTCAATAATTTTAGCGGAGAACTTAACATCATAACTTTTAAAATTTATAAAAACCGAGAGGATAAAAGGACTAATTATATTAAAAATTTAAAAAAATAGGCTGGGGCAAATATTTAAGTAACAATATTAAGTATATCCTCTCATAGTTTTTCTTCGTATTCAAGCACTTCTTTTCCGAGCAAAATTAGCTAATAACAATTTTAAATTTTAGATTATTTTTGCTGGCAAAGTACTTTTAGGCAACATAAAAACATTATGCAGTTGCTAATTAGACTTTTAAGATTAAAACAATAAACTTTTCAGCACTTAAAATTTGAATTCTAAATTGATATTTACCAGGTTTTTCAACTTTAAAGTTCAGTGGTTTTACGTTGGGACCATTATTAATGGGAGTTATTTCTTCAAGTGAAATAATGTTGTAATCGTTACTGGCACCAAATGTATATAGTGGATCCTGACTCTCACTGACAAATCTAAAATTAAAAGTCTCAGCCTTTTTTAGATCAATAACTACTTCACTTAAAGTCTCAGTCCTTTTAATCATCTTGTTTTTTCCCGGCTTTCTCCACAATTTGTTATTAGATCCAAAAATTTCCAAAACTAATGGAACTTTCAGATTTTTTAATGGAGTATTGATAATTGTTTGAGCAGATGGATCATGATTAACAAAAAAAGTATCATAAAAAAGGCCAAGAAAAAGTATGGTTAAAAGAAACAAAGAAACAAAGAAACAACTTTGACAAGATCAAAATAATTTAATGTTTTTTTACTTTCTTCAATATATTTCTTGAGATTCTCTGCGTCCCTACGTTCTAGGATGTCAGAAATCGCTTCTGTTAAATCTCCAGTTCCACGTCTTTTAAAAGGTTTTGGCGCTAATGACATAAGAATATAGTATAAATAAAATTATCACTTTAAGATATAAATTAAAATCCGGAATAGTTAACGAAAGGCTTTGAAAATGCATTTCTGGTAATCTGACGCCTTCTTGCCTTCCGACTTATCCGCCAAAGCTTTAGCGAAGGAGGAGTTAACACGAAGTTCACCTAATATATAATATAGCAAATCCAAGAATGAATTTCCACAAAACTTTTTCGGAAAGGATGTTGGGTTCTCTATATTATTTCTAAACTAAACCAAAATAGCTGCTAATTAAAGAGAGTTTAAAAACTAATTTTTGATAAGGAAATTAAATAACATTTATAATCGCGCCCCTTCTGCAAGTGTGAGGGAATGGAATTAAGGTTTAAATCCCTAAAAACTAGACAGAGAAATTAAATAGGAATGTCATAGCCGTTTATCTGTAAGTACTCTTGGGATTTCTAAATTATATTGCCATTGCAAATCTTGGATTCCCACCTTCGCTAAAGCTACGGCGGGCAAGTATCCAAGTTTGCATAGCTAAAAACAACATAAATAGTGAGTCTAAGCAAAATCCTTGATTTTTTAAAGTAATATATTTTTTGGACTCACTATAATTATTAAAGCGGTGCAGTTGTTTGTTCAGAGTTTTCAAATAGATAGCTCCATATACCAATGGTAAAAAATATTAATGGATAAATCGCACAACTTACTTGGCTCATCAAATAATAGTGATTCAAAGTTAGGCAAAGTAATAAAGAAAGGATTAAAATGATTTGATGATGGGTAGATTTTAAAAAATAACAGATGGTAGGAAGTAGTAAAATTGAATCATAAGAAAATGAATAAGGGGTCGATAAAAGACTTAGAGGAATAATTATTAAAGTTATGAGTCGGAGATCCACTAAAAACTTAAGTAATGCTATCAAAATGATACCAGACACTATTAAGGGAAAAATAAATCTAGCGGCAAAATGATCAGGAAATATTAAGGCCATCAAATTGGGTTGTTTCCAATAAAATAAATATTCAAACTTTTCTTTTGAAAAGTAAGTATGAAAATTTGCTAGATCGTCACCCAAAACTATAATTGTAAAAACAATACAAATTGTACTCAAGACTGCAAAAGTAATTTTATTTGCTCTAAAAATACTAGATAAAAACACGAGATATACTAAGTATAATGCTTGGGGCTTAATTAAGCTTAGTGATAAGAAGATACCAGCAGCGGGAATACGCCATTTGCCAAGCTTCTTTGATATTTCATTAGAATCAAAAAATAATAAAAACAAGCTTAAGCTTAATAATTGGATTGAGGTTATTTGCCCAGAGCGAAATAAGTCTCTAAAGGGTGCAAAGATATATAATATTGTAAAAATAATAGGCAAAGTTAAAAATTTAATTTTTACAAAATTGTACAGTTGAGCAAGTGTAGCAAAACAAGAGCTTAAGATTACGACAGTTACAATTTTGTAAGTAAAATTTAAAGCTTCTAAATCTAAACGAGCAAAATATTTAAAAATATAATGTGCCCAAATCGGATAGGTATTAAGAATCAATTTGCCAGATTCAAGAGCAGATTCACTAATCTTATAATTTTTACAATATTTAAAATTATCTTCCAAATTACAAGCAGCTAACCAAAATAATTTCAAGTCTTGATCTGTTACTTTTTGACTAAAGCTTACAAGTATTGCTAAAGCTGAAAAGCTAATTAGCCCAACTAGCAAGAAAAAATAAAAGATTTGAGACTTTTTCATTTTATATTCCTCAAGAATAATATTTGTCAGTAGCTACTTAGTGCTTGAAAATTAATTTAATCAGCTTGTTAAGATATATCCTATATCGAATAAGGTCTGATGAAAATAATAACTAATTAGGAGAAAGAAATGTATATCCCACTAGATAAATTAGTGGTGGGCAGATCGAGTAGTTGCTAAGAATTTTAGGACAATTTTAAAAAAACTAAAACCATCTTATTTAGCGATCAAAGGAATAGCAAAGTTTTAACTTAGCAAATTTACTGAAAATCCAACTAAATTGAATGATCTTGATTCCAAAAAAATTACCTTAGTAAATTGAACAGAGTCATTTCGGCTAATGCAAATCTCGGATTCCTGTCTCACCAAAGCAAATGCTACGGCTGATATCCAAGTTTGCATAGCTAAAAACAACATAATTAGTGACTACAAGCAAAACCCGTAGTCTTTTAACGTAATTTTTTTGGACTCACTATAACTTTGGAAGTAATCTACTGATTATAAATTATTGTTGATTACTGAGAAAACAAATAATCTAAAAACTAATAGGCAAACCTTCGATAAAGCTTCGGCGGACAAGGAGTGTACTTACAAAGCCCATAGGTCTATTCTTAATGAGTATTTATGTACTTTAAGGAGTCAGATTTTTTATGTATATGATTTAGGTAGATTGGTTTAAGAGGTATTAAAATTGTCAAGGAGTGCTATCATTTAAACTTAACCATGATTTATTAGTCCTTTAGTAGCTTTTTTTGATGAGTAATACCTTTACATACATATGTTCTTTAGCTCCACAACTTTTTAGTCAGGATAATCAAGTACTAGATAATCTCTGTGAAGTTAATAAGTACTTAAACTGGAAGTCTTCGACACTTAGCTTCTCTTCCAAAACCGAATTAAGTAGTATAAAGGAGTTTTTGAACAAAAAGGAAGTACCATTTAAAAATATCCCCGAAGGGATTGCTCTTAATTACAAAGGAACGGATCTAAAGGTTCTAATTTTAAATACTCCTTGCTTGCCAAATGAGAACGATTCTTCAAATATTATTAATTTAATTATTAAGCACTCCTCAGGTATTAATCATACGGTTTTTATCTCCGAGAAAAATGATTGGATTGTAGCTAATGTTATTAAAAGTTTGGCTCCCCATAAACTACTTTTAATTGAAAAGTCTCAACCAGAAAGAGCTAATTGTCCCGAGCCTACCGCCCTCTTGTTAATACCAGAGTATAAAATTGCAACAATCGAATTGCCGAGTAATGATTTTCACAGTAAGCCTGCAGAATTAAATAATTTAAAATTATTAATTGAAAAACTTTCTAAGAATCGTCATCAAATTCCTAAGCAAAAGCAAAACTTACCTGGAGAAATTTGGGGAATTACTACGTTCTTTAATCCAGCGAAATATAAAAATAAACAAAAAAACTATCAGATTTTTCGAAAGTCAGTAAAGAGACAAGGCCTTAATCTCTTAACTATAGAATTAATATTTGATGGAAATAAATTTGAGATAAACAAAGAAGATGCTGAAATTCTAGTTCAAATTAAGGGTTCTTCCTCTAGTATAATGTGGCAGAAGGAACGATTACTTAACCTAGCCTTAGCGTACTTACCAACAAATTGCGACAAAATTGTTTGGTTAGATTGTGACCTAATTTTTACTAAGGAAAACTGGGTTACGGAGACAGCAAAAAAATTGGAAAACTATCCATTAATCCAACCTTATGCTTGGTCCGTTAGATTAAAAAAAGAAGATCATCCCACGCGTCCGAAAGGGAAACTACTCAGAGGTAACCAAGAAAGAGCATCATTTCATAGCATTGCCTATGGAGTAGCAAAATATGGACGCGGCGTTTTACATCAAAGATACCATGAATTTGGAAACCCGGGATATGCTTGGGCGGGACGTAGAGAATTTATTACAAGAATTGGTTTTTTTGATCGTGCGATTCTGGGCTCTGCTGATTATTTAATGGCTTTAGGATTCTTCGGAGTAGAACGCTCCGTGGACTCGAAGAATCATTCTAGTTCAATTATAGAAGCTTGGAAACTTTGGAGAGGACAAATTAAAAAATCGGAAATAGGCAAAGTTGGTTATTGCCCAGGAACTGTTTTACATCTCTGGCATGGAGATATTATTGATCGTAAATATGAGGAGCGTAACTCTATCCTCAATTCGGCAAAATTTGAATTTGTAAAAGATTTAGATATTGATAGCTCAGGATTGTGGTGCTGGAAAAATAATAATACAAAACTAAAAAAAAATATTGAAAACTATTTTAAGTTTCGACGTGAAGATTCTAGCTCTAAATGGATTTTCATAAGCAGATTTAGATCAAAATGTAGTTACTTTTTATCTAGCAAGAAAGAAAGCTTTTTGTTTCGATTTGTATTCAAGTTTTTCAATAATAATAATTTTAAGTAACACATTAACAGTTATATTTACAAAATACTTATCTTCTCTTTTTTGCTCAAGTCTAAGTTTATTCTTTTCTCTACCGACATAACTTTATGTCTACTTGTTAGCTCTTCTCTGAAAATTATGAAGCAGACAGAAAGTACTTAGCCACCTTCTACGGTACTTGTGAAAAATCCAATAAAACTATAAATTTTCTATTAGTAATAACTACTTAAACAACTATGAATAAAATTAAAGTAACAACTCCACTCGTTGATTTGTCTGGTGATGAAATGACCCAAATCATTTGGGATCTGATTAAGTCTAAACTAATTTTACCTTATATCGACTGTGATTTAAAAACCTACGATCTTAGTATTCAAAATCGCAATCTTACCGAAGATCGAGTCACCGTTGAGGCAGCCGAGGCGATCAAGCAATATGGAGTGGGAATTAAGTGCGCCACAATCACTCCTGATGAAGCTCGAGTGAAGGAATTTAATCTTAAAAAAATGTGGAAGTCACCAAATGGCACGTTAAGAAACATCATTGGAGGAACAGTTTTTCGTGAGCCAATCGTTTGTAATAATGTTCCCCGTTTAGTACCCGGTTGGTTAAAACCGATTGTTATCGGGCGACACGCTTTTGGAGATCAATACAAAGCAACTGATTTTGTTGTTCCTGGCAAGGGAAAACTTAGCATTAAATTTGTTCCTGAGAATGGTGAAAGTGTGATTGAACATACCGTGTATGATTTTGAAGGGGAAGGAATTGCCTTAGGAATGTTTAATACCAAAGAATCAATTGTTTCTTTTGCCCACTCCTGTTTTAATTATGCGCTAGATTTAAAGGTCCCACTTTACTTATCAACAAAAAATACAATCCTTAAAGCTTATGATGGAATGTTTAAAGATACTTTCCAAGAGATGTATGATCAAAATTACAAAGCAAAATTTGAAGCCTTGGGGCTTTGGTATGAGCATCGCCTAATTGATGACTTAGTTGCCTTTGCACTTAAGAGCGCAGGTGGTTTCATGTGGGCTTGCAAAAACTATGATGGAGATGTGCAGTCCGACATTGTGGCGCAAGGTTTTGGATCTCTGGGATTGATGACTTCAATTCTGATTACTGAAGATGGCAAAACCGTAGAGACCGAAGCGGCGCATGGCACCGTTACTCGACATTATCGCCAGCACTTACAAGGTAAAGAAACGTCGACAAATCCGATTGCTTCGATCTTTGCCTGGTCTAAAGGTTTGTCTTATCGCGCTAAGTTCGACTCTAATCCAGAACTACAAAAGTTTTCTGAAGCTTTAGAGCAAGCTTGTATTGAAACTGTGGAATCAGGAAAAATGACTAAAGATCTGGCGATTTGTGTTCATGGGAATGATGCTGGACGGGATACTTATTTGAATACCGTAGATTTTATTAAGGCAATTGAGCAACAATTAGTCAAAAAACTTTCTTTGTAGCAAGTCCTGCTAGTTACTTCGAAATTCTTGTCGCCTCTAGATTGCTGATTAGTAAGGAGTCGATTAGCGACGTTGGCTCAGCGCCGGCAATCCAAGCTGATGGAATTCCTTGTTCTAGTACACTTAAGCAACTTATTAGTTTAGGAATCATTCCTTCGGAAATTAGATCACTATTAAGTAGCGCTTGAGCTTCGGCAAGAGAAAACTCTGGTTTAATTTTTCCATTGATTAAAATCCCACCAACTTGAGTAAGCAAGAAAAACTCTTGGCAGTTAAGTTCCTTGGCCAAAGCAGCAGACAAAAGATCGGCATTAATATTAAAAGATTGTTTTTTACCATCGGCACCAACGCTTCCAATTACTGGAATAATATTATTAGTCAGAAATAGATTAATTAGTTCATGATTAACCTTTATGACATCTCCCACCAAACCAAGTGCGACATCACTTGTCTGTCTGACCTCAAACAGATTGGCATCATAACCTTTTAGTCCAATGGCGGTTGCACCAAGAGAATTTAATTCTTTAACAAGTAAGGGTTGCGCTTGTCCTGCAATTACCATCTCCACTAACTCCAGAGTTTCTGCATCAGTTTTTCTAAGTCCATTGATAAATTCTGGAACAAGGCCAAGTTTCTTTTGCCAGTCACTAATATTTGGTCCTGCACCATGAACAATAATAGTTTTAATATTTAGTTGGTTTAAGAAGGCAATTTGACGGCAGATATTATTGATTAGTTGAGGTGAGTTTAAAAGTGCACCACCAAGTTTCACTAAGATAGATTTATTTTGATAATCTTTTAACTGTGCTAATTTATTTTGATAACTTGAAAACTCGGGAAATTGATTGAACATGAAGAAACTTGCAACTAAAGAATTATTTGATAACTATATTATCCCAACTTACGCTCGTTTTCCAGTTTCTTTTGTTCGTGGGGAAGGGGCGTATCTTTATGATGAGTTAGATAATTGTTATTTAGATTTTGCCGCCGGCATTGCTGTTAACTGTTTAGGACACACAAGTCCGATAATAGTAAATGCATTACAGGAGCAAGCAGCTAAGTTTATCCATTGTTCAAATTTATATCTAAACCCAAAGCAAGGTGAGCTAGCTGAAATTTTAACCGAACAAGTAGTTAAACGTCCCGGAAGATCTTTTTTCTGTAATAGTGGCGCCGAAGCTAACGAAGCCTTAATTAAACTCAGTCGTCGCTATGCTGTGGCGAAACAAATTCAGAATCCTGAAATAATTACTTTTTATAATTCCTTTCATGGTAGAACGATGGCGGGAATTAGTGCGACCGGTCAAGAAAAAATTCAAGTTGGCTTTGCTCCCTTACTCTCTGGATTTGAGTATGCCGATTTCAATGATTTAGAGAGTGTTAAAAATCTAATTAATGGTCGAACTGTGGCAATCTTGTTAGAAGTTATTCAAGGTGAGGGAGGGGTCTCTGTGGCCACCCCAGAATTTCTTTTGGGCTTACAAACGCTTTGCCAAGATCATGAAATCTTACTAATGATTGATGAAGTTCAAGCAGGAATTGGGCGCACAGGTAAAATAAATTCTTGGGAAAGTCTTTTTGATTCTGCGGATGCGTTCCAACCAGATGCGATTAGCTGGGCTAAAGGTTTAGGAGGAGGTTTTCCAATCGGTGCGATTTGGGTAAAGGATTTATTATTTAATAAATTCAAGGTTAGTGAGCTTCTTAATCCGGGAAGTCATGGATCAACATACGGAGGTAATCCTTTAGCCTCTGCTGTAGCGATTGCCGTATTGCGAGAAATTAATCAAACCAAGTTTTTAAATCATGTAGAGGCAACTTCTAAGAGTTTTCGCAGTGCAATTATTAATCTAAAGCTCCCTTGGGTTAAATCATTACGCGGCTTAGGGCTTATGTTGGGAATTGAAGTTGATGAGGATTGGATTAAAAAACAATCTGATTACTCTTTAGATGTCTTACCTAGTATTTATATTGTTCGAAAATTATTTGCCGATCGGATGCTAACAGTTGCGGCAGGTGAGAAAGTTGTTCGCTTATTACCACCTTTAAATATTGGACAGGAAGAAACCGAGCTTGCCTTAAAAAAACTAAGTTTAATATAGAAAGTCCAAGAGTAAATTACTTTTTGGAGCTTTATATCTCCTTTAGGGATAATAAAATCATACATAGTAAACCCAAAAATGGATTTCCGATAAATAGATTAACTAAGGCTTTTGCTGACCCTTATATTTTTTACCCTGAAGTAATTTAAGGACCTAAGTTTATAGATAAACCTATGGTTTAACTCTTTTTTTTAAAGTTGGGTTTACTATTTGTCTTTTGGCTCCCGCTGGTCGCTTCTATCGTCATGATCTGTTTTATAATTTCCTAACGAAAATTATTTATTGGGATGACTATAGTTATTAGAATCAATTTTAACTTTAGCTACTAACGCCGCTTAAACCAATGTCTTTTCGAATTAAGATCGGAGATTCCGACACCAGCTAGGATTACCATTAATGGAAAAATTGGTAAGGCATAGCGCATCGGAGCATCTTCAATAAAGACTAATGACATCGTGGCGGTTAGGGCAATCATTGGTAGGGCAACAAGGATTTCTTTTTGCCAGGCAAGTTTTTTAATTCCAAACCAAGCAAGTAGTACTATTGGAAAGAGCAGGATTAGGTTTAAAATAGTACGACTATTTGATTGCTGGCGAATCCACATTGCTGGAGCTTTTACGAATAACTTTAGATAATTAAGTTTTAAGTTTTGCAGTAAGTGCTCCGTGGCCAAGTGATCAATCTTTGCCATATTTTCAAAGTTGGAACGGTCCCGACTATTTAATACTGTTGGGAGTCCTTGGTTTTGGATGTAATTATTAGCAAACTTCGCACTTTCAGCTTCTAGATTTTTAAAATAAGGTTTTCTCTCTTGAAGTTGTTCAAAATAATACCAACCTTTAAAGTAATGTAATCCAAAACCAGTCGCTGTTGTAACTGATGAATATCCAGCAGTTTGATTTCTAAGAGTCCAAGGAAATAGAGTAATTAAAAATCCTGCCAGTAATAAAATAATTACAGGTAAAACTTCTTTTAGTTTTAGACCAATGATTAATGCTAAGAAACTTGCTAAGGAAAAAGCTAAATAGCTAGCATGAGTCAGGCAAAGAAGTCCATTTACAACCCCAAATAAAAAAACAGTCAGGATGTTTTTTTCTTGCAGATATTTAATTGCCAGCAGTAGTTGTAATGGCACAAGTATTAATAAAAGATTTTCTGGGATAGAGGATTTTGTAATCCAGACACTAAATGGCCAAAGTGCAATAATGTAGCCAACCAAAAGTGGTGCACGGGAGGATTTAAAAGTTAACAGCCTAGTAATGTTCATGGCTAACAAGACACCAAGGCCGGCTAAGATACTCTGAAAGATTTGAATTAAAGGAACAATTTGATTTGGCTCTTTTGCCAGACTAATTGGAATTGTTAAGAAAAGGGAATAGAGCGGTGGCCGATGAAAAACATTTGTGCCGTCCGCCAGACTATAGCCTTTACCAGCAAGCAGCTGAGTTGCAATCTCGTAATAATCATCAAATAAGTAAATATTTCCGATCGTAGCAAGCTCTAATAAGTATGTTGGGAATAAATATAAACAGAAAGAAATTCTTAGAGTAATAGATAGCAGTATTATAAATATCCAGTGCTTCACAATAATTGAAGAAATTTTAAAAACTAGTAACAGCTTCTCATTTAAAAGCTCTTACTAGCAAGTGCTTTTAGAAACATATCTAGAAAAGTTAATTCTGAACAAATTCCTAATATAATCAGCTCGAAGGTGGAACGGGTACCTCCTTACAAAAGCATCACTTAACAAGAGAATCAAAAGTGTTGCATAGAATAGAATGCTCAAATTTATCTGCTCTAACCCTTGAATCAGCTTTTCAAGTTGCTTTGATTATATACAAGTTGTTTATTTTTTTTGAGGTTTTATGTTGAAAGTATTTAATAAGCTCCGGATTTTTGCCCTTTATTCTGTTTTTTTCCTTTTCGCACCACTTGGACTAATTGCACAAAATGGAGAAGTACCGACTGTAACTAAGCCAGATACTTATCATTCGAAATATTTGCAGATTGGCCACCAATTCTCCGATTCCTTTAATATTACTAGAATTGGAAATACATATTATTTAAGGGATTTTGCCAAAACATCAAGCACTACTAATCTTCTCAACCAGACAGCCACAATTAAATTAGATTTAGAAGATGGCCCTGGTAATATCGAAATTCAGTATGTTTCTAGTAAGACTAATCTAGTAACAGTCTGTGATGGTAAGCTGGATTTTTTAAGTGGGTATGATTATCAGATAAATTATGGCTTTAAAGTCCCAGCGATCTCTTGCATGTATTTAGACAGTAAGGGTGAGCCACTGGATAGAAGTACAGCAGCAGAGGGGTTTGAATATGTTCGACTTGAGTTCAAATTTAGTATTACGAAGCCAGCTCCAAGTTGTAATGCAGAAATTAACCAAATTAAAAGCTTGACCGCTAGTAATTCTAAGCTACAAACTGCTTTAACAGCAGCTAATGATAAGGTTGCCAAAACTGAAGCTAGTTTGAAAACAGCTAATGCTAGTTTAAAAGCAGCAAATTCTAAGATTGTAGCTCTTGAAAAGGAGATTAAGCGATTAAGAGGTTTGCGTTAAGAAGTAAGCTTATTTAATTTGTTTAGACGCCCCCAATGCTTAGGTCGTTCGGGGCGTCTTTTTCTCTACACTACTCCTAGCCCTGCTTCTTCCAGTCCAATTTGTGATTTTAGTCCAAACATTAAATTCATATTCTGAATTGCTTGTCCTGCCATTCCTTTTACAAGATTATCAATAACTACAGAGATGGCGATTTGATTTCCCCGAGAAGTTACAAAAATATCTGCAAAGTTACTAGCTACTACATTTCGAATTTCTACTGCTTGGCTTTGTACACGAACAAAGTAGGAATCTTTATAGAAAGTCTGATAAATTTTTTGGATTTCATGTTCTGTGATTGAAGTTTTAAGCTGAGCATAAATACTTACCATCATTCCCCTAGAAATAGGCAGTAAGTGTGGAACAAACTGTAATGGTAATAATCTTTTAGTTGAGTGGAGTCCAAGAGCAATTTCAGCTTCATGTCGGTGGCCTAATATTTTATAAGCCATCACATTATTATTCATTGTTGGATGGTGAAAATTAGCGCCAAGAGCTCTTCCGCCACCAGAAGTCCCCGACTTGCCATCAATCGCAATGCTGCCAACAAAATCTTTATTTTTAATGGGTGCAAGTCCAAGAATTGCGGCGGTTGCATAACAACCAGGATTAGCAATAAATTTTGCTTTAGCAATCTTTTTAGCATTTAGTTCAGTTAATCCATAAACAAATTCTTTACGGAGAGTTGGGGCAAATTCAGTATCTTCATAAAACTTTTGATGTAATTGCTGGTCTTGGATTCTCAAGTCGCCAGAAAGATCAATAATTTTAGCATTAGATTTTTCTTTAATTTCCTTAGCTTTGCTAACACTTACTCCATGCGGTAAGGCTAGAAAGATTATAGAATTTTTATCTAGATTAATTTTCTGCCAGTTTAGTTCTTTGGTAAATTTAATTTTAAGATTACTTTGGGGGTGAGACTCCCTTAAGGATTTTCCAGCCATCGACTCGGAAATTACTTGATTAATTTTTACTTTAGGATGTAGCGAAAGCAGTCTTAATAATTCTCCGGCACCAAAGCCTGTGCCACCAACAATACTACAAGATATTAAATCATTCTTCTTCATAGCTACTTATTGTATCTGATTTTCGCCGAGGGTTAAAGGTAGAATGCTTTTAAATCGAATCGAAACTGGACGAACTCGATCTGGAGTTTTTGGAACATTCACTGTAAATTCCTGCCAAGTATTATCCGCAATTAGATTTAGTTGTTTCCAAGGGATTACTTCTCCATATTTCTTAACAAACAGAGAAACAAAAATTGTTTGTTTCTCGGGAGAGTTAGCTTTTAAATTAAAAACTAGTTTGCTGTTTGCTGGATATGAAGGAACTTGTAAGTAAGATTCTAATGTTAAAGGAGTAGCATTAATAAGTTTAATTAAATAGTTTCCAAGTTCGTCTCTTTTAATAATTTGTAAGCGATCTTGATAAGCAGCCAATTTAGATTCAAAAATTTGCTGATTAAAACTAGGTTGATTGTGACTTGCAAAGATAATCCATTTAAGACCGGCAATTAAACCTAATGTGTTCAGTGATTCTTCACTGGGAAAACTTTGAGTTACCCAAGGAAGTTCATAGGCATTTTTACTTTGTTGTCCGCTATAACCATTTACTAGCATAACTTGCTGATCAAGTAACCAGTTTTGGTATTCGATACTTGTTTCGGAGTAAGCTCTCCAACTTCCAATTTTGGAAGATCTTAGTTCTTCTGATGTCATAGGAAGTCCTATTACAACATCATCTTTGGCTACAAAATTATTTAGCTCAGCAAAAATGCCTTGAGCTCGATGCTCATTTTCTAGAGGATAATACTTAGGGTAATTTTCAAGGACCGTCCAAGCTAAAATACTCAACGGTAGGAAGATTCGAGATATTAACCTTATCTTATCAAGTCTTTGGAAAGCAAAAGGAATTAGGAGTGACAGGAAAAAAGCTACTAAGATCCCCATTCGACTTACGGCGCGAATTGCTGATACGCCCGGGATTAGATGATAAAAAATTGTGTGAATTCCCTGAGGACTATAGGAATTATTAAAAAAACTAGTCTCAACTCCTAATGGGCCAAGTGACCAGAAGAATAATGAATAAGTAGTAAATAGTAGGACTGCAATTAATCCTTGGTTAGAAACATAATTAATTTTAAGTTTGCGAGATAGCTGCCCAATTCGAAAGCAATAATAAAGTAGTCCAAAAAAAGTTAACCAGAAGAACCAACTAGCGAAACTTATTTTAAAAACTTGTAAACAAGTCGCAATTATAAAGCTAGTTGCTGTACATAAAATTATCCAACGAGGATTTCTTTGATTTAAGTTTGTCAGGATTATAAGAAGTGCAGTTAAACAAATTATTCCTGGAAAGAGCAGTGCTTCGGAATGAGACCACTTTGCGCTAAAACTAAAGAATAGATTGGAAGCAGGAGCCGAAAGGTAGCTTAGGATGTTAGCGCCAAAGGCACTGGCGGTTCTTAAATCTCTTTCTCCATAAGTTGCTTTTACATCTAAGTAAGGAAGTGCAAAGGGTATGATCGGAGCAAATCCAATTAAAGAACCAGAGAGGGCGATACTGAAATTCTTGAATGAAAAAAAGTTTTTTTGATAAATTAAAAACCCAAGGGTGACTATCAGTAAGGTAACAATTAAAAAAATCGTATAATAAACAGTGGTTAAAAAACTCAAGAATAAAGTTAATCCTAAAAGAAAAGCGGAAATAAATTTCGGTTGGTTTAAAAATTTACAATATAATCCAATTGCCAGTGGGATCCAAAAAACAAATTGTAACTGTGGGTGTCCAAGATGTAATACTAGAAAGGGAAGTCCTAGCATAACAGTTCCCGAAATTAATGAACCAATAAAATGATTGGAAAGCTGAAAGGCAACTTTAAATGTGCAGAGACCATTTAGAAATGTTGCTAGAAGTAAAATTGCATTATAAGCAACAATTATTGGAAGCCCCATTAAGACAAAAGGTTTAGCAACCAGCGCTGGTAGAATAAAACTATCACTCCAGCCAAGACTTAAAGTATAAGGATAGAATGCTCTAGTGTTAAACCAAGGGAGTGCCCAGAGATCTTTTAGGTTTGATTTAAATAACCAGACGTAGAGTCCACCATCAGACCTGTCCGTACCAAGGTAATGGGTGTTGATTTTTAAAATACTTTCAGTTCGATAGAGCAGGATTAGTAAAAGAAAGTAGATTATACTAATCGCTATTTGCTTGTTTTTAAGTTTATAGAAAGCCAAATAGTTTTTGTTGAGCATTCTATATAATTTACTAAAGAATCTAAATTTAGCAAAATCTTTATAAACACTAATTAATAGGGGGGGGGTAAACTTTTGTCCACTTTCAAAGTAAGTAAAAATTTCAAGTCGTAAGGTATAAACTAATTGGATTTAGAATGCGTAGTATTATTTAAGCTAGAGAATCTGCACTTGATTCTTTTCAATGCAGGCCTGCTAAGTCATTGATTAATATAGCAAGAGAGTCAATTAAAGTTATAAAAGTTGCCGATTGATAAAATTTATCTGGTGGAAATTAGAAAAATTAGTCTATACTCACTAGACTTTAGTTAAAGACGCGGCACCGCACAAAATTTTTTGTGCAAATGTTAGCTGTCTTATCCAATGGAGAAATTTATGAAGAAATTATTAATTTTATTAGCGTTAATCGCCCCACTTAGTGCATTTGCTCAAGATGACGTAGGTACTTGCGGATGGGGATCTAAGTTGTTTGAAGGAAACCGTGGACTTGCTCCCAAAGTTCTTGCTGTAACTACCAACGGATCTTCAGGTAACCAAACTTTCGCTATGACTTCGGCAACTTCTGGTTGTTCTCGTGATGGTGTTGTTCGTTCTAACTGGAAAACAGTTTATTTCATTGACCAAAACATGAATCGTTTAGCTCGTGATATTTCTCGCGGCGAAGGCGAAACGTTAGCTTCTCTTAGCCAATTAGTTGGTATTGAAAAAGCTGACCAAGTTGCTTTTAACGCAGAGTTAAAAAATAACTTCTCTAAGATTTTCGCCAGCGAAAATGTTGATAGCAAGTCAGTTCATGCTGCTATGAAAACAGTACTAGCTAGCAATCAAGACTTAGCTAACTATAGCAACAACCTATAATTAAATATGAGTTGTTCACTAAGCCGGCTAATTGCCGGCTTTTTTTTGCATTTTGTATTATTTTTTGGCGTACATGCTGAAAACACTTCAACATCGGAAATAAATGCACTCGCAAAAGATCCGCAGTGGTTAGCACTGCTTCACTACAAATCAAACTCAACCTCTGGATATCAAAGTTTTATTGATTCGCCAGAATTTTTTCTAGATGCAGATGGAGCAACGAATCCAGAAAGCGAACTAGGCGCTACAATTGAAAAATTTGAATCTGAGGGTACTAAATTGTCCTGCCGATACCCAGCAAGACTTAATCTAATTCAAGAGAAATTAAAATTATTTCAAGATCGTACAATTAGCGATTGCCCTGAGTTTGATGAATGGCAAGGGTTAATTGCTGCCAAAGGCATTACTTTAATTTTCCCAGCAAGTTTTTTAAATAATCCAGCCTCAGCTTTCGGACATACTTTTTTAAGATTAGACCAAGACCCTTCAAATCCTAAAGCTGATTATTATTCCTATAGCATAAATTTTTCAGCGCATACTTTTGGTGAGCCAGGTTTGATCTATGCTTTTAAAGGAATCTTTGGATTTTATAATGGTTATTTTAAAGTTGCGCCCTACTTTGAGTTGGTCAAACTTTATAGCGATTTAGAGAAAAGAGATATTTGGGAATATCGCTTGGACTTTGAGCAAAAAGAAATTAACTTGCTAGTTAAGCATCTTTGGGAACTGCGTAACATAAATTTTAATTATTATTATTTTGACGAAAACTGCTCCTATCATCTACTTGGACTCTTTGATGTTCTTCGTCCAAGTTTAAAACTTCGCGATAAATTTAGTAATTGGGTCATACCAAGTGATACTTTAAAAGCTGTCGCTAAAAATAAAGAATTAGTTCTAGAAAAAAACTTTCGCCCCTCACTTAGTTCTAAGTTTAATGCTCGGGAAGCAGGCACTTCTTCAAAACTTAAAATAATTGCAAAAAAAAGAATCTTAAAACCAGAAGAAGCGGAAAAAGATCTTGCTGCCTTATCTTTAGAGGATAAAGTTACAACTCTAGACCTAGCTTATGATTATTTAGATTATTTAGTTGTTGGCGATAAACTCCCAGCTGAGAAGTCTGATCCGCTAGCCTTTAAATTATTAAACGAAAGAAGTGCATTAGGGCAAAGCTCTCCCGAATTAATTGTACCTAAGCAAACAGATCCACTAGATTCTCATGCCAGTCAGCGGGTCGCTTACGGCGGACTTTACCGCGACGAGCATTACTATCAAAGTTTTGATTTAAGATTGGCCTATCATGACTTATTAGATCCACAAATTGGATTTATACCAGGATCTCAAATCAATTTTATGGACTTTAATTTTTTGCTTGATAGTAAAAGTGATTTTAGTTTAGAACGAGCAACTATTGTTGATTTGGTGTCGCTTAGTCCAGGGAATTATTTCTTAAACCCACTTTCTTGGGCGCTCTATACCGGACTGGAGAGAGAGCAAGTTAACTTAACGGACAGCAATAAGCTTGTTTATAAAAATGAGCTATATATTGGACGAAGTAGTAAACTAAACGAAGCTAATCAACTCTATCTACTAGGTGGACTAGCAAATAAAATTAATACCTACTTTGAAAACAATCAGGCTACTGGTGGTGGAGCAAAACTTGGTTGGTTAGGCTACTCCAAATCTTTTAATTATCTTACTGAATTAGAATTAAATCGCTATTTCTTTGGAGATAATCATACTAGTCTGAGAGCTAGTAGTAAGTTAGATTTTCCTTTAACATCAGATTTAAACTTAAGACTAGAAGTGGCGAGAGAGAAAGACTATCAGGATAGCTTTAATACTTACTTAGCAAATCTGTACTACTTTTTTTAGTAGTTTAGTAAATTCTAGCAATTCAAATTATTATCTATGAATAAATTATTCAAATTATTTTTAACCAGCTTGTTGTTAGTACCTCTAGCACAAGCGGAGAGTGACCTTTGCAGTTTAGCAAAGGAAGCATTACAGGAAGCTGAGAAGATTAGAGAGCTTAAAACAAAACGTCCAGTTAATTGTAAGGTTCAAAATAAGCAAGAGGTTGAGCAGTATCTGCGAGATACCATTAATACGAAAGTTCCTGACATTAAAATTACTAATGAGGAAAAGCTCTATAAAAAACTTGGTCTAATTCCTAGAGCATATAGCTACAAAGAAGAAATTATTAAGCTCTACACAAGTCAGCTAGCTGGGTACTATGAGCCAACTACGGAGTATTATGTGATGGCGGGCTGGATGCCTGAAGCAATGCAGTTACCGATTGCTATTCATGAGTTAACTCATGCCATTCAAGATCAACATTATAATTTAGATAAGTTTTTAGATCCGATGTCTCTTACTACGGATGAGTCCTTAGCCCGCTCCGGTGTTGTCGAGGGTGATGCCACAGTTGTAATGTATGACTATTTTAATCAACAGTCAGGCCAAGCTCGATTGGCTGAGCAAGGAGACATTCGTAGTCTTATTTTTCAAGCTGTAGCATCTTCCAATATGCTTGCTGGCTTTAAGGAAGCGCCAAGATCCATGCAGGCCTCACTTTTATTTCCATACACCAGTGGCTTAAATTTTAGCCATTCTATTTTAAAACGCGAAGGGTACGCTGGTTTAAATAAGGTCTTTAGTCGAGTTCCAAAAACAACCAAAGAAATTTTGCACCCTGAATTTTATCAACAAAACATTACTTTTGTTCCATTGACCCTTAAAGACTTAAGTGATTTTTTTGAAGTTGCTGACTTGCAAATTTCTTATGAAGATCGCTTGGGTGAATTTATGTTATCAACAATTACCAACTTAGAAGATGAAACTTTAGCAACTGGCTGGGTTAATGATTTAGCAGTTGTGCAGAAAAACACTGATGATGTCTATTGGTTATTAAAGTTGGAGAGTCCAGAAAAAGCTGCGAAGCTTGAGACTGTTATTAGAAAAATTAACCCCGAGGGAGTTGTTAAGAGTATTTTGAAAAATGAGTTTTTGGGATTAGTGCTTCGCTAGGTTTAAAAATCTGACGATTCTGTAGTGACACTCCGTAAACGTCAGGATTAAATAACTATTTTAACATAGATGTGAAAATAGTTTGAACATTTTTCACATCTATGTTAAAATTTACCAATGGATAGGTATCTTACTGAAATCATTAAAAAAGATTTGACAAAAAAAATGGTCTTTATTGCTGGTCCTAGGCAAGTAGGGAAGACAACCTTAGCTGTTAAGCTTTTAGAAGGTCAAAACCAAGCGTACTTAAATTATGATGTACCAGACTCTAGAGAACTAATTTTAAAGCGAAAACTACCTAAAAATAAACTTTTAGTTTTTGATGAACTGCATAAGTACCTGGATTGGAGAAATTACCTAAAAGGTATTTACGATGATTTGAAAAGAGATTTTCAGATTCTTGTTACTGGTAGTGCACGGTTAGATTTTTATCGGGCTGGAGGCGATTCTCTTCAAGGACGTTATAACCTTTTTCGACTTCATCCATTATCGGTTGCGGAATTAAACCTTAAGACCAAAGAAGAATTTTCTACCCTTTTAGAGTTAGGAGGTTTTCCTGAGCCATACTTTTCTAACTCTAAAGAAGAAGCTCTTCGTTGGGTTCGGCAATATCGTTCTCGAGTAGTAATGGAAGACATTCGTGATTTAGAAATGATACAGGACTTAGGTAAGCTTGAAATGCTCCTTTTGATTCTTCCCGACCTTGTTGGTAGCCCACTTTCAATAAATGGAGTCCGCGAGAATTTACAGGTTGCTCATCTTACAATTGAAAGATGGATCCAAGCTTTTGAAAGGCTTTATCATATATTTCGAATTGCACCGTTAACAACTTCTAAGGTTAAATCCTTAAAGAAATCACAAAAATGTTATTTCTATAATTGGGGAGCAATCGGAGATCCGGCGAAACGTTTTGAAAATTTAGTAGCTAGTCACTTACTTAAGTGGGTACATTATCAGCAAGATGTTCATGGAAAAAACATTGAACTATATTTCTTAAGGGATCGAACTGGGAAAGAGGTCGATTTTGTATTAACAGAAGGTAAGAAAGTTTTAACTTTAATTGAGTGCAAACTTAAAGAACAAAACATCGATTTGAATTTGAAATACTACGCAACTAAGTTTCCGGAGGCGCAAGTTCTACAATTAGTGCAAGAGATGGAAGAAACAAGCGCGTATGTTTCCAGTGGAATCACAGTTCAGTCAGCACTTAGTTTTTTAAAAACATTAATTTAACAGATAAGTATCTAAACTATGAAAACTTACGACTTAATCGTTATTGGAAGTGGGGGCGGCAACAAGCTAGTTGGCTCTGCATTAAAGCTTAGTAAAAAAGTTGCCTTAATTGAAAAAGGCAAAGCTGGTGGTACGTGTTTGAATCGTGGATGTATCCCCAGCAAAATGCTGATTCACCCGGCAAATCTTTATAAACATTTAAGTGAGCTAGAAAAAATTAATTTAAAAGTTAATTCTGTGGACGTTGACTTTGAAGGTTTGATTAAAAGAATTAATTCTTACACTGATGGAACTTCCCAAAAGATTGCCGAGGGGAGAAGTAAGAATCCTGATGTTGATTATTATCAAGGAAAAGCTGAGTTTGTTAGTGATAAAGTGGTTGTTGTAAATGGCGAACAACTAACTGCCAAGCAAATTGTTATTGCTACAGGCTCGCGCCCCCTAATTCCAGAAATTCCAGGACTTGCGCATACTCCTTTTATGACGAGCAATGAAGCACTGCGTGCTAAGAAATTACCAAAAAGTATTATTGTCATTGGAGGCGGTTATATTGCCACAGAACTTGGCGGAGCTTACAGTTCCCTAGGATCTGAGGTTACCTTTTTAGTTCGCAGTCAATTCTTGCGACATGTAGACTCTGAAATTCAAGAAATTTTTGTAAAAGAATTTTCTAAGGATAAAAAAGTTATTAGTAACTGTGAGTTTTTAAAGGCTAGTTATCAAGATAAGAAGTTTCAATTATTAATTAAGCAAAATGGAGTTGAGCAATCTGTTGAAGCCGAGGAGTTACTCGTCTGTGCTGGGATTGTTCCTAATAGTGATCAGCTAGGACTTAATAATACGGGAATTAAGATTAAGAAAAACGGATTTATTGAAGTTAATCCAAAATTAGAAACAACTGTTAAGGATGTTTATGCAATAGGGGACGTGGCTGGAAATTTCTTATTTCGTCATAGCGTTAATTTTGAAGCGGAGTATTGGATTAAGTCTAATTATTTGACTAAAAGCCCTTATCCGATAGACTATCCGCCCGTTCCAGCAGCAGTGTTTACGGATCCAGAAATTGCTTCTGTCGGCTTAACTGAAGAAGAAGCAAAAGCAAAAAATTTAGATTACCTAATTGGCAAGTCAAAGTTTAATGTTGCCATGGCGAAAGCTCGTGGCAAAGAATCGGGATTAGTAAAACTGATTGTAGAGCGATCTACTGGACAGTTACTTGGTGCGCACATCATTGGTGATGAGGCTTCCACACTAATTCAAGAATTAGTTTTGGCGGCAACACTAAAGTTAACTGTAGAGCAACTTTATCAACAGATTTATATTCACCCCGCTTTACCTGAAGTAATTCGGGGTGCTGTTAGAGATGCTTTAAAGCAAGTAGATCCGGAATACGAAATTTTATTCTAGTAAATTATAATGACCCCTAGTCCGGTACCTTCTTCCGACCCAGTAAATGGGCAAGGTGCCTTTGAACAGCAAGCATTTTTATTTAAATCATTAGAGCCCCAGCAAAGACTTTTTTTATTAGTGGGGCCGCCACTGAGTGGTAAAAGTTTAGCTGGAGGTTTTATTGCGCATACTTACGAAAATTTACCCCATCGTATTTTTTCTGACATGATACGTGATTATTTAAACGATGAATTAAACTTTGTTAGTGGTCCACGTAAACAGCAGTATGAATCCTATCTGCGAAAAATGAATCGAGGAGTACTATTGCCCGATGAATTTATAAATGAATTTGTACAAAAAGTGTTGGAAAATAATCCGAGAGGGATTGTTTTAGATGGTTATCCAAGAACAGTGGCGCAAGCGGAGTTCTTGTTAGAGTTAACTAAAGATTGGAAGCAAAAACCTTTTGTTCTTGAGCTTGATTATGACTTTAAAGATGAATTAGAACTAAGCACTAGATTATCAAAACGCACATACGACGCGCAAAAAGCTGGTCGAATCAGACTTGATGATACAGAGGAAGTTATTAAAGTAAGACTTGGTTTTTATGAAAGCTTAACTAAACCACTGTTTGCTCAGTTTACCAAAGACTCTGAGATTAAAACGACAAAGGTTGAATTTCATTTAAGTGGTAGAGAAACAACAGTGGTGAAAAAAGAAGTTGTTGGAAAGCTGAGTCAAATTTGTAGTGATCCCACTCTTGGATATAAGTTAAAATAATTAAGGCTTATTTCTCTAATGTAAGTATTAATTTGATAAATTTAAAATGAATAGTTATTGCGGCAATTAGCTTTGTCTTTCCTATATCAATTGATCCATCGCATACTGGATTGATCTGAAGAAAATTTTACAATTATATCTTTTACTTGAAGCTGACACGGCAAATTGTATTTAAAACATCAGAAGTGCAGCCGCTTCTTCCTGTAATCAGTGTTCTCGCTTTTGACCAAAAAATTATTCAATCCAAGATATTTCCTTGCTATTAAGATAGAGCAGGGCATTTTGCTCCCACTGCTTACCATAGAAAGTCTGATCGGCAATGCGGGTTCCGTAAAGGCTATCAATGCTCTGTTTTTCTAAATGGAGAGTCTGTAATTTTTCCAATTGCTCGTTGTTGAGTAAATATAAAAGACGATTTTCAGATAGTTTCAATTTTGTTAAAAGTTTCTCCGCCCGATATTGCTCATCCTCATACAAATATCTTTGAGCTGCCGTAGATCCATAATCAGTCCGAATTGATGGAAGGAATTTAAATGCATAATTAGCAGTTGCAAACCAATCTGTTATAAAATGGCCTGATTGTTTAGGGAAATCCTCAATCTCATGTTTGACTGAGCTCAGTACTGAAGGCTTAGGGTATTTACCGAAATTCAAATTACTTCTAGCTTCACTTCCCTTGATTTCAAGTGAATAAATAAGTCTCTTAACTTGCACTAAGGTTTGAAATGGATCTTTTTTTGCATCTTTTTCAATAATTGCACTGAGCAGTAACTCCCTTCTCTCAACTTCTTTGACACAGTTTTCTTGCATCTCATCTCTAATATGGTCTAATTTAATTTTCCATCCTACGGGGAATGCAATTGATCCGAGAGTAGTAGCTACAACCGCGACCCTTGTAGCTTTATGATCTATAATCTTTTTTAAACAAATGCCTAAATTCATCCAAGTCTAAGTATTAGTTGAGTTTGCTTGAAGCTATCCTAGAAATAATGCTTATGCAAATAATTAAGATCTGATCTGGGAGTTTAGGCAGGATAGTTAGTGAGAAGTTTATATTGAAGGATTATCTTTAGAAGACAAGCCTTATTTTTGATAGTCATATTTCAAGACAGTCACTTTTTATTTTAAAATTATTTTCCTTCCAGATAAGAAGCATAGCTAAGATTAATAAACTGATAATTATTGTTTATTAGTTTTAGTGGAACAATCTTTTGATTTCCCAAAATCATTTGAGATAACTCTTTACCTAGTAACAACTGAATAATAAATTTTGGAATTCCTAGTAGACATGGGCGATGCAAATGTTTTGCAAGGGTCTGGCAGAATGATTTATTAGTAATTAATTCTGGAGCAACAGCATTTACTGGTCCATTAATATTAGGATTTTCTAAACAAAAATTAATAATTTGAACTAAATCATCAAGTCCAATCCAAGCAAGGTTTTGCTTGCCATTTCCGAGCCAAGCTCCTAGTCCTAGTTTAAATGGCAAAAGCATTTGCTTTAACATTCCACCGCTTGGGTCAATCACCACTCCAATTCTTAGGTTAACAACACGAATACCTGCAGTAACTAATGGTTGACAGGTCGATTCCCAATCTTTGCAAACATTTGCTAAGAAATCATTGGCTAGGGGTCCATCTTCATTAACAGGAATATTAACATCTTGCCCATAGATTCCAACAGCAGAGGCGCAGATAAAAACTTTTGGTGGATTCTGTAACTTTAAGATTTGCTCGACTAATAACTTCGTCCCAGCAATTCGACTCTGATAGATCTTTTCTTTTTTCTTTTTAGTCCAAAGACCAAGGATGCTTTCGCCGGCCAGGTGGATTATGGAATCAAAGTTTTCAAGATCATTTGAATCCAATTTTTGATTAGTAATATCCCAGATAATTGTATCTTTAGATTTTTGTCGACTTAGCTTTACTACTTGATGGTCTTTGCTCACCAAATCTTTGGTTAATTTTTGTCCAACAAATCCTGTTGCTCCTGAAATTAAGATTCTAGACATTAACCTGCATTATTTATCAGTGCACGCAGCCAGTAGTGCTCTGCCGATGACACACTGTCATCTTAAAAAATTTCCATATCCTACGTAAGTCATCGGGATATGGATGAAATTTTATTTCATCCATATCACTGATGAATTATGCAGGTTAAGCCATAACTTCTTTAGCTAAGGTACTAGCATCTTTGCCATCGTATTGTCCGGCAAAGTTATCTTTTAAATATGACATTGCTTGTCCCATATTAGCTGCCGCATGATCAGCTTTAAATTTTTGTAATAAAACTTTTAGCTCTTCCGCGCTCATTTGCTTTGGTAAATATGATTCAATTACGCGAAGTTCTTCTAACGAAATGGCCACTTCCTCTTGGCGATTTTCTTTTTCTAGGTATTCTAAACTTTCTTTTCGTTTTTTTACTTCATTTTTAAAGATTGCAATCAATTGCTCTTCTTTTAGTTCAGTGCCTTTTTGCATTTCTTCGTATTGAATGGCAGAGATTAAAGCACGAATTGTATTTAGTTTAACTTTTTCTTTTGCCCGCATGGCATCTTTCATATCAGCTTGAAGTTTTGCTTTCATTGGATTTTATCTGAAAATTAAAATTTATTAATAGTTAGGCAACCACGCTAGTTGTTTTGCTTTGAGTCTGAACAAACTTTTCTAATTTTTTAGTTGTTTCGATACTAATTAAATGTTCTGTTTTACAAGCATCAATCTCCGCTTGCTCGGGAGTAACCTTTAAAACTTCAGTTAAAAAGTCCAATAAAACTTTTTTTCTACGGATCACTAATTTAGCTAAGCTCTCACCTTCTTCGGAAAGATGAAGAAAGCGGTTTTCATCTTCGATGATTAAGTTTTTATTTTTTAAACTTTTTAGATTAGTAGAAGCACTTCCGGAGGTGATGTGTAAGTGTCTTGCTACATCGATCACTCGAGCATAACCATGTTGCTCTTTTAGTTCTAGAACCGCCATTAGATGATGAGCTGCACTGTGCGTAATGTCATTGCCTTCAAAGGTTTTCCAAGTCTCTTCCATGTTCTTGTTCCAATAAATTAGGAGCATTGTGATGCTCCTATAAAATTCTTTAACTCAGCATGCTTACCGCTGACTTATGTAGGTTAAGGATAGAAAAATAGTTTTATGGCAGACTAAACAAGTGTTAAGCCTGATAATTAGTTGTTTATATGATAAAACGATTCGTTTAGTTAGTAAAGGAATGATCTAAATTGTTATAGTAAATTTAAGATGTTAAAGACATATTTAATGATTAATTAAGATCGAGTTGAATCTTTCAAGCTTAAACTCGATTCTAATAATTTGACCTAAAAAAGTTTCCTCTCTTATGCCTAGCCCTGTGTCACATAACTCAAAATTAAACTACTTAGCTGATCGCTTGATTACAAGCTCTGAACTTCGCACGGAGCTGATGTCGAAGTTGGCCGATCTAGCAGATCTTGAATTTCAAAATCGGGTAGAAAAATTTAAAGCAGGGCTCACTCCGCAAGATCAAGCAATTTTTGAAACTTGTCAGGTTACTCCTTATGCAGCTAAGGATTGGTGGAGAAATCCACATGATATTTACGTAGTGCAAAGCTTGCAGATTATTGTGGAGGAAGAGCGACTACCGGCATGGCTTGTAACTGCAGCCATCTTACATGATCGTGGGTATGGAATTTTAGCTAGCCAAAGTGGAGAGGAATCCCAGAAGTATCTGCAAAAGAGTGGAGCACATTGGGAAAGTCCAGATACAAGAATCGTACATTCCTTATTATCTAGAAAATTTTCAGAAGAATTAATCTTTGCTCCAACCGGAAAGTTTTTTGAAGGGCGAGCAGCTATTTCAGAACCAGAACTATTTCTAAAAGTAATTGAAACTCACGATCATCCCTTGATTGGAAAATTTAATGAACTTCCCAAAATCGGGCGGCATCACTTTGATGCTGATAGCTTATTCTCTATTAGTTTGTACAGTTTTGTAAAAGATTATTTATCGTATTTGGGAGATCCTAAAAAACTTGAAAAAGCTAAGGATCTGCTTGACTTAAAAGATGGTCGATTTGAGGCAAAGGATTTACTCGTCTCGCGGCTAGCTAGGTATTATCCTAACACCGAAATTTTGCCCAATGCTTGGGATTTAGAAATGTTTCCACTTATTGCAAAACTTGCTGCTTTTAGCGAAGCAGGTAAGTGCTTGCCACCAAGCAGCATTACTGCCCAAGCCTTAACCGATGAGTCATTTAGGGATCTTGCTGAGTGTTGCCAAGTTTTAGCCAAGAGTAATGATTTGCCGATATTTATTAACTGGTTAGCTGATCGGGCGACAACTCAATTCTCCAAAGTCCAAAGCTTGCTAGATAGTAAACGTCTAAATTAGAACTTAAGTTTGTCGTAACAATAGCCGAATTTAGATTGAAATTTTAAAAATACAATTGCCGACTGAGGGAGTCCTTTATGGAGACAGCTAGACAATCAGAGATACAAGTTAAATCACCAGAGAATAATAATGCCCAGGCAGTTTTTGCGGAAATAAAAACTGAGCCTGATTTAAGGGTTCTAAATGGCGCCAAGGTATTATTAGTGGACACTCCATTAACATTTGAACGGGATAAGGCAATGCCAACAGGGGAGATCTCTAGGGTCGCTGAGAATATCAGAGAAGCAAGCGTTACTGCATTTGCTAGGCATTTTCGTTTATCGGAGACTGATATTTCTAGAAGGATTGATATTAGTCTTGTTGCCGATGACATGTCAGTTAATACTCCTGTCTATTCATTAAAGTCTGGTAATGCTGAATTTTCACCCAAGGCTTGGGATAGATTAGTTTCCAAAACTACTGAAGATAAAGTGGAGTTAAAAGTTTTCCTAATTCTAAATCCGTAACACTCAAATCTTATTTTTTTAGTAAGCGTTTCGCTACTCCATATAAAGAAAGTTCAATTAATCTTTCAGGGGCAATTTTCAATTCAAATCATTATTAACGGCTACATTTATTATTACATTAATTCCAAAAAGTAAGTTCCGTTTAGAATTACTTTTTGGGGCTTAGTATCCCTCGGAGGGATAATAAAATCAGATAGTTATCACAAAACTCAACACTAATTTTAAATATTCGGAAATTACTTTTTGTCATAAATATATTTTCTCAGAGATCATTTTTTGTTTTGCACGGCATAGGATTTAGCTGCGCCAGCAAACTGTCTTAAGTTTGGACAAATGGTAAGTGTTGGCGGCGTGCTGATGTGATTTTGGATCAAAATTAAATACACTTAATTGTTAAGGCTTATTGGATCGAAAACTATTTGAGTTCGTGAGAGTCTTTATGAGGTGGAGACAGCTATGTTTGTTTGTCATGTGGAGATAAGATTTGCGATCTAAAAACTTAAGTAAATTTGAAGTGTCCTGAAACTGCCCTAAGTAAGTTTTGTCCAGATAAAGATTCATTCACTGCTTATTTAGTTATGAATTTTTTGTCGTACTCAGGTCTATAATTGTTTTGGACAAGCTGTTTAGCTTTTCCTTTAGATAGTATATGCTACGCACCATGACTCGCCTCCTAAGCATTATCTTATTGATATTATTAGTAAATCCTCTATATGTTTGGGGCCTGGATAAGCCTGAAACTGAGCTGACACTAATAACACCACTAGATAAATTAGGTGAGAATCTTGATTTAAGTCATAGTTTTCAAAATCCTGCTGGAGAAACTGTTAAATTAAGCAGTTTTTTTAAGGAAAATCGACCAGTTATCTTAGTGCCAGGCTACTTTACCTGTCCCCACCTGTGTGGATTGGTATTTAATGGCATAGTGGAGCTTGTAAATCGCTTAGATTTTAAATTAGGCATTGATTATCAGATAGTTACAGTTAGTTTTGACCACACAGATACTCCCGCTAACGCCCTCGCCAAGAAGGAAGAATTTGTAAAATTATTAAAAAACCAGGACGTTCCCAAGGATTCTTGGGAATTCTTAGTTGGCAAAGAAGAGCAAATTGCACCACTAATGGCTCAGTTAGGCTTTCGCTATTTAAATGACGGTAAAGACTTTGCCCACTCTGCTGCTGTTTATGTAGTCACACCTGAGGGAGCTATCTCTCAATATTTTGCCAACATCAAATTTAAACCTTTTGATTTAAAATTATCTCTAGTTGAAGCTTCGAAAGGGCACGTGGGAAGTCTGATTGATCAAGCATTACTCTTTTGTTTTCGCTTTGATCACACCAAAGGACAATACACTTGGCTTGTTGATCGAAGTTTAAAATTTGGAGGAATTCTCGTGATTTTACTATTAGGTGGATTGTTGTTAAAATTATGGGTTCTAGATCAGAGAAAATAAACCAGTTTTTGAGTGGTTTCACTCATGACAATTTGTTTTGATTGTACTATGTATACTCAAACCTATAGGTTAGATTTAACGGCTATGTAAATGCTTCCTCCTAAGCTAAAGCTAGGCGGACGAAAAATGCTTCGGCGGACAAGGATCGCATTTTCTAATTTTAGGGATTGAGTATTTGTTTTTTCGGCAAAAAATGGCAACGCCATTATTTTGCGCGCCTAGCTTGACCTTCAGCTTTATTAAAAACTGAAGGTCAAGCTAGGTGTAATAACACCATTGTTGTTGATCGTTCGCCTTCACACATTGTTACTACCGTGGATCCAGAATCCGTGTTTTTTGTGTACAGAGTGCACATATTTTTGACACTATATATTTATGTTTAGATATTTACCCGAACAAGCTTCCAAGCACGCTGCTGATGTCGATTGGATTCATAATTTAATCACTGATTTATCGGTTCTTTTTACCGTGCTGATTGTTGGTGCAATGCTTTACTTTGCTTGGAAATACCGCAAGCGAAATGGTGTTGATCATGAAACTCCTCAAATTGAAGGTAGTCACACCTTGGAAATAATTTGGACAGTTGTTCCAACTATTATCTGTATCATCATCGCTTATTACGGGATTATTTATTATCACGATATTCGCAAAGTAGATCCTAATGCCATGACAATTAACGTTACTGGTCAAAAATGGTTTTGGGAATTCGAATACGAAAATGGAAAGAAAACTACCAGCGAATTTGTCATTCCAGTTGATGAGCCAGTCAGACTACTAATGCAATCTAAAGACGTGATGCACTCATTTTTTATTCCTTCAATGCGAGTAAAGCGAGATGTGATCCCAGGAAGTTATACTTATTTAACATTTACTCCGATTAAAACTGGAAAGTATCAAGCATATTGTACTGAGTATTGTGGAGATAGCCATTATGCAATGTTAGCTAATCTGAAAGTAGTTTCCAGAGCTGAGTTTGATGCTTGGGTAGAAGATAAAGGAAAGATTATTACAGATCCCGCCAAGCGTGGAGCACTAGTTTACAAAGCAAAAGGTTGTAACACTTGTCATTCACTTGATGGTTCTCGAATCATTGGACCAACATTCTCTAAACTTTTTGGTTCGGAGCGAGAGTTTGCGGATGGAACAAAAGCTGTTGCAGACGAAGTCTACCTTCGTAATTCAATTTACAATCCAAATTCTCAGATTGTTAAAACTTACAGTCCTGGCTTGATGCCTGTTTTTGAAGGCCAAATTAAAGAAGAAGAAATGCTAGATGTAATTGCTTACATTAAAACTCTAGATGGTTCTCAGCCTGTAGTAGAAGTAGAGGAAGAAGAAGTTGTGGTTGATCCTGCTAGCATGACTCCAGAACAGCGTGGTGAATTGTTGTACAAAAACAATGCTTGCATTGGTTGTCACTCACTTGATGGTTCAAAAGTTGTTGGGCCAAGTTTTCAAGGTTTATATGGAAGACAAGGTGAGTTTGAAGCTGGTGGTACATATACAGCTGATGAGGCTTATATCAAAGAGTCGATCCTAGAATCAAATAAAAATATAGTTAAGGGCTATGCACCTGCGATGCCGGCTTATCAGTTTAAAGATGAAGAGATTGCCGATATCACTGCGTATATTAAATCAATTAAATAAAAGGTCTTATGTCACATAGCGAAACACATGCTGAGGGTACTAATTACCTAAATTGTCAAAAAGGAATTTGGTCTTGGATGACAACTCTTGATCACAAGAGAATTGCCTTGATGTATCTTTTTACACTAACCTTCTTTTTCTTTGTCGGAGGACTTTCTGCGCTTGTTGTCAGAACTGAATTGTTTGCTGCCGGAGCACAATTTTTAACTCCGAAGCAATACAACAACTTCTTCACAATCCATGGTGTTGTGATGGTCTTCTTGTTTATTGTTCCTGGAATTCCAGCAATCATGGGTAACTTCTTGTTGCCATTAATGATTGGAGCTAAAGACGTAGCATTCCCGCGCCTTAATTTATTAAGTTACTATATTTATATCATCGGTGCGGTGATGGCTTTGATTTCACTAGTGCCAATTAATACTTTACCATTTATTAGCCAAGGATTTTCTGATTGGTTAGTAAACACTGCAGGGCTCGGAGGTCCGGTTGATACTGGTTGGACTTTCTATGCACCGTATAGCTTAGCAAAAAGCGGAACACAGTCTGCTGTAATTTGGATGACCGGTGCAGCTTTCGTACTTGGTTTCTCTTCGATTTTAACGGGACTTAACTTTATTGTAACTGTTCATAAACTAAGAGCTCCAGGAATGACCTGGGGACGCTTGCCAGTATTTGTTTGGGCAACTTATGCCACTGCAATTATTCAAACTCTGGCTACACCAGTAGTAGGAATCTCCTTATTATTAGTAATCATGGAGCGAGTATTCGGGGTTGGTATTTTCGACCCTACATTAGGCGGAGATCCAATTCTTTACTCCCACTTATTCTGGTTTTACTCTCACCCAGTTGTATACATCATGGTACTTCCGGCGTTTGGAGTAATTGGTGAGATTATTCCAGTTTTTTCCAGAAAGCCTATCTTTGGTTACAAAATGGTTTGTGGCGCAACTTTTGGTATCGCTTTAATCGGATTCGTAGTTTGGGCTCACCACATGTTTACATCAATTGGTGATACCGCTGCTTACGTCTTTTCCTTTTTAACATTTTTCGTTGCCGTTCCAACTGCCGTGAAAGTGTTTAACTGGGTTAGCACAATGTATAAAGGTTCCATCAGTTTTAACACTCCTATGCTGTACGCTATGTCCTTTGTTTTCTTGTTTATGATCGCTGGAACAACAGGGATTTACTTAGCAACTTTAGCAGTGGATGTGTTTTACCATGACACTTATTTTGTTGTGGCGCACTTTCACTACACAATGCAAGGTGGGGCAGTAATTGGACTAATTGCGGCGCTTCATTTCTGGTTCCCAAAAATGACTGGTAAAATGTATAATGAAACTATTTCTAAATTAACTTTTGTTTTGGTCATGATTGGTTTTAACTTAACTTTTTTACCGCAGTTTGTTCTGGGGATGAAAGGCATGCCAAGACGTTACTTTGACTACACAGGCTTAGAGCATTTTGATTTGCTTCAAACCCTTCATGCGACATCAACTGTTGGTGCTTACATTAATGCTCTGGGATATTTCCTAGCCTTGATTAACTTATTATATTTTTTCTGGTTTGGTAAAACTAAAGCTCCTGCTAATCCATTTAACTCCTTATCTTTAGAATGGCAGACACAATCTCCACCAATTCATGAGAATTTCGCTGAGACCCCAATTGTCACTGATTGGACATATGGCTACGGAACTAAAAAAGACGCCTAATAAGACGCCTAATTTATAATTGTAATTATGAGTACTCCTACAACATCAAATGCAATCGAAAGTGGACCTCCACATGTTCATCACATGGATGCCCCAACAGCCTATCATGCTGCTAAATTGGGAATGTGGCTCTTCTTAGCAACAGAGGTTTTGCTTTTTGGCGGACTGTTCACAGCTTTTGCACTTTATCGCTATGTGTATTTTGCTGAGTTCCAAGCTGCGAGTGTAAACTTAGACTGGAGAATGGGAGCACTAAATACCGCCTTCCTAATTTTTAGTAGCTTCACTGCCGCCTTAGCCATGGACGCTGCGCAACATGGTGACAATGCCAAGGTTAGAAGAAATATTTTAATCACTTTGGCCTGTGGAGTTGTTTTCTTGGTAGTTAAGTATTTTGAATACAAAGGTAAGGTAGCTTACGGACTTTTTCCTTATGGTGTTAAAGGATTTGAAAATTTCCTTTTTGTCGGAGCACTTTGTTTAGCAATCGGTGCTTCTGGTGTGGTTATTTTTACACACAATGCCAAACTTAAAATCCCTACGATCTTGGCTTCAATTGCCCTAGTTGTTGCTTTCTATTTTCTAAAAGGAAGTATTGCTACTATTAGTTTTGATTTAGCAAATTTGTTTCCATTTGGTCATGCACATCACCCAGAAACAAAAATGGTTTTTAATAGCCCTGAATTTAATACTGCTTACAAATCTTACTTTGGACTTTATTACTGCATGACTGGCTTACATGCCTTGCACGTAATCCTTGGAATGGGAATTTTATTTTGGGTTTACTTAAAAGCTCTTAATAATAGATTTTCTGCTAATTATTATACTCCAGTGGAACTTGGTGCGCTTTATTGGCACTTAGTCGATTTAATTTGGATTTACCTTTTCCCTTTACTTTACCTTGTTGGATAATTGTATGAGTAACGAACATAAACACGACAATCAGGATGTTGAAAGTCACGATCATGAGCTTGGTCATATCGTTCCCTTTAAAATTTATGTAACAATCTTCTCGTCTTTAATTGCTCTCACTATATTAACTGTAGTTGTAGCAAAAGCTCCGATTTTTCACTTTGGGAATACTATTAACTTAATTGTAGCAATGTTGTTGGCTTCCGTTAAAGCTGGGTTAGTATCTTTGTTTTTTATGCACTTAAAATATGAAAATCCAATTACTTGGATGTATGTATTTTTCCCAATTTTTTTACTGTTTATTATGATGGCTGGAATTTTTATCGACAATCCGATGCGAACGCTTCCATAACTGAATGAATAATATCATCTATCAAGAAAAATTTATTAGTTGGCCAATAATTAGCTTTGTCTTAATACTTGATCTCTTACTGTTCATCACTTTACGTGGTTCTACTGCTTCCATTTTTATAATATTTGCATCATTCTTTTTATTGCTTAATATTTATTCCTTAAATATTGAGATGGATGGTGATGGAATTTATTATGCTTTTGGATTTGGACTAATTGCCTTTTCGCTTCCTGTTAACAAAATCGCCGGGTTTGATATTCAAGATATTAACTCACTCTTACCTTGGGTATACAATCCTAAGGGCTTTCAAAGTTTAGTAATTAAACTAAAAGATCAGCGATCCATTCGCTTACCTTCTCGTGAACCTAAAAGAATTATCAGTTATCTACAAAATAAAATTTAAATGATGGAATTATTAACGTTTGCCAATATGGCAGCACTGCTTAGCCTAATCTCACTAGAACTTGTTCTAGGGATTGATAACATTCTCTTTATGGAGGTGATCCTAAGTAAGGTTCAACCCGAATATCGCCAAAAAGCTAGAATGATTGGCTTAGGTCTAGCCATGTTCTTCCGTATTTTATTACTTCTTTTTATTAGCTTTTTATTAAAGTTAACGCAGCCTTTATTTACGATGTTTGAAATTGATTTTTCAATTAAAGGCTTAATTCTAATTGCTGGGGGGCTTTTCCTTTTGGTGAAAGCCACGCTTGAAATTCACCACATGGTGGACGATGCTCAAAAACCTGCTGAAAGTAAAAAGGTGATGATTAAAAGTTTTGCTTCAGCGATCATTCAGATTTTGATTATCGATTTAATTTTTTCACTAGATTCTGTAATTACAGCAGTTGGAATGACAGAGCATGTTTGGATTATGGTTGTTTCGATTGTCTTCACTGTTTTTTGTATGTTATTTATGGCAGCCGCCATTGGACGAATTGTAGCTAAGTACCCAACTTTAAAAATGTTAGCTCTCGCTTTCTTATTAATCGTTGGATTAATGTTGGTTGCTGATGGACTTGGACAGCACATCAATCGTAATTACCTTTACTTTGCGATGCTGTTCTCAGTTTTCGTGGAGTTCTTGAATATTAAGACTCGGGGGTCAGAGACGAGTAATTAATTTTAAACCTTAAATTACCAATAAGCATCCTACTAATTAGAATTCTAGATAAAGTATAATTAGTTGCTATGATTGGCTCTCTAAATATTATATATAGTAAGTCCAATAAATAAATTACGTAAGAAGTATGATTTTCTATATCTATAGTCTTGAAGATATGTCATAAGTGACATGTGTCCCGAAAGTTAGAAATCAATAAGGAAGTAGCGAGCCATAAGGAACTATTGGTATCGATGCATAGTGCTCCGACAAAGAAGGGTTTTCATATTTATCAGGCGATAGATTTTCTTTATCAAGAGAAAAGCCTAAAGGAAGTCTCTTGTCTCCTTCATTTTACAGAGCATAGTATTAGAAAATGGATTC
>JBGSMD010000011.1:0-121461 GCA_041740355.1 Bdellovibrionota bacterium
CTACCACTAATCCTAGTCACCTATTCAGGTAAAGACGATATACCAAAAAAATTTAGGAATTAATTCACAAACTCAATTCGTCAGATTGCTTTTGAAAGCTTATCCTCTCTTAACGTAATTTATTTTTTGGACTCCCTATAGATCATTAAAGATATCAGCATACCCAAAGTCATTACGGTCTGCCAATGTCCTATAAAGTTCACACAAGAAACGAGTATTTTCGGTGATTTGATCTAATGTGCAATTTTGATCCCTGACTAAAGCGGGCTCGGCATTCTTAGAAAGATGAGGTCCTAATATCAGGCATTGAGCAGGTGAAACAAGAGGCAAGAGGTATTCTTTACAAAAAGATTCTAGCTCCTGCGCGCTTTCAACTAAGACCTCTTTGCAAGTTTTACCCTTCTTTTTAAAAGCTAAAGAGCGACAGTCCACTTCCCCTAAAGCAATAGCAATGTAATCCGGCTTCTTTTTATCAAAATCAGCAAAATATTTTCTTTCTGGATGAACTAGGTCGACCAAGTATTCGTTATTAAGAAATCTTCGAAAAAACAAATTTGCTCCAGAGGAAGAGTCAACATTCATTAAGCCGTAAGCCGTAGCAGATTGCCGCACACACAGCTTTGTTTCTATGACGGATGATTTAAGTTTCGTGCAATATCCCGCATGGGAATCGCCTAAAATTAGGATCTTTTTCCTTGTAAACTTATCGATATCATTCATTTACGTTTCCAGGCAGTCAGCTAATACTTAATGGGTTTTAGTATACAATACCTCACCTTTATTAATAAAGTATCTATTAACTTAACTAATGCTTTGGCGCGATAGGTATGCTAGGTGGAAGTTTTTCCCCAAAGTAGTTAGGTCAATACTTAATCGGTTTTACTATATATTATTTCTTAGAAAATTAGGGTCAGGCTTAAGAGAAGATTTAATATTAGGTTATAAAGACTTCTATTCCTAAATTGCTTACTATCCCCCGGAGGGATAATAAAATTATATAGTTATGACAAAAAACACAAAACTTACTTTAAACATTCGGAAAATACTTTTTGTCATAACTATATCTTGTTTACTCTTCTAGGCTATTAACCAAAGGATCATTTTCTTAGCCGATTAGTTCAGTCTGGCGAAGTTTATTTGAGGGTTTCAATTTCTGGAAAGACATCTCTAAACCAATCTTCCGGAGCATGATCGGAACCTTTAAAGAATAATTTTGCATTCCAATCATCATCTTTAAGGTTTAAAGTTTCCTGCTCCAGATCAACAGCGAATGCCCAGTTAATAACATTACGCTCATTTTTCTGTTGAGCCCGAGCAATTTCTTTAACTCTCGTTTGATATACTTCTAATGGTATTGCTTGAATCCCTGAACCCCAAGAATAGCGCTCGATTTCACTTTTGTGATTAACCGGCGTTTTTAGATCCCGTTCTTGCTGATCGTTAGGGTGTGGATTAATAATTAAAACTAATTTATTTTCTGGATCATAACCCTGAAAGGCAACTGCATGTAAGGAATAACCATCTTCGTTTTGGTAATGCGCTTTAGTTCCTCCTTTTTTTTGGATTAATTTTTCAGTATCCTGTTCTGATAGCTGTCTCCAGGCAAGTGAAAGTATTACAGGTTGGGTCTCCGCAATCTTAGCAAGATCTTGAATATCTTCTTCCGTAATTGGAGGAGCATAAACAGAATATTTATGTTTGGTAATTAGAGTAAGAATGCTAGACATTGCTACCATTGAAGATCCATGCCCATGCTTTTCTTGAAGGTTTGCTGAATAATGACAATCTTCCGCCAGAATGTAGACGCCTGTTCCATTGGCATATTCCATGAATGAAGCTTGAAGCAATACTTGTAAACTATTCGGACAGTTATTAATTTCTTTAAGCTGTTCTTTTGTAACCAAAATCTGAGTATTAGATAACATTTCGGGATAATCTGGATCGCTAATATCCTGATAATTTGCTTGCCCCCTAATATACAAATTGCTAATTAACTGAAGTAATTCTAAAGGATAGTGCTCCACGAGTTCTAGGCTTACTGAAGTTGGGGCGCAAGTTCCAATATCACCTTGTTGAAAGTTTGCTTGCCAATTTGCAAAGTCATTAAAAATCTCCCCAATAGCTTTAATTGGGGACATCTTCAGATCGGCAACTGGTCCTTGTTCAATCATTTGCAAGAGTAAGTTCAAACATTCTTTAGATTTAGAGCCTGCTAATAATTTTCCAATACCCTCATCCGGATTAATTATTGAAAATAAATTGCGGTGAACATTACTGGTATCAATCTGATTATTTTTAATAAGAGCAGTAAAGATTTTAATAATCCCTTCTTTGTGACCTAGATTTAACTCCTGATAGCTCGAGCTTTCAATCATCTGAGATAGAGATAAATTATTTGCTAAACTACTGCTAAAGATCAGATCTAATTTTTGCAATGAATCTTTGGATAATTCGTTTAAAAAGGGATGTCCCACGAACATTTCTAGTTTATTTTGATATCTGGGAAAAAGGAGGGTATTTCCAGCAACAATCTTGTCCGGGGAATTAATGATAGCCGCCGGTATATTAATAAGGTTATTAAATTTAATGAGAGCAGCTGGAGTCAAGCAATCTTCGGGCTGCAACTCTTTATTTATTGACTGAAGAATTTTTGTAAATTGATCACCACGTTTAATTTTATAATAAATAATGTTTCCTTCTGCAGGAATGTACGTAGTACGATCGGAAAATTTGGTGGCTTCAATTTTCTCCCAATCTTTAAAATCATTCTGGCTAATATTAGCAGTAACTTTAAGTTGCTGATTTATAAGTAACTGCTTTGCAGTTAAGTAACGATAGAGTGAGAGGTAAGAAGTATTTAAATCTAAGTTTTGAGCTACTGTAAAAACACTATCACCAGCTTTAGTCTTATATTCTAAGTTACGATTGATTTGAGTATTTTGTTCTGTAGGAAATGGTGTGAATGCTTTTGTCTTTAGACTTACTTCAGGTGTAGCTTCGGCGCTAAAGATTGTCGTAGCAATGGCCAGGGACTGAGTTACACGAGAAAATGAATTGGTACCTCTAAATATCAATTTTTAAGAACAACATTAAATCTTAATAGTTTAGAAGTATCTTACTTAAAAATTAAAGTTAATCTACAAAAATTTAGCAATTCGTTCTAAAAAGCACTTCCCACGCTAAAATGTACTCTCCAGCTTGATTCATCGTCCTGACGATCGAGTGGGTGGCCAAAATCTAAGCCAATAGGACCAATCGGAGATTTAAAACGAAAACCTAGTCCGACACTTTCCCGTAAGTCTGAGTAGCTTATAGAACTTTGATCCAGAAAGACATTTCCAAGATCGTAAAAACTATGTAGTTGTAGATACTGATTTAAACTATAGCGTAGTTCTAGGTTATTGCTAATGCTTAAATCTCCCCCAATTACAGCACCATCAGATCCACGAGGTCCTAAGGAGTTTTCTCGGAAACCACGAATTGAGTTTCTTCCTCCCAGATAATATCTTTGTGATATAGGAATCTCAGGAGTTTCGTCATAAGTCCAAGCTGAACCAACAGCCATATTATTTGCGAGTGTTAATGGAGAATTAAGAATTGGGGCTGTCCAAGAAGCACGCCCCATGAGGGCAGAAAAACTAGCATCGGACTCAATTGATTTGCTGGCAAGTTTATAGTCAAGTCCAAAAAAGAGACCATGATCGGGGTGGGATGATATGTTTCGCAAATCGAGATTTAAGCTTCCGTAGATATAGCTTAAATTTAATTCACCCTGATCAAGCTCCGAAATTACTGCGCCGGGAGTAACATTATCTAACTGTTCATTTAAAAAGGAGTAGCCAAAGGTACTAGATATCGAGCGCCAACTTTTTAGAATGGATTGATCAAGGATAATTCGATCTAATTCGAATTCTAATGTTGGATTATTAAACTTTTGGTATCCTAGGTCACTGGAATATTTTAGATCTTGATCAAGGAAATAAGGATCTTGATAACGAAGACCAGCAACACCTTGATTGATTTCAGAGGTAGCTTCATCGACATAAAGATCGAGTCTAAGACCAAGACTTCGACCATCTTTAAAGAGGCTACGATCAACAGCTTCACTAAATACATGGAATCCTAATTCAGAGTTCACACCAAATCCCAAATCAAGTGAGGTAAGTTGCTTTTCTATATTCCTAATTTTTAAATCTTGAGAAGTCGGATTAGTATTATTAGGAATCAATTCCAATGTTACTTCCTCAAAAAGCCCCGATTTAAGCAAGTTCGCCTTGATTGCATTCAAAGATTTGTTACTAGCGATTTGATTTTTGGGAAGATTGATAATTTTTAGAATATTAGCACATTCTATTTCTCTATCTTGTTGACAATCAACATGACCAATCATTTGTGGTTCTCCTGGTTGAACAGAAATTTCATATTGCTTGGCAGTAGCTAAGAAGTTTTTACTGACTTCCGCTTGAAGATAACCATTGCGATGTAAGTTAGTTTTAATAGATTCCTCCAAAGAATTAATCCTTTCTAGCGAAAGCTTTTCTTCACTGCTTTGAACTTCTAGTGCTTCCGGTATTCCAGTAATCATGACTGAATACAATTGAACTTGAGGTTGAATTTTGAATTGATAAGCAATTTCATAATCTAAGTTAGTAATCGCCTTTAGCCCAAAGCTGACATCTGAGTTCAAATAGCCTAGTTCCGTAAGAATCCCTTTTAAGATAAAACAATTATTTTCGAGTTCTTCATCTAAAATTGTTTTTGGTAAAAACAGATTGTCTGCAAATTCGACATCATATTCTTTTATTTTTTTCTTTAATGAGCGTAGCAATGCCGGATCAATCTCATTAAAAGTAACAGAAATACTTTGAATTGGTTCTTCTTCAATAATCGAAATTTCAATAATTAAGCGATTATCCTTGTCTGGGTATTGGGTTGTATTAATTACCGCAAATAGATAACCGGCTTCTCGGTAAATCTTTTCAATATCTTTAATTAGAATATTAACCGAATTATTGCCAAATAGTCGGCGAGATTTTAAGAGATTTGTTTTCTCTAATATGTCCTCTACAGTGAAATACTTATTACCAGAAAAAATAAAACTTACGGGCTGTCCCAGCTCTAATTCTACAAGGAGCACAGCTTTAGGTTGTTCTTTGCTAAGCGAAAATTTGGAATCGATCCTTGCTTGTAAGTAACCTTCTGATCTTAATCTCGAAGTTAATTCTTCCGTGAACTCACGCTTTAATTTTTGAGTAGCAGCTTCTCCGGAAGTTTCAATTAACTTATTAAAGATTGCCTCTGGTAAAGCATCCCCAATTATTTCAATGTTAGAAATTTTAAACTGTTCCTTAGAATCTATTGCTAACTCCAAATTTTGACAGTACTTCAGAGCGGATTGACAACTAAGTGTGACTTCTGCCTGAAAATATCCAATGGACTTATAATATTTAGCGAGTCGTTCAGTTAAATCGGCAATATCTGCATCGTTCAGTCGAGAACTTGGATTAAGTCTTAAATGATTTAAAATTTCTTCTTCGCTAATTCCTAAATTTCCTTTAAATGTTGTATCTAAATATTTTCGATTTCGGGAAAGTAGCGTCAAACTAGTATTAAATTCTAAAGCAGTGTTTTTTTGAGTTGTTGCAGTATCGGCCAGTGCCGTAAATCGAATCCGAGGTGTTAAATCATAGTTCGCCACAAATCTAGTGTCATTGGTACTACCAGCTATAAATGTTTCGCTACTAAGGCTTAACTGGTTATTTAATTGTCTAGTTCTTGTTAAGCTTGGTTCAATTAGCCCAGAACGATTATTAAAAGCTGGTTCGATTGAAATTGAATCGAGATCGGTGAGAGCGGAGAAAATATCTTTAATTAGGCCTTGTTTTTTGATTTCCTGATAATCATCAATCCGTTCTCGTATAGTTGTACTAGACTGACTACGAGTGCGATAAAGGCCACGAGTAGTAAGTAGCGTCCGAATATCTTGCTGATTTAAATTAGAATCGGAGTCAAAACTAACAGTGGGAGATAGCAGCGGACCATGAGCTTCCATCGAGATATAAACTGGCTCACCAATTCGGTTAATAACATTAGTATCTGCTAAAACATTCACTACAGGCTCAGGGGTATTAGGAGATATTATTACTTGTGCTTCGATTAAATCGAAACGACTATTACGGAGCCCAACCCAACCGTAGAGAGATTCAACTTTGCCAGTTACTAAAGGTTTATCGATTGTCCCAGAAATATCCAGTGATCCTTTCAGCTCAGCTTCTAATAAACTACTAATAATAAATAGATTTCTAGAAGCTTTAATCTCAATATCTAAAAGTAATTCACTTAAATTTCTAGTGACAGCATTAGATTTTCTTTTACTAAATAGATATTCTCGCAAATAATTGATTGCAGTGCCTATGCCAATCTCTTTATTAAAGATTGCTTCGTTTACACGAATTAATCCAGTTAAGATTGGAGTTCGTGATTCATCCAAAGTCATTCTGAGTTCTCCAGATGTCTCTAAATAGAAATCCGAGCTTGGCTCATACTTGAAGTTGTTATATTTTAATTTCAGTTCCGAGCTTGCAAGTTGTAGGGGATTAATTTCTCCTTCTAATTCCACTGGTGAATTATTAATTAAACCGGAAATTGATTCAATTTTAACCAGATTGTCGACAAGTTTTACTTTGCCAGCAAAGCGCTTACCGTTTAAATCTTGATTGGCAAAGGTAAATTCGGTTGCGCTAAGTTCAGCATTACCTTGGACTTTTGGTTGGGCAAAAGTTCCCCGCAGATTTAAGTTTGCAGCTAAATTGCCACGTAGATCACTTAACCATGGAGTTAGTAGTGTTAAGGCTTTAAGTTCGAGATCGCCATTTAGATCTATATTTAGGGAAGAGTCTAAGGAGGCATTACCCTTGATTATAACCTCAGAATTATTACCGTTTAATTCTAAATTAATATTAGCCAACATTCCCTCGACAATCTTGATTTGATTAGGGGCAGTTAATTTTAGGGCATACTGATTACAACCAACATCTAATTTGCTTATTTTTAAACTACCATTTCCGGCAGAAAAATTGGTCGGATTGAACTGATAATTAGTTTCTAATGTAGTCTTTAAGCAGTCATACTCGGGGTGATAATCACTTGTTTGAAAATCAGTCAATTTCAAATTAAATTCACTGTTGGTGTTATTTAACAAATCATATTTTAGCTGAGCACTAAGGGAGTTTGTTTGATTCAACAAATTTAAATCTATTATTCCAGCCGCAAGCTTGATTTTACCATTTAACCCGGATTCTCCAGCAAAAAATTTTGTACTTAGACTTAATGTGCCGTTTCCAACAAGCTCACTAAGCTTAGCCGCTCCAGCAATCTCACCTTGTCCGCTGAGGTTAAAATCTTGTAAGCGATCGAATTTCTTATTCTGAAAAGTATAATTCTTAAAATTATAGTTTAGTTTCTGTATCGATAACTCCTCTGAATCCTGCGGCAGGGTTAACTCTCCCGATACTTGCATAGCACCTTGGTTGCTAGGATTAAAATGTTTGAAATCGAATTTAATTTCTTGATCAAGGCGTGCAATCTCCCAATTTGTGTCTGGGAATTCGAAGTCGTTAATTAATAAATTGCGCAATTGCCCGGTAACTTGAAAATTTGGATTAGTCACTTTACCGGTAAGTGCAACCTTAGCGGTAATATTTTCTAGTTTATATTTATCAAACTGTAGTGCTTCAATTTGTAAATTAACATTACCCATTAAGCCATTCCGGTCATATAGCAGCCCATCCTTGATATTAATCTTGAAGTTGTCGTTACTTAGACTCAAGTTATCTAATTGAAATGAAGAATTAGGCTCCAGATGTTTAAATGTATAGCTGCTTGTGAACTGATCAAAATTTAATTTTGGAAGCTTGGGAATGTTTATCGCTAATTGCGAATCCTTCGCTAGCTCAAGTTCTCCTTGAATTAAGGCATCTTCAACTTTGCCTGTAGCCTGAGCTTTTCCGACAACTTTTCCTTCCCAATCTGTTAATCCGTAATCTGAGGCCTGAATTGAATAGTCGGAATTGAAATCAAAAATATCCGTCAGCTTAACTAGGTTTCCTGCTAAGTTGAAGCTGGATTTGCCACGAGCAATGGAAGTATCGGAGAAGTTTACTGCTTGATCTAAGATAGTAACTTTTCCTCGGCCCTTGCCCGTCTCGAGTAGATCATTAAAGACAATACTTTTAATTCGTGGTCTTAAAACAAAATCATCAGCATTATCTCGCTGCATATCTAGCTCACCACCTGAGAAGTTAATTTTTTGCCCGGCAATTGTCTCTACTGCCGCCAACTCTCTAATTCTTAATTCTATCAATTTAACTTTCCAACGATTTGGATTTTTTAATTTTTCTGGAGAAGGAGGCTTAGTTAGTTGTTTAATGAATTTGTAGGTGGTGCTTTTGCCGGTGACTCCATGAGAAAAGCCGTCAATTAAATCTAAGCGACTAAGGTAAATCTTTTTTTGCAGAATTTCATGAATATCAAAGGTTAATTTTAAATTCTTAAATTCTAAATTTGTTTTTCCAGCTTCTCTGATTCGTGCTCCTTTTGCTGTGGCCGAAAGAGTTAGTAGAGAGAGCTTTAATTTATCTACTTCAAATTTACAGGAGAGGCAGGATTTTCCCGTTTCTTCTTCTAAGATTTGAATTAATTCCTTAGCTAGATAATATTCTGTTGCTTTAAGAGATAGACCAATAATGACCCCAAGAAATATTCCTGTAATTAAAATTAGGTTTCTTTTTGGTCTCCTCATAAGGCATTTTTTGGATTTGGAGAATAACCCGGCTTAGTCTTTAATCGAAAGGCTTTTCGACACTGTGTTTCCAGGCATGATAAGAACTGCGAACCAATGGACCTGACTCAATAAATTTAAAACCTTTTTGTCTGCCAACATCTTCATACTCCTTAAATTCCTCAGGAGTTACAAAGAATTTAACCGGCATTTGCTTTGCCGAAGGACGTAAATATTGTCCAATCGTCATGATATCCACACCACAATCTAGTAGATCGTCCATCAGATCAAAGACTTCTTCTTTTGTTTCTCCAAGTCCTACCATGATACCTGATTTAGTAAGTGTTTGGGAACTAAGTTCTTTTGCCCAACGTAGGATACTAAGTGATTTAATATAACCAGCTTTTGGTCGAACTTTGCGATAAAGCCGGGGAACAGTTTCCACGTTATGATTTAAGATATTGATGTTTTCTTGCATGATAATAGCGAGGGCAACTTGATCGCCATTCATATCTGGAATTAGAAATTCAATTCTACAATCTGGCGCTTGTGCCTTAATTGCCCGAGCTGTTTGCGCAAAGTGTCCAGCACCATAATCGCTTAAATCATCTCGATCAACAGAAGTTACAACAGCATGTTTTAGTCCCAGTCTTTGGATGGCAGTGGCGACGCGATGAGGTTCAAATTGATCCAAGGCAACCAGATTATCCGCTGTACCATCTTTAACATTGCAAAAGTTGCAACGTCTTGTACAGAATTCGCCCATGATCATAAACGTTGCCGTGCGATGAGCCCAACATTCTCCAATATTGGGACACATTGCTTCTTCGCAGACTGTGACTAAGTTTAATCCTTTAACAGTTTCCCTTGTTGCTAAATATTCTGGAGACCCAGGTGCTTTAACTTTTAACCAATTTGGCTTAACAATTTGTCCTGGTGTTCTAGGTACGGGAATACTCATGTCAAAAAACTTCTAATTAAACTAAAAGCAGTGCTGGAAATTCCAAAGCTTCTTTTAAATGTGCTAAGAACTGTGCAGCAGTTACACCATCAATTATACGATGATCAACGGAAAGTGTTACTTTCATTTCTAACCCGATCTTAATTTCACCATCTACTACGATTGCCTTTTCCTTCATTCCGCTTACAGCTAAGATACCACCCTGACCTGGGTTAATAATAGCAGTGAAATTTTCCACATCATACATTCCCATGTTGGAAATACTAAATGTTCCACCAGAAAGATCGGCTGATGTTGGGCGTCCAGCTCGAGCACGGGAGATTGCGGCCCTTGTTTCAAAAGCAACATCAATCAATTTCATTTGATCAACTTCTTTTAAAACCGGAATTAATAATCCACCATCAATTGCAGTAATAATTCCAATGTTTATTTGTGCTGGCTGATAAAGCTGTTCGCCATGCATTGCCGCATTCACGCCTGGTTCTTTTGAAAGAGCGTAGGCAGTTGCTTTGATTATGAAGTGATTTAAACTTAGCCCTTTGAACTTCTCTTTAACTTTTAACCCTTCTCTTAACTTCTTAGCTTCCCCCATGTTAATTACATTCGTCATGTAAAAATGAGGAGAAACTTGCATTGATTCCTGCATCCGCTTAGCAATTGTCGCTCGCATTTTTGTAAGGTCAGTACGTGTGCCTCCAGTAAAAGCCTTTGCAGGTACAGGAGGAAGTTTAGTTTCACTGACATTTGGAATTGAAGCAAGAGATACGGGAGCAGACGTTTTTATTGTTTCTAAATCCTTTTTAACGATTCGTCCGTTAGGACCAGTTCCATTAATATTAGTTAAATCAATTTTATTTTCTTGGGCAATTTTTTTAGCTAGGGGAGAAGCTTTTAAACGATCGGAATTTGTATTTTCAGTATTTGTAGCTGGTACTGAAGAAACTGGAGTTTCTATATTAGCTTCAGCAACATTTTCAGTCTTCACAGCAACTTGCGATGTTGGATCTGGGGCGCTGGCAGAAGCTGTATTTTCGGTCCCACTAGTTTCTGATTGAGGCGCAATTTGCGAAGTTGAATCAGGGGCACTTGCGCCGACTGTTTCTCCAGCATCACCTAAGACAGCAATGATTTCACCAACTTTGGCTACAGAGCCAGCTGGGATAGCAATTTTTAATAAAGTGCCTGTATCAAATGATTCAATTTCAAGATTAGCTTTGTCGGTTTCAACTTCAGCCAAGATATCTCCTCTAGTGATTTGGTCACCTTCTTTTTTTAACCAAGTAAGGATTTTACCGGAATCCATCGTATCACTAAGTTGAGGCATTTTAATATCTTTGGCCATATCTCTGTCAAAATAAAATAGAAACTAGTTTATAGGACATATAGTGACTAAATTCAAATAACTAGGGATAGATATAATTAATTCCTCCGTTTTCTTCGATTTTAGATTTCGATATTCTCTTAGTTTTGATGAGAGGAACAAAGTCATTGAAATGATTAAAGATTGTTGTATTAAGGGAGGAGGATAGGATCAAAGTATTGTCACTTTTCTACAGATTGTCTGAGGAAATCGCGTGAAACGCCTAGCCTTTGTGAGACAAGTCGACTCGATTGTACAAGTTAACTGTCTCCATCACCTACTTAGCTTAAGTGGTGCTGCCAGACGTTCCACCAGAGGTCTTTTCTGAAGTAAGACAATTAATAGGATAGCACTAAACATTATGTATTGATTGTAATATTCTTGTAACAGAAAGATACTTATTGTTCCCACAAAATGAGTGACGCGAAGAATAATAATTGGAAAGATATAATTTGAGATAGTTAGGATATTGTGCAGGTTAGGACGCTCTTTCCTTTTATTTAATTTGATAATGTTTAAAATGATTGGACCGCAGGCAAATATTACAACTAAAGTTTGCATAAACAATTTAGCCGGGGGGTAATTATTTTCTGCTAACAATATAAACTGGATCGCAGTTGCAAAAACAAATAAGACTAGGATTATTAAGAGTAATCCTTTGGCGCTAATTAGATTTCGCTTACTAGGTTTAGAAAACTTGGCAAATACTTCCCAAATCATCATGAAGATTAAAAAATAGGTAGACCAAAGAAATACCTGTTGAAAGTTAATTTGCTCAGTAACTTGTGCAAAAAGGGAATAGTGAGGCACTAAGAAGATCAGATAGTCCAACAGGAGGGTACTAGTTAAAAATACTTTGATTCTGTTAACATATAGAAAATAAAAAAAAGCCAGATAGTTGTAGTAGTTAACTTTTTTAATAAATTTTTGGCGGCGCAGTTCTTCCTCCCAAGCGAGTACTTCGGCGGGTGGCGATTTTCGCCGTTTATCGTTTAGTGCACGCCGAATTAGTTTTCCACCAATTTCATCTGCTAAACGTTTAAAGATATTATTCATTTAGTTCTTCTTAAGTATTGCCTAATTCATGGTTCATGGTTTTAACACTGTGGTTGTCAGCAAGATAAATAGTTAATAATTGCCTTTTATCTAACTCCTCATTACTGTAATCTCTTAAGCAATGAAAACCGATCCACAATACTTAACTATTACTAGACTTTGCCAGTATTATAATACGGTACTAGAGCAGTATTGTGGAACTGTGTATTTCGAGGGTGAGGTTTCAAGTGTCAGTGTCGGGGCTAGACACCACCATTATATCAAAATAAAGGATCAAAACAGTGCTGTTTCTGCAATTATCTGGGGCAGTTATGCCCAGACGTTGAAGTTTAAATTGGAAGTTGGACAAAAAGTACTCTGTCAAGGAAGTCCTCAAATTTATCCGGCACGAGGAGACCTTTCCACAATTATCACCAGTATTAAATTAGCGGGACAAGGTGATTTGCAGCAAAAATTTTTAGAACTAAAAGAGAAACTTCAAGCCGAAGGTCTTTTTGATCTGGCACGCAAGCGAAAATTACCTTTTTTACCCACCTCAATTGGAATTATTACTTCGGCAACAGGTGCAGTCATTCATGATATGTCTGTAAAATTTGCGGAACGTTATCCAAGTATTAAAATTTATTTGTATGATGCTCGAGTTCAAGGCGAGGGAGCTTATCGGGAGTTAATTTCCGGACTACAATATTTCAATCAGCAAAATAAAGTTGATCTGATAATTTTAGCTCGTGGGGGAGGATCTTTAGAGGACCTCTGGAATTTTAATGAAGAAGCTTTGGTTAGAGCAATTTTCGCCTCAAACTTGCCTGTAGTTTCAGCAGTCGGGCATGAACCTGATATCTCACTATCAGACTTGGTTGCAGATTTACGAGCACCAACTCCTACCGCCGCTGCTGAATTTACAGTTCCAAAGTTGAAAGACTTATTAATACATCTTGAAAAACAACTTAATCGTTTAAACCAGTTTGAGCGGTGGGTAATGAACTATTGGCAAAAATTTGAGTATTTGTCAGAAAAGTTTTTTAATTCTAAATCTAATTACCTTCAAGGACTTCAACAACAGCTACTGCATTTTCAAAGAATTTTAAAATTAGTTGAACCTCGAAATCTAATTTATAATAAGAAGCAGCAGCTAACGAATCAGCTTAAAAACTTAAATACGAGTTATCAAAATATTCTACAAATTAATCAAAGAAAATTTTTGGTACTTGGTAATTTGGCTGAGCACTTCAGAAAGTCATTAAATACTCAACAACAATATCTTCTTGAAAAGGAAAAGCACTTGGCGGCTATTAATCCCATTAGTATTTTAGCTCGTGGTTTTAGTATTGTGAAGAAAAAGGGAAATTACATTCGCGAAGCTTCGGAAGTGAGTGTGAACGATCAATTAGAAGTGCAATTAGCGAAGGGTACGATTAACGTTATTGTAAAATAGGAATGAATATGGAAAAAAATATAAATATTGAAGGTTTGTTAAAGCAAGACTTTGATAAAATTAAGAACAAGATTAGCTTTGAAGTAGGTACAGAGTTATTGGAAGAGTTAATTCAAAAAGTGGAATCAGGGGAGTTGCCACTTGAACAAGCCGTTGCTTCCTATGAGTTAGGATCCAAGCTTCATCAACATTTAAAAGGGTTGTTAGGGGATGCCGAGAAGAAGTTAGAGATTATTAAGGTGAATGAGTAGATTGAATGATCCTTATTATAGGCAGAACTTAGTAAGTCTTATTGGCAATTAATGGATCATCTGCTCCATAACTTTATCTAGATCCGCTGTCTGATTTAAAAAAAGATAGAGGTCGATAATTTTTTTATAATAATTAAAATACAATTGGTTTCTTTCCAGCTCTAAGTCAAGAAGCATGCCATTACGTTGGTTAATTAGAAATAAATTGAGGTTACCGCTTTGATAGCTAATCAATTCAGCATCAAGTAATCTTCTAATTATGTTGATCTCTCGATCTGTAATGTTTATTAACTCTATGTTAGTTTGCAGATCTTGAAGATATCCAAATAACTCAGTACTAAGATTTTGTTCAAGTAATTTTAAGCTCAATCCAATATTCTCTAATCTAATCTTGGCAATTGATAAGTCTGCATTAGCTTCTCGATTAAATATTGGAAAGTTAAGTTGTATAATATTCTTTAAGCTATTTCTAGTTTCTTCTTCTGGGCCATCACCATTTGCTTTGCTATATTCTAGGCGATAGTTCAATTCAGGAAGGGTTTGATTGTTAGCAAATTGCAATTCAATATTAGCAAGCTTTAATTGTTCTAAGATTATCAAGAAGTCTGGGCGATTTGCAAAAACATCCTTCACAAGCTCTCCAAAAGAAGCCGACTCTTTGTAAAGTTCTTTTTGGCTTTTCGGCAATTGGCATTTAGTAATATTTTCTCCAATATTTCCCAGATAAAGTTTATTAATCAAATTTAATTGCTTATCTAACTCGTTGTTTTGAACTTTCATTAAACTTTGGTTCTTAAGTAAAAACCGTTCAAATTCAATTAGGTCATTCTGAGGACTTAGTCCTGATGTAACTTGTTTCTCAATTAGATCTTTTTGTCCTTTTAAATTTACTAATGATTTGTAAATGATATTTATATTTTCATTAGACATTACGGTACTAACAAATGTCTCGCTAAAAGCACTAGTTAGATTGATTTGATTGTTAAAAACTAAAAGGTTGTTAATTTTAATATCAATTTCTCTCTGCTTCTCTTGTAAACGCTTTTCATCAATTCGCATATTGCGAAGTAAGGGAATAGTAATCCCCGTGAAGAATTCCCCGCGGCTCGCTGTTTGGTAAATATTTTCATATATCGGAAAACTACCTGAGCCATCTCGATAGCCCATATCAATAGTGCTCCCTAACAATCGATTCTTTTTTGAAAGAAATAGTTGATTTGAAGTTCCACTATAGTAACTATTCCCATAAAATCTTGAATCAAAACCAAGTAATGGGTCAAACGATGCGGCCGAGATTTTTAATTGCTCTTTACTAAGTTCTAAATTGTTCTCAGCAATTTTAATACTAGGAAAATTTGCAGTCAGGTCATTAATCGTCTCTTGAAAACGTTTTGAACCAAAGATAGAACATTCGGCATTTATTTTACTGCTGAAAAAAATAAGAATAAATATTAATAATATTTTATACAATTGGTGGCACTCCACTGATTAGTCTCCATATTTCCCACCAGACAGGTACTCTTTTTAGCTGAATCCAGCCCTCAGCTTTAGTCCCCATTCGGAGAAGATCTTCTGGCCAAGAGGGATTTCCATTAGGAAGAACTATAATTCTAAAGTTACCTTGACCATCATCGCCAGCATCAATTATTTTAATCTGTCCTTCAAAAGTGCCGACTGCAATTGATGGCCATCCAGCAACTTGCACAGCTGGCCAACCATCAAAAACTAACCTGACTTTTTGTAGCTCTTTGATTAATGCCAAATCTTTACCTTTAATTACAAGCTCAACAGCGAGTTGATTATTACTAGGTATGATTTTTGCTAGTTTCTCTCCTAAAGATATGAAACTGTTTTGTTCTTGTGCCAAGATTTGCATTATCGTTCCGTCAAATTGTGCTAGGACTTCTTGGCTTTCTTGTTTAGAAAGTTCTGAATCAATTTCTAATTTTGTTAGTTCTAATTGATTAATTTGATTATTTACTTTTAGTAAATCAATTTCTGCGAGTTCTAGTTCACGTTTTGACTCTGCTCCATATTTTAGCAGTTTTTTAATTCGCTCAACATGGATTTGAGATATTCTTTTATTCTCATTCAAAGTACTAATTTTATCCTCGATGGTATTCTTTTTGGACTGTATTCTTTCTAGTCTTTGGGGATCTAAAGCAACTATTGTTACAATAGGATTTCCTTTCTTTACTTTATCGCCCTCATTGACATGCCATTTTTTTATTCTACCCTCGATCGGAGATTCAATCATTTGACGGCGCATATTTGGATCAAAGGCGATCACACGACCTTGCCCCTTAACTATTGGCACCCATCTTGCAAATAGCATTAAAATTAATGCTAGTATGATTATTAACTTGAAGTAACTTAATATTTTTCGAGAAATTGAAGATGGATCTAGGTACGTATTGATCTTATAGTCTTTAATTAATTCCTTGTAAGACTTAATCATTACTTTTAACCTCAATTAAGGAGTGAAACTTATCAAATGATACGATAACACTTAAAATACTATCAAGGTTTGTAACTAGTTTATGGATGCTGGCTAGAATGTAAGTAAGGACTAATTCGGCAGATACGAATTGTCCAATAGACAAGGTACCATCAAATATTAATTTGGCACTTATATAAATAAAAAATGCCTGTACAAATGGTATTAAGAGAGCAATCAGGCAATTTTTAAAAAAAATAATCTTGAAGTATTTGGAGCTATTCTTTAAGTAGTTTTTAGACATCCTTTTAAAGTATGCTTCGGTTGAGCTGGGCGTTTCATTAATGTTCTTTATTTCTTCAGCTCTTTGTATTAAATGCTCAACAATTCGATACTTGATATCCGACATATGGCTTTTATATGCCAAAGCATCAGCTAGAAATAGTCCAAACAACATAATTAAGACTAGGATCAGGGATAAAGCATAAATAAGATAGTAAGGATGGTAGGATACTATAATAATTAAGCCAAAAAAGAGCACGATCAAGGTATGACTTAGTTCATAGATCAGCTTAACGATATTTTCTCCGACCGGAACAAGCTCAAGAAATCTTGAATATTGCCTGCTCGAGATCGCAGTATTCAATTGTTTATCTAGGGCATTTAAGACTCTATACAGGTTATTAATAAATATTCTTCGACAGATTAATTCCGAAAAATAGTAATTTAATACAACCATGAAATAAGCTGAAAGTAATAATCCAAAGATGATTATTGATATCAGTATTATTGGGCTTTGCAGGTTTAGATTTAAGTAATTTCCAACTAGATATTGGATAAAGAAAGGAACTATTAGCAAAAATATATTTGATAGTAGGACACCAAAAATAATTTTTCCGATTAAATTTTTCTCAGACCTTAGAAATTCCTTAAGAAGTAACAAGATTCGATAATAGGCATCTTTTTTCTCAATCATGACTCTTTTTGGATTAGTTTAATGGCCTTTCTTATTGCCCTAGGGGACAGAATGAGAAGGCTTTATCAGTTGGCCTAAAGGACAATAAATTAAATCACTTCGTTCTTCAATTTAAACTTCGCATTTAAGAAGTATAGGCCTTAATTCTCTCTACTACGTATCGGAATTAAGTACGGTCACATAAGTACAGTCAATGTGACAGGTATCTAGTACCGCTTAATTCTCTCTACTACGTATCGGAATTAAGTACGGTCACATAAGTACGGTCAATGTGACAGGTATCTAGTACCGCTTAATTCTCTCTACTACGTATCGGAATTAAGTACGGTCACATAAGTACAGTCAATGTGATAGGTATCTAGGACCGCTTAATTCTTATTACTTCGTAATAAAATTAAGATTTTAGGCCGATAAATTGAATCACTTCGTTCTTCAATTTAAACGCGCTTTAGAAAGTAGGCCTTAATCCTCAATACTTTGTATTGGAATTAAGATGCCTTTCATCTTTTTTAGGTATACCTATCGGCATACCTAAAAAAGATGAAAGGCCCGAGTGGGAGTCGAACCCACGAATGATGGTTTTGCAAACCATTGCCTTAGCCACTTGGCGATCGAGCCGATACTAATCAGAGTATATTAAAATTCTTATTTTTAGCAAATCTCAACTCTTCACGTAATTTGTAAAAAGTGGATCCCCTTGGAGGAGGGCAATTTACATGTAAATTTGCTGTTCTTGTCCTTCGGAGCATTTTTTGTCTGCTAACATGGCTTTCAAGCTTCAGCCAAGGTGCAACTTTAGCAGGTGAGGAAGCAAAATAAGAGACACTAGCGGTTTACATTACAGTAGAAAATCATTTCCGCGGTTGCACTTTGTACTAAGGAGTGAGGGGCAGATTTTGACCATGGAACGAGTTAGTTTTTTGCTCTTTAAAAATCTTTTCAAATGACATTTGCTTTCCTCGTGAACGGATACCGCAAGTCTTACAAATCGGATGTAATTCTTTCCATTCACTTGCCTGATATTTGCATGAATATTCTAAAACCAATTAGGTAGTACTAAGCCGATTTGAAAATGCTTCCAGCGAGCTGCGCCTTGATACTAGATGACTAATTTATGAAAACTATAATTTCAATCTCGCCTAGTATAAATAGCCGAATTCACTTATATTAGATTGACTTCTTAATATTAAAGATAAAATGTCCAGTTCCCACGCCCATCATTCACATTCCGATCCCTTAACTGCATTTCTAGGAAAAAATGCCGAAATAATTTTTAGTATCCTAGCTGGAATTTTATTAGTCTTTGGATACATCTTAGAAAATTTTTTAGATGCTCCTAAAATCATAAGCTTAACCTGTAATTTAACTAGTTATTTTTTTGGTGGTTACTATACGATTCAAGAAGCAATTCACTCATTAAGACATGGAAAGTTTGAAATAGATTTCTTGATGGTAGTTGCTGCAATTGGTGCTGGCATTCTTGGTGCTTGGTCGGAAGGTGCCTTATTATTATTTCTTTTTAGTATGGGCCATGCGCTTGAGCATCGAGCTTTAGATAAAGCCAAAAAATCGATAGCCGCACTTTCGGGACTTGCTGCTAAAACTGCTCTTTTAAAGGTTGGCAGTGAGTTCCAAGAAATTTCTGTTAAAAAATTAGTTATTGGGAATATCATTTTAGTCAAACCAAATACTAAAATTGCAGCGGATGGAGTCGTAGTTAGTGGCAGCAGTAGCGTTAATCAGGCTCCTATTACTGGTGAAAGTATGCCAGTAGAAAAAACAGAAATTCCAAATCGAAATTTTGAAATTTCGGAAGTTTCCAGACTAGATCCAAAATATCGAGTATTTGCTGGAACAATTAATGGAAATTCTTCCTTGGAAGTTAGTGTTTCAAAATTAGCGGAAGATTCTACCCTGTCTCGTCTGATTAAGATGGTGAACGAAGCGCAACAGCAAAAATCAGAGACTCAAATCTTAGCTGACAAAGTCCAGAAGTATTACGTACCAGCGCTGCTAATTTTGGTTGTCTCATTATGTTTTGCTTTCTTAGTAGTGGATGAAACCTTTGCTCGAAGTTTTTACCGAGCAATTAGTGCTCTAGTCGCAGCTAGACCTTGCGCTTTGGCGATTGCCACACCGAGCGCCGTCTTAAGTGGAATTGCCAGAGCAGCGCGCGATGGAGTATTAATTAAAGGAGGGCGTCCACTTGAGGAACTTGGAAAATTAACCGCCTTGGCCTTAGATAAAACAGGGACAATCACTGAAGGTAAACCTAAGTTAACAGATGTGATCACTTTTAATAACATTTCTGAAACTGAGTTATTAAAGTTAGTAGTTGCGGTGGAGAGCTTGAGCAATCATCCTTTAGCACGGGCGATAGTCAATGATGGTAAGTTAAAGCTTGTGGATCAACAAGTTCCTGTGGCAACTGAATCTCAAGAAATTAATGGGAAGGGTCTTTCGGCCGAAGTCTCAGGGCAAGAAGTTTATATTGGCAATTTAGAATTATTTACTACGGGCAGCTTACCTGAGCCAAGTCCAGAGGTCCTTGCAAAAATGCAAGAATTACAGAGAAATGGTCGAACTTCAATGCTTGTTATGCAATCCAAAGTTTATGTCGGACTACTTGGAATGATGGATGTGCCGAGAGCAGAAGCTAAAGAGGCTATCGCAAATTTAAAAAATTTAGGCATTAAAAAAATTATAATGCTTACTGGCGATCATCAAGAAGTAGCTGAGGCGATTGCTAAAACAGTTGGCATTACGGATGTCTATGGAAGTCTTTTGCCGGAAGAGAAAGTTATCGCAGTTAAAAAATTACGGGAAACAGAGAAAATGTTAGCAATGGTTGGGGATGGTGTAAATGATGCTCCAGCTATGGCTAATAGTACGGTGGGCATTTCCATGGGGGCCGCTAGTAGCGATGTTGCTTTAGAAACTGCGGATATAGCCTTACTTGGAGACAATTTAAAATTACTTCCCTTTGCCATTGGGCTTAGTCGGCAGGCACGTTTAATTATCAGACAGAATCTTGTAATTAGCTTAGGAATGGTAGCAGTTTTGCTACCACTAACTATCTTTGACATTGCGTCCATTGGCCCTGCGGTGATTGCTCATGAAGGTTCTACTATTGTCGTAGTCTTAAATGCATTAAGGCTTCTCGGCTATCAGAAACAATAGTTAGTCATTCTCTAGTTTGTAGACAACTTGGGGAATGCCTGAATAAAGATTCAATTGATTAAATATAAACCGATGCTTATCGATATTAATTCCCGATTTAATTTTGGAAATTGGATCCGCCTCTGCTAGTGCTACTGCTAGTAATTTCAGGGCATAATATCCTAAATCGGCATTAAGGTATGGCTCCTTATTATATTTGGCTCTGAATTTTTCAATAAACGTAAGATCAAAAGCGGCTCGCTTGCTGTAGTAAATATTTTTAAAAGGAGCAAGATCTACTAGTTTATCACGCTGAACATCCGTAGCTATTGAATTTGTAATAATATTTATTTCAGTTAGACCAGCTTCCTTTAATTTTCTAAGAATAGTTGCAAGCCCGGCTGGTTGTCCATCAACATACACAACATCGGGGTTTAACTTTTTAAGCTTAAGGACGATATCACTTGCGTTGGGAATATTAATGTCAGTATATTCAAGTGCGCCAAGAAACTCTCTACTATCTTTTGAAAAAGTAGTTTCCATTGACTTTGCTAGCGTTGCGCCAAATCCAGAGGTGTAGCGAATAATGGCACCTTTCTTCCAGCCCTGCTTTTTTATCAAGGGCTCATAAACATTAATCCATTCTCGCAAATCACCTTGTAGTAGAAAATAATTTTTCCCAGAAATTACATCCGCATTGTAAAGAGTTTCACAAGACATTAGTGGCAATTTATCTTTTTCTGATTGTTTAACTATAGAGTTAATCCACCAGGATCCACCAATAATTCCTTGCACCTGATTAATATTCTTTAATTTGTTATAAGCTAATGCCGTATTTTTAGTTAGAGATCCATCATCCTCAACTTGTAAGTCGATAGTAATACCTTGAGCATTGAGTTCGTCAACGGCAAGCTTGGCACCTTCTAAAACGGCATTTCCGTAATTTGCAGCAAAGGAACTTAATGATCCGATAAATCCAATTTTGATTTCCTGATTAGTATTTTCTTTCTCAGCCCAGGCGGTGTTTAAATTTGGTAAAATAATTAGGAAGGTTAAAATAATTCCTAGTCGTAATTTATTCATAATTCGATTCCAAAACTTGATTTAGAGTGAATTTAACAGATTAATTTATAAATCACAGCAACAAATATTTATTAATTAGCAACTTGAGTCCAACGTTTTCGATTTAATCTTTTTAATTTGTTTGGATCATGAGATTACTTGATTATTTACTTCCAAGTCGCTGTCTAGTTTGTAATCTAGAATGTTCTGCAAGTCTCTGTGCTCAATGTTATCCTGAAATTGTGGATTATAAATTGAAGCGCTGTCCTAAATGTTTTCGACTCTGGGACTTATTTGACGATCGAGAGACCTGCGTAAAATGCCAGTTAAAACCATCATTAATTAATCAACGCAGATTCCTCTGGAATTATGGAGCAGTAACTAGAGATTATCTTAATACATTAAAGTATCGACCCAGTCGAAAGCTTTGTCAGATAGCAGCCGTTATTCTAGCCAACAATCAAAATAACTTATTTCCTAGTGTCACATGGAACTATAAACTAGCGGTTCCTAGTGATCGAAAGATGCTTTGGAAGCGTGGATTTAACCAAGTAGAGTTATTAATTAAAAATCTGGATGGTGAGGATCTTACATCTCGAATGCAACATTTAGGATATAAGACGCCACAGTCAAAACTTAACCATCATGAACGGCTACAAAACGTTGCCCATATCTTTAAGTTTAAGGAGCGTTTGGATGGTAGTAATATATTGCTAGTTGATGATATGGTAACTACAGGTGCCACAGTAGAGGCAATTAGTGCTCAGCTCGTGCACGCTGGAGCACAGGAAATTTATTTATTATCATTATCATCAAAATATTAAACAACTTATGAATGATCAGAAATTTACAGAACTAGTTGAGATTTTTAAAAGACTTAGAGATCCAGAAAAAGGTTGTCCTTGGGATATTAAACAAACACATGAGTCACTAGTTCAATATTTAATCGAAGAGAGTTATGAATTAAAAGATGCCATTCAAAATCATCCTGAAAAAATCCAGGAAGAATTAGGGGACTTGTTATTACAAGTAATGCTTCATAGTCAGATTGCCGACGACCAAGGGCGTTTTTCAGTTTATGGTGTTATTACTACTTTGTCCGAGAAACTTATTGAGCGTCATCCACATGTTTTTGGTGAACTAGTAGTCACTGATGCGGAAGAAGTTAAAAAGAATTGGGATAAAATTAAAACAGAGAAGAATAAGACTAGTCGCTTAGCTGGAATACCTAAATCTGCGCCAGCATTATTTCAAGCTGAATTGATCGGTAAGAAAGTTGCAGCAGCCAATTTTGATTGGAATGAGATTTCCGAGATAAAAGCTAAAATAAAGGAAGAACTTATAGAGTTTTTGGATAGCAAAGAAGGCAGTGCTCATGAAGCTGAAGAATTTGGAGACTTACTTTTTACTCTCGCTCAATATAGCCGTAAGTTAAACCTTTCTGCGGAAGATTGTTTGGTGGATGCTTGTAATAAATTTACAAAACGCTTTCAGGCAATGGAAGTAATGGCAGGTCAAGATTTATCAGAGTTAGCTAAAGCAGATTTAGAAAAATTGTGGTCAAAGGTAAAACTCGCTGATTGTGGAAAATGAAAGCGATCAATACTTGGAAGCGTAGAAGCTGAATTTAAGTTCCAAAATTTATTATAAAAAATATGATCAAGTTTAAGATTGATTAGATAGCTATCAGCTTTCCATGTTTGAACAAGACCTTTTCCCCAGAGTGAATCGTAAGCACGTTCTTTCGTTGTAAACCAATTGTAACATTGACTGTGTGGAGTCGCTAAAAAGCTACCAACTACGATATGTGGTTCTTGGTTGTTCTTGACTAAAGTGGCTAATCGTCGGCAGTAGGCTTTGTTCGTATGAAAATTATCTTCGATTAAAGGATCAAGGGCATTAAGAAATAATAGTTTTGTTTTAGTTTCCTGATTTAATTCGATCCTTGCCACAAAATAACTAGGAAGGCTTTGTTGCTGATCGAAATTGTCTTGAATAATTTCCCATTTGAACTCGGTCAGCAATAGTAAATCAAAATCAGCTTTGTGATACTCTAAGATTTTCATTTCAGCCGAAGTTCTAAGGGCTGAAATTAAATTTCCTGTGATTGACGGGTTATAATTTTTAATAATTAATACGTTAGCTTTTGTATCACTAATTTGTTGCTTCAGATTACTTAGCGAAGAAAGTGAATTTAACTTTGCAAAATACAAGTTAAGTGGTGGAGCTTTACTAGCCTGTGAGCTAGGGTAAGAATGTTTAAAGAAATAAAAGTTCTTTATTTCTGAAAAGATTCGAAAGTTAAGAACTAGTAATATTATTACAGCAAAGAAAATAAATTTTTTACGATACCTTACAAGTTGGTAGGCTAGGAAAATTGTGAGAATTAACTGAATGCAAAGTAAATAGCTTTGCAAATTTGTCACCAGATCTAAATAGAAGGAAACTGGTGGAGCGTAAGTTGCCAGATTTAAAAAAAGGCAAATAATTAAGGCTAGGAGAATTAAGATTTTTTCCAATCAAACACACCTTTTCGCCAAACATAAATTAAGCCTATTGCCAGAACCCCAATAAAACTCAGGACTCCTAAAAAGGCACTCCACCCTAGATTTAGGATGTTTACAGCCCAAGGGTACATAAAGACAATTTCGATATCAAAAAGAATAAAAAGAACTGCAATTAAATAGAAACTAATATTAAAGCGAGTTTCACTCACTGATCCGACAGGATTTGAACCACATTCGAAGGGTCCTTGTTTGGTCTTAGTCTTATTTTGAGGACCCAGAAAAATTGATAATAACAACATCGTGATAAGAAAGCCGGAGGTGGCAATGATTAGAGTTAAGATTCCCGCATATTCGTTCATACAGGGAATATAATTTTAGCAGTGAAATCAGTCAAGGCGAGCACTGGGCCACGACAAGTCAAGGAAATTAAGTCACTAATTCAAGACTTCCTTCATAATAGACAGTAAGATGAATCCGACACCAAGTACATTAATAAAAAGATTATCTCTACCAGTTATATTTACTGCAGTTGCTTTAAGTCTTGAAAATCTTGCTTCAGGATCTAATCCAGTAGATTTATCTCAGACAAGTTTCCAAGAACCTAGACAACAATTTACAGAATCTGCTTTTAAAACCAAAGTCTTTTCAAGAGTAATGGCGACTTTTGGACTTGCAAGTATTATCATTGTTGGAGCAGTTTGGAGTATAGAGAGAAAACAAAACTTATAGTATGCTACCCTACGTGGCGTCCCAATTAATTAGTTTCATACGTTTGTTGTATTTCTTTTCAGATTTTTTAATAAATTATTATGTTCAAGTTATTATCCCTTTGCACATTAGTTCTAATAACAACAAATTTATTAGCGCAGCCCGAATTTAAAATTGGAGCAGTCCTGCCATTGAGTGGAGATGCACAAGCTTTTGGTCAAGAAGCTAGGATGGCACTGGAACATGCTCTGGCCGATAATCCTGGAAAGAAATATCAATACAAACTAGTTCTTGAAGATGATGAGCTCTCTCCAGCAAAAGCTTCTTTAGCAGCAAAAAAATTATTGGATATTGATGGTGCCAAGGTGATCTTCTCCAATTGGTCATACGGAGGAAATGCAGTTGCAAGTGCCCTGAAGAATAAAAAAGTACTAAATTTAGCATTTGCTTGGGATCAAAAAATATTAGAAGTTGGCAATAATAACTTTATAATGGCAGGTCCCCCCGAAGATTTGGCCCAAAAAATAATTCTAAAAATTAAAGCCGAAGAAAAGAAAAGTATTATCCTAATTGGATTTCAAGAAGCCGGAGTTGAGTTTGCATTTAATGCAATTGAAGATTTTGCACAAAAAAATGGGATTAAGGTCATAAAGCGTATTGAAATTAATCCTGCGGAGCAAGCTGATTTTCGAAGTTTACTAATGCAAATTAAATCTTTGCAGCCGGAATACTTAGTGACCTGTTTGATTTATCCTCAAATGCTAGAGTTGCTTAAGCAAATGAAGATATTAAAAATTGATTTACCAATTGGAAGTATTGGCCAACCTCCTTTTGGCCCTGAGCTAAAGCCATTTCTCCCGAAGATTTGGTGGACGTTTGATTACTTTGCAAATCTTAAAGATCAGATCGCAATTTCGAAAAGGACAGGATTAAACGATATATCAGGCTATCCAAGTTATTATGAAGGATTGAAAGCGATTATTAAAATTTCCGAACAATATTCCTCCGAGGAAATACCATCGAATGATTATCTGCAAGAGGCACTGGAGAATTATAAAAGTGATAAATCTATACTCGGACAAATATCCTATGAAGGACGTCGTTTCCGCAGTGAGAATGCTCTTATGATTGATCAACTCGCTCGTTACTGATCTTGTCAATCCAAAAGGCATCTCGTCCAATTAGAAAATAGTTGGTTATACCCGCATGTAAATTTAGTGATACAGGAGCCACATTTAGAACAACATATTCTTTAGAATAATTTTCGCTTTTACAAGTTAAACTTTTTCTAAAAAGAAATTCCAAACTTGGCTCCACACAAATATTTATACCTTGCTTATAAAGTTCTAAAATTAAGAGGGCGGTTATATTCCATGATTCTAAATGGGGCATTCTTAAACGATAGTTGATCGTCGGATCAAAAATTTTAGTTTGCTGAGTAACGCTTTGTTCTAATTTGCAGTTCTTCGGTTCGTATCTACGAGAGAAATTGTAATTTGTCAGTCCGGCAACTAAGCAAGAACTTAAAATTATGTTCAATAACGGCGAACTTAAGACTTTCCATTTATTGCAGGTGAAAGATAAATTAGGAATTCTAAGCAGGTTTGCAATTAATTTTTGGTAAACAATTATAGCTAAGGTAAAAGTTAATACTTGAGCCACGGCATAAAAGCTGAATAAATATCCATAATCATTACCTTTTAGACCATACGCAAAATAAATCGCAATTACATTAAGTATTAAGGTTAGCTGAGTTAAGAGTTTAAATTCGAAATCGAGCCGATGATAAGTGACAATGATACTTAACCAAATAAGAGAGAACCAAAGTGTGGAAAATGTAATATGTAGTTTTTTTGGCCAGAGATGATTAATAAAAATTTGGATGGTGTCTTGAAAAGAATTGGAATGTTGATTCAGGGAAAGGTAATTCCAAACCTTTAATGGATTCGAGTTGTCTTGATTAATTATTAAATCTAAAACTAGGGGAGCAGTAGAAACCAAAATGAGCGTGATGCTTAACAATATCGATCTTGACCAGACAAAATTATAGTTTCGCTTAAATAAATAATGTATTAATCCCCAGACAAAGAAAACTACGGCAATCATTGCACCGATTAAATGATTAGAGGATACAAATATTGAGCTGATTGTGACAATCGGCAAATAGCCTTGTCCATAGATTATTAATGCGGGAAAGCTAATTGCTAATAAAAGTAATGGTGCCGGCAGTGTACTTGGCCCCCAACTTCCAATGAAGTATGTCCTTAAAAAACAACAAATGACTGCAACTAGTAAAATTAAACAGTAACTATTTTTTTTAGTTAAGCGCTTAAAAATTATTAAGCTTGCTAAAATACAAAATGAGTTAATTAAAAAACTAATTAATTGATACTTGCTCATCCAGTATTGGCTGAACCAAACGTATGGTTCCAGTAAGGCGTAGATATAAAAATAAGTTGGCAGTGGATGATTAAACTCAAAACGACTGTAAGGGCCAGAAAAGACAATCCCATCTTTAGCTTGCTCCACCGAGAGTGCTAGTAGCGCATAATCACCACTCTGAGGGCAAAAATATAATAACTGTTCCCAATTAAAATAAAGAAGCATACCCATAAATAGAAATCCCAGGACGGGCACAGCAAAATTAAGTTTTTGGATATCTTTTGTGAACATGATTGGTCAAAGTCTAGCTTAAGCTAAGTGCGAGTAAAAGTGTTTTCTCGTTAATTCAGGAACTTCTAAGCCAATAGAAATTATTCGGAAGTTGGTGAATTAAAACTAATAGTTTCAAAAGACTTTTTTGGGCGTAAGGCTCCTTAATCGAACCATATAAAATTGAATGTGTGACAGCTTGAATAATAGTTTCTTTCTGCTTTACTAAAAAATTATCCTTTAGTTCTATAAACAAGTCATTATAATATTTTTCAATAAAATGATCTAACTTCACTTGCCAGGAAAGTAATTCCGAATAGGAACTGACAGTATAGGCAAATCGCACAAACTCTTGGCAACCTTTTGATATTGGAGAATCGAATAATGGGAGTAAGATAAAGATTGATATTAATTTTAATCCTGAAATCTTTATAACTTGATCTGGATTCTTGCCTTTACGACGCTGTGCTTTATACTGATCGGCTATAAATACAGAGAAAAAGTCATTAATTGCAGACTTTTCAGAGATCGTCATTTTATTTGCTAAATCAAAATCACCAGCCATAGCTAATAATGTCGCATAACTAAATTCTAATCCCAAATGTGGTTGGATTGCTTGGCAAAGCTGCTGATAAGTTTTGTCAGCAAATAATGAATTATTGACACGAGAAAATGCCCTGAGATTTTCTCTATTAATTGGTGCAAAAATTATCTGAGCGTCTAGGTCTGGAATTAACATAGAAATATATTTTTGGCTTGCGATGGTACTAAAGATACCTAATTGGGCCCTAAAAGAGCGACCTGTTTTTAAGATTGAGGATATTTTAGGACTTGGATCCAGTACTTTTATTACCCTATTAAATTGCAGTCCTGTATGGGAAAGTTCTAATGATAAAGAATCAGTTGTTGGGAAATGACTACCAACTTTTAAGTTCTTTAAGGCATTCATTTTAGAGGCAGGTTCGAGTAAAGGAAGAAAAGTGAAAATATCACGATCTCCGATCCACTGTATCGGAGCAATCAGGGAGTTAATTGGAGCGATTAGCTCTGCTTCCAGTAGTTCATAGGTTGTTGATTCTCCAGACCAAACTAGTGAATCATCAGGTTTAAATTGATCACAAAACAAATCCTCAGGATCTGCAAATAGTAAGGGACAAGAAAAAAATGTAGTTAATAATACTAAGCAAACTTGGCTAAGAGACATGAATTTCAACTTTTTCTTAAATCCCACCAAGCTTCGATAATTAATTGATCGAGTTTCTTGTACATTTTAATCAACAAATTTTGAGAGTTTAACTTTAATTGGTTTTAGGACACTAATAAGTATAGTAACAAAGATTTTAATTGTATATAATTAATATGCTGGGCAGTCGCCGAAAGGCTTCCCCATTAAACTTGGGAAACTACTGTTAAAAGCTTGCGGGGATAGGTAGTGGTTTCTAGAGTGTTTAGGTGTTGCCTTTCTTAGCAACATTCAAAATTAATGCCCAGCATTTCCTTCAATCTGCATTATTCTATTAGTAGTGATTAAGTCTTGCCCTAGCAATAATTTTTCACCTCAACCAGATGAGGACTGAAGGACTTCAAGGATCATTAGATAGAACGTCCAAAAAGTAAATTATGGAAGAAAATTACTTTTTGTGACTTTATATTCCCCAGAAAGGAAACCCCATATTTTATTACAAAAAACAAGTTGCCCTATTTTATTGTTAAGTAATCTATTTTTTGGAATAACAATATATTGTTGAACTAGTTAACACTTACTATGCTATTGCTCAGATGAATTTTTATCAACAATTACTATCCCCAGAAACCTATCAGAGTATTTTTAGGGAGTTAGAGAAAAAATCAAAAAATGATTTTTTGCTACTTAACAAGGCACCTATCTATAAAAATTTAACTTTACGGTGGTGTCTTAACAATCAAAATAAACTGATTAAATATTTTCAGGAACAAGTTCGAAAGCAGACTTATGCGCCACAGCTTCGTCATCAAAATATCATTTCAGTGGATAAAGAGAGAACAGTCTATAGTATCAATTGGGTAGATAAAATTTTCGAACAGGCCTTAAGTAGGTTATTATTTAAACATGCTAGTGGTAATTTTAGTAGCTCACTCTATTCTCATCGCCCGGGATTTTCTAACAGACTAGCTCTGACTAATTTAGCAAGCTATTTCAAAGCCAATTTAACCAGAAGGCATTTTATTATCAAGAAAGATATTAAAAGCTATACAGATACAATTAATCCAGAACTATTTGTTCAACAATTTGCCCAGCAATGCCCCAATCAACACCCATATTTTTGGACAGTTTTACGATCCTTTATTTCTCCGGATTATTTAACGCTTCATACGAAACAGCCCGCGGCACTATCCTTAGGGGCACCAACTGGTTCAAGTCTGACTAATTTTATCGCAAATTTTTATTTGCAGGATTTAGATTTTCAGCTTGCTGAGAAAGTGGATTTTTATATTAGGTTTGGAGATGATTTCTTCTTAACAACTCAAAATTTGGATTCTATTTTGGAATCTGAAAAACTTTTATCTCAAACTATTAATGAGCGTGGGTTAAATTTTAATACCAAAAAGACACAACGCATCATTTTCAATGCGGAAGAGGAGGTGGAAGGCTTTACCCCCAAACATACATTAGAATATTTGGGATATAAACTAAGTCACAAGGGCAGTATATTTCTTGATAGCTCTAAAGAAATAAAATTAAAACGTAACTTGCAGTTTTTAATTCGTAAGGGGATAGCTAGTAAAAAAACCTTACCAAAAGAACAATTATTGATACAGACCATTCAGCAGGTTAATTTCATCATTAAAAATTACCAGATCAGTAATTATCTAGGTGATTTGATCTTTTTTTGTGATGATTCGCTAAGAATTAAACGATTAGATGCTTGGCTTGCTTCTACGATCCTAGCTTTTGTATTTAGAACTAATAAGAAAAATGCCTTTGTCCGGTGTAATTTTAAAGAAACACGTAGCAAAGGACTATTATCTTTGCAATATTTCAAACATTTAAAATTTCGCGGACATGAATTTTAAGAGTCTACTTAAATCAAGCGAACGTGATCGAGAACGCGGAAAGCAACTTCAAAACTTAATTACGGGCCAAGATCTCAAATCTTATTTGCAATACTTATTATATCGTATTCGGTTTCCAATTATGGGAAAGCTTCTTTTCAGATTTATTACAATCTTTGAATTAGCCTTAATTTTTCAATTATTTTCATTTACTACTTTCACAGACTTGTCGTTATTCCTATTCGTTTATTTTCTTAGCAGGCAAATTTTAAAGAATATATACAATTATTCACGCGTTCAAATAAGCAATTTGCTAAAGCGTAATAAATTATATGCAGCGCAGCAAAAGTTCAAATCATTAATCTTCTTAATAATATTTTGCTCTGTTGTTTATGCAGCAATGGCAGCCTTGGTTATTTCATTGCTAGCAGCAACAAATGACCTTAATTTTTATTATACCTTGATTCTTGTAATTCTTTTGCCTTTGGAGCTGATCTCCGGTCTACTTTGGAGTATCGTCTATTTAGAAAGTCGATTACCAAGAAAATTTACTCTTCTTTTGGGATTAAGATTAATACCTATCCTCACGATGGTTTTAACTTATCAATTAGGCCCAATCCTTTATTTGTCGGCAGTACTATTAAGTAGAAGTCTAGAAAAAATTTATTTATTACAGGTTGCTTGGAAATTTCTCAAAAAACAGGGATTTTGGGAGTCCTATGGTCAAGTTAAGGTAAAGTATCAAATTCGCTTATCAAAATTAGCTATTAAATATTTTATTGTTAGTTCGGTACGACCTTTCTATTATTTGCTTACGGGGATTATTGTTTTTAGTAGTGGGGAACAAAATTGGACAATCTATTTAACCTATTATTTTCTGCTGAACTTCAATCTTTTTTTCCTAACTCAACCAAGCAGATCACTGGGTTTTGACTATTTTAAATTTATCCAGACTGGTCAGGAAAAATTAGCAGCTCGCCTAGCCGCGAGATTAATGACAATCACATTTTTTTGTTCATTACTTCTTATCTTGGCTTCTTATTTAGTCTTTGTTAACTCACCATATTTGAGTTTAATACTTCCTAGTTCAGTAGCTGAATATTTCCTCTATTTTTTAGCAGCTTTAGTTTTACAATCAAGATATCAAGTAATTTTTAATTTAGCTCAAATCATCGGCCAAGAAAAGTATTTCACTAAAGGTTTGCTTGCTATACAGCTAGGCTTAGCACTTAGTTCGAACTATATTTTTCTAATTTATTTCGATTATAATTTACAATCAGTTTTCTTAATAGAAGCAATAGCTTTTTTCATAGCAACTATTTATTTATCCCACAAATTTAAGCCAATACTCAGCCCCATTTTTCATGAGCAAGTAAGAAATCAGATTACAATGGCACCGCTACTTGCAAATAGTAACTTTGAGTTGTTAGTCAAAGGCTTAGTCCTCTCCGAACGTCCTTATAATTTTTATTTAGTTGTGTTCTCGGAGCAATTTATTCCTGAAGATTTAATCAAGAGATTCTCACTTCAAAAAACATTTTATAAAAGATTTTTAGCTAATTCATATTTATTTATAGTTGCGGAAGATCAACCACTCCCTGATTTAATGATCCCATATCTTAAATTCATGTATAAGATTGATTTAGATAGTAATACTGAGCACCTGATTGATGAAATATATCAACTATTTCATAAATATGAATTTTATAAGCCAGCGAATCACCGAAGATTTTTAAAATTAAGTAGCAAACCAGAGGAGGAAGAACTTCAAAGATTTTATGGATTAAAGAATCCTACTGCAATAATATCTAACAATCGCTGCAAGTATTTAATCAATGATTCGAAAAAATGGTTTGAGAAATATCATTTATATTACTTAAGGGGGAGTCACACAAAACAAGTCATTAGTAGTGAACTTAAGGGTGGTTTAGTTTGGAAAAGTTCCGATTGCTGGAAAATTTTTAATTTAAATCAATATAATCCTGCAGAACAAGATCAGCTAAGAAATACTGCTAATTATCTTCACTTAAAAGATTACATTAACTCTTTAAAAAGCTCCGAGATAATAATAAAGTTAACAATGTTAGAATATTTAAGTTTTATTAAAAGTTTTAGAGATATTCTTCCCTTAATTGTGACAAAGAAATCTAATGGCAGAGAATTTGCTGTAGCTTCGGATCCAAGCTCCCCACGTTATTTATCAATTAAGAAGGTGATTTGTTAAAAATATTTTTATTCTAAATTAATTCATGCGTCACTTTTAAAAAATTACTGTTTTTAATGCCTTACATACTATTATTCTTTTTTATTCTGCTCTTTAATCAGCAATTTTTGTTAGCCGAAAATAAGCCAATGGTTTCCATCTCGGCTAAGGATTTACAATTTAAATGCTCAGGAACCAATAGCGATCAAATCTTGATTATTACTAAGCAAAATAAACGAATCGTTAAGTTTCCATATTTTTTTAGTACGCGATTAATTAACAAAAGTCTTGTTTGTCAAAAATTTGAAGAATATCTTAAAGCAACAAACTGGGATTTTGATATGCAACTAGAGGAGGTAATTGACCCCAACGGTGAAAAAGTTTTTCAGGACATAACTAACAATCTGCTGAGTAAGTGTTTAGAAGCAGGGTTGTGCTATCGCACGTTCTTAGACCTTCCATTGATAAATCCTAATCTTTTGAATTGTCATGAAAATCTAACTTTTGCAAGATTACTAGAGAAAGCTAAGCCAAAACAAAAAATCAAAAGTATTAAAACAATTCATGATTTACAAATTAAAGCCCATCCTGAATTTCCACTTAGTAATATTACGTTAGAATACCTTAACGATCGAACAGTTAACGACCTATATTTATCAACTATGTCTCTTGGGAATTTCTCCTTAACACAATTTATTAATGCTGCCCGAAATGGAAATAATAAAAATATTTATTTTAACTATGATCTGGGCATTGTTTTACCAGAGTTACAAACTAGGGCCCTATTGTTTTCAACTAATCAAATTGAAAGATTTTTTCAAATCCCCAATTTTGGTGGGCAAGATTTTGAAATGGCTTATCATTTGAAGTTTATTGCATCCCCGCAAAAAAATACTAGTATTCTTTCCAGTATGAACTTTGCCTCATCAGCTAAAACTAATTACATTGATTTTAGCTATGCCTTCGAAGATTTAGGGATTCGCGATGAACTAATCTCACTGTCTGAACGGAATCAACAACGCTTCTGTGCCTCAAAAGAAGATTACACCTGTTTGTCAAACTTAATTGTCGATTCGCAGGAGTCTCAACATAAAGCCCTGAAAGAAATTTATCGTAAGTCATGTCAAGTATTGCCAGCTTCCCACTATAAATCATCGGGATATCTTTTCCTTTCCGAGTTAGGAAATAGTGAAGACTTTATTATTGATAAAATTAATCAAGCAAAGTTTGAGTTGGTTTTACTCGTTTCTCAAATTACTAATAAAAATATCTATCAGGCCTTAAAACTTGCTCAGGATCGTGGCGTAAAAGTTTATCTTAGTTCGGCTAATTATTCAGGTCAGTTTAACTCCACCTTTGATTTTTATTATCCCAATGTAAATTCTAAGGATACTTGGACATTAATTCCCCACATGAAAGTAATGGTAATAGATCGCAAATTAATGGTCTTTGGAACGGGAAACTTTTCAATTAATGGATTGCGACATAATAGTGAAGTATTTGCTCAGACTGATAATCCCGATGCGATAAAGACTGTCTATGACTATTTAGCGGTCTTTGCCCAAAATGCTAATCCAAGCCTGGCGAGAGCAGTATCTCCCGAACATAAAAAGTTAAATTATTTAGTTTGGGGAAATGTAACGGATCCAGAGATGCATGGGACAGAGAAGTTTACTGAATCTCATTTGCAAAACTATCGTCGCTTTAATCAAACGGGTATCCAGTATATCGAAAAGTGCCGTTTAAACCACTTATTATTTATTTCTAAAAGAAATTATAAGGCTTGTTTGTCTCAAAACTAAAATTTATTTGTTTTAAAAATGCAAATCATCTTGTTGTGAAACGATTTTAGTTCGACAAGTATTAGGATAAATAATTTATCAAATGGAGTAAAACACAAGGAAGGTATATTAAAAAGTTTTGGCTGTTAGTATCTGTATAAGATTTATCAAAACAAATTCGTTTTTCCAGTTCTTATTGTTAATATAGAATTTAACGCTTAGGGCCTAGCGATTAATCAACAAGTTCTTAGTGAGTTTTCGTCGATGTCTAAGATTATCTTTAGTAGTTATTAGATTTATGCTATTTTTAAATTATGCTATCAGAAGTACAACGATTCCAAAATCTCCCTCAATTTAGTCACGAACCACTAGAAGTGAATCTGATTCGACATGGATTATCAGCGGGTAATCTTTTTAAACAGCTGCTCAACACAGGTAAGCTTCCTCCTGAGAAAGCAGCAAAGTTAATGGACCTGATTAGGATCGATTGGGATATTCCTTTAGTCCGTAAAGGTCACGAGCAAGCTAAGCAATTAGGATTAAAACTTAAAGCGGATCCCTTCTTTGATCCAAAATCCATTGATGTGGTAGTTGTCGCCAACTGTCGCCGAGCACGAGAAACTGCTTATGGGGTGATGGATGCCGCCGGGATTGATCCTAAATTAATTATTGAACTTAATCCTAGGATTGGAGAGCGAGATTGGGGCGATCATCATTTACAAGACAAGGATTTAATTGCTCGTGCTGAGAAGCTAAGAATTGAGGATCCTTTTTGTTGGTCGCCACATGAGGGAGAAAAGATGCGCTACACAAGTGAACGAGTAAATCATGCTTTCACAACTTTTAATCGACGTTTTGGTGGAAAACGTGTTTTAGGCTTTACCCATGGAGAGTTTATTGTTTCAGCTAAAGCCGAAATTAGTCGAATTTATGATCCGCTTGATTTTAGTGAGTTATTAAAACAGGGTATTCCTAACTGTGGGTTGCTACAAATTTCTAGACTTTCTCCAGAAGGAAAAGAATCAAATGGCTATACGCATCTGAGACAATTTGCAGTGGAATCATCGGCGCGACAGGGGGATTGGTCTGGAAAGTGGCAAGAAATTATTCGTCCGAAGTATGATTTAAGTAATATTGTTGCACCACCGACAGATCGTTCGAAGGAAATTCTAGAATTACTAGGGGAATATTTACCCTAGAATCAACAGGATTAGTGCCGAGCACCAGTATATCTTAAGGTTTCTACGCCACCATTATTTTGAGAGAGAACATTAGCATTTGTTCCATCAAACTGAATTTTCATAACCATACCTTGATCGTTGAAACTATCAGTGATCGTTACAAATCCACTGGAATTCAAGAAGATAAAAAGCTTATTACCTTCAGGATTGATGTGTTGTTTAATAGCTGCTTGGCAGACCTGACATGGAAAACATCGCTGTTGATTAACTTCTGGATCAGGGTGCGCGTTATAACTTCCTGAAAAAAGGATCATGCCATCTATTAAGCCTTGAGGTTTCTTTTTAAGCATATCGCTCATGGAAGCACGCTCACCACAAAATCCTTGTCCATTATTTCCATAATATAGATTAGTTCCAGCAAAAATTTTATTTTCACCCATAATTGCAGCTCCATAGGCAGTGCCACCAGAGGCAGAGCGGTGGTGTTTAGCAAATGCAGAAGCCAGGACGGCGGAATGATAAGCCGATCTTAAGCGTTTCTTTTCAAATGTTTCTCCAAAGTTATTTAATACAACGTCATAAAAAGCATCAAAGTCAACATTTGTTATTTGCTCAATCACACTTGGCGGAGTTACGCTTAGTAAATTTTTTAAAGATAAACCTTCCTTGTGGAGTTTATCTTTAGGAAGAATGCTTTCTAACTTTCGCATAATATGTGAAGGTGAGGCTGGATCGGCTTGAAAGGATGGGTTTCTAGCAGTAAGAATATCCGTTGTACCAATTTGAATATTTCTTCCATGATCGATTAATTTGATATTATGAACTTCTTGATAAAATTCACACAGCATTAAGTCTTCACCTCCTTCAATACAGTATCCATTTTGCGATAACGTAAGGACTGCTAATTTTTGTTTGTTTGAAGAGTTGTATGATCCGGACATATTGATTTCTCCAAATGCTGTCATACCAAGTGGTAAGTCAGCAGTGCCCATTCCGCGTTGCACGCGTACGCCAGCAGAGACCTGTCCATCATTGCTAATTAAACAAAGACCATATTTTAAATGATGAGGATCGAAGGCTTCTCCAAAACTTGTTTCTTTGGAATGAATACAGTTAAGGATAGCCTGACGAATTGCTTTTTCAGGTATTGGGTGACTAAAGACCTTTTGCAGTCGGGCTTGCAGTTGTTCCACTAGCTGGGGAGTAATTAATCCAGCACGCCCGTTAGATTTACTTCCTCCCGAGAATCTTTCACCTTCCAGTGGGGACATTAATGGAGGTCTTGGTATAAACAACATACTTTGCCAGTCTTTAAATTAAGACTGGAAGTATAAGCGATTGTGGTTCTTAGTCAAAAAAGACTTTATTTAAGTAATTGATTTCTAAACTAGTTTATTCAGAGACAAGAACGGCTTTAATATTTGCTACGAGGCTTGTCTGCCCAACATAAATTTAAGATTTGAAAATGAAAAAGAATGATTTTTCAAAAACAATATACTAAAATTGTTCTCGAACTTCTCGATATTTTTAAGAAAAAATTATCTTTGAGAATCATTATAATCCACTACGATGACCTTTGAAGGTATATAACGATCAGAGCTAAATTTAAAGTCTCCAAAGGTAACAGTTTTAAACTGATTGTTTAAAAGATAGCTTTGGATTTCAGTTCCGGTTTGTTGACCACTTTTAAGAGCTGTGAGTACAGCGTTAATTGTATCATAGGCATTAGAGGCTGTTAGGATTGGCTCATGCCCAAAACGCGCTACAAATTTCTCTTGAAATGTATCATCACTTAACAAGAACTTACTATAAATTAATTGCGGTAGGTAAGGTAAAAAGGCTTTGTTTTTTAACCAGCCCTCGCCATCATGTACTGAAGCAATTTTTACTTTTGGTAAATGCTGTCGAATTTGTTTTAGAAGTGCGGAAAGCGATCTTTCATCCCAGACAAAAAGTATTAAAACATCAGGGATATTTTTTTTCAGCTTTAATAAAGCCGCATTAAAATCAACTTCTCCTGATTGCATACCTAAATCGATAACTGGGGCAGGAACATTTTGTAACAAAAGTTTGCGAATCATTTCGGCAAATGGCTCTTGCTGATAAATTAAACCGATCTTCTCTAAGCCTCTTTTTTTAAGCACATCAACTAAAACCTTAATTTCTAAGGTAGAATTGTGATAATAAGTGATTGGCCACTCGGCATTCTCTTTAGTAAAGGATTCTTTGGAAGCACTCGGTGTTACTAAAAGAATACCCTTTTGCTTTGCCAAGGGGACAACTGCTTGATAGGTGTCGAGCCATGTTGGCCCTAAGATGACCGGTGGATTATTAAGTGCAAGTTTTTGAAAAGCGGATAAGATTTGTCTTTGATTTGTTTGGGTATCTTCCAGCTCTAAGGAAATCATTTTGCCGTTTAATCCACCCTTAGCATTCCATTCTTCAATTGCTAAGGTGTAAGCTTCAAGTTCAACTTTACCAAAAACAGCCGAAGCTCCGGTCAGTCCAACCATTGCGGGAATTTTAAATTCTTCGGCAACAATTGAACTTGTTAAGATTATTATAATTAGAAAAAGATTCAGGAGCGATTTGATTATAAACATAAGTAATAACTTTATTTTCTAGTTTGAATAGTTAATGCTACTAGATTATTCTAAACTGGATAATTTTCAAATAGAAATGTTGAATATGCTAATTACGATTTGTTTTGATAATTTCAATAATAGAATCGGCTTCTGCTCCATGCAGATCGGCTAGTCTTTCAGGTAAGCCGTCTCGTGACTGTAAGAAACGAATAGCATCATTCACTACAGGGACAATCTCAGGCCAATCCGGTCTAATAGCGATTGATTCTTCAGCTAAGTCTAGTAGGGTCTCTTTCCTATTAAAGATCGCTTGTAAGTCTTTAGGTTGTTTCTTTGCTGTTAAAATCGCCGTCATCGAGTTTGTAAGAAATAAATGCGCCGGGCGATTTAGCCCTCGAAGCGTCACTCTTTCAATGCCTTCCTCATCTGAGGAGCAAAGGATTAATGATTCATCAGATCTTTTTAGTTTAGTATTAGCGATTAGGTGGGGGAGTGAATTTCTAAGAACAGCAATCTTATATTTCTCATCACGAAGTTCTGGAATAATTTTTGGTTCTGGTAGATCTGATAAATCAGTACTTTTTCTTTTACGCATGATTGCGGAAATACCTAAACGATAAATTGGTAGCGAAAAATGTATTTGGGAACCAAGATTTGGCACGATCATAGTGGGGCCAAATAAATCAATTTGCCCCGAAGCTAATTTAGCTCGGTATTCAGCAAATGGAACATACACTAGTTCAATTTCTTTTTGTAAAGCAAGCCCTAGCATCTTACAAAACTCTGGATAGAAGCCAGTGTGCTTATTGTCACTAGGTGGAGTTTGCGATCCAAAAAGCCAATAGTGATTATAGTTCACGCCCATGCGCAGAGGTCTTCCCGTCAGCAAGTCCTTAACATTCTTCTGGTGCATTTCACTGCGTACTACATTTCGAATTAAATTAGCAAAGCTATCAGTATTAAAATTTAGTGAAATTAATTCGTTGGCAGCTTTATTTTTTTCGGTAATAGTTAAGTTGGCTAGGTAAGGAAATTCTTCTTCGATTCGAGCAGCTGAAAAAATTTGCTGACCACTAACATCTAAATTAAATGCTAGGAGGACAAGCACTGAGCGACCTGGGATTCTCCCGTAAGTTTTAAGTTGCGAGAGGTAAGCAGGTGTTACTCCACATTTTTGAGCAAGCTCAGTATAATCACCCTTTTTCTTTTTCCATTCTTCTAGGGGGTCAGCTAAAAGTTGCTTTAGCTCATTAGAACATTCGAAAGTTAATTTTTTGGTCTTCATATTAAATAGGTTTGTTTCGGACTTTGTCTAGATATTAATTAACTATAGATGCAACTAGTTAGTCAATAATTTGATTATATTCATAATTATATCCTACTTACTATCATATAATCTACTTAAAGTTTTATTTTGCATAATTTATATAAATTATATCAAAATAATTTTCATTTAGTAAGAGCAGGTTTTCATCTAGAAATGCCTTAAGAGAGGTTAGTAAAGCTCCAATTCAGAAGCCGATCAAACCTAAGATTAACTTTTAAAGGATAAATAATGTTACAACATCAAGGACCAGTAGAAATGTCACTAAGGGATTTCTTTTTCGGGTCAGGATCCAGTAAAAAAACAAGTACTCAGGCGGTAGCAGCTCCATTACTTTCTAGTTCTCAAGTCCAAGAAGCTAGGATATTAGATGCTAAGTTGCAAAATTTTGAGTTCCCCGAACCTGGACTCACTAATCGTTTGCTTGAAGAACAAGGCTGGAGCAAGCAGTTTATTGCTAAGGCAAAGCAGGAGTATTTAAGGTTTATGGTGCTAGCCGCATCCGCACCAAATGAGGTTACTCCTTCACTAGTAGTAGATGAAGTTTGGCACACACACTTAATGTTTTCTAAGTCATACATTGAGGACTTATGCCTTAAAAATATTGGCAGGATTATCCACCATAGCCCAGGCACCGGAGAAGCAGCTCATGATGCCAAATATCAAGGACAGTATCTAAAAACTCTGGCGACATATAAACAAGTTTTTGGAGAAGATGCCCCCGTTGATATTTGGATCCGACCAAAACAAGAAATAGCTACTACTAGAGAAAGTTCTAATAATAACTATGCTGCAACTGATAGTGGTGCAAGTGCCGGTAGTTCAACTACGAATGATTCCTGGTTTTGGCAGTCACTTTTCTCAAGTGGTTCTAATGACTGTACCCATGATAGCTCAAATGACTCTGGTAGTAGTGGAAGTGACAGTGGAGGAAGTGGTGCTTCATCTTGCGGAGGCGGCTCTTCTTGCGGAGGAGGTGGTTGTGGGGGTGGAGGATGTGGTGGAAGCTAACCTCTCAAACGTGCTTGACCTCTCATTTTAGCTAACACTCCTGTTAGCTCTATTAATTAAATCAACTGATAAATTAAACTTTCCTTTTATTACGGAGGACCTCAGCTATTTTTCTGCGAAGCAAGTTTTCCTTATTTTTTATTTTTCCACTAGTTTCCGCAAACCATTCTTCACTATTTAAGTGAATTACTGAATATCCCCGGGCCGTAAATATTTTATCTTGTAAGATGTCATTTCCAACATGCCCTTCGGAAACTTGTCGATTAATAAAGTGATAGGGCACGCCGTCACATTCAATAATTAATTTTAAATCAGGATTCTTTATTGTCACCACAAAATCTACGACAACTCCATCAATGTTTTGGTATTGATTGACGTTAATTTTATTACCTTTTTGATTTCGAACACTTAGGTTTTTTAGAACCTTTTTTAAGGTATTATTTACTTCTAGTTCAAAGCCATTTACTTGGGATAATTGCTTTTCTTGATCTTTTAAAGAGAATTTAATTGGAAAGGGATCTTGTCTAACTCCAAGAGCCACCACTGTTTGGTGTAACTGTAGATTGCCAAAAACCGAATTTCCTTCATTCTTAATCGCAGACATACTTTGAAGTAGAAAGATCTTTGCCAAATCTTCATTTAAAATTGTTAAGCACCAGGCAGCATTTGCAATAACTTGAGTCCAGTTTTTTTCGGGACTTTTTGCTAGCTGATCAGTAATCACATTCGTAAGTTTTTCGGTAAGAGCCAGATCCGTAATACGCAGAACTGCTAAACTGCGCAGGGTTTCGGTCACTGTTTTAAAAGATAATACTTCGACCTTTTCCTTTAAACCTTTTACTAATGATTGTGAAAATTTTAAATCTCTAAAATTTGCTTTTGCAAAGCAAATTTGCAGTTTAGCAAAATCTTCAATTTGATTCGATCCTTTATCATTAGTCAGCATTTGCTGCGCAGCTTCGGCAAGGATTTGATATGCTTTCAAGTTAAAATGACCAGAATTTAATAAGCATTTAGAAAATTGTTGTAACTCTTTAACTGAAGATGCTTTAATTGTGGGGGCATTATTCTCAATATACTCGGCGACAGTGATACCTAATATTTTATAGGAAATGTTTTCTTGTTGAAGAATATTTAGAACTCCACAAAGTTTTTGAGTAGACCATTTTGTTGATTGATCTTTAATTAAATTAATTGTCCGATCGATTAATGTACTCTCTAATTTTAGACCGAGTGCTTGATAGGCAGCTAAGAAATTAGGAAATTCTTTGATCGTGGTTTTGTCTAAAAATGTAGCTTGAGCAAAATGCGCGCCAAGATTTAAGTTTTTAATTTTCTCTCCAATTACTCTTTTAAATGTTTGTTTATGCTTGTCAGTCAAACCTAGATAATTATTATAGATTTTAGCAACAAAAGAGATGATTGTTTGTGGCGGAAAAACTGCTCGTGTCTGAAAAGTTTGGAGTTCTAGTTCAAAAGCTTTAGGATTAAATGCCGAATGATCAGGGGGCAGATTGTTAGGGTCTATTTTTGCCGACATCTTTTTTTACAACTTAAGCTAATCAAGTTATGAGCAGTTAGAATAAAGTGTGTGATCATATAGAAAGTCAAAAAGTAATATACGTTAGTAAATTACTTTTTGGGTGTTATCTCCCGCGGAGATACAATAAAATCATATAGATAATACAAAAAAATTTACTGAATTTTATAAATAGATCATCAATTTTTTGGAATAACTATATAAAAAGCGATTATGCGTGTTGATGCAAGTGCCAATTTGAACACTAAAACTCCATCTGATTTACAGGCTTGTAGTGAATCAAACTGAAATATAAAGAAAGCTTGCTCCAGTTGTAGTATGAGGCGTAAGTTCCTGGATTATTCTAGTTTGTAGAGCGAGATCTAACATGTAAAATGTTTCATTAGCTCCATCCGTTCCGACAAATGTTCCATTATTTGTTTTAGAAATTACCATTACAGCACCAGAGGATAGTTTTGCGCTAAAAGCTACGGCATCTAAGCCTAGTCCTCCGCTGCTTGTAGTAAAGTTATGGAAAATTTTGTTAAGTTCAGTCGATTCTAATGGTTTACCACGTGTTCCCTTTGTGTTTTCTGCACCATCATAAACACCCAGTCCATCATCAATAACCGCTAAAACTTTTACATGCGCAATATGGAGAACTTCACAGATCACATTTTCTTTGGCAAATCGTTTAGCGTTACGAAGAAACTGATGCATTGCAAAATGCTCAGTTGAAGTCAATTCGGCAATTTCAGGTTTAATTTCAAATGTTAAATTAATTCTTTCAATCTGAGAAGATCCGAGGTCAGTTTTTCGTCGATAACGACTAGTGTATATATCTTTTTGAGGGGCATATTCCTTTAAATCCTTAATTGGGACAACGCCTTGAAAATTGGACATACCTTCACTTAAGATAAAACTTATTTGTGTAATAAGGGTTTCATAAAGCGGAAGGTTTTTGATAATTTTGGGTAAGCATAATTCCTTTATTGACCGTAGATTCTGTTCGGAGGTTTTTTTGATCTTTAATTCCTCAATGAAATTTTCGAAAGCAGCTAAGAAGATAGCTAAATTGGTCCGAATATCATGTCCTGGGATAGCTAATGCAATTCGCAAGTGATTTGGACATTTAATTTCTTCACTATCAAATTTTTTTGTTTGCTTAATGCTCCAAGAAATAATTTCAGTTGTTACTTCTTTGATTTGATCGTGAAACTTTTCTAATTTGTGGAGTGATTTTTTCTTCTTACCTGTTAATACTTCTTCAATCGCATTATCAGCTAAAGCAATAAGCTCTTGAACAGTTGGAAATTTTGGTGCAGCTAATAATATTTTTAAGCCCTTAGTAATCGCAGTTTTAATATCTTGAGAATAAGGAGAGCGGTTTAATCTTAAACTCTTAAGTTCTGTAGATCGGGAATCCTTTTGAGGGGCAGGTTTCATGGAAATAACTTTTCAACATTAAAAAATCTTAGCGACTAGATGTTACAAGTATTTTGGTTTTAATCAACACGCCAGCTAGATATTATCATTCATATAAAGCTCCAGACTGGCATACTTAAAAGAACTGCATAATTCCGAAATTAGCCTTTGATTCATTTAATTTATTTATATAAATAAGTTTTTATCTTTAACTTGATTATAGAGAAGCTGATTACTTTGAATTCTATCAATCTTAAATTTTATCATCCAAGGCTGTATGTTGGTAAGTTTATATAAGTAGTGTTAAAGTTTGTTTTCAAATAAATGCTATCGATCGGTAATTTTCTTAGTTTTGGTAAAGTCAAGTATTATTGGATATTGCTTTAGTAATTGATCAGGCAGATAGGGCAAACGATATGGTAGATAAATACTGCGATTTAAAATTTTATATCATTTTAAAATAATTATCTTGGCGTCAAAATACTTCTAAAATAACTTATTTGATTATAAGAAATTAAAACTACTTGTAAAACGTGAGCTACTAATAACTTCAAAATAAGCAATTTCTTGTAACAGGCAACTCGCTCGCAAGAAAGTTGAGTCTGACTTAATTCAATCATACTGAGACAAGCGGCCATTAGAGGAAGAACTAGAGAATTGTGAACCTTTGTAGTGTTTAAGACATGAGGTAAAAATATAATATTATCCGAGTTGTTTATGAGTAGTATTAATTGGAACTGCATTATTTTGGATATCTAGCGCTCACGGCTAGTGTCAGGTAATCTCAAAAGGACAATAGTAAGCGTAAATAGAAATTAAAAATTCATTATTTTCAATAGCTTTTTACTACAAATAACAGGTTGTGACTTTGAGATTGACCATAGTTTTGATTCTGGATTTATTAATAGAGTTTTATTAAAGCCACAGGGATAGATCGAAACTCCCAAAATTTGCATATATAATGAGATAATTAACAAAAGAGTAAATATTAATTTCTTAAATTTTGTTAACAACATTCCTGATTGAGTGCTTATTGCTAAAGCAATTATTAAACTTGGAATTGCCTCAATCATTAAACGATACCCATAAGTATGACCTCCCCACCACACGAACCATTGTGCATTGATACAAAGCAATAATAGAGAGCCAAGTAGAAAAGATTTTATTAGTGTGTAATTGGCCTGTTGAAAGAATTTCGGTAAGGAAACAATACTGAGAATAAAAATAGGTGTATAAACAAATATTCCTCGGCTAGGACTAACTAGTGTTCCTGCCAATCCATTAATAAAGTTGCCATTAAAAGCAGATATGCCGTAGACGCCAGTATTGCGATATTCAAAAAATGAGCCAAGGTATACGTTTGCATACCAGATCATCAATAAAACAGGTAGTGTTCCGCCAATACAGAAGAAGCTTACACTCTTACGATCTGCCATCATCAAATAGATTATTAGTGTGATTGCAAAACATATATTAGTTGGACGATTCCAAACAGCAAACCCTATCATGATACCAGCGAGAAGTATTAAGTAATTCTTTTTGGTAAGTAGTAAGAGGATGCCTAGATTTAGAAAACACAAAGAAGGTGCATGTTGCCATAATGATTGGCTAGCAACACTCCAAATGTTTGTAGTAAAGGCATAAATATAGGCAAAGAAAATTGCAATCCTGAGATTAACAAAATGTACTAGAATTAAGAATAACAAACTGACTGAGATTGCGGACAGGCCTGTTGCTGTTATGTGCGAAAGATAAAGTTGATTTTTTTTAAGTTTGAGATCTAAGCCAAGTTTATGAGCAAATAAATACACAGGTACGTTTAGTATCCCAGGAATAATTGAATAAGAGGAGACTATCCGATTGTTTATACTCTTATATTGATAAGGGAGTGTTTCTTGTCGTTCAAAAAATTCATCAAAGTCTAAATCCATTTCATTAAGAATACTTACTGGTAGTCTTTCTGCTGGTTCAGTGTCTCCTGATTGTAGATATTCTCCAAATTGTAAATAAAAAAAGAAAGTAGAAAGAAAAATAACGATCGTTAAAAAACTATTACTAGGAGCATTCATTTTATTATAAAGCAACTATAGCTGGATGAATGTAAATTTTCATTCAATGAATTTAGGTTAAAATGAAGAACCAGTGAAGCATGAAATTCAAGATGCGCTTGGAACTCTTTTCCGCTTTGTTAAGTAATTGGTGTAAAAGGAGAAAAAATGCGCCCGCCGCGATTCGAACACGGGACCCTCTGCTTAGAAGGCAGATGCTCTATCCAACTGAGCTACGAGCGCATAAATATTGGTTTTAATTGAAGTTGAAAATAAAATCTAATAAAATTAGTTACTTATTATTATCACACTTATGTAAAAACTATATATAACAGTTAATTATTAATGGATCAATTCAAGGATTAGAATTGATAGGTCGATAGAATTGTATTCATGGATGAATCTGTTGTAATTAACTGTTGTTGTTTAATGCTGTATTTTAATGGCTGATTCATCTCAAGCTACACCTAAAGGAAAGATTTTTGACTCCCGCTATCAAATTTTTGAGATAGTAGGTCGGGGTGCAAGTAGCGTTGTATATCGTGCTAAACACGTTCTGAATGACGATAAAGAAATTGCCCTCAAAGTTTTACTTCCCAACAAAGGCAAAGAACACAACTCTGATTTATTACGTCACGAATCATTAGCCTTAATTACGGCACGTCATAAAAATGTCATTCGCCTAGAAGATTTCCGTTCGGTTGATTCTATTTGTTATTTAGCAATGGAATATGCACCCGAAGCTAACTTAAGCGTTTACTGTCAAAAACAAGAGACTAGAATTCCAGTTGCACAAGCGGAAAGATTTTTTATGCAAATTACGGAAGCCTTAGCGTTCTTGCATAACATCGGAATGTTACATCGGGACATTAAGCCTGAAAATATTCTAGTAATTAATAATCGCCAAGTTCGTTTATCAGATTTTGGGGTTGCGACTCTGCCTGGACAAACAACAACGTCGGATGAATTACAGAAAGGAGTTGGAACTCTTGATTACATGGCACCAGAAATTTTCAAAGGCGAAGCCTCAGGACCTGGTTCTGATGTGTATTCATTAGCCTTAACATTCTATGAGATTTTTTCTGGACATCATCCATTTAAGAATTTATCACTGGCACAAGCAATGGATGCGCGTGAACAGATGTCGATTGCACCACTTCATGTTATTAACAAGGAAATCCCAGTACATCTTTCTAAAGCGATAAGTATTGCTTTAGAAGGAGATTTAGAGAAACGCTTTTATAATGCGATTGAGCTTTTAAATTTCTTAAAAAACAAAGATCAGATAATTGCGGAAGAAGCTGCGATTGCTGATCCGCTTGGCGAGTTAGTTCAAGAAGTTCCCGTTGTTCCTGTAAAGCCAGTTGTTAGCAAAACTCCAACTGAGAAAATTCAAGTTAAGTTGGCCCCAGAGCCCAGATTTGAATTTGGAGCACCAGAAAAGAATCAAGTTGAAGTTGAGGAACAAGCCGAAAATTGGGATGACTATGATGAAGAAGAATTCGCTGATTTGGAAGATCTAACAATTGATTCTAGTTCTGAAAATAATACAGATTATGTTCATGTTTCTCCTCCCGAAGTTGTAGAAGATTTTTATGACGAACTCGAAACAGCACAAGAAGAAGTTCATGGACATGCCGACCGTGATACACCAGCAAACTACAATGATTTTAATTATCAACAACCAGTTTTAAATGATCGCAGGACACCACTTTGGCAGACCTTGCTGTTTTATTTGGTTGCCATTGGTGTTGGATATTTTGCTTACCAAAGTTTTTTCGCCGGATCTGCTGAGTTAAGTCCAGAGTCGCAAGTAGCAGGTAATGAAACTACTAATGATAGCGAATTGAATTTCCCTTTATTGCCAGCAGGGATTTACTCTGGAGCAATCAATGGCTTAACTTCGCAGGGAAGTACGCCTTTAACTTTAATTTCTTTACCAAATAGTAATCAAATCGCGGTACTAGTCGGTATTCCAGGATGGCAGCCAGTTTTAATTGATGCCGAAACTTTAGAAGCTAAGGGCACAAGTGGCCTGTTAAGTGTAAAATCAAATGGTATAGTTTTACATTTGCAAGGATCTGTTGTTGATGGAATAATCAGTGGTACCTATAAAAATAATACTAATAATACTGAAGGCACATGGTCGATCACTCCTGCACAAAGTTAATTTTAACACTGCTAATATTATTAATTACCAACACTGTTTTGGCAGATGTTCGTATTTTTAATCTTAATTCTTATGAAGAACTTCCCTCAGCAGGACAAAGTATGGAGTTGTTCTTTGAGGTGGAGAATGCCGAAGCAGGTGAGGAATATTATTTACTCTCAAATTTGGATGACCAATCTAGTATGCTTAGTCCAGCGGTTAAGGATCAGACTGATACTGGGGTTAAGTTAAGATTTGATTTGCCAGCTCCGATTCTTAGTCTAAGTTACAGTTTAATTGTTAAGAGTGGATTAGAAATAGTGGCTGGAAGTGATACGGTAAAACTAGAACGGGATTGTTTTCCAATCTTAGGAAGTGCAAATTCAAAAGCTGAAAGTGTTGGTAGTTCAGCTCAGGCTGAAGATCTTTTTCGCCAAGCTAAAAGTTTGGAGAATGATTTTGCAAATTACTCACAGATCTTTTTTCAGTTAGATTATCTAAAGGATGTTTTAAAAAAAGAATAAGCCATGATTTTAAGACAATTATTTATCTTATTTGTTTTAGCTAGTGGCTTATCAGCTGAGATGATTGAGCTGAAAGCTAAAATTAATTTCTTACCCGAAAAATCAATTGGAATTATTTTTAATCAAGCAGGAACTAAGTACTACAACGAAACAAATATTAATGAGATTAAAAGTGGGGAGACAATCGTTAGCTTTCGTGTGGAAGAGTATCCGGAAGATTCATTTGCAAGTGCTTTGGTTTTAGGCAAGGATGGACAAGTGGCGTTTGCTTCCGTTCAAAAACTAGCGAACATAAAGGATTCTGCTGTAGTAAATTTACCAGAGTGTAAAGAACCTGTTGATCAAGATTACGCTTCTCAACAGGGCCTACTGGATGAATTAGTTAAGTTACGTTTGCAACGCCAAGACTTACAAAAACTTAAATTAAAAGAGTATTTAAAACCTGAATTCGTTAATGAATTAATTGCTTTAGAGAAGAAATATGGAATTCAAGAAATTGAGCTAATTACTCCCAATACGGCACCAGAAGTGCTGAACCTTCGACTTTTTCGCTTAATTAATGCTATTAAGTAGTAATTATGTACTAAGCCCATTAGGTTTTATTTAACGGCATGGAAAAATGCATCCACCTTCGCTAAAGCTCCCGAGGACAAGAAGTGCATTTTCAGATTGTTGGGCTTGAGTACATTTGTCTTCCCTAACATTTAGCCTTATAAAATAAGACTAAATGCCTAAGCGACCCCCAAGGGTCGCTTCAAGCTCTACGAGCTTGTTATACTAGGCGACTAGTAATTTAAAAAATATTAATATCGAATGTCGCCTAGTATATTCCCCGATTTGCAAAGAATTAAAGATTCTTTAAGTTCCATCTATCATTGCTTTGTTTACTATTCGGAAGCACCCAGTACTCTTCTAATAGCTTTAAATAAAGAGTTGCCAGAGATATCCAAAGATAGTTGGGAAGAACGAATGTCTTGGGGAGGAGTCTACATTAATGGCAAGGTTGCTTATCAGGACGTTCCCTTAAAGACTCCCATGAAATTGGAGTATTACCAACCAAAAGTTCCTGTAGATCAACAAGCTAGTTGTTATCCAAAATTTTCTAAGGATTGGATCATCTATGAAGATTCTGATTTATTAGTTTGTTTTAAGCCAGCTGGGCTTTCTTGTCAGAAAGCCAAAGAACAGCAAAAAATTAGTTTATATCAATATCTAAGCGATCATTATGGAAGGCCAATTCACTTACCCTCCCGCTTAGATTTTTCTACTTCAGGGTTAATCCTTTGTAGTCGTAATCCTGATACTCATGGGATAGTGCAAGAACTTTTTGTAAGTCGCTCGATCGTTAAAAAGTATTTATTAAAAATTTCTAAACCAGTTGATTGGGAAGAGATTACCATCGAGCAAAGAATTGGACGCGATCCTAGGCACCCTGTTTTGCGTAAGGCTGTAGAAGATCGGGGCAAGCCTGCTCTAAGTCATTTTCAGTTGTTGGATAAAGGCGAAGATTATTCCGCCATTATTGCTAAGCCTTACACAGGGCGTACCCATCAGTTAAGAGTTCATGCCAAGTATGGTTTGGGTTGTGCGATTGTAGGGGATAATTTTTACTCCGGTGAGCCTGATGAAGAACTTAATCTTTGTAGTTATTTTTTAGACTGCCAACATCCAATTTTAAATACACGGTTGGCTCTGATGCTTCCAGAAAATCTTTTTCCAAGTTGGGTAAAGCCAGAATGGGTAGAGAAAATCAGAACGGGGGATTAGGCAGCTTTTTTAGATTTTAATTCTTTTAAGTTCTTTTGTATTTGATCTAACTTAGCTTTTAAATCCTTTCGATTGTAACCATTAGGAAATAAAATAAACGCAGGGGAAACACCTAAAGCAGTCGCTAAGATTATAGCCCGCTCTTCGCCAATATTTGAAATCCCTCGCTCAATATTAGATAAGTTAGGGACTGCCATACTGACTAAGTTCGCCAGGGTTGATTGACTCCAACCTTTTTTCTCACGTAATTCGCGAACGACTTCTCCTGGGGTTAAAATTATATGTTGAGTATTCATTGTTTATAATAATTAGTATTTATGTGGCGTAATTTTTAAGATGTTAATCACGGTGAATTTACTATCATGATCAACTGAATAAATTACTCTCCATTGTTTGTTCAGTCTACTTGAACGATAATCAGCTAATTCTCCTTGCAGTTTTTCGTCGTGGTATCCTGGGAAGTCCAGTAATATTGAGTGACCATGTTCAGCAAGCAAATTGCACCAAATCTGATATTTTTTACTAAATAACTTGGCATCCTTTTTAGTTGCTTAAGAGCAGTCTTGGACTCAACTATTACTGTATCTTTAGACATCTTAGCAGATTAATTATTATATTAAAATATAATTATACCAAAGTATAACAACTGTTCTACTTTGCTAAACTTTGAAAAATCAATATCGAACAGAAAGTGTAATTATTGTCCCTTACCTTGATTTTAAAATATACTAGCAATTTATCAGGGGAGCTTAAGTGCGTCGTTAATGCTTTAGCTATTGATAAAAATATAGTAATTCCAGTGTTTTATTGGCTTTACGAGGAAAATTAATAGTTAAGATTTACTCATTTAGACTGAGTTCATGATTCTGGTAAAAACTCCTAAAATCGCTTATAAGTTCTTTCTCTAATTATTTTGTAATTTACAGTTTGATCTTATGACCATCGAAAATAAAGATTTAATCGTTCTTGGTGCTGGCCCTGGTGGTTACACTGCTGCAATTCGTGCTTCACAGTTAGGAAGAAAAGTTACCTTAATTGAAAAAGAAGCTCTTGGTGGAGTCTGTCTAAATTGGGGATGTATCCCATCCAAAGCCCTACTTCGCACAGCACAATTATATACTGATTTTAAACATGCCAAAGATTTTGGAATTAGCGTTGAAAATTTAAAGTTTGATTTCTCAGCAATTATTCAGCGTTCCCGTGAAGTCGCTGCTAAACTTAACGGTGGTGTTAAGTACTTAATGGGTAAAAATAAAGTTGAAACTATTTTTGGAACTGGAAAAATTTTACCTGGAAAAATTTTAGAAATTAAGAATTCCGAAGGAACTAAGCAGTACAGTTTTAAAGATATTATTATTGCAACTGGTGGATCGCCACGAACTATTCCGGGAGTTGAGATCGATGGTGAAGTTTTTCATACTTCTCGTACAATCTTAGAAAACAAAAGACTCCCACAGAAGATGTTAGTAGTTGGTGCTGGAGCAATTGGAATTGAGTTTGCTTATTTCTTCAATGCTCTTGGTGTTCAAGTAACTGTTGCGGAAATGCTGGATCAAATTCTTCCTCCAGAGGATACTGAAATTTCTAAAGCCTTAGAAAAAGTTCTTGTTAAGAACGGGATGATTATTAAGACTGGTGTTAAGATTGAGAATCTAAAGAAAGCTGGGAAAACAGTTACTGCCAGTATTATGAGTAACGGACAGGAAGAAAAATGGAGTGGAGATTGCTGTTTAATTGCCATCGGTGTTTTAGCTAATACAAATAATATTGGGTTGGAAGAAGTTGGAATTAAAACAGATCGTGGATTTATTAAAGTCGATGGTTATTTACAAACGAATGTTCCCAATCACTTTGCAATTGGAGATATTATTGGACCTCCACAATTAGCACACAAAGCCAGCCATGAAGGAATTTTAGCTTCCGAAGTTGCTTGTGGAGTTGCTGAGCATCCGATGGATTATTCAAATATTCCAGGGTGTACTTATTGCCAACCACAGGTTGCTTCTGTAGGTTTAACTGAACGTGCTGTTAAAGAAAAAGGCATTGAATATAATGTTGGTAAAATGCCATTCTCCGCAGTCGGTAAAGCAATTGCTATTGGTGAAACTGATGGGATGGTCAAAGTTATAACTGATAAATCCACTGGTGAAGTTTTAGGAGTTCATATTCTTCATAGCGAAGCAACGGAGATGATTTCAGAAGCAGCCATTATTCGTTCGCATGAAGGTATTGCGACCAGTGTTATTGAAACTATCCACCCGCACCCAACATTAGGGGAAGCTTTGATGGAAGCAATGGCAATCGCTGAGGGAAGACCGATTAATTTCTAGGATTGATTGAAAATCAATCCTAGAAATTATCACGCCAAAGCCATCATCGCTGATAGGAATCCTAAAGGTGATCTGTGGCGACGGTGGATTGTTGGAAAAAAGAATTTTTTAGTGATTGATTGAAAATCAATCCTAGAAATTAGCATGTTCCTGCTCTGATAATCATCGTGTTGATAGTTAACTGTTAAGCAGGGATGGACTGCTTGGAGTCGAACTCTTAAGATTATAATTTAATAGGTAATCCTTTGCTTAAAATAATTGACTTAGGCCTCTGCGACTACCAAGAAACCCGCGATCTACAAAAAGAGCTCCAACAAAAACTAATCGCTGGTGACCCAGATGACTATCTAATTATCTGTTCCCATACTGCGGTAATAACCCGCGGAAAAAGTTCCAAGGAAAATCAAATTCTGGCTAGTGAAGCGGAATTAGAAGCACAAAAAATTTCTGTTATTGAAGTTGAACGTGGAGGTGAAACTACCTATCACGATCCGGGACAGCTAATTCTTTATCCAATTATTAATTTAAGTCGCCATAAAAAAGATGTTGCTTGGTATCTAAGACAACTAGAGGAAGTGATAATTCTTAGCCTTCAAGAATTTGGTGTGCGAGGGCTTAGGATTCAAGGGAAAACAGGTGTTTGGATTGGATCGGGCGGTGGTTTTCCCGATCGCAAGATTGCTTCTTTGGGCGTCCGGATTTCTCGTTGGTGTACAATGCATGGTTTAGCCGTAAACATTTATAATTCTGACAAATTCAAGGTTATTGTTCCTTGTGGGATTGATGGGGTTATGATGACAGATTTAATTACTGAAACGAGAGTGGATTCGCAACTCTCAGTTGATCTTTTTGTAAAGTTTCAAGATAGTATTGTAGCTAATTTCCAGCGAGTTTTTAAGTCCCCAGAACTTCCTAAGCTATAAATTCCAGCGCTTGAGGATTATCGCTATAACTGATAATTTACCTATCTAAATAAAGTCTACTAATAATCAATATAAAAAAATGAAAATCGACATGTTAATGCCCCAGATGGGCGAGTCAATCACCGAAGCTACAATTTCTAAATGGCTTAAGAAAGCTGGTGATTTTGTTAATAAAGACGAAACAATCTTAGAAATCACGACAGATAAAGTTGATTCTGAAATTCCAGCGCCGGCTTCAGGTATCTTAACTGAAGTATTGTATGCTGAAGGTGATGTTGTACCAGTCAAAAATAAAATTGCGGTAATCGATTCTGAGGGTAAAGCTTCTGCTGCTCCAGAGAGCCATGTGACTGTTGAAAAAAATATTGCTGAGCCTAAGAAAATGGAGAGTGCCCCAGTTGCAAGCAAACAAGAGGTGATTGATGTGACTGAAGAATCTGGTGATTCCAAATTTTACTCGCCATTAGTTAAAAGTTTAGCAAATAAACATAACTTAACTATGGCGGAATTAGATTCCCTTCGAGGATCTGGAACTGCAGGAAGAGTTACCAAAGAAGATGTTCTTGATTATGTTGAGCAAAAAACCAAACCTCAAGCAGCAGCGCCAGTTGCCACTCAAGTCATAGCTCCTGTTCAGCCAATTGCCTCAAAACCAGCAGCACCATCTAAAGCAGACTTGCCGACTAACCAATGGTTGCCTGATGGTACTAAGCGAGTTCCGATGGATGGTATGAGACGGGCAATTGCTGATCACATGGTAAGATCAAAACATACTAGTCCTCACGTTTACACTGTGCAGGAAGCTGATGTAAGCAAGGTTTCTAAGTGGAGAGCTATCCATAAAGATGAATTTAAAAAGCGGGAAGGCTTTGGTTTAAGTTTTACTCCTTTCTTTTTAGAAGCAGCAGTAAAAGCCTTACAGGAATTTCCAATTGTTAATGCCAGTATCGAAGAAAAAACAATTGTTTATAAGAAAGATGTCAATTTAGGTTGCGCAGTTTCTATTGGTAACACTGGATTAATTGTTCCAGTTATTAAGAAAGCTGATGAGCGTAATTTAGTTGGACTTGCCCGTAGCTTAAATGAATTAGCACTAAAAGCTCGTGATAAGAAGCTTACTCCTGATGAAGTAACAGGCGGAACTTTCACTATAACTAATCCTGGAGTTTTCGGAACAATGATTGGAACACCAATTATTAATCAGCCACAGTCAGCAATCCTGTGCCTTGGTGCAATTGAAAAACGACCAGTTGTGGTTGATGATATGATTGCTATTCGGGAGCGTTGTTACATAACTCTTTCTTACGATCATCGAATCATTGATGGAGCGATCAGCGCGCAGTATTTAGCATTTATTTGTAACTACCTAGCTAACTGGGACATGGAACGCGGATTGTTTTAGTCCCAAGCCAATTTTATATTAGGTAAATACATTGAGAGTAATCGCAGGAATCGCCAAAGGTCGTCGCTTAGAATCAGCAGTAGGGGACGAGACTCGTCCAATTACTGATCGAGTTAAAGAGGCATTATTTAATATCTTAATGCCATATTTAGAGGGTGCCGTTTTTTTAGATTTATTTGCTGGCACAGGCTCTGTTGGTATTGAAGCTTTAAGTCGTGGCGCAGAGAAGTGTTATTTCTTAGAAGTTAATCGCAAGGCTTACGATGCTTGTCGTAAGAATATTGATCATTGTGGATTCTCCGAACAAGGGGAACTTCGGAACGCCGATGCTTTTGCTTATTTAAAATCCGCCAAAAAATCTTTTGATATTATTTTTATTGATCCACCACAGTTTAAAAACATGTGGGTGGAAGTTTTAAAAATGATTGCCGAGCGTCCAAATCTTTTAAAGAATGAAGCGATGGTGATTGTGAAAATTCATCCAAAAGAATACGAAGAGTTTTCCTCTTCTACCTTAGAAGAATATCGTGTTAGTAAGTATGGCAACAATAGCTTGGTTTTCTACCGATTGAAATCACATTAACGGAAAACAATAATAGTCGTCATCTTTTGATTAGGCTTGGTTTCTTCTTTCATGATACGCTTTGGCAGCTTTTAGTATATCAGATGTCATTTTATCATCTTCCCAATAATCAGGCCTATCAATAATAGAATTGATAACTTCAGGGGCTAGTGGTTTACCATCGCCATCTTGAAACCCAAGCTGAGCAAAGATTTCTCTTAGTCCCGCCTCTAATTTTTCGGGAGTCATGAAAGCAAGAAATACCTTTTGCTTGCGCTCTAGCGCAGCTTCAGAAAATACTGGTACAGGTGGAAGAACTTCTCTCTCAGGGGCAGATTCAACAGCAGAAGCAATAGGAGCTAATCTTTCATAAGCCGCCCTTAGGTTAGCTGGGACAATTGGATTCCCGCTGTTTAACATCTTACTTACACCAATCGTCTTGGTATGATCTATGATTCCCAAAGCCAATAGTGCAGTAACAATTTCGCGTACTTGATCAGCTTGCGGAGTCGCTCTCAGTTTCGTCGCTAACTCTGTGTCTTTAGAAAGAGCTTCAATCATATTAATAATTTGATTGAAGACCTCTTCTTTGGGTTGCCGTTCAGATACTAAGTCCATAATTACATCTTTAAATTTTTATAATTGTTGTATGAAATAATAAGAGCATTTTTAAGCTTAAGCAAACTTATTTTCAGCAATTTTATGAAAAAAACTTAGGTTTTAATAGGCACATGTTCTTACTCTTAAGAGAAGACTAATTATGTTATTTTTTGTACTTAGCACGCAGACCATCGATTAATGAATCTGCTAGTGTGCTATCTTCCCAATAAGAAGGATCCGTGACTATTCCTGCGATTTCTTCGGAGGTAAGTAATCGGTCTCCAGTTTTTAATCCAAGTTTACTCATTGCTTTAATTAATTCTTCGGAGATTTGATCAGGTCTAGTAGAAGCGGCCGCAATAACTGCTAACCTACGTAGATCCATATCTGGGGTAAAGACTGGTGCCGGCGGAAGTGTTTCCACTAATATTTCAGGGACCGGACTTTCTGTTAGTGTCGTCTCGACTACGGGTTTTGGTAAAGCCTGATAACGTGTCAGCAATGCTGCTGGGATAGTGGGATTAGCACTTTGTAGGTCTTGAATAACCGGAATAGACTGTTGTCTGACATAAAATCTAGCTTCGACAAGTTCGTTTGCTAATCTAGTTGCTCGAAGAGAGGCAGATACATTTTCCAGTTCTAAAATACTTGGCTTATTAGTAACTGCAGCCAACATTTTTATGATTTCCATTACATTCGGATGGATTGTTGGGGCTTGTGCTGGACCTTGGGACATCTTTACTCCTTAATTATTTGCAGGCTAGGAGGGAAGTTTGACAGAGCCTGCATTAACGCAGAAGCGAGTATAAAGAGATCTTATTTGCTAAGCAAACTTTAAATTATTTGTATTATTGTACTAACATATACGAGAAATAACTTTTGATTCGGTAAGATACCAGTTTGTTTTTAATCATTTCACATACAATTTATTAGCAATTAGTTCCATTGAAAAATTACTGGATCGCTCCTAAGCAGTTTTTTAACATCAACTGCTCCAACTATAGCAGGCTAAATAACTGTGTCGTGTTATGTAAACTATAAATACAAATCTAATCGATTATATCTTTTGATTTTTTTTAGTTTCCATTTAATACTTAGGAGTATAGCCTACTGTTTATATTGCCACATACTATTAGTAAAGCTATCGACACCAGCAAGCGCTTTAAAGCGGTCGTTATATGCAAAAATCGCAGGATGATTCCAAGCATCTTTTTGTCCCATCAGTTCAGCTGCTAAAACTGTTCCTGCCATTGCTGGCCAGACTACGTGTCTGTAATATACTGCGCCGTCTTTTAAATGGAAGCGACTATCATCTTTGCTAGGCTCCCAATAATGTCTGATCCCCCAATCAGGTAAGCCAAATTGATCCTGAGTGTATGTTTTATTACCAAATTCTAAAACTCTTCCAATATCATTACTTTTATCGTGAGTGAAACGATCTCCAACAAAAAAAGTTTCAGTGTCTTCTTGAAAAATAGTTGGATTAGCTGCAAAAGCTTTTAGTTCAGTGCTATCTGGGTTGTTTCTACTAAGTGCCACAGCGGCAATAAATAGAGGAAATTTACGTCCACACATTTTCCCACCATTATGATAAAAAGCTCCCCCATTTTTTAAATAGCCCATAATATCTATTCCAGCTTGGATAGTCTGAATAATTGCTTTCTCTTTTTCCGCATTTGAGTAATTTAAATTTAACCACAAACCTACCTTGCCCCATTTCTGAGCGATTTCTCGACCATAAACTGAGGGCACTAATTGACCATTTTCATTAGCTAGTTCTCCAGCAATATTTCTCCATGGAATTAGTAGACCTGCAAGTGGATTTGTATGCCATTCCCACCAGGGCAGAGCAGGTAATTTAGCTTCTATCTCAACTTTTGTAGGTGCTCCATTTGGAATAGGTAATTTTTTAAATACATCATAATTAATCATGCTTTTGTTCCATCTAACACGACGGTCAGTCCCATATGGAGCGGGTCGAAAACTTCCTATTGCTGGTTGGGTTGCTAAGACTGTTAAGACAGCAACGGTTTCATAATAGCGTGGGTATATCTGTGAGTTTGTTATTGAGGATACTAAAGCATCTCCAGCCTGAAGAACAAATGGAAATGATCTAGCTATGTTCAAGTCCTTATTATAGCTGATCGTATCAAATGTTGATGCAAAATTATCAAAGCCTTGCTTATTATCCCCAGCAACCGGATTTTTCATCGATCCGCTTGTAACAATTGGCGAGGTGATATTAGTTTTGGGATTAATATCCGTTATAGTCACAGGACCTAAAACCCACGGCTCCCCATTTGCAAAAGTTCCCATAGGACGAGGACTAGTAAATGTCCAGGTAATGCCATAATGAGTTACGGTGGACACTGAGTGTCCGTAAACAATACAAGAAGTATTGCCAGCGTTTACAAATCCTTCATTGCAGTATTTAACATTACAATCACTCCAACTGCTCCAACTACTGTTACTGCAAGTTCTTACTTGTTCACCAGTACCATTAACCATCGGGCAACTTTTTGTATCATCACCAATACAACCTAAAACCGGAGTACTACTCGGTGTTGGAGTTGGGGTTGGGGTAGGAGGTGGTGGTGTTGGAAGAACAGGCGGAGTTGAAATTGATACAGGGTCAGAGAAATGGGTAATGTTCTGACTTCCAACAGGAGCAAAGTATCCAAAACGGTTTAACGCCGAGATTGCACTTTGTGTTTCGCGAAAGGGGTAATTAGTTGCGATCTGAAATGATTGTCCAGTATTATTTTGAATTACTACTGAATAAATTTTATAAGCCAAATGCACATCCATGGTAACTTGGTATTGTTGACCAGCAACATAATTTACATTTTGAACTGCGGCATAAACATTTCCTTTTCTAGCATCAATAAAACCGTTGCTATTAAACCTTAAAGTCGTCGCTAAGGAGTCATAACCAGTAGCATTGTTATTTGATAATCCTGTTAATGAATCAATATTATTGCTTAACGGAATTGTCTTATAAGTAATTCTAAAACTACCAGTTTGATTGGTAATATTTTTATTCTTCCATAAATTTGAAGTTACAAGTTCTTCCCCCGGAGGTACTGAAGGTGCTGGGGTCACTGTCGGAGTTGGAGTAACTGTTGGTGTCGGGTTAACACCAGGCACTGTGAAAACTACTTCACTAAGACTACTAAAGGTGCTTGGATCATTTTGATCATAAACATCCTTTCTGGCTCTTATCCAGAACCTATAGGTATTTCCAGCAACAACATTAAGGTTGTAAGAATTCCCTGTGTAGTTAAGTTCAAACAATATATCTGTATTAGTGGTAATATTTACTGCTCCAAGTAGAAATTTCGTGTTGGAAGATTGCCAGTTAATAGTTACTAAATTTGTAACATTCTGCAGATTAGGCGCAGATAATACTGGGACAGGAAGTTGTCCTGGAGTAGGTACAGGCGTGATGCTTGGAGTTGGTGTTGGTAGAGGTGTGTTAGTAGGATTAGGAGTTACTGATGGATTTGGAGATGGATTCGTTACAAGAGAATTTGTGGTAACCCTAACCTTTAGTACTGAGGAGTAATCAGATACTAAGTGAACATTTTGCAAATTCTTAAATGCTACAATCTTAACAAAATAATCAAAGTTAGAACTTAAATCAGATAGGATAACTTTATGATTATTAGTTTTTGCTACTTGTTGATAGCTTATTCCACCATCTTTGCTTAAATATACAATATAGCCATCAGCATTGCCTCCCCACTTAAGTTCTTTTGTGCTGTTAACAAAGCTAACTCCAGTTGGGGTACTAGGACTACTCAAATCTTGTACTTCAGCACAGACTGACTCATAAGCCGTAGCTAAGAGCTGTCCGTAAGTTGTATAAAATAGCGCATATTCTTTAGCTAGCTGTGCTTTTAAGATCTCTTGATTTACTGTTTTAAGATTAGCCTTATTATCCTTTGCACGTATTTTCTGACGCTTAGCTTCTAACACTCTTAGTTGTTTCTCTACCTTCTTGGCAATCTTATTATCTGATAAATAAGTAATATAACTATTAATGGAATCGCTAATAGAATATCCCGTAGATTGGTGAGTAGGGTTTACTTGTGGTGTAGTTCCACAGGTTAAGATCTGATTATCAAGGAGTAACTTTACTCCTGATTCTAACTTACTTTTGTTGCCACCAAGCACTAAAGGCGGAAGGCATTTTTTGGTAGTAGCTTGTGGCTCAACATTTAAAATCTTACCAACTAAGCTAGTAAAACTATCCTTGTTAAAATTCTTTAGTAGTTTAGTCTGAAAAGTATTTATTCCATTAAAGATCTTCTTAGCTTCACCTGGTTTCTCAGCAGCTAGATCGATAAACTCATCTGTACAAATACTTAAATTATAGGCACTGGCTAATTCAACAGAGGGTAATGTTATTTCAGTTAGTTCTGATTCTGCTTTAATTACTGCTGTGGTGTTTTGAAATAAGGAGAAATTCGGAGATCCAAGAAAGGATAATAAACAAACTCCAATGATAAGTGTTAATGCTACCTGTAGTAGGTGATATTTAGTACCTGATATTTTCCTAGAAGAACTATTCATCGAACCAACCTTTAAACACCTGCGTAGCGAAGATAACCAAAAAACTTAGGGACAAAAATATCCTGATATTTGTGGATGCAAATAATTTAAAAGCGATTCAAATCAAGAGGTTAGGAAAAGCCAAATTAGCCATTACTCGATATCAGTTTAGTAATAATACAAATATAGTAAGTCCAAAAAGTAATTTCCGAAGGATATTGCTTTTTGGGGTTTACTATCCGCCGCAAGCGTAATAAAATCATATAGTTATGATAAAAATACCGTTTCAATATTCGGAAATTAGTTTTTGTCAGCACTATATAATCTAGGATTTTACAATTTTTTACCTAATTTTTGGGATATTAAGTGAGAAACTGAAAGTAGTAGGTATTACTTTCCATAAATCTAACAAAGATTAGTTTTCATTTTTGAGGCTTTCTTTTCTAATATTTAGGCTAATAAACTTCTTCCTGTCATTACTTCTGGCTGCTTAAGTCCCATTAATTCTAAAACAGTAGGGGCGACATCGCCCAAACAAGCATCTGCCAGCTGTTTAATATTTCTATTAGTATTAAATAGAATTACCGGTACTGGAAAAGTGGTATGTGCTGTGTGAGGACTTCCGTCCGCTTTGATCATCTGCTCAGCGTTACCATGATCGGCAATAATTACAGCCTGACCATTCTTAGCTTTTAGTTCTACTAAGATTTCACCAAGACAGCTATCCACATACTCCACTGCCTTAATTGCGGCTTCTAAAACTCCAGTATGTCCAACCATGTCGCAGTTCGCAAAGTTTACTACAATCAAATCGTAAGTCTCACTGCTAATCGCGTTTAAAACTGATTCTTTAACTTCCAAAGCACTCATCTCGGGCTTTAGATCGTAAGTCTTAACATCACGAGGAGATGGTTGTAGTGAGCGATATTCTTCTTTATTGATCTCATCCGTTAGTCCATTAAAGAAGTAGGTTACGTGGGGATACTTCTCAGTTTCAGCAATTCTAATTTGTTTCAGGCCAGCATCCGCTACGACTTCTCCTAGGCTATGAGTAACGTTTTGTTGTTCAAAAAGAAAATTGAGTCCAAAATCTTTTTCATACTCTGTAAAGCAGAGTACTCTTTCCTTTTGAGGAAGAGAATTTTCTCTGGCAAAACCAGCAAAGTCTTCTAAGCACAATGCGCTAACAAGTTGCCGCATTCGATCTGCTCGAAAGTTCCAAAAGAGCACAGCACTATCCGCAGCAATGCTTGGCGCATTATTAATAATGGCAGGTTCAATGAATTCATCAAAAATATCTTGGCTGTAAGATGTTTGAATAAAGTCTGAGGCTCTTTTAGCTTCTTGTCCTTCGCCACAAACATAACAGCGATATGCTTTTTCAGTTCTGTCCCAACGCTGGTCACGATCCATGCTGTGGTAACGTCCACAAACGGTAGCGATTTGTACTTGATTTTGGTTTCTTAACTTGTCTTCTAAATCACGGATTTGATCTAGTGATCTAGTAGGGGAAACATCACGACCGTCAGTAATTAAATGAAGGTAGATTTTACCTTTAAATTCTTCTTTTAAGATTTCGATTAATTGAATTAAATGATCCTTATTAGAATGTACTCCACCATCGCTAAATAATCCCACTAAATGAATATCACGCGCTGTTAATAAGCCATTAGCAAATCTTTGATAGTGGTTATTAGAGTTTAAATAGTTTTGGTTTAAGCGACGAGCGATTAGGACTAGCCACTGCTCGATTACTCGACCCGCACCAATATTTAAATGTCCAACTTCTGAGTTGCCCATCTGTCCTGCGGGCAAACCAACTAATTCACCATGGGTTGTTAAAGTAGAGTTAGGTGAAGTTTTAAATAATTCATCGAGCGTGGGAGTCTTTGCAGCTTTGACGGCATTGCCATAGGTGTCAGGATTTAATCCCAGTCCATCAAGTACGCATAAAAGTGTAGTTTTTTTCATTTTTAATTATGATAATAAATATTAAAAGAAATATCTGACTAAGGAGTTGAAAATTTTGCTGGAAGTTGCTCCCTAGTAAAAATAGTTTTATTTTCATCTGTGACCAAGGACTGATCTAGTTTGAAATCTGTTCCACTTAATTTAACCCAAAGCTTAGTTGCTTCTTGATGTTTACCTAGGCGGTTCAAGCAAATTCCTTTTAAGAAAGTATATTCCTTCTGCAGATTCTTTGTTAAGGATATCAAAGAGTGATCTTTAGCAAATAAGTCCAATGCCTTTTCGCTTTCTTCTACATTACCAAGAGCTAAATTAACTTTGATCAAATTTAATTCTGCTTGGGCTAGCTCTAAACCACTTAAGTTTTTTAGTGCTGCTTTTGTAGTAACTAATGCTTTATCAGAATGCCCTTGATCAATAAACATTTGAATTGCCTTGTTCCAATGATCTGGGTTTTTACTAATTTTACTTGCTCGTAAGAATAATTCAGCAGACTCAAGATAATTCTGATTTTTCTCTTCTAGCTCCGCAATCGCTAATATTGCTAAGAGATAGTCTTTATATTTTTTAAGAAATTTTTGAAGTTCTTTAACTTGAGTTATTCTGCCATCTACTGTTTCCGGATAGGCATCAAAACGAATCTTTTGAAATTCCATTCTTGCTTTAAACTCTTGATAGTCAGAAACATTGCCAAGTTCCACGGCACGTTCATTATATTCCAAGGCATCAGCTAATCGATTTATTTTTTCAGATAAATTGCGTGCTAATAGAGCAGCCTTTTGGTTGGGGTGTTTTACAAGAATCAGTGCTAAGTTGTCTAAGGCAGCAGTATAGTTAGAATTGGCAATATTTAAATCTGCAGCTCGAAAGAGTACTTCCACATTTTCTGGAGCTGTCATTCTTGCCTGATCAATTCTTTTTAAAGCATCATTGGGTTTTCCTTGTTGTTCTAAGATTTTAGAAATTTCTACGTTACTTAAAACTTTTGAGGGGTCTAAGCTTAAGATTTTCTCCCAAATACTCTGTGCTTTAGTCCAATCTTTGGCTGCCATAGCTTCGCGAGCTTCTAGCATTGTCTTAATGAAGTTATCCCTTTTCTTAACATCATATTCGACAAACTTTCTCTGAATCATGCCACGAAGCATCATCCACGAAGTAAATATCCAAGCGAAGATAAATCCTAAGGAGAAGAAGCCGATGACAATAACACCTAAGTTAAAGTTTTCTAACTTTGTGCCGGATAGTAATCCAGGAATACTGGGAAGCAAGACAAAGTCGACTGCCGTCGAATTGGCGATAACGAGAAAAGCTACTATCGCAAATACTGAGATGATGGTGAGGATGAAAAGAGTTTTCTTGAACATTGCAGTGTAAGCTAAATTTATCTGCCTGATTTATAGCCTACTTTTACAAAGTTGGGTATCTTTTCAGGTGAGCCTTCAGCCTTGGCCTATCTCGAAAGAAAATTGGTTAAAATACTCGCAGTAATATGTGAAGCCCTGTTTTAATTATATTTTTTTAATTAGACCTAAGCTCAAATTTTAAACGCAGGGAGTGATTGAAAGAGATTCAGCCTAGGGCTCAATTGATATTAAAAGTTGATATAAATTAATATAAAACCAATATTTTTAGGTAGTTAAGACTAATCGAGTAGCAATCAAGGTTGATTACTTAATCATCAAGATATCTTTAAAGGAAGAGATGAAGCTAGTAAAAACGTTTTTATAATCTTCATTAAATTCAGCTACACGGGCAGTAGTTTCAGCAGTAATTTTTTCTGTCGTGGAATTTAGCACAGTCGTAACATATTCATTAACAGCTTTCTGACGATCGGCAAAAGTTGTAAATTGCTTACGAATTTGAACCAATTCGCCCAATTCAAACCAAATTCCACCGCAACCCCAGCATAGATCGATTTCTACTTCATTTTTAGAGTCAAAGAACTGGCGGTAAAGCTGTTGGGATTGGCACACAGGGCAATCTAGTAACTTCTTTAAGTCTCGTTTTTTTGGGTGAGGATTTGCTGCAAGCGAAAGAATTTGTTGATTTAATTCCTCATGTGGCTCATCAAAATGTTCTATTTCTTTGCGATCAAACCAAATTCCACCACAACCAGAGGTACAAGATTCAAATACAATTGTGTTGGTACAAAACTGATCCATTAATTTTTCACACGCAGGGCATTTCATGTATTTTACTTTAGCAAGAATATCAGTCGTTTACTAGAATAAATTTAGTAAAACTGTCTATTTTATTAATTGTTTAACATTAATGAAACTGGGTTATTTCGCCGAAATGTTATTATCGTTATAACAAAAAGTAATTCTCTACGGAAATTGCTTTTTGAACTTACTATATTAGTAACTTATCGCTGCATGAATTCTTCCAAATTTATATTTTTAATAGTTTTGTTCCTTTTTTGTAATCTAGGAGAAGCACAGTCGCGTATAAAAGTAGATTCACAAAATGTTAGCTTATTTCAAGTCCTTACCAAAACTAATCCCCCGATAGCTTGTTATTCTGGAGATTTCACTCTGGGAACACTTTCCACCAAGAAATTAAAAATTGGTAGTGTCTGGACTCAAAAACAATTGACTGAAGTTCAAGCAAATTTACTAAAATTTCAACAAAAATTAAAGAAGGCCAAGAAAAATAAAAATGATCTGGCAGCAACTCGACTTAAAATAAAAGTTAAAACACAAAAGCAATTAGTAAAATCTCTAAATAATTCAGTTTCAAAATGTATTAATCTTATTCCTGATGGAGAGTTTGCTGGAAGTGCTAGTAGTTTAGCTCCCTACCGGGAAAATTTAACTCCTAATGAAATTAAGCATATCTTAAAAAAAGTAGCTTTTGGTGGAGATGAAAAATTAGTACAGATTGCCCAAGAGCAAGGACTTAGTGCATTAGTTGATGCTTTAGTAGATGGAGATGACCAAGAAGTTGAACTAATGTCTAAGGCGATGGAGTTTGGTAGCCAAGGATTACATTATCAAGATGAGAATCCTAATTATCCAATTTACACTCCTTATGTGTTACGTCCTGCTCAGATTTACCGTTTTATATATTCTCCAAAACCATTTAAAGAATGGATGTTATTAAATTTAAGTGGACATTTTTCGGTTAACTTAAATCGAATTGGCTTTGCTTACAGTAGCTATAGTCACCTAGGGATGAAAGAACATTGGGATTTATTAATCAATAATTCCATGGGTAGTTTTAAGGATTTAACGTTAGCAATGTTAGATGATAAAGCAATGAATTTTTGGTTAGATAACAAAGACAATCAGATTGGTGCGCCAAATCAAAACTTTGCTCGCGAATTATTGGAGCTATTTATTCTTGGAAAAGTAGATCCAGTAACAGGTATTCCAAATTACGAAGAAGAGTCGGTGATTGCTTCCACTGGTTTTCTAAGTGGCTACTACGAAGATGCTGATTATGATGCTCCTTATGATCAGTATCGCTTAAAGATTAGCTTTGAAGAAGAACTTCACGATTCTAATAGTTACCAACTCTTTACTGGTTTTTCAGAGGCAGAAGTTTTACAAACATTTCATCCGGCAGGTTTTATTAATCATGTTTTTAATAATCATCCCGGAGCCTCAAGGTTTATCGCTGAACGTTTTGCCGGGATGATGTTATATTCTGGCTTACCAGAAAATGTAGTTGCTGAGCTCGCTAGTTTATTAAAATCCTCTGATTATCAATTAAAACCATTCTATAAAAAAATTCTTAAATCTCAGTCATTTTTCTCTAAAGCTTCGGTTGATAGTTGCTTTAGTTCGCCAATCGAACAAATCATAACATTGGCGCGAAAAATATTTCCAGAAAATTTAGTTTCCTCTGGAGACTTTGGAAAACGCGCTTTTCATGCCTTGATTAATATTGCCGATACAGCTGGAGCTGCGGGGCAATCCTTATTCGAGCCACCGTCAGTGTTTGGATGGAAGGGAGCGTGTAATATAAATCGTAATGGATCTAATGCGTCAGGGGAGGGTTGGATCAAAACCCAACGTTTATTGAATCGCGCTACAGCCTGTGGGGAAATGATGGGTTATTTAAATTGGTATGAGCTTGATTACTTAGCTGCAATTGATTTAGCTGAGGATGCCTCTCCCGAGGAAATAGTTGAGCACCTAGAAAAAAGATTTTCTGCAAAGCCACTTTTGTTTCAAGAAAAGGAATTATTAATAACTTACTTAAGAACATTTAAAGGTGATGACTATGATTATGTAGCTGATCCAGATTTGTCTGAGAATTGGGTGGTCAGGGCAAAAATCCCGAGAGCAATCTGTTTGATTTATGATTTAGGTTTTAATAATTTTAGGTAAAATGCAACACTTAACTAGAAGAAGTTTTTTAACATTATGCGCTCAGGGAGCAGGGCTAGTTGCATTATCAAGCATGCTCAGCCCAAGATTACTGATGGCACAAAGCCCGGCTGGAACAAATAAGAACTTTGTCATTCTTAATCTGTATGGAGGAATGGATGGACTTTCAGCCATGCCATATTATTCTGGTTCAATTGCAGATTTGCTAAATTCCCAACTTCGTCCAACACTTACGGTAAACCCTGCGAGTGTAATTCCAGCACTAGGACAGGGAGGTAGTGCCAATAAAATTGGTTTTCACCCGGCGCTCAAACCACTGACGGACGTAGCGCTTAACAAATTGGCAATTGTTCAAAGTTATGGAATTCCCGGAGATCCTGGGCGAAGCCATGATACTTGTCAGATTTTAATGAGTTTAGGCGCAGCGAAAATTCAAGGGACAGAGATGGTTGGGTTTTTAGCGCGACTAATGGATTTAGAAAGTTGGGATTCCTTTCAGTACTGGGCCTTTAATGTTGAGAATAATTCTGATGTAAACACAAAGAAAAACACTCCGATTATCTTAAACGATCTGTCTTCTTTATCATTTCCAGGTGTTGGTTGGGAGAGCGATCAAGAAACAGCTTTTGCCTCAGAGATTGCGGAAGCTTTAGTACAAGTTAGAACTTCACAAGCAGGCTTAGGCAAGCTTCATGCCGATACTTCGGATCTAATGTATAAAACAATTGCCTTAGTTAAGAATGATATCGCTAGCCAGACAGTTGGTAATAATCTGGCTGGTAACTATAATCAAAGTCCACTGGGTAAAAGTCTGCGTGATGTTGCCAAGATTATAAAAGCAAAAAAATCTGGAACGTCGGAAGATCTTTCCGGAAAAGATAATTTATTTTTACTAGGGCAAGGTGGTTATGACACTCACAGTGACCAAAATAATCCCAATGCTAGTGAGGGGAATATTTCTGGTTTACTAGGAACATTAGGAACTAACCTTGCTGTGTTTTATAAAGACTTAGAGGCGATGGGAGCGCTAGAGGATACCGTAATTGTTGTCTATTCTGAATTTGGAAGAACTTGTTTTGAAAATGGAACCTCTGGTAATTTATCAGTTGGTACTGATCATGGGCATGCTAGTAATACTTTTATACTTGGCGGGCCTGTTCGTGCTGGCGTCTACGGAGATGTTCCCACTTCTAGTGAATTATTAAATGACAATTATAATGCCCTACTTCCTAAAGTTGATTTTCGGGACATCTTTTCAGATGTTTTGCAGTGGTTAAATGTAACTCCAAGTGAAGTGTTTACTGATGATGATTACAATCCACAGAAAGTGGGGTTTATCCAAACTTAAATCAGGTGGAGCCTGTCTTTTCAAAAATAATTTGAACGCAACAAATATCAGATTTTGGAACCGTGTTTATTGAGGTAATAATTTGTATCCGATTTTTTTTATTATTGGAGATATTTGACATCTGGGATGCCTATTTTTATGAATATTAATTCTTACGCATCCAATATCCCCAAGGGGTCAGATTATAATTCTGTTGAATATAATTGCTAGCTTCCTTCGACATGGTTCTAAATATTCCTACATTTGTATGTAGCTTAGGTGAGGAATGTCCTTTCATTAAACTATCCTCATATTTTTTTATCTCTTCTTTAGATATCATTCTAAGTATTGGTCCGTGTGTGGACCAATAATACCATTGATGTTTGCGAAATACTCCGTATACCGGCCAGTGCTCTACTACAAAATCTTCAGTAGAAGTATTTCTCATAACCCATTTAATTTTAGCTAGGTCTCTTTTATTTGTTATTGTTTTGGATATTTGCATACTCTTTAAATCAGGTGTCTGATAAAAGATAAAGCTACATTGTAATATTGCTACAATCGTAAGTACTTCTGCCGCTTTTAACCTGAAAACTAATTTGTTGTTAGTCCTCAATGCTACAATATAATTAAGAGTAATTAGGCTTACTTTAACGATATTGTAAATAATTGTAGTAATGAAAGTTGCAGCAAAAATTGCAATAAAAGGCAGGAGATATTGGTAGCTTTGCAAATATGGTTCAGGATGAAACCAAAGGCCCACAAAGGCGCTACTGGCTATTAGCAAAAGTAGTGCATCCTGACGATCTCTTGCTGCCTTAGTCGCACAACAGATACACAAAATTATATATCCAAGTGCTGCCAAATTAACTGTTAAGTTACTACTTTTCCAAAGTCCATTTAAGTATTTATAGGGATAAAGCTTTGTTTGCCAATTAAAGTTAAAAAATAAATTATAATAATAAAATTCGAAGAGTCCGTTATGATAGGCAAAGTATGCCGAGATCCAAATTATTGGAACGATGAATCCAAATGTTGCAGAACATAACTGCAATATTCGTTTTTTAAAGGTTAGCCCCCAGCGAGGATCGGCTACATACCATATCCAGAATAAAGCCATTCCTGGTCCTACAAATAAAATCTTTTGTGTATGTAGAAGTGCTATCGAAAGCAGGAAGCCTGCTACAAATAGTAATACCAGATTTAATTTAAATATATTCTGTTTATCTTTAGATTGAATGCTAAAACTAGTTTTCAGTCCAACTAAGAACAACAAAACTGCTGCTAGATAAAAAGTCACTGCTGGCACATCAGGTCGAACTTCAATCATTTTAGTCCAGAAGTACGGCATATTTGCTAGTAGCGCAGCCGCAGTTACCCCCACTAAAAGACCTCTTCTACCACCAATCCAAATCCAACCAATTGCGATAACTAATAAAAAAGTACAGGCTACCCAAAGTGACATAAGTTGTCGCAAGACTATTAATGTTGATTTAGCCGCTTCAAAGGAAAGCTCTGGCTTATAATAAGATAAGACAGGAGCGAGTTGAAAATAGAGCAAAGGTGTGTGGTGCTCAAAATAATCTCGATATGGCAAATATCCCTTAGAGAGATACCAAGAATTATGAGAATGTTGCAATTCATCCGGATCGAAATATCTAATTTCTAAAATATTTCTACTTTGTAACCAAGGATGCAGGACTCGTTGATAAAATATAAAAGTGAGTGACAATATAAATAATATTGTTAGTAAGGATTTAATTTTAATATTCATTATAGACAAAAGGCGAGCCATGCGATTTGGGGCTAGTATTAGTGATAGAATGATAGACTCCCATATTCTTTCGCCATCTTCAAGCATAAGTATAAAGTCATATCAGTATAGTTTTATCACAAAAGCTATACTGATTGACTATACCAAACTCGAAAGTGTATGTAGCGACCCTTAAGGGTCGCTTAGGTAGAGTTTCGGTAATATAACAATATTGAGGAATATAAAGGTAAGTTCAGCAAGTAAACCCTTTGATAAATTAGAAGTTTATAGTTATACAAGTGAAAATTTTTAGGAATAAAAAAAGATCGCTCCAAATTGTTGTTGATTGAAAATTGGAAAGCTCGTTTTGTTAGATACAGTGGAGAATTAACAATAACTTTTTTTGATCAACAAGCATTTAATATTGCTGCTCCATTAATTAGAGCTTACAAAGAGATCCTTCCACAAGCGGGTCAAAATAACATTGTCGTTAAGGCTTAATTAGCACTTCTTGAATCCCGGTAAGATTGTTTATTGGAAAATTTCTAACCCCTTTTGTTCAGTTTGATTTAATACTGGCTATTACTGCATATTTGCGTCTTTACTTCTAATTTGCAGAAGTAATATAAACTCAATGGGGTAATGCCATAGGATTTTTATACTTGAATTTTACTATAACATAATTGGGTAGTCTAGGAGTTTAATGTAATAGCATGTGGAGTAGCATGAAAGTATTTTTATTAGTTATCGTAACTATCAGTTGTTTTCTCTATTTAGCCATTAGGGAAGATCCTTCCTCTCTAACCAAAGTTGAATATCTTAGCTACATTGTCGATCCAAAGTTACAGGAGTTGAAATTTTTCTCAAGAGATGGAGAAGGCAAAAAACTACTGAGCTTTAAAAGACTTGCTGAATATTTAGTCGCGCAGGATCAAGAATTAGTATTTGCAATGAACGGTGGAATGTTTGAGATGGGTTATACCCCTAAAGGCCTATATGTTGAAGAAAGCCAGATTATTAACCCGATAGACCGAACTACAGGACAGTCCGGGAACTTCTACCTTGAACCTAATGGAATTTTTTATTTAACAATAAATAAAGGCGCTGTAATTTCTAAAACTGAGGATTATATAGATTCGTCAGAAGTTGAATATGCCACGCAATCTGGACCAATGTTGTTAATTGATGGTGCAATTAATCCGCTCTTTAAAAAAGATTCCCAAAATTTAAATATTCGTAATGGGGTCGGGATACTTCCAAGTGGACATTTATTATTTGTAATGTCTAAGGGTATGGTTAGCTTTTATGACTTTGCTAATTATTTTAAAGAGCGGGGGGCTATTAAAGCCTTGTATCTTGATGGTTTTGTATCTAGGGTTTACCAACCGTCAGAAAACTGGACTCAGCAGGACGGCAATTTTGGGGTGATTATTGCTGAGATTAAAAAACAATAGAGCTTTATCTTAGGAAGATGAAGTCTAGAAGAGGAGAGTGGTAGAGAAAAAAGACAAGGTATACGCCCACTGTAAAGAATTGTAATCCACAAAGTATCCAAAGATTAGATTTAAAAAATTTCCGAATTATTAAGATTGAAATCAGAGAGAGGATTAAAAATATTGATAAGCAAATTATTATATACGGAAAAGCCCAGGTTCCAGAGTAAGATAGATGAAATGAATCCATTCCATATAAACAGAAATACAATAAAAAGTTACAAGAGACGAATAGTAGTAGCCCAGAAAGCCCGCCGAGGAGATACCCTAATTTCTTTCTTTCATTTTTAGAGTTGGAGGTAGGGGATATTTGCTTAGGTGAGTTTTGTGAAGGCATAGAAAAAAAATACTTGTATTTCTATGCCTTCACAAGAGATTACTCTCTCATCAAGTCACGCTCTACTACTTGAGCAGTAGGAGCTTTGCTATGGCCATGACCATCGCCATAAATTTGACCTAAGATTGGAGCAATAGCTAAACCTACTAAGCAAGTAAGTTTAATTAAGATGTTCATGGAAGGTCCAGAAGTATCCTTAAATGGATCCCCAACTGTGTCGCCAGTTACTGCTGCTTTGTGCGCATCAGAACCTTTGTATTCCATCTTACCGTTAATCATAATCCCTTTTTCAAAAGATTTTTTAGCGTTATCCCAAGCACCACCAGCATTAGACTGGAAGATTGCCCAAAGGACACCACTAACAGTAACCCCAGCCATGTAACCACCAAGAGCTTCAGGTCCCATGATGAACCCAACAAGAATCGGAGTGATAATTGTGATTGCACCAGGCATCATCATTTCGCGAATAGCAGCTTTAGTAGAAATTGCTACGCACTTATTGTATTCCGGCTTTCCAGTACCTTCTAATATTCCTGGAATCTCACGGAACTGACGGCGAACTTCTTCCACCATGTCCATTGCCGCACGACCTACAGCACTCATTGCTAAGGCTGAGAAAACAACTGGAATCATACCACCAAGAAATAATGCTGCTAAAACTTTAGCATCAAAAATATTAATTCCATGAATGCCTGTGAATGTTACGTAAGCAGCAAATAACGCCAACGCTGTCAAAGCAGCAGAAGCAATTGCGAAACCTTTACCAATAGCAGCAGTTGTATTACCAACTGAATCTAAAATATCAGTACGCTCACGAACTTCTTTTGGAAGCTCACTCATTTCCGCAATACCACCAGCGTTATCAGCAATTGGTCCAAATGCATCAATTGCTAACTGCATTGCAGTTGTTGCCATCATTGCCGAAGCCGCAATACCAACACCATAGAACCCAGCCATTGCATAAGCTCCCCAGATTGCTCCAGCAAAAAGTACGATTGGCATCCAAGTAGACATCATCCCAGTAGCAAGACCAGCAATAATGTTTGTCGCTGCACCAGTTGCTGATTGTCTAACAATCGCTAGTACCGGCTTAGTTCCAAGGGCAGTGTAATATTCAGTAATAGCTGAAATTGCTCCACCAACTGCAAGACCAATTAATACAGCGTAGAAAACTCTTGTAGATGTTGTTGCCATATCAACAAACTCGTTCCCTGAGAAAACTGTCATTACAATATTTTCAGGTAACATCCACTTAATTAGGAAGTAAGAAGCTACTGCAGTAAGAATTAAAGCAATCCAGTTACCACGATTTAAAGCTCCTTGAACTGCTTTGCCATCAGCGTTGTCATCTTTAACGCTAACAAAGTTCATCCCAATAATTGATAATACAATTCCGATACCAGCAATAACTACTGGTAAAAGAATAGGCCCCATTCCACCGAACGCATCAGTGTAGTTAGGATTAGTAATTAAGATATCTCTGATTACATAGTTACCAAGAACCATTGAGGCTAATACAGTAGCAACATAAGAACCGAATAAGTCAGCACCCATTCCTGCTACATCCCCTACGTTATCCCCTACGTTATCTGCAATAGTTGCTGGGTTGCGGGGATCATCTTCCGGAATACCAGCTTCTACTTTACCAACAAGGTCAGCACCAACGTCAGCAGCTTTAGTATAAATACCACCACCAACACGAGCAAAAAGTGCTATTGATTCAGCACCAAGAGAGAAACCAGCAAGGGTTTCAAGAATCATAGTCATGTTCTCTACGCCAGACCAAACACCATTTGATAACCAATAGAAAAGTATGGCAAAAAGTGAGCTAAGACCAAACACGGCTAATCCTGCAACCCCAAGTCCCATCACACTTCCACCGCGGAAAGAAACTTTCAGTGCTAATGATAAGCTTGAGCGTGCAGCTTGAGTTGTACGAACGTTAGCTTTCGTTGCAATTCGCATTCCGATATTTCCAGCAACTGCCGAGAACACCGCACCAATTACAAAGGATACAACGATAAACCAATGCGTTGATTCGACCAATGTTGAAAGGTAACCAAGTGTAGCACCAGCAATCACTACGAACACCGCTAACACGCGATACTCTGCAGCTAAGAATGCCATAGCACCTTCGGCAATTGCGCTAGCAATCCCTTTCATTTTGTCGTTACCAGCATCCTGCTTAACAACCCAAGAGGACAAGAATGCCATGTAAACAAGGCCTAGAATCCCAAAAAGAGGGAGAATGTAAATTAATTGAGACATAATTTATTTTATAAAATATTGATAATAAAAGACCTGTATGGACTATATAGAATATTAAGTTCAGGCAGTAAGCCTAGAAAAACTGCTGTAATAGACATTTTTTCCAGAATTGCTGACTTAATTGATATTAAATAGCTAGGCATAAGTCTTAATTGACGAGCTTTTTTAGCATCTTAAGCCGATCCTGACAACCTTTGTGGATATTTTCCTAATCAGCTTATTTTCATGTTTTTTATTGTAATTTCATATAGTTGGAAGCGGTCATTATTCGGAGCTTAAATGCTCATTTGAGGATTTGCAATTTTAAATATCGAGACACTGCGAGAGAAACAAACTGACAATCGGAGGGGGGTGGAAGACCACTGTAATTTTCTATTTTTCTAATCCGATTCTTTTTCTTCTGCAAAGAAAGACAGAGGTAGAAAGGCCATGGCAAAACAAGTCATTTTTATCAAGTTCTCGATGCGGTTGTGTGGATTGCTTGACTTCCCATGCAACGCAAATGGAAAAGGCTGCTATCGCACAGGCAACTGGCCGCGAGACTAAAGGTGTATTGTTAAATTTGGAAAAATACATTTGTCCCAGATTCAGCATGCTGGCAAGCGTAAATGAATCTCCAAGATTTGATAAATGATGTCGTATTAATTCTGGGATAACGAAATCACCACTACTAGTTTTTATTAATCTGCAGAGTTGACCAGGGATCACAACATGCCAACCATTCCTAATGTCTTTATTAGTACTATCTAAGAGAGCTTTTTCTTCTGGAGAAGGCGGGCTGGCATTTTTGAACATGAAAATTTACTTACTTTAATAATGCAGTAATTACTGTAATAAATTAGTACTCAAATTAACAAAAATCAACTAATCTTTTTAACTGCTAGTAAGTTAATCTTATATGTGACGCTAGTTAATTTAATAGCTTATACAAACACTCTGTTTAGAATAGGATGAGTTTACATTTCTACATTGTCACAGAAACATGAATCAATCGCCAGCTAAAAATCGCTTTGGAAAAAGTTTTAATTCCCTTTGTTACGCCTTAACTGGTGGAGCCTTTAATGATAATTTTTTTAAGACAGTGTTGGCACTGTTTATTACCAGTACCTACACTGGGTCAGAACAAACTGCCTTAATTAGTTTAACGGGAGCGATGTTAGTCTTGCCATTTATTCTTTTTTCTCCGTTTGCAGGTTGGTTAGGAGATAAATTTAGTAAAACAAAAATAACTATCGGAACCAGACTAGTTGAGCCTGTCTTCGTAATCGTAGGTAGTTATTTTTTATTTCAGGGGAATACATTTGCCTTACTAGCTGTGCTGTTTATGTTTGGAACACAGAGTGCCCTGTTTAGCCCCAGCAAATATGGACTAATTCCTGAACTCTTAAAGAAGGAACAATTATCTGAAGGGAATGCTTACGTCGAGATTGCCACCTTCGTTGGTATTTTGATGGGTACGATGCTCGCCGGACAAATCCAAGGATTTGAAAGTCGTAATATTATTTCTACAATTATTTTGTTTGCCGTTGCCTGTGGCTCGGTCTATTTTGCTTTTAGGATCAAAGCACAGCCTGCTGCGAATCCAAATGCTAAATTTGAAAAAAATCCTTTTAGTTTTTTTTGGAGGACACTTACAGAGCTTAAGCAAGATCGACCCTTGTTTTTAGTACTCTTAGCTAGTGCCTGGTTTTGGTTTGTGGGTGCTTTAGTGCAGCTATCAATTTTTATTTATGCCCGCGAGTTTTTAAATGCAACAACCTATCAAACGGGAGTTCTGTTAACATTTATGACGGTTGGTGTAGGACTCGGAAGTTTCATAGCAGGTCGGCTGTCACATGGCCGTGTAGAGTTGGGGATAGCACCTGTCGCACTTTTTGGAATGTCGCTCAGTAGTTTTGTTATCGGACTTATACCCCTAACTTTTTTCTATGCTGTGATTGCTTTTGGAATCCTTGGTTTTTGTTCGGGATTATTTATTGTTCCACTAAATGCTTATTTCCAAATGGCTAGTCCAAATGAGCGTAGAGGGGCATACTTAGGAACAGGGAATCTTGTTTTTAATATTGCAATTGTTTTAGCTAGTGTCACTCTGTGGGTTTTTACTGGACTAATTGGCCTGCCAGTTACATTTTTATATCTAGTAGTAGGCGTAAGTTCCTTAATCTTAATCTCTATGGCATTTCGAGTGATGCCAGTGCTAATTTTTCGTTGTTTTAGTTGGATACTTTGTAACAGTCTTTACCGGCTAAAAATTATTGGTGAAGATAATATTCCTAAAGTTGGTGGAGCTCTGTTAGTTTGTAATCATATTTCTTACCTTGATGCGGTTTTTATTTTAGCAGCAGCAAAACGTCCCGTACGTTTTATTATGTATAAACCTTTTACCGAGTTACCAATAATTGGAAGACTTGTAAAAGCAATGTCTGTAATTCCAATTAATGAAAATGATGCAACTTCTGAAATACGGAAAGCTTTAAAAGAAGCTAAGGAAGCTATTCAGCAGGGGGAGTTAGTTTGTATATTTGCTGAGGGGCAACTAACGCGACATGGCAACATGACCGCCTTTCTTCGGGGAATGGAATTAATTACAAGAGGCTTAAGTGAACCGATAATTCCAATTCATCTAGATCAAATCTGGGGAAGTATCTTTAGTTTTGAAGGTGGTAAGACAATTTGGAAATTACCGAAGCAGATTCCCTATCCTGTTACGGTCAATTTTGGAAAGCAATTACCATCTAGTACTGCTTCCTTCCAAGTCCGCCAAAAGGTAGCAACCTTGGGCGTTGATTCATATTATTTAAGAACAATTTATCAGGAACGTTTAGATTATCGTTTCTTGCAATCTATTTCGCGATTGCGCTTTAAAAGAATTATGTCGGATAGTTCTGGAAAGAACTTAACAGGCTGTAAATTTTTAGCAGCAACTTTAGCACTCCGTGAATACTTAAAAAAACATTTGCTTAATCAAACAAATGTGGGGGTACTGCTTCCTAGTGGGATAGTGGCGGCAGAAATTAATGTGGCTTTAATGCTAGCAGATAAAGTTGCGGTAAATCTTAATTATACGGCATCGGCTGAAGGTTTAGCTTCCGCAATTAGACAGTCAGGAATTAAAACAGTCGTTTCAGCTAATAAATTTTTAGAGACTTTAAAAATTGTATTACCAGAAGATGTTCAATTAATTGATCTCGAGCAAAGTATTTCTGAAATTTCTACTACTAGCAAATTGAAATCTTTTGCTACTAGTCTCTTACCACTTTTTGCTTTAAAGCCAATTTTGCTTAATCGCCAAGATTCTTCGCAAGCCACCGCTACAATTATTTTTTCTAGTGGAAGTTCTGGAGAACCGAAAGGTGTAGTCTTAAGTCATGCCAATATTAGTTCCAATATTCAAGGTGTCTTTCAGGTAGGGGAGGTTACAACTAGTGATTCAATGCTGGGGGTTTTGCCATTCTTTCATTCTTTTGGTTATAGCGTAACCCTTTGGTTTCCATTACTAGCCGGTATTCCGGTTGTTTATCATAATAATCCGATGGACGCTGGAGTTATTGGAGAGTTGGCTGAGAAATATAAAACAACAATGCTACTTTCTACGCCAACATTCTTAGGAGCTTATATTCGTAAGTGCAAAGAAGAACAGTTTAAATCCTTACGTCTAGTAATTGTTGGAGCAGAAAAATTACCGGAAGTTACTGCTAATAAATTTGCCGAGAAGTTTGGGGTTATTCCTTATGAAGGATATGGGTGCACTGAGTTAGCACCTGTGATTAGTTTAAATGTACCAAACCGAGTTGGTGCTTTAATAAATCAAATTGGTAATAAACCAGGTAAGGCGGGGCATCCACTCCCAAACATTACTATTAAGGTTCTTGATCCTGAAACCAAAGTGGAGCTGGGAGTTAATCAGAATGGTTTAGTGCTTGTAAAAAGTCCTAGTGTCATGAAGGGATATTTAAATAATCCAAAAAAGACAGCAGAGGTGATGGAGGGGGATTGGTATATCACAGGTGACATTGGTAATTTAGATGAAGATGGATTTTTAGAAATTACTGGACGCGTAACTAGGTTTAGTAAAATTGCGGGAGAAATGATTCCGCATGAAGCAATAGAAAGTGCAATTTTAACAGCGTTAAATACAAGCGATAAAGTTGTTGCGGTGACTTCTGTCGGGGACGAGAAGCGGGGAGAGAAAATCTGTGTGCTTTATTCTTGCGAATTAGTCATTAAAGAAATGATTGAATTTTTAAGTACACAGGGATTGCCCAATCTCTGGATTCCAAAAAAAGATGCTTGGATTAAAGTTGCCGAGATTCCGGTTCTTGGTAGTGGCAAATTAGATCTTAAAGCCATTTGCCAATTAGCAGAAAATCACGAGCAAAGCTTTAGCAAGAAATCTTCTGAGGGTAATGAATAAACTAATTAGGGTAAGTAATTTCTTTAATGAAATAAAAAAGTTTTTCAGCTAATTCAAATCTTGGATTTAGTACGTAGATTAAGGCAATATAGAAAAAAATATCCCAAACTTTAATAGCTAAAAAACTACAATAATTCTTAACTCTTTGAAAAAACTTTAAGTTATACGAAAATATTGAGAACCCAAAAAAAGGATTTCCGTTAAGGAAATTTTTTCTTGAGTTTACTTTAATTACTCTCGTTTAATTATTATTATCCGTTTGGAGCTTTATAGGCCCAGCTGCCTTGCACAAAGTAATCACCGGCAGCACTCGATCTACAGATAACGGCGAAGCCTTCAGTTGTGGCACTGCCATCAAGCTCTTCATGTGTACTAGAATTCCACCCGATAATATTATTAGAGATTCCTTCGTACAAACAAAGAAATCCGGCAGCAGCACTTGGATTAGCGGCTGTTCCGGGACAATTTGTCGTAGAGGCATTAAGTGAAACTTTTTCTACTGCAGGTGTACTTGGAAGTTGGGTTATAAATGAAGTACTGCCATGAGCTAATTCAAAAGCAGTGGTAGCAGTTCCAGCGCAGGAGAAATATCCCACAATTTGTTGACCACCTTGCAGTGTAGTGGAGAAGTTCCCATCATTTCCAGGATTACCTTGGAACGTATCCGTGCTTAGTAATTGAACGTAACCAGCTGGACAGGCCGTTGCATTAACTAGAAGTGCATTTTTAAGCTTTACTCGATTATTTTTAACTAAATTATTTTTTTTGATACATAGCAGATCTGCTGAAATTGATGTACTTGTGAATAATATAAGAAAAATAAAAATAAGGTATTTATTCATAATTTAGTTTGTAAAATAAGATTATTTATCAGGATACTAAAATTAGTATAAAGTTTAACTTAATTAATCTTCATCACAAAGAATAATTTGTAATACCTTAATCCTAGGATCAGCATATCAGAGCATTTAGAATTTGGAACTAATGATAGTTATTCCAGAAGATTAATTATGTATTAATAAAATTGAATAAACTGTTTTTTGTAATAACTATGTGATTTTATTATCCCTCCCGGGGGATAGAAAGCCCCAAAAGTGATTTAAATTTTTTTGTAATTCCTAATTGATTGACTATCTATGATGTTTTAGACAATCAAACTTGGATATCCGCCAGATTTATTTTCACCAAATCTATCTATACTTGCTAGCTTCTTGGAACAAAAGGTATGATTTGCTTAATGCAAATTATAATTTGGACTAGTTTATTAAATTAATTTGAATAAGTATTCGATTAGTTAGTTGTCGACAGTTAAATAATTTCTAACGATTTTCAATGCTATTGATCAATGCTACTAAGCCAAAGATACAAGTTAACCAAGAATTGTTACTTAATGCCGTCGGTTGTTTGGCTAACATTTGACCATATTGTAATGGGTCCTGATAAATTTTTACTGCTTGTTGAATTTTAATACCTAAATCTGTTGTGAGTCCGTTGTAAGTTGGTATTGCCATGCGATCGTAAGGACTAGATGCCGATAGAATTCCTCTCCAATCTTCAGCATTATTATAACCAGAATCAGAGAATAATAAACCATCAACACTATCTTTAATCTGCTCTCCTAATCCCCCTGTATTATGAGCAATAACCGGAGTGCCAATAGAATCTCTTCCCGATCCGCGCCATTCAGGAACCATGCCAAAAGGCTCATAAAGTGATGGCATTATTGCCCAACTCGATCCCGAGAAGAGTCCTTCGCGAAGATTTCCCTCTAACCAATCTGTTAGGAAAACTAATCGACCAGCTGAGCGCATTGCGACTTCCTCCATTTGGCCAAACATAACATCGCCATAAAGTTCGCGAGAAAAGCCCGCAGCTCCAATAACGAAACGTGCATTTAAATCTTTTGGAATATGATCCGCAATTGCTTTTAAAGCCAAGAGGTGACCTTTTTGATTCCAATCAAAACGACCCATCATGGAAAAAATAGGAATATCATTTGCTAAATTACAAATTCCATCTCTAGTATCTTCTTCCTGCCAATGACCGATGACTCTTCGTCCACCATCTTGCAAATCAGATCTTCTTTGTGAATCTAGAAATATTGCTAAGGTTTTTAATAACTCCTGTTGGGAATTGAGTTTTAGTTTGACTAATTGAGTGACATCACCAGAAAGTGCATTGCGTGTAGCCTCCACAATTTCTGGCTTAGTTCTAACTCTTCCAAAGACACCATTTGGCAAACCAGTGACTCCATGAAATTTCATTAAAAAATGTAAATTAGTGTCGATTGGTAATTTATAGGGACGATCTACTATTTCTGCCGCAAACCCTTCGCTCACAGCCATTAAGGGAGCAGATGTTAGTCCAATCATTCGGGATAAATGAGTATGTCGTTTAGCTGCACCTTGTTCATCAAGCCAATACTCATCTGCAGAACGATCGGTAATATGTCGTAATTCACCAGGAGTTAAATCGAAGTCAAAAACATTATGTAAGCCAATAGCAGCATGCCCATTTTTAATATAACCACCGGCAATTTGTTCTGTAAAAGTTAAGACCGAGGCGGCTAAATGAAAGTCTTGAGGAAGTAGAACTATATTTTCAGAAATACCAATTGCTTTTAGTACTTCAGGTATTGCCCTAGAACCAAATAAAAAATCTTTTTGTGACTTCCAATGAGAATCATGATCGCCATGGTAAGAGTAGGGAGGAGTATTTGCTTCAAAAAAACCTTTCGCTTCAAATAAATACCAGTCATTAATACTACCATCTTTTTTTATATCTAATAAGCGATAAATATTAGTATCGACTAATGAGCGTTCCCAATTATGGTCTGGCTCACCAAAGGGAACTTGACAGGTACCAACATGAAATAAAAATTCATTGGAACGACTAGCGACTTGTGCGCAATCACTTAGTGGAATTTCATTTGCTTCGCATCTGGCAAAGCGAGTAAATGCTGCACTATCTCTAGATGTGGACATCTCTAGCACTGCCTCGCGAGCCTCGCGATAATGGGAGGCATTTCCACCTTTATGGAAAGGGCTAACTCGAATCATATGATCGGGTTCGGGAGTTGAGATCGCAGTTTCTCGTAAATCCCTAAAGGCACGAGGTAGATTCTCAGCAACAGGATAAAGTCCCCCAGCTTTTCCAGTTGGATTTTCGTAGGCCGCGTAGACAAACATTCTACCAAATGGCAAAAGAGCACTTGATTTTAATACTCGTTCTAAACGTTCCAGGTCACCCTTTTGTCTTTCATTTCCAGCGGAATCTAAGAATAGATTTCTTGTGGTGTGAGGATTCCATTTCCATTCATCTGGTGTGCAGGTCGCATCGTAGACTTTGGGGGTAGGAGTAGATCTTCCAGTGGATACAACAAACATCAAATACATCAATAAAACTAAGGGCGCGTATAATATTACTTATTGTATTACTATGCAAATTAAATAATATTATGAGTAATGCAGTAGTAAATATAATTGAATGACATGGACGGAGGATACTTAATATAGGGGAGTTGACTGTCCAAAAATGCGGGGAAGGTCAAGGAGTCTATCTGAATCTTGAATTTGATATTAGAGGTGTAGTTTATTTTTCAGTAGCTTTATATTGCAAAGGTTCAAAAGCTGCCAATCAATCTGCCCCATATTTTTCGAGACCAGCATGGTATTTTCTTGATAGTCAAGGAAAAATAACAAAAGAAATAACAGTAGAAAGTGCAGGAAGTATGTCCTGGAAATGTAGGTCATAACGCTCATTTGTTTCACGCTTCATTTCTTTAATTTGTTTTCAGAAACAGTCCATTTTATAATTATAAATTATAAAAACCGACTAGATCACAATGTTTTTTTTGCAGTTAGTTTCAATTTGTTAGCTTAAATCGCGAAGACTTTTTTCTGAACAAACTCCTACATGTCCCAAAGACTTTGTAGGGAAGGGATATCGTCAACAACCGACCTAGCTTCAAAAGTTTACTTGATTTTAACAATCAACTTGACTTGCTTAAAAAGGGGAATTTCAAGCATAGCCTTGAGTTTTACTTTAGACTAAGAACTTAGCCTAGGTAATGGGCCACAAAAAGTAATCCTAGTTTAATTTGATAAGTTTAGTTTCGGTATGATGAATGATTCTATTTTGTTGAAAGTTAAGTACTTCTTAAAGGTTAAAATCTCGATTATCCTTCGGTTATCATGTGTTCAGATTTAGTCTTAACAAATATTTTTTCAATATAATATGAAAAATCATATTTTTAAATATTTAATTTTCTTCTTCTTTTTCTTTATCTTTTATACTCAATTTAAAGTTCCTAGATTAAATTACATCGATAATAATTCGGGAGTTTATAAAATTCACGGGAAGATTGCCAACTCCCATGAAAGGGGTTTGTTTAGTCATGGCGGGCTTCTTGGGTGGTGCTATGTTCATCCATCAGAATTAAGTGAAACACTAAAGGATTTTGACTCTGGTCCAAGAAATTGGAACGCTCAATTTCATTTTTATAACAACCAATCTTGCCGATTATTTAATCCTTATTTATCTCAGTCCGGTGGCCAAGGGATATTATTTAGCATTATTGATATGCTTATCCAGTACGAACAACTTTATCAAATATTTTCAATTTTAATTCTTTCCTTAGTTTTGACCTTGTGGTCAATTTGGATAAAAGTCACTTTCGGTTCATTAGTAGCATCTATCAATTGTTTAACCTTTTTGCTCCTCGACTGGGTTATTATGTTTAGCTCAAACATTTCCCTCTTACTTGGTTTGAACTACCTACCTTTTGTCGCAATACTTTGGTGTTTGAATAAAAATTCTGACAAATTAATTTTAATAACGGCAACTACAGTCTTAATAAAGTTTTTCTTAACGGGACCTGAATTTTTATTCCCCTTGTTTTTTATGATCTTTCTACCCCTTATTTTTTTCACAATTTTAAGAAAACAAGACTATCAGTTCTTCTTAAAATCTTCGGCAAAGATTTTTGCCGGATTTGTTATCGCAAGTGTTCTTAGTGTAATGATTCTGACAATCCAGATGTTGGATTTTATGACATTTGATCAGGTTATTCAAAGATATATTTACACCTTCGAAAAACGTAGCTTCGGAGATCCAAATATTCATATTAAATACTCTAAATCTTTAAATTACCCAATATTTGAAGCTATAAAATTATACTTTAGTATACCTGCAATAAGTTTTTCAAAGCTCTTTAAGATCAATTTTGCTGAATTAACTTTTTTCTATTTGATAATTACAGCAATCTTATTGTGGATAGAACAGAAGCTTGCTAGAACATCGCAGGCCTTAATGATCTGCACGTGGATTAGTATTCTTTGCCCGCTATCTTATATTATCATTACAAAGCCTCATGCTGTTGCCCATCAACGTTTTGGTCCTATAGCTTGGCATTTACCATTTATCTTATTTGGAATGTTGCTAACATCCGTAACTATAATTTGCCTATTAAAGAAATTTCAAAAATTTGGAAAGTATTTAGAGAGTCCAAAAACTAATTTCACTTAAGGAGATTATGTTTGTGGACTCGGGCTTTTTAAAGCCTGATTTTACTATATTTTCAGAATTGATTAAATTTAATTAATCTTGTTATTCCTTGATTGTCGAAAGGGGCGACTGCGCAGGCAATTATGTTGCAATCAATCCCCCCCCCCCTCACTCTTGCGGAGCTTCGGAGGATAATATTACATTATGCTTTAGGTACCCAACTCGTCGCCTCGCTAGGTGTCACTCAGCATTCCTCCTTTTTATTGTAGATCCAAAAAAAGGGAGCCATGAAGCTCCCTTTTTATTTTGTATAGGTAATTGTGTTGCGATCCATCCACCTTCGCTAAAGCTTCGGCGGATAATCTTATTTCGATTGCTCGAAATAAAATTACATCATGCTTCGAGGACACCCAGCTTACGCTAGGTGTCACTCAGCATTCGTAGTCCTTCGGACTACATCATGCCGCTGGGTGTCACCCGATTCTTGCGAATCGAGCTCCACTGGCGTCATGACTAATCATGACTTTCGCAACACCCAGCTCGTTACCTCGCTAGGTGTCACTTGTCATGATTACATCATGTTTGCTGTGTCACCCAGACACTTCGTGTCTAGGCTCCATGCGCAACATGATTACATCATTCCGCTGGGTGTCACCCGATTCTTGCGAATCGAGCTCCACTCACGTCATGATTACATCATGCCGCCCATTCCACCCATACCGCCCATTCCACCCATGCCGCCCATACCAGCGCCAGCATTGTCATCAGACTTTGGTAGGTCACAGATAAGTGCGTCAGTAGTTAGGAGTAAGCTAGCAACAGAAGCAGCGTTTTCTAGAGCTGAACGAACAACTTTAGTTGGGTCAATTACACCAGCAGCAATTAGATCTTCGTAGATTCCAGTTGCAGCGTTGTAACCCCAAGCGCCTTTCTTCTCACGTACAGTGTTCACAACTACTGCAGGCTCAGCACCAGCATTAGAAGAGATTGTACGAAGCGGAGCTTCACAAGCATTGCGGATAACTTTAACACCAAACATTTGCTCATCAGAAACTTTTAAAGAATCTAAAGAATCAATTGCTCTGATTAAAGCAACTCCACCACCAGGAACAATTCCTTCTTCCACAGCAGCACGAGTAGCATGAAGAGCATCTTCCACACGGGCTTTCTTCTCTTTCATCTCAATTTCTGTAGCAGCACCAACGTGAATTACAGCAACTCCACCAACTAACTTAGCTAGTCTTTCTTGTAATTTTTCACGATCGTAGTCAGAAGTTGTTTCTTCGATTTGAGCACGGATTTGACCAACACGAGCTTTGATTTCATCAGCAGAACCAGCACCATCAATAACTGTACAGTTATCTTTAGTGATCGCCATGCGCTTAGCAGTACCAAGATCAGCAAGAGTCAAGTTTTCTAACTTAACACCGATGTCTTCAGTCACACACTTCCCACCTGTAAGAATTGCGATGTCTTCAAGCATTGCTTTACGTCTGTCACCAAAACCAGGAGCTTTTACTGCGCAAACATTTAATGTTCCACGGATTTTGTTAACAACAAGAGTAGCTAATGCTTCACCTTCGATATCTTCAGCGATGATGCAAAGTGGCTTGCCAGTTTTAGCAACTTGCTCAAGAACTGGAAGTAATTCTTTCATATTGCTGATTTTCTTTTCGTGAATAAGAATCAAACAATTTTCCAACTCAGCTTCCATTCTTTCTGGATTAGTAACGAAGTAAGGAGAAAGGTATCCACGGTCAAACTGCATTCCTTCAACTACATCAAGTGTAGTTTCTAGGCCTTTAGCTTCTTCCACAGTGATTACACCTTCTTTGCCAACTTTTTCCATTGCCGCAGCAATAATTTCACCGATTTCAGTGTCGCCATTTGCAGAAATAGTTCCTACTTTAGCGATATCACCTTTACCATTAGTTGGTTTGCTTTGAGCTTTAAGGTTTTCGATAACGCATTTAACAGCAGCATCAATTCCTCTTTTTAATGACATTGGGTCATGACCAGCAGCAACAAGTTTGTAACCTTCACGATAAATCGCATCAGCTAAAACTGTAGCAGTAGTAGTCCCGTCACCAGCAACATCAGATGTTTTAGAAGCAGCTTCTTTAACCATCTGGGCACCCATATTCTGGAACTTATCTTCAAGATCAATTTCCTTAGCAACAGTAACACCATCTTTAGTGATTAATGGAGCTCCAAAACTCTTTTCAATTGCGACGTTACGTCCACGAGGTCCCATTGTTACTTTAACTGCGTCAGCTAAAGTTTTAACACCTTTTAAAAGTTGTTCTCTGGCATCCAAGCCAAATCCAATTTTCTTTGCACTCATTTTTATTTTCCTTAATAAAAAAACTAATTAATTTTTGATAAATTATTACGCTTCTAAAACGCCATAAACATCATCTTCTTTCATGATCAATAATTCTTGACCATCGATTTTGATTTCATTTCCAGAATATTTTCCAAAAATTACTGTATCACCAACTTTAACATCAACTGGACGAACAGAACCGTCTTCTGCAATGCGTCCTTTGCCAATTGCAACTACTTCGCCTTTTTGTGGTTTTTCCTGAGCAGAATCAGGGATGTATAAACCAGATTCAGTTTGTGCACTGCTATCAAGTCGTTTAACTAGGATACGTTCGCCTAATGGACGAATCTTTCCGTTTTTGCTCATTTTTATCTCCTAATAAATGTTTTAACAAAAAAATGAATTCCAAAAGTTCTATGATATAGAACAATTCACTCAATTAAATTTGAGTCTTTCAGTCGATGATGGATATCATCTAAATATCGACCCCCGTATTAATGGACATGATTAAAGCAAAATTCAAGGTTTTAAGATAATTTTTTTCCTGATTGTTGTCATAAAAGTTCAGATAATGATTATAATTCGTTTAAAATCAGCCTAAGTACTATAATTTCTTGTAACTTTTTGAATAGCCAGAGGTATGTAATTGAAAAATTAAAATTTTCAGGTTTTTCCAAACTCTTTATTCCAATTTATAAATGACAAAATTTAAAGTCAGTTTTTTGCTAAATTTAGCAAGATTGTTTAATATATTTCTTCTGTAGTGGTTTGGCAGTTAATAAGTTAAAAGTTAATACTATTTGTGTTGTCTTTGCCGTGCGAAATTGGTGCCCCAATATTCACACTCTCTGTAAAGTGTTATTAATCCTGCAATTCTTGATGAACTTTACTCTAGAACTGCTTCAGCAATTTCTAAGTTCTTAAGTCAGTAGAGGATTAAACAAGCAATCTCTATTAATAAACCAGCATAAGATTTAATATATTTAACAAGCTCTGTGGCAAATAAAAGTCCAAATAATTTCAATTATTCATTACGTAACGATCTGATTCAACAAATAATCGCTGAAGGTTTGGGGCAGGGTGTCTTTCCAGGTTGCTGCTTGTCGGTCGGTTCTCGTGGTCAAACACTTTTTCATAATGCTTACGGTAACTTTTTCCCAGAATCTGAAACTGAGAAAAATCCCACTGTTACAACTGATACAGTTTATGATTTGGGAACATTAAGTTCTGTAATTGGAACTGTAACTACGATTTGGTCTTTAATTAATCAAAATTTTCTAAGCTTTGAAGATCAGGTTATTCGATTCCAACAAAGTTTTTCTGTACATGGCAAAGCCTCGATCACCGTGGGAGATCTTTTATACCATCTTTCTGGTCTTGCCTCCGAGCAAAATTATCATGAGGAAATTAGTAAGGATAGTCTTAATAAGTCTCTCGGACTAATGACAAGTCCTGGTGCCAAGGAATATGTTTACAATCGTATTAATCGGGCTCGCCTTAGATCAAAGCCACATGAGGTGCAAAGATTTAGTTCTGTTGGTTTTATTCTTCTTGGGAGGATTATTGAGAATCTTACCGGTAAAAGTTTAGATGATTCCGTAACTGAGCATGTATTCAAACCGCTTAAGTTAAATTCTACCGGCTATATTAACTTAAATCGTTTAAAAACTGGGATTCGAACTGATTTGGATATGGTTGCTCCAACAGAGGATTGCACTTGGAGAAAGAAACAGCTTTGGGGGGAAGTACAAGATGATGTTGCTTGGACTATGGGTGGTGTAGCAGGGCATGCAGGTATTTTTTCGACACTTGAGGATTTAAGTTTGTTTTGTGAAGCAATTCTTTCTGCTTATCGGGGAAATTCGGAAGTAATTAAACCTGAAATATTAAGACAAGCTTGGAACTTAGATGCTTCTAACCAAGGATTAAGGTACGTTGGTGGCTGGGAAAAGGCACATAAGGAAAACCAATTATTAAATTGTGGTTTTAGCGAACAAGCATTTGGGTTTTGTTCTAATAGTGGTTGTTTGATTTGGATTGATCCAGAAGTTGATTTGCACATCGTTTTCCTTTCTAATGCTCTATGTCCAAGTCGTAACAATAAACGAATCATGAATTTTATGCCGCAATTGCTTAAAGCCATTCGTGAGAGTTTTTAAAGACTAAGCCGGTAAACCCTCTGCTCGTTATTTTTGAAAATATCAAAGATAACCAAGGAGGGTTTTATGTTGTTTTCTACGGCAAAAATGGCATAGCCATTATTTTGCTCGCCCAACGTCATTTATTTTTTATTAAAAAATGACGTTGGGTTTATTTGAGTTATACAGATGTTAGATAAATTAGCAGAACTAGAAAGAAAATTTGAAAGTATCACCGAGAAACTTTATTCTCCAGAAGTTGGATCACAACCAGACTTACTTAGAAAATATTCCAAAGAACAAAAAGATCTTAAGCCCCTGATTGAAACTTTTCGTACTTATAAAGCTGCTGTAAGTGAATTAAAAGACATCAAAGAATTATTAAATACTAGCAAGGATGCTGATATTATTGAAATGGCTAAGGAGGAATTAAATCCTCTGGAAAGTACAGTGGCGGACTTGGCGGAGCAACTAAGGGTTTTATTGATTCCTAAAGATCCCAATGATGATAAAAACATTATTTTAGAAATTCGCGCTGGTGCAGGTGGAGATGAGTCGGGGATTTTTAGTGGGGATCTTTTTAAAATGTATACCCGCTACGCAGAAGCTCGTGGTTGGAAAGTGGAACCATTATCTCTTAGTCAAGCTTCGGCGGGGGGATTCAAAGAAGTTATAGCCATGATTAGTGGAGAAGGGGCTTATAGCCGTTTTAAATTTGAACGTGGTGTACACCGTGTTCAACGTGTTCCAGAAACAGAAACTCAAGGCCGAATTCATACTTCCACTGTAACTGTTGCAATTCTTCCCGAAGCCGAGGACGTAGAAATTGAAATTAATCAAAATGATTTAAGAATTGATGTTTATCGTGCTGGTGGCCACGGTGGTCAGAGCGTTAATACAACTGACTCAGCTGTTAGGATTACACACTTACCAACAAATACAGTTGTTTGTATGCAGGATGAAAAATCTCAGTTGAAAAATAAAGAGAAGGGGATGAAAATTCTTAAATCCCGACTACTCGAAGCTAAAGAAGCTGCAGCTCATGCCGAGCGTACTGCGGATCGTCGTTCACAAGTTGGAACGGGAGATCGTTCCGAGAAGATTCGAACTTACAATTATCCCCAATCAAGAATTACCGATCACCGAATTGGACTTTCTATCCACAGTATCGATCAAGTAATGAATGGTGACTTAGATCAGCTTGTCGATCCACTTAACTCGCATTTCCAAGCAGAAGCACTAAAGAATAATGAGAATTAATTATTAACTTATGACCGAAGGTCATAAGTTAATAATTATCACGCCGTAGCTTTCTTGTCCGTTGTAGCTTTAGCGAAGGTGGAAGCGAAGGCGGATTACTTGGGAGAAGAAAGTCAAAGACCGAAGGTCATAAGATAATAATTAATAATTAAATAGTTATTACCCAATAGAACTCAAAAATGTTATTATAAACTAAGCCATCAATGATAAGTAATGCCTAAACTGACTAATAATACAGATATTTCCCAAAAAATCGTCCTGATAGATGGAGTTTGTAATCTTTGTGTTGCAGTAGTTCACTTCATTCTCAAGAACGAAAAAAATCACGATATTAAATTTGCAAGTATTCAAGATTCTATTGGTGCAAAATCAATGCAAAAGTACGGATTAGCTAAAGATGATTTATCCTCCGTTGTCCTAATTAAGAATAATCAAATCTATCAATACTCTGATGCCGCATTAGAAATTAGCAAAGACTTGAAGGCACCTTGGTCATTACTTAGTTATTTTAGATTTCTCCCTAAGCCTATTCGTGATTTTTTCTATAACATCATAGCTACAAACAGATATAAAATTTTCGGCAAAAAAGACTCCTGCTTTATGCCAACTGCAGAATTAAAGAAAAGATTTCTCTAATGAATTCCTTAGAAGTAATTAATCAGACCAATAAGTCGCTGATACTATCCACTACTCCTAGGCTTGATGTCGAGATCTTATTAGCTCATGTATTAGGATTGACGCGCAGTCAATTATTAATAGATAGCCGTAGAGAGATTACAGCCGACGAATATAATAGTTTCATGGCTCTTGTTACCAAACGAAAAGAGGGGATTCCAGTCGCATATCTCCTAGGTAATAAAGAGTTTTGGGGTTTAGAATTTAAAGTTAGTCCTGCGGTACTAGTGCCACGACCCGAAACGGAACATTTGATTGAACGGGCACTTGAGATTATTGAAGAAAATAATTTATCGCCTGTTAAAATTTTAGAACTAGGTACTGGGTCAGGTTGTATAGCGATAAGCCTTGCCTATGAATTGCATAAATCCCAAATTGAATTTGAGATTTTGGCTGTAGATTTTTCAAAAGATGCATTGCTTATCGCTGAAGAAAATTATCAAAATCTAATTCCCACTTTGCCTGTGAATTTTATTTATTCCAATTGGTTTCAGAATATTAAACAACAAAAATTTGATTTGATTATTAGCAATCCACCTTATGTTAATGTTGACTTGCCTGACCTTTCTCCAGAGTTAAAATATGAGCCTGCTACTGCTCTCTTTTCTTCTGACTTAGGACTTACTGATATTTTTAAAATTATTACAGAGAGCCGAAATTATTTGAATAGTTCTGGGCAACTTTTAATAGAATTTGGTTCAGAGCAGCGATCTTTAGTTCAAGAACGCTTCAAACAATTATATCAAGATGCCCAGATTAATTTTATTCCTGATTTAGCAGGTAAAGATCGTATAATTGAAATCAAATTCTAAACTTCTCCAATAATAATTACTGTAAGTAGATCGCAAGAGTCCTTTTTCTTTAAATAAAATATCAGAACAAAACCTGTTTGCAGACCTCCTATGAATGTAATTTAATTAGAAAGAAACTTTTGCGTTCATCTCCTGGCTATTAAGCTTAACCTTTTCACCTGTTACTTTAGCTTTAGTAGTCTCAATTAGATACTTAATCTTCATCATTCCACTATTGTCCCAATACTCGCCAGAGTTTGCTGTGAATCGTATTAGCGTAGCCTCCGGATCTTCCATTCCATCTTCGAACCAGACATCGTATGCCGATTTCCAGATTGACTTAAGCTTACTAAGATTATTAACTTCCTCAGCTTGTCCATTTAATGTTAGGGAAGTTGTGAATCCATTCTGGGCAGTGATTAAAGCTTCGTCCGAAACATCAAGTACTTTAATTTGTTCACTTCTTTTATTAGTTATAAACCAAATATCATCGTCCTCATCAATTTCAGCAACTGCCATGGGTCTGGAATAGAATCCGTCGCTTTGATCATGAGTAGTTAACATACAAACTTTAAATTCATGCAAAATTTCGAATAATTTCTTTTCTTTTTCTTGATTATCCATTTTTTATAATATTTGAAAACAAAATTGAATTTTAAACTATCTTTCCAGTAATTGTTTCTTGTGTTTACCTTCCGAAAATTCTTCAATCATCTTAGCTACAAAAGCATTCAGATCTTGAGGAGTTCTGCTTGTGACCAATCCAGCATCACAGACCACTTCCTGATCTATCCATTTTGCACCAGCATTTTCCAAATCTTTTCTAATGCTTATGAATGAAGTCATCGTTCGGTGTTTAACAACTTCAGCATCAATTAGAATTTGAGGTCCATGGCAAATTGCGGCAACAGGTTTATGTTCTGCAAAGAAAGCACGCACAAATTTAACAGCTTCCTCATTACGTCGAAGTAAGTCAGGGTTAATTACTCCACCAGGTAAAAGGAGGGCATCATATTCAGAAGTTGTTGTTGAAGAAAGAGTCTGGTCAACTTTATAAGTTTTCCCCCAGCTGCCATTAACCCAAGATTTAATATCACCAATTTCTAGCGAAACAATTTCAGTAATAGCACCTGCTTTTTCTAAAGCTTCTTGAGGTACCCTTAATTCTGACTCTTCAAATCCGTCTGTAGCTAAAATTGCTATTTTTTTGCCGTTTAAATTCATAGTATATTTCTCACTCTAAAATTTTCTTTTATTATAAACTTTAAGCTGTTGAGTGATATGATGAGTATCATAATCTTTTAAAAATAATTATTTTTCATTGAATCTGTAATAGGCATTTACAGTCGATTAGAGTAAATAGTAGAATAAACTTTATGAAAGCAACTGAAAGAGATTTATTACAAATTGCCTATCTGCATAAAAAATTAGGTATTCCCGAAGATTATGCGGACTCCAGATTATTAGTGGCCTTCAGTGAATCTACGGAATTAGTCAAAGTTGAAAATGATTTAGATCCGCGATGTTTTTATTTGGCACCTGACGCTAAGATTGCACTAAGCCATATGCAAGAAGCTGCGCACCATGAAAAAATTGATCTTCAAGTTTATTCAGGATTTAGATCTTATGAATATCAAAAAAGATTGATTGAAGATCGCGTTCTAAATGGCGAATCAATTGAGCGAGTCTTAAGTTATTTAGCTGCCCCTGGTTTTTCGGAGCACCATACTGGATTAGCGATTGATTTAACAACTAGTGGTTGCACAGCTGGCTGTGAAGAGTTCGAAGCAACAGAAGCATTTAGATGGTTAAAAGCAAATTCCGACAAATATAACTTCAAAATGACTTATCCTAGAAATAATCCTTGGGGATTTGTGTATGAGCCGTGGCATTGGGCTTATCAAAATTAATTGCTTAACTTTTGATGTTTATAGAAATAAATATAGATGTACAGTATTCACTGTAAAATAAGTATACATGTGTTTTTAATTCATTTTGTTTTAGATCGCCGCTCAAATCTTGAACGATAGTCGATCATGTCCTCTTTCATGAAGCTAAATTTTTAAGTTATAAGTCAGAATGCTGGGCGAAACAAAAGGGTAGAATAAATTATAATTCCTCGTCCCGAATGTGATTTATTCCAAGTTGCCTTATATTTTCTACTTCAATATCAAACTCGGTAGTAAAATTTTGAATGAGAATGCCGAATTGTGGTCTTAGGATACGAATCATTTGCTGATGAATATTAGCTTTTAGTTCTATCCAATCAACTTTCCTCTCCTGTATAACTTTCATTGCAGATTTTGTTGGAAATTTATCGATGTTACAGAAATCAAATTTACCAGTTGGTAAAAAGGAAAGTGAATCTAAGATTGTTAAATCAGCTTGATAAGCATCAAATTGTTCATCTATTTGAGGAGCAAGATCTACTCCAACTGGGATCGCCCCAAGTTCTAAAAGTAACCTTGGCATCCATGGGTCAAAAGCATTTTTAGTTTTATTTTCATAGACTCTAGAACCACAGGCTAAATCAAGTGTTAGCTTTCCACGTAGATCTGTGAGATTAGGATAAACAGATTTCAGCAAATTTAAATGTCGTAAAATTGAACTCTGACATTCATACGCATTAGACTCTTCTAACAGAGGATAATACTTTTTCATTAATTGAAATGCGAGATCACAATCTACCTTATCTATAAGTGGTAGTTTCATGTCTGGTAAAGTTGGTAATGTTCCAGTCGTTGTTAAATCAATTTTATGAGTTTGACCTGTGGGATTCATTTTTTGTTAGCTAATTCACATAAGTTATGGAATTAACTAAGTAATGTGTGCTTACTTTTTATAGACTAATTTCCGATCGGATTAACCTACCCTATAGTCTGTATTCCTTTAACAGAATGATATCGTATTAGAAGAATCCTATCTTAAATTTAACTTATTAATAATATTCATCATAATCTGAAACTTTGAGCTAAGAAACTCAATTGCTGATTGCATAGCAACTGTTAAGGTTTGGTATTTATCTTGTGCTTTAGCAATATCAGCTTGATTGCCACTGGCTAGGGCATCGAAGTAGGATTTCTTGGCTGTTTCAAGGTTATTGCCAATCTTATCAAAGATTTTTCCATCTTCCGCTACACTTTGATTAATATTTTTAATTAATCCTTCTCCATTATATTGATAGTTTGTGATTTGATTTGGGCTGATTCCGGTGATTTCCATAATTATTCTCCTTGCTCTAAATGTTTGAATTTCCTAGTTTATCGTAGAAAAATAGGTGGAGTTGTTAAGCCTTTATAGAAAAATGACTTTTTATTGATATTTTTCTATATTCACTCTGGATTTTGTTATTTCAAATTTATCATGGAAAAAAGACGCGTAGTTATTACTGGTATTGGAATGGTTACCCCCTTAGGGAATTCTACTAAGGAATCTTGGGATTCTGCTGTAGCAGGGAAATCGGGGATTGCTCGGATTACGCAGTTTGACCCTTCGCCCTTTGCTGCTCAAATCGCTGGTGAAGTTAAAGGCTTTAATATCGAAGATTTCATGGATCGCAAAGATGCTAAGCGTTTAGATAGGTTTTCACAGTTAGCCATCGGAGCTTCTGATGAAGCGTGGAAAGATTCCGGATTAACTGCAGAAACTTATCCGATGGAAAAGTTTGGTTGCATTGTTGGTTCTGGTGTCGGTGGACTTAAAACTCTGGAAGAAAACTATGAGACTTTTCGCACTTCTGGGCCACGTCGAATCTCTCCTTTTCTAATTCCAGCAATGTTAGATAACTTATCCGCCGGTCACATCGCCATTCGCTTTGGACTTAAGGGTGTGAACTTTATTACTAGTAGCGCTTGTACCTCCGCTTCTCACGCCATGGGCGAATCAGCTCGGATGATTGCTTACGGAATGCAAGAAGCAATGGTGACAGGTGGCTGCGAAAGTACTGTTACATATTTAGGTATCGGTGGTTTCGCTGCGATGAAAGCATTATCAACACGTAATGATGAGCCAGAGAAAGCTTCTCGACCATTTGATGTTGATCGCGATGGTTTCATTATGGGTGAAGGTGCCGTGATGTTTGTGCTTGAATCTTTGGACAGTGCCAAGAAACGTGGTTCCAAGATATATGCTGAAGTTGTTGGTTATGGTGTTTCTTGTGACGCTAGCCACATTACCGCACCAAGTGGGATTGGAGCAGAAAACTGCATGAAGTATGCAATTGCTGATGCCGGACTTAACTTAACAGATATTGATTATGTCAATGCTCACGGAACTTCAACTCCAGTTGGTGATGCACAAGAAACAAAAGCTATCAAAAATGTATTTAATGATTATGCTAAAAATGGTTTGCTTGTAAGTTCTACTAAATCGATGACTGGACACTTGCTCGGTGCTGCTGGAGCCATCGAAGCAGCGTTTTGCGCATTAATGTTAGAGAATCAAATAGTACTCCCAACAATTAACCTTGATAATCCTGATCCAGAATGTGATTTAGATTATGTTCCGCACGAAGCTCGACAAGTAAAACTTAAAAATGTTCTTTCTAATTCTTTTGGGTTTGGTGGAACAAATGCGAGTCTTGTCCTACAGAAAATGGATTAATGGATAAAAAAGTTACACATCAGATTGTTAAGCCAAAAACTCTAGCAGGATTTCAAGATTTACTTCCCGCTGATGCAATGGCACAGAATCATTTAATTGATCAAATCAAAACAATCTTTCATAGCTTTGGTTTTAGTCCGATTCAAACTCCGCACTTAGAATATAGCGAAATGCTCTTGTCGGAATCTGACGGAGAAATTGGCAAACAACTTTTCCGCTTCCAAGACAATGGCGATCGCGATGTATGTTTACGTTATGACTTAACAGTTCCCCTTGCTCGTTTTGTGGTGGAGCATTTAAGAGAAATTGGCTTACCCTTTAAACGTTATGCTATCGGTAGTTGTTTTCGTGGCGAACGTCCACAGCAAGGAAGGTATCGTGAATTTACCCAATGCGATTTTGACATTCTTGGTGTGGATTCAGTTTTTGCGGATTTAGAAATTCTTCAAGTTATTGCCGCAGGCTTTCAGAAACTTGGACTTCGAATTATCTTAAAGTTAAATAGTCGAGAATTACTAAATTCTTTTATTGCCATGATTGGTTTAGCAGATCATTCGATTGATTTTATTCGCCACCTTGATAAGAAAAATAAAATTGATGCCGAAACCTTTGAAGCAGGTCTTCGAGAGCTTGGATGTAATGATGATCAATTAGAGCAAGTTTTGCTATATTTAAATTACGCTACTAGTGCCTCTTCGAATTTGGTTTTAATTGAAAATTTAAAAACTATTCCCGGAGCATCAGCAGATTTTTTATTTGCCGTGGAGAAGACGGAAATACTTTGCACTTTAGCAAATCAAACTAATGCTAAAGATAGTTTATCCCTTGATTTGTCATTGGCCCGCGGATTTGGTTATTACACTGGGCACGTTTTTGAAACAGTCTTAGTGGATGTTCCTGAAGTTGGGAGTGTTGCTGGTGGTGGAAGATATAATAATCTCACTCAAAATTTCTCTAAAGAATTAATTCCAGGAGTGGGGGCGTCATTTGGTGTATCCCGAATTTTATATGCGCTAAGTAAATTAAACACCAATCAGCAATTAACTTCAGCTGATATATTAGTCGCTAATCTTGATATAGAAGTTGCTCCAAATATTATTGAATTGGCTTCGAAGCTGCGTGAGCAAGGTCTGCGTGTTGAGCTATACCCAGAAGTAGCCAAGCTGAAAAAGCAATTACAGTTTGCTGATCGCAAAAAAATTCCTTACATCTTGATCTTTGGTGCAACCGAAGCTGAGAAGAAAATTCTAATCTTGAAAAATCTTTTAACTGGAGAGCAGTTAGAAATTAAAGATATTTCTGAAGTTACTAGTAAAATTTCTGTTTAATAATTATTCCGAGTCTGCATTCTTCATAGCATTCGCTAAAAAATGGATTGCGGCCACAGTTAAGCGATAATCCACACCATCTTGAGTTGCAATCAATTTAGCATTACATAAAGATGGATCTCGATAGAAATCAGGATTTCTAGGGTTAAGAAAGGAAGCAAGCACTGCGCCATCTTCAGTCACAATCGGGGAGTATCCAGTTTCGAGAACAAGCTCTCTAGCCCGCTCTAAAGTAACAGTGTGTGGAGAGTATAGAGGTCCTAAAAGCATTAATTCGTTACAGTTTAAAAGGTCGCTTATGTTATGTTATGTTTTAACTCGATGTTACATAACTCTTTTTAAGTCATAATTAAGAGTCATCTCGCACTTTCCTTATTAATAAATCTTACCCAGAAAATCTAATTCATCTTAGTTAATTATATTAGTCACTTAGAATAACTTGAAGTTAAAGTTAAATTGGAGGAAATTCTTAAACCCAACTATTTCAGAATCAAATTAGCAGAAAATACCGAATAATACTTTAAGTTAGTTCTTAATAACTAGCTTTCTTCTTCCTTAGGTTTCTTGTCATGTTTTAAGGTATTTCCTTGATGGTTAACTCAGCATTAGCAGTTTCGATTGCGCCAACTCCTGTAGTTGAGTGCGACCGATTATTCTTGGGAGAGAGTAACCTCAGACGGATAACTACCGATCAACAGTTAATTCAAGAAACTTCCATATCAATTACTGGCTATCTCCAAAATGGTTTCCCCACAACGAACCAAGGATTGCAAGAATTAACTGAAGTCTTAGGAATGCGAAAACTCTATTTAGATCCAGACCCTAATATTACAGCAAGTGATCGTGCTAGTTTGGTGTTTCCTAAAGCCACAGATAAATTTCTAACCAATCTTACAAGTAAATTAGAAGCCGAGAGTTTTACGGAGAAGGATCTTGATAAGTTGAAGTTGCTTAATCTGCATATACAATCAAAAGATCAGATCGCAATTGATTATATCATGATTGATTTTGATCGAAAATCAATTGGACAATTAAATTCTGTAATTAATGGACATCAACATTTTCAAAAGCTTTGGACACCAGAGCCAAGTCAATTAAGTATTGATGATCAATTTCAACTAGTAAATGCTAGGGGAGTGTTAACTAAACAATTCCAAGAAAGTGGACTTTCAACGGATGTTGTAAATTTTCGTTTATCAGAAATATTCACAGTTGCTAATGAATTAACTTCACTGGGTATTAAAGTTCCCCAAGTCATTGGGTTTTTAGTTAATGATGGTAGAAATACCGTCCATTCCAACTTTTCGTTCGAAGAAAGGTATCAATTTCTGTCAGGGGTAGCTAAGCTCTGTCAGCAGCCTATTCCACCACTTGGACTTGCCCCATATGTTACCCATATTTTTAATTCCAAGCAGGATATGTCAGGAAATATGCAAGAAGCAATAGTTGCAGCTTCGTTACTTAAATCTGGTTGGAACATTCGGGCAATCTCACAGCCAGTGTATTCACCTCGGACAGAGTTAGATATTATTGCCAGCCGTGGAGGAGAAAATTATGTAATTGAGGTTAAAACTTCGACTCAAACATTGATGCATAAAAATGATCAGCGGGATCATGATAATCAAATCACCAATTTGCTGACACATTGTGATATTCGACGAGCACATCTTGCTATTTACTGTTTAGATCAACCTCGAGTTCATATTTCTGGAGTAATTAAAGCAGTTACTAATGCTCTTCAAAATCCAGAAGATGCCTATAAAGTTTTAGTCCTTTCATTTGAGGGCTCGGTATTTAATCTTGAGGGACAAAAAGTCGCTTAGGCTTAAAATGATTGAATGTCATTCTTTGGGCATAGACTAATTAAGAGACACTCGGAGCATGCTGGGTTCTGTGCTTTACAAACACGTCGCCCATGAAAAATTAGACGATGGTGTAAATCCTGCCAATCACTTTTAGGAAATAAGTTTTTTAACTCCTGTTCTACCGTAACAACATTTTTGCCATGAGCCATGCCAAGTCTTTTTGATACTCTAAAAACATGGGTATCAACTGCCAGTGCTGGAATATTATTTTCACTTAATATTACACTTGCTGTTTTATGACCAACGCCAGGTAAGCTTTCTAGGTCTGTAAAGTTTAAAGGTAATTCTTTGCTAAACTCTTCGCACACTCTAGTAGCCATTGCCTTAATATTTTTTGATTTTGTTTTGTAGTAATTAACTTCTTTGATGATTTTTTCGATCCGCGTGATTGGTGCAGATGCTAAAGTGGAAAAATCAGGGTAACTAGAGAAAAGCTTTTCTGTTACTTGATTAACTTTTTTATCTGTACATTGGGCTGAAAGGCTAACTGCAACGATTAATTGATAGTTATCTTTGAAATTTAGTTCCGATTTGGCAATTGGATAAAGTTGCTTTAGAATCTTAAATTGTTGTTGATGTACTTTACTCATGACTGCCAAGTATCTAACACAGTTAGCTAAGTTGTGTCATATTTATTATTCGCTTCGCGAATACTTTTTTGACTAGCTATAGTAAGATATTAAAACTCCGCCGCCGCACTGTGTGCTTTGGCGCGACTTGTCCGCCGAAGCTTAAGCGAAGGAGGATATAATTTACTATATTTTATATTCGCTTCGCGAATACTTTTTTGACCAGCTATAGTAAGATATTAAGAATCCGCCGCCGCACTGTGTGCTTTGGCGCGATATAATTTACTATATTTTATATTCGCTTCGCGAATACTTTTTTGCAAATTATATGTTTCGTAAAGTTTTAGCTAGCAAGATTCATCGAGCCACAATTTCTGAGGCAAATCTAGAGTATGAAGGTAGTATTACTATTCCAGAAGAGTTACTTAAAGCTAGTGGTATTTTGCCATATGAAGCTGTGGCAGTTTGGGATATCACTAACGGGAGTCGTTTTGAAACTTATGCTATCACTGGGGAGAAACCTAGATATATTTGTGTTAACGGTGCCGCTGCCCATTTAGTCAATCTGGGAGACTTGATTATTATTGCTAATTTTAATTATCAAACAACTGAAACATTAAAAGATTACCATCCAAAAATTATTTTTGTAGATGCACATAATAATATCACTAACTAAGAAGCTATGAATAAACCATCTGAAAACAAAGAAGCACCAATTAAAGTCATCGCTCAAAATAAAAAAGCAAGATTTGAATATCATTTTATCGAAACTTTTGAAGTTGGAATCGTCTTGACTGGGGATGAGATAAAATCAATTCGGGCCTCTCAGATAACCTTAACTGAAGCTTATGTTCGAGCAATTGAAGGAGAATTATTTTTAATCGGATCGCATATTGCCCCTTATTCTCATAGTTCCGCAAGGGAGTATAATCCAACAAGAAGTCGAAAATTATTAATGCAAAAAAAACAGATTATTAAGCTGCAAGTTCAAGTAACTCAAAAAGGCTTAACCATTGTTCCTGTTCAAATATATCTAAAAAAAAGCTTAGCTAAATTAACTATTGCTCTGGCAAAGGGTAAAGATGCGCCAGACAAAAGGCGCACTGTTCAAGATCGAGAGCTTAAAAAGAGAGCGGAGCGAGCTGTTAAAATGAGTCGATAATTTGGTAGGGGAGAGCCTGTAAATATTTTGATTAAGTTAAGTGTAATTGCTCCAAGGGAAAGTTTTGAGGAATTAGCTCATTTAATTACTAGACGATATTAAACCGATGGTTTCTCGAGCTTTTAATTCAGCCGCAATATAACTAAGAGCACAAACTAGTTAATAAAAAGGCAATCTCTACACCTATATTCTAAAAATGAGCGAGAAATTCATCCCTGATTTGAACTCAGTATCTTGTTAGTGTTCTTAATAAACACTTAAATCAAGGTTTTTGATGGTTATTTATGTAAATCAGAAGCATCCCGTTGTTTTCATGGGATAAAACTAAGGAGCCTTTATTAAGGCTGTATTTCCGATATAATAGTTGACGGTGAAAATTACTGGATAAATTCTAGCTGTCTATTATAAATTTAGTAATTTTGAAAAGTATTACCAGATTACAAATTACTTATTTGTCTCTTATGTTACACAAATTTAGAACGTTGCATAACGTTACCAGAAGATTTTATTTTAAGTTGTTTTTATGACTGCTGTCGCTACTACTAATATTAACCAGACCGAAATCAATTCGGTTCTAAAGAAACTTGAAAATTATGATTCAACACAACCTCTGGTGTGGGATCAGTCAAAACCGAATATTGTTAGCTTAACTTTAAAGGATGGTGAAAAACTTACTTTCATTTTTCCTAAAGATACTAATTTAGGTGAGTCCTATTTGCCTGGTAGAATTCCTAATAAACTTGAAGAACTCTTAGCACTTACCATAAGTAATTCTGTTGTAGGTCTTGGTGTACAACAACGAGCATTAGCTGCTGCATTAAATAATTACTTTGAAAAACATCAAGCAGTTGAATCAAGACAGATACCTAAAGCAGTTGCCGTGGTGGAGTCTTCGGAAGCTCAACCCGCAGTTCTTAGTGCTTCGGCTTTACCAACTTCTCCCATAACAGAGGCTTCATCGACGAATCCAAAAGTTGAAGCTATTTTAGAAACATTTCAAGAAAAATGGGGTGAGACCGAAGTCGTTGAATCAAAAACCAAAAGAGGCGGATTTTTCTCTGGAATTAGATCATTAGCAAATAAGGCGACAAAAGCTGTGGGAGATTACTTTAAGAAATCAGAACCAACTATTGTGACTTCTGATGCCCAGCCACCAGTCTCAATTGCTAGCTTAGTTCCAACTAGAACAACAGCAATACAAGTAGAAGTAGATCAGGTGTTGGCTAAGGGAGTTTCTTCTCTTGTTAATCCTAATATTAAAATTGATTGTACTGTTCTTGCACCGGCAAATGAAATTTCAGTTTTGGTGAAAAGTCTTGCCGCGGCAGGTCTTAAAGGGTCAACTCCGCAAGATATTTCTACAGTAGCTCTTGCTCTTGGGCTAAACCCTTTAGAACTTGATCGTAAACAAGGTATGATTCTAGTTGCTCCAGAAATTGCCGAGTTAAATCAATTTCGTCTGAGTACTGGTGCTACAAATTCTAATACTTTAAGAGCCAAGAGTGACCAGCTTTTTAACGCTCCAATTGTTGATTGGAGCGCATTAGAATCGATGCGTCTTAAGAATTCAATTGCACCAGTCAAAGTTATTGTTCCTAAGCCTATAACCAAAGAAGATTTAGTAGTAAAAGAAAATACTGTACTTACTAATTTTAGCAATTCGGATGTTACTTCTAGGTTTTCCAGACTGGTTTCACGGATTAGCGATCAAGCTGGTGATTTATATTTTATTGCTGCAACAAAAATAGAGAATAGTTTAAAGGCTTTACTTCCAACTGCTAAACCAGCTTATGTGACAGCTTCGCTTGATGATTCTATACTTAAAAAACGAACTTGGTTAAGTGCTGGAGCTGCGGCGCTTCTGAGTACCTACGCATTACTTCCTTTCGTATCTACAAGTACACAAACTCAAGCAAAAAGTTCGGGGGATTCTGATCTAGATCAAAAGCCTGTTCCAGCTATGAATTTAGCTGGTAATACTCCGAAAGAATTTGACCTAAAAGGTTTAGTGGCGGCCTGGCAGGGGACTGTTCAAGTAAAGGAGATTGCTCTTGGAGAGACCTCGTTCTCCGGACTAAATGCTCTTAGCAAGAACGTAGCAGAGAAGTTCAAAGTAGTAGCCGAACAGCATACCAACGCAAAGCCGTTAGCTGAAATTCCAACAGTTACTAATAATCTCGAGAGTCCTAGGGTTCTTCCAACTAAATTAAAAGCTAACGAGGCTACTGCGATTGTTAATGCAACTCCAGCAACTGCAAATGAAGTTGCCCAAGCTTCTGTTTCAATTAAAGACTTTATCAAGATCGCTTACTACGCAGAAATAGGAAATAACTTAAAATCAAATGGAAAGAAAGAATTTGAGAAAGCTAACCTTTTTGCAATCGAACAATTTGGCCCTGAGTTTGATTTAAGTAAACTTCTTGCCAAGGTAAAAAAAGATTCTTCACTTACTGTAAATATTGCTCCTGAGTGGAAGAGTTTTTTAGATACTGTTCGCACGGGAGCACCAAAAAAATCTGCTGAGAATATTGCTTTAGCAAATTCTGTAGCTAAAGAACTTATTGGTCAAGCTGCAGTTGCAGAAAAATCTGTAACGCTAACTCCTCAAGTTGCACCGACTCCAGAAGTAACGCCGGTTCCAGAAGTAGCTCCAACTAAGCCACTTGAAAATAAGCCAACAGTCGATTCTGGGAATTTAGATAATCTTCCTGATGCTACAGTTGATTTAGAAGAAGTTTCGCAAAGAGATCTTGGATTATTAATTCGTCGCTTAGCAGGAGTTAACCGCGTAGGAGTTGATTTAGGGCCTAGTTATTTAGTTGCAAGTAGTATTGGAATTTCTGCGGAAACTTTAGAGCTTATTTATAGTAAGAAGGAAGTTGTGGCGGAAGTTAGTTCTGGAATTTCTTCTTTGATTAAAGAGATGAACTCTGGAGTAGTTTCGACTAAAGCGCTTCGTGAAAAATTTGATAACTTAGATTCCCAAAAGGAGAACAAACAAATTAACTGGGCACAAGTAGATCGCCTTGCGAAAGAGAATCCTCATGTTGCAACTCGTAATTCTAGTGAGCATCGAGTAGTTGATAGTGTGAAGCAGATTAAAACTGATATTCAATATCAGTACAATCGCCCGAAAGGTCTTTTTGCTAATACAGCAAGAACTATTGTTTTAAGTGAAAATGGAAGCCCAGTGGCAGCTTATACGGAAGAGGGAATAATAAGTAGGCAGGGAACATACCTCTTTGCTAATGGAGTAGAGAATCCAAGACATACACAAATCTTAAATGAAAAATTTGAAAAGTTTTCTGGAAAAAAACCTAATCCAAAAGAATTTTAGGAGCTAAAATTCATTTTTAAATTACCTCAGAACACAAAAAACCTCTTATTTTGGGGTTTTTTGTGTTCTGAGGGCAAAAATTCAATTTAATAATTTTTAAAAAAACTTTAAAAAAGCATCACATATTTTTGCTTAGCTCCATAACTTGTATATACTTATTCCAGACTTTCATAGAAAAGTTTGAAAAAAAAGATTTTTTATTTATTAACAAAGGTAACAACATGAACACAGCAATGGCCAGATTAGGCGCAGTATCATTGGCAGCAGCGACATTAGCAAGTTGCACGAACTTAGGAAAAATCGCTCCAAGCTTGCAGGATCCTGCCAAAAGAGCAACTCCATATAGCCCACTAACTGCAGAGTCTACTGTGCAAGTTAAAGAAGGTTCAATCACAACAATTCATGCTGATGGTACAAGATGTGCAACTAGCAAAAGTACAGTAGTGTATCAAGAAACGATTGCTGGCGTTAGAAATCCTTCTCCGCTTGAAGCTATTGTCTCTCCAGCGCTTAATGGTGCAGTAGGTATGGCACTACTTAGACCTTCTACTACAACTAATAACAATAACAATAATAACAGGAACGCTAACGACGTTAATAACACTAATAATAATAGCAATCATCAGAACCAAGGTCAGAACCAGAACCAAAAGCAACAACAGCAGCAACAACAACAGCAACAACAGAACCAAAATCAAGAGAATTGTCCCCCACAACAAGGTGGATCAGGAATTGGTCAGCCTCCAAGAACAACATCATTAGATACTAAGACTGATGTCTATTTAGTGAACTTAAGTGGCGCTGAAATGCCAAAGATTACTCTTAACGCTTAATTTATTTAAGTACTAAGTGTCATTTAAATCCTGCATGCTTGCAAAAGTGTGCAGGATTTTTTTATTTGTGCTATAATTATTTTAAGTTGAATAAAACTTAACAACTATTCATCTATATACTTGATTGGTGTCAAGGTTTCGACTGGATTCTGACTCAACGCCTGCCTCAAGTTTAAAGTGGCGATAAATTTAATAGTCAGTCTATCGACTGCCAATTAAATTTAAATCCAACTAGTTCTATTTAGATCTTAATTTTGCAAAGACCTAGCCGGCAGGCCAAGTGTCAGAATTGTTAAAATTGAAAATGAGCTAGCAGATTTAAGTTATTAAGATAATGGGGGTGTCAAGGTTTCGACTGGATTCTGACACTTTAGTAAGCATACCGAGGGTTCCGTTGGCCTCGTAAAAAAGCGGAAAAAAGATAATTGCTAACGAAGATAATTATCAACTAGCACTAGCTGCTTAATCAGCCGGTGCGGCGTTTAGGGGGTTCGCCTGTGACTCTTTAAAAGCTTAAATAATGCAGGATGGCAACTGACATGCCTTTGGTTCAGTTGTGAGAAAGAAAAGGCTGGCTTAACGCTTTCTGTATTTGCGAACACGTTAAGTGAGAAACAAAGCAACTACTAAGTATGTAGAAAGCTAAGGTAGACGCTTCTAGGACGGGAGTTCAATTCTCCCCACCTCCACTAATTTGGATTCTTCTCGCCATATATATCTGTGTGGGGAGAATCGAACGCCAAAGAATTCACTGCGATTTTGGTTTTTTTTATGCAAAAAAGATTTCTCTACCTCCATTCGAATCCTCGTTTCGTAGCTCGCTAATGGCAGGCCTCCTTATAACGAGGCGAATGCGCGGAGCTTCTCAGAAGGCATGATTGTAATGCCATAAATTTAGTTGGAATTATGGATGGATTAGCTTTTGTTTCTTAGAATCAAAGATTAAAATTAATCAAAGTGTGCCTAACTCCAGCCATAGATCTTATATCCTTTATCTGCCAAACATTGTTCAACAAATTTCTGCCAGTTAGGATCTTCTTTGGCAGAATTTTTCATGCCGTTATAAATACCATAAAGTGCACCAGTAGCAGCACCCACTCCAACTCCACGCCCTGTATTGCCTACAATGGCGCCACCCAATGCTCCCGCGGCCGTTCCTAAGGCAGTGCTCTCGACAGCCGTTCCGCCAACGTCCTTCCACTTAGAGCCTTTTGGTACGTGATGGTTTGCTAAGTCTTTGCATTCTACAACATCCCTCTGTAATTTATCTTGGCTGGTTTTCTTATAGTACTCGTTTGGATAGAAATTAGGGTTAGAGTCTTTAGTTGCACAAGATGATAGTGCTAAGAGTAGTAAACATAGAGAAAGTGATTTTATCATGTTAGTCAGCAATTAAAGTTATCATGTATTATAATATTATAGGACTCTGCAATTCACAAGTAAAAGCAAGATTGCTGTATAATCTGCTAAGCAATTCTAAGATGCCAAGGAAAGTATCAAATACTTTCCTTGGCATCTAAATGTATCATCGTTACAAAAACCTCTGCACTTAAAGAGCTGTTTCTACACTTAAAATTACTCCAATTGTTCAATTAATATTGAAGCATTGGCATTTATCTGCGTACCACCAGCAAGTGTCTGTAAGGTCACTGCTGCGGCAGATGTATGATTTCGCAACGTCAAGTCGTCCCCAGCGGTTAAGTCAACAATAACCATTCCCGAAGTTTGTTGAGTACCAGCGCCTGATCCATAAATACTACCTGCAACTGGCGCACCGTTTAGAAATAAAGCGAATTGATTAGGTTCAACACCAGCGACAGTGAATGAAACTTTGTATGTTCCAGAATTTAGAATACTAATAATTGGGCTGCTAAGGGAATGTGAAAGTCCACTTGAGACTATTCCATTTGAACTAAAATTAACATCGGTTTCAAGTGGTACAACTTGTGCGTCCGTGTTGTATATGTAGCCATATTCTCCTGCTCCTCCATCAGCTCCAGTTACACCGGTTGCCCCGGTAACTCCTGTATCTCCAGTCGCACCAGTTAGTCCTACATTTCCAGTCGCACCCGTAATACCGGTTCCCCCTATTACTCCTGTTGCACCAGTTGCTCCTGTATTACCATTGGCCCCGGTTGCTCCAGTATTTCCTTGTGGACCAACTACACCAGTTTCGCCCTGAAGTCCTGCTTCGCCCTGTGCGCCAGTTGCCCCTTGAGGCCCAGTGGGTCCAGCTTCACCTTGAGGACCTGTAGCTCCTGTTGCACCAGGCTCTCCAACAACTTCCTGATTGAAATTACGGATTGTTACTTGGCTTTTTAAACATTTGCCCGACGAGCGATAGACAACTTGCCCACTTTGTGGATTTTGTCGATCAACACAAAATACACCTGGAAGATTTTTTTGTTGTGCTAGAGCGCTTTCGGTAGAAACAATTGAGACAGCAACTAACATCATAGTGCCATAAATAAATTGTAATATTCTTTTCATTGTTATTTGAAAAATTAAAGTAAATTTTGGTTTTTTTGACAGTTATCTCTGAAAAGATTTTTTAAAAAACTTTACGAGACTAAATTATAATTAGATTAGTTTAAAATTATAAAATAATTAAATTTTAATTATAAAAGAGTACGCTACTAATTCATTAGTGTCATCAAAATATTATTTTTGTAATAATTATAGTAAGTTGAATAAGAATCAATCTTATTACATTGTTATGCTAGCTCTGCTTGCAAGAAAAGCTTTAAATATACATTAAAATATTTGGCTCTAAATTTTTTAGTGTTGGATATTCTTCACTGTAAATCTCACCAGATACTCCCGAGTATTTAACCGTTCGTTTTATAAAATCAACATCATAAATAATTACCCCAGTATCCTAGATGCTCTTTAATAATCAGGGAATTAACATCAACTTGCTTTGTTCCTATTACTCGTATTTATCTTCTGACTAGCAATTTTTATGCTAAAAAATCTAACTGTAAATTGTTAGCTCAACTTCTATCAATTATCATAAAATTTAAAAAAATTGATTGAGAATTTCAAATGCAACGATTGCAGTTCCTCCTTAAGGATTTTACTAATAGAAAATTAGCTTGTTAGGATAGGGGGAAATGGAACTGATTAAAGTAGATAATTAATCTTCATTAATATTAACTAATCAAATCTTTACTTGATTCAGTGGTCTTTTAAAGGAGAAATGTAATAATTTCTATACAACTGGGCAGCATAGTTTCTAAGGGAAGTAAATCTAAAGTAATTCCAGGTATAATTAATTAACTTGTTAAAATTATTAGTTAAATAACTCTTTGCAAATGAAAATTCATACTAACTTTAAAGTTATTTAATCCTTAAACCGAAAGATATCCTAGATTTACTTTATTACCTACGAAATGAAGCAATTAATAACTTTAGTCTTAATCTTAGCTCTACCTATAAATTGTTTTGCAGGACCGGGAGCTTATTTTGGAAAGCATGATCGTGATACAGGTGCGCTAATACTATTTAAAGTGAATCGTAATAATATTTCCGGATTAGATTTTAATTTAACATTGCCTGGGCTTTGTATTTATGACGATGAGACAATTGCGGAAAATACATTCTCATTTGGTGGAGAGAATTTTCTGGATCTGTTAATAGATCGTAACCTGAAAATTAATACTGAATTTGAAGTAGAGTCTGATTCTGGCCATCTTGGCATACTTACTCTTAATTGTACTTTTAAAAAAATTGGTCGAAGATTAAGTAAGGCTAAATGTGACGTAAATTTCTCTTCTCCTGTTAGGCCAATAATTCAACTAGATCAATGTTCTGCAGGGCAAACAATTAAAGGTATAAAACGTGGAGCTAACTAGCCTTAAGGAGTTAAGTAGTTTTTCCTTCCTCTAGTTTCTAGTACCTTTAGTGAGGTAATTCCTAGAGATTAACTCTCTTTGGATTTTGATCTATAATACTTTTAGAATGCGTAAAGACCAACAAAGATAACAATAGTTATGTTTATGGACTGTTTTAAGCAATAAAAAGCTTTAAGAACTAATAGAGGTGTAGTTTCCTTAATTTACTCTTCAAAAATCAATTATAAAGTCACGGTTACTCAATTATATCAATAACTAGTGTAAATTATAATTTTTAATCTGATGAATCCTTCACTACTTAAAGAAGTAAAAAACGCCATCACCTCGCCAGCAGTCTTAACTGGTTTAGGGGTCAATTTAGTAGGACAAGATCTTAGTTCTGTATCAAAATCATTTTTATTAATTTCTTTGATAGTGGCAATTAAAAATACTCAATCAGATAATAATGTAGAACAAGCTGGTCTTTCAAAAGAATCACCGAATACATATCAAAATATACGTCATGAAAAGCTACTTTCACCAGGCTTGCCATTTATCATTCATTCCACAGTCTATTCCTTGGAAGGAGTATTGATAGCAAAACAAAACCCGATGCTTTCAACTTGCTTTTTTTTATATGGACTTGGGTCTGCTGCTTATGCAAGCATTTCAAATCAGTCATTTAATACTCAACAATCCCGCACCCGATCAACTCCTGAGAAGCTATGCAGAAAACTTTGGGGTTTTATTCCAAATAAAGTTCAAACAGTTTTGGAGAATCCTGGATTTTCACTTTCTTCAGGAACACTAATTCTTAACGTGTTATATTTTAATTTTACCGATTTAGCGAAATCACCGCTGTTAATGACAACCACGGTAGCTTCATTAATAATTATGGGCAGTGGAATTTTAAGTAGTATGAAGCCTTTATTAGGTAAAGACAATCAGCTTACAGGTGACTCCTGTCTTTTAGGTGGAGTTGCAAGAATCGGATTAGCTGCTACATCATTATTTTCTGGTAATGTTTTAGTTGGTTTAGGAACATTATGCTTTGCTGGTGCAATGATAAAAATGGGGTGTGATTTAAAATCAAAGTTTTTAACTTTATTTCAAAGAAGAAATCGCTAGTTTTAACTTGTGTGTTTTAATTCCTGTCAAAGTGCTTGCAAGCAGATCATAAATCGGTATTCAGTAATTCCCAAAATGATTTTGATGAAAAGAACTGATTCATTTTAATTCCAGCTATCTAATCTCTTTGCGCTGTAGGTGTGTGTGCCGCTCACACATCTTATTTTTACCTAAAATTTAACTAAGTCTCAGTTGCTAATAGGTCGGCTAAAAACTACAATATATTTGATACTTTAAGAGAACATTTCCTATCAATTTTACCTAGTCCAAAAATTAAAATGTGTTTTCTACAGTGAGTGGAAAGATGATGCTCAAGTTAAGCTAGAACAGTCATATTATAATCTCCAAAATGAAAGAACACTATTTAATTAGTATGTTATAACACTCTATAGTTAATCCTTTTGGAGCGTATTTATGCAAGCATTAGATCTCAGAACTAGTGTTACACCTTGTTTGGAACTTAAAAATTTTAATTTTGAAAGAGGAGAAGATCGAGCTGCACTACTAAGCCACATTCCCTTCTTTAGGAGTCGTCTTGAATCTGCATATAAAGTTAGTGATTTAATGGAAGCTGCTGCTGAAAATGCTAATAAAAAATTATTAGGCACTGGCATCGATGTCTTTCGAACTACTGTTCATGCTGAAAAAGAACAAGAAGGCAGTCTCACATTTTTGGCAAGCGAGAGAACTTTTACATTTAAATTTAATCCTAGTGGAGATCCAGATTCTAAGTTTTTTATTGTTCAAAGAACTGATTGGGAGAGATTAAATCTTTTAATTGTTAATCTTAGTAAAGATTTAGGTATAGATCTAAATAAGGAGTTCCACGATATTCCTAAAGCTGATTTTAGGTTTGATTCAAAACAAGTTGCTCTTGCCAAAGAGGAACTTGTTGGGGTTAGTTATGAATTAGTTATGCCAGGAAAAGCTTGCTTTAGTTCAGCTAATGCCAAGAAACTTTCTTCTGCACTTACAGATATTATTGAGCAGGCTCTCCCGCAGCTGAGATTAATTGGCCAAGAAGTATTAGAGCTTAATTCTGAGGCACAAGATTTAAAAATGAGAATTCAGGGTGGTAATCTTGCAGCAGCAGCCTAACTAAACAGATTTAACCGTATGATTTTGCCGATAGCTTATAAATAAAGGTTAAGTAGGCTGGTTGTAAAGAAAATACAGAAAAATTGAAGCATATTAAAGTATTACACTGATTAACTGTAGTATGGCTCAGTTGAACAGTGAAAAAGTACTAGCAAATTTACTTGGTGATGTAATCTCTTTATCAGACGCCAAGTTACCGCTAGCAGATCAACCACCAGAACTTTTTCCACAGGCTTATCAGCGATGCTCTGAGTGGCTAAAAGATCCTACCAATAGATTAACTTTAAGGTATGTCGATCAAAGTTCTTGGCCAGGTGTAATTAATGCGGCAATAAACGCTAATCAATCTACTATCGAAGGCACTGAGTACCATCATTTATCTCAGCGAATAAATCGGAATGAAAGCGGGATTATTTTTAATTCGTTACATAATAAAATTACGGATACTGAGCAAGAGTTTAACCGTATAAATAATTCAATCAATGTAGAATCTGACTATCAAAAAATAAAAGTATTTTCATCATGCTCATCTTTGATATCAATTACTGAAGATACTGTCTCTATATTTGAAAATGGAAAACATTTAAGGATTGGGAGAAATATAAGTGAAAGCAAATTCAGTCTTTTACTGAATAGAATTGCCGACCGTGCTTCAGATGGTTATCAAGGAGTATTAACTGCTATTGCAGAATTTGATGCATGGCACCAAGAGAAATTTTCAGCAAAAGCACTTTATACAAATTTCATTGACCCACAAGAACAATTAAAAAATCTAAAACTAGCTTTACTCGCTACTCAATACCAGTTCAACTCATTGCCAGAATTATCTACCTTTAAATTAAACTTAGCATCTCAGCCAATGGTAGATCTTCAAGAATTTCAAGCAGCGCCAGTTAGGGAATATAGAAAGCTTGGTTTATCGAGAGTGAAAGTAGCTGATATTATAGCTTTAAAACCAGAGGGTAAAGGATGGGACCTAGAAGATCGAGGTCCTGATTATATTTTTAAAATGGCAGAAGCAATAGTAGCGGGGGATTTCATACCAACTTATCCAAAGCAGTTAAGTAGTCCAACTAATGATAATGGAGTTGTCCTAGAAAAGCGCGGTAATTATTATGGCATCACTGTTAATGGACGACACAGAGTCGCTGCACTTAAAGGAATGGATCCTGAACTAACTGTATGGGCAGAGGTGACTGAAGCGCTAATCTGATCAGTACGATTTTAAAATTTCTGTAAAAATCAAAGTAATTATTAGTTAAATAATCTCTTACATCATTTGTTACAAATCAATTTTTAATGACTTAGTAAGATCTTAACTACTTTGGAAATAAAAATTGAACAACAAATCTCAAGCCCCATTCCGGACCACCATCAGGACTCATCGCGTAATAACGTGGGCCAAAACTTACACTAACTGGTTGGCCGTAAACATTTAACAGTTGGCTAACCAGTAGATTTAAAGGAACTATCCAATCACTATTTTCCCAGTCATAGATCGATTCCGTATTGATCGTAAAGGTTGTTTGAGTTTTAGTAATATAAGCAAAAAATGGTTGCATAAAAGTTGCACTAACATCTTGTCGATCGCTATCTCCAGCATATGACCAAAGGTGATTTCCCAAAAATCCGTAAGTGAAGGCACCTTGTTGTTTTAGTAAGACTACTGTTGGACCAGCAGACCATTTTTGCGAGCCTAAATCGTTTTCTGAGGCAGTGTCATATTGTAACGCTGGGCCAAAGCCAGTAATCCAACCATTAGCAGTCGGTTCTTTAGGGGAGAAGAAAAAACTTTGTAAAACATCTCCAGTGCCACTACTAGTGTCACCACCAACAATTGGGGAATCAGCACGAATGATCGGAATGATTGTACGAGTAATTAAATTCCAATCGTCATTTAGAGTGAATGGGATAACTGGTTGAATGTTTACAACATACTTTTTGGCATCGGCGGGGCCAAAACCTTGGTCCCAGTTGTTCTGAATTGGTACGCTAATTAAACTTGCTACTGGGTTTGCTAATTTTTTAGCTAACTCTGCAGAATCATCGGCAAGAAGTGGAGATGAAAAAAAGACTAAGAAAAAAGATAATAATATATTAATTAACAATTTTTGACTTACTTCCATTTGAGTTTTGCCCTAAATTAAAATTTAAAATCTAAATAGGGAGCATTCGAAGAAATATCTCTTGCGCCCATTCATTCTCCAGTTCGAAAAAGCAGTCAAATTCCAAGCTGAGCTGCGATCAAGTGATGAAGTAAAAATTACTATTCAATCAGCTTTATAAGTAACCTTTATTCTCTATTATTTGTGTTGTACCTAATTTTTTCAATTCCGCTTGGCATTTTTTTGTTACGGTACCTGCCAACTGAATTTCTACCGATTTAATTTTTACCTGATATTTTTTAATTACTCGCTCTCTAAAACCATGGAAAATTTTACTTACTTCTTTAGTCCAAACTAAGTGGTCTACTGGGATGGGAATAAATAAATTACCACTTTTGCCAATTCCCGCAGGTAAATTAGCCTCCATCACTACTACTTGTAAAGGCTCTCTCTTCTGGTGAAATGCTAATAACTGGGTGCTTGCAACCATATAGTATCCAGCAATTTCACGATCCTGTGCATTGCTAGCTGATTCAATAAAACTACTTAAGCCTGGAACGCCGGATAGGAGTTTTAAGTTATTTAGTAAAATTGATCGGGTAATTGGTGTATAAGCTTCATTACTCATAAATTTTGATTCCCACCCTGGCTTTTTACCCTCGGCACTGCCAATCGCATCTAACATTTTCTGATTTAGAGTAGCAATTTTTTTAGGATCTTCATAAGCAGCAAGGGAATTAGCTTTGCCAACATAACTGTTAAAGCTACCAACAACTGGGAGGGGAATTCCAGGGACAAATTTTCCTGACACACCAATACTAGACTTAATCGAAGCAATCCGGCGAATCTCCGAAAGTAATACTTCATTATCAGTGTATGGATTGAGCGCGTATTCTTTCATTAAATCGGATACAGCACGATTGTATCCAGAGTAATCAAGTGCTTTTTCTGATATGTAGTCTACTGCATCACCAATAGTGTTCTTCTTTGACGAACTAGAATCTTTTTCTTCATCATTAAAGGCATTTTTACTAGTATCATATAGATACTCTGCTCCTGAGGATACTGCTGACGCTGCAAAACTAAATAGTTTCTTTGCTCCTCCTGGGATTGCTCTTGCCGTTTTCTTTAATGCCTCTGGATCAGAAACTGTATCAACAGCTTTATTAACTGCCTTAACAGGTGCCGTCAAAATTTTTTCACCTGTTTGAAGTGCAGCATCCTTTGCGACTGTAGTACTAGGATACTTCTTTTTTATTTCAGAAATTACGGCAATCTCATAAACTTTACTTTCCAAATGAAGTTTACTGCGAGCGGAGAATTCTCCAAAAGGAGAAGTAATTCGATAAGTATTCATGTACCCATCGTTACTGACATTTTCTGCAACTTGATGATTTGCAGATTTTAAAAGTTCTTTTGGTAGAATCTTACTAGCGATCAGTGTTGGCGGAATTTCAAACTGATCCTCGGCAGATAGATTTGAAAAATTAAGAAGTAAAAAAAATGCGAAACAAGAAATTTGAGTTAAACAAGCACGGGGTATCATCATTCAAGCTGTAATAAAAAGTTCCTCAAAATAAGATTTATCCTAATAACTTTAATACTTGGGCAAACCTAGCTCTATTCAACAAAGCAAAAGAACTAGTTTTCTTTCCTATGATTAATAGTAATTTCAACTAGAAATCTAAAAAAATAACTGCAGACATTTAATTTATTGAAACCACACAAACAGGTAATGACAAAGCTGTAATTAGACTGCTAAGAACAGATTTAGCTTTTTAGTCTGACTGGTTTTTGCAAATCTTTAACTAAATCAACGTTAGCAATCTTTAATTATTTAGGGCATCTCTTGAAATTATTATCAGCAGAAAATCCTTTAGGTATTAAGTAGCCCATAGTTTTTGTAACTAATGGGTTCTTAGAGTTTTTAACTGCTAAAAATGGATAGAAAGGAAATACCTGACCTGCCTCTAACTCGAACTCCACACCAGAGCTAACTTTTGATAATACGGAAAACTCTCCATTAGAATCTGTGGCAATAGAGAATACTTGTTTGGTCGTTCCCATATCGTCTATCTTTTTATCTTTGAATAACTTGCCAACAAACGGAGTCTTGCGAGCTTTTAAAACTTTGCCAGTTATCTCATATGATTTCTTTTCTTTAACACAACCATCATCTTTAATTTGTTTTCTTGCCGCCGGTGTAAAATCCCATTCCATACAATAACCAATCGTATTTAATTTTCTTATCTCTGGATCCTCACTGTTATTATTATCTGCGTTAATTTTATTTACTTCAGCAAAAAGTTCTTTGCAGTTTTCATAATTACATCCGCTAAATCCAAACAGCAGGCATGAAAAGATTATACAGAGAAAAGGTTTCTTAAAATTCATAGAGATATGTAAAAGTTCAATTATTACTAAATACTAATTATTTTTTTGTTTGTTTGCAACTTACTTTGCTAAAGGCAATCTGATCAAGTTAAATGCCTCTAAAGACTAGGTTTTAATTTATTTTATAATATTTGTTGGGTTGGTATAACTTGTGGATTTTATCAAGATCGTCTAGTTTTATAGGGTAAATTTTATAATGGAATATCTATGCGTAAGTTAATTATTGTTTGTGCATTAGCACTATTTTTTGCACCAACCTTCGCAATAGCGGAAAGAGTTTTTGGTTGTGATTTTGATGCTGATGGAACTGAAGATTTTGTAAACTCCAGGACTTGTAGATTTAATCAGGATCTTCAGCGTATTGTTTGTACAAAATTGGTTGTAAAATTATCATCAGATAAGATTCGACAAAATATTGATTTTAACGACAATAAGGCTCGTGCACGAAAAGGTTATTCTGGATTCGCTTGTGTAGCCCGTACTGATCGTGCTGGAACAGATCTATTTGCTACAAATAAAAATAACTTAGTTGAAAAGATTAGAAAGATTAGAGACGCTGCTCTTGAAAATAATTTCATCGGAACTTGGTTGATTGAGAAGGAAGGCACTTATGCTTATTGGATCTTCAAAGATGACGGAACATTTACTAAGAAACGAGCTGGAGAGTCGCTTAATGGAACAACTCACGTTGTCGGGACATACTCTGTGAATGATGGTTTTATAACTGGTGATTTCACTAACCCTGGTGTTGGTCGAGGGGAGATTGAAGGTGAAATTAATTCACAGGGCAAATTCCTAATGGACTTTATTGAATACTGGCATTCTCCACGAAAAGTTGTGCCGTGTGTTGGCGTTCGTCAAAATTAAGCGAATTTGTGCACCCCGAAAAACGCCAAGAATTATTATCTAATACGACTAGAAATTGTTTTTAGGTAATTATTTGGCAAAGCCAAGAGACATTGAATCAGTTCATACATTTGACATATGTAGCTGGTTCAATGTCGACAGGGAAAGTACTTCTTACTAAGCCACCCTTTTTAAATTAGTAATATGCTGAGTTTTTTTGACAGTCAGCACAATTTCTCTGTAGCCATGTGGTATATTACATTAAGTATTAAAGTATCGCTGCACGAGAGTTAGTTAAAAGTAGGGTGCTTCTATTTAAAAAGAGCACAAAAAGGCTCATCCTAGTCATAATAATTTCTAGAAAGTTTTATATCCTTATTTTTCATTCATTAAATAAGGGGAGATACATTAGAGATTGAATGCAGCAAGCTATACTAAGCAGGAGAGATTTCTTATCAACTGGAATGTTGGCAGCCTTTAGTGCTGCGACTATCGGTTGTCGACCATCGGAAACCTCACCAGAACCAAAGATACCCGAAGTAATTGATCCAAAGATAAGTGATGCAAAGGCGCTTGCTGATTTTTTAAACCGAAATCAAACAGCAGGAGTATCGCGTCAGACGCTTAACAAAGAACCTATTTTATATCATATTTCCAAAACGATTGATGGACGAACAAGAACATCGGGGTGCGCAATACGTATAACAGAAAATTTATTTTTAACCGCTTATCATGTGGTAGATGAGGACACACCTATACTTTCTCTAGTTCCCCAGATGGGTAGTGAAAAGTTGGCTACCAAAACCACTGATTTTGAAGTTGTGGCCTCAGATCCTGAAAATGATATTGCACTACTTCGAGCTACAAGTGCATACACAAGTGAGGTGCAAAGTCAGCAAGCTTTCTGCTCGCTTACTGCAGTTATTCCAAATGAAAGTGATAGAGTAGTTAAATTCTCACGTCTTTCCTCACACAGATTATCAAAAACTGATTATTCCCATACAGTTCATGCAAAAGATCTATATTCAGAAACATCGGAAGAAGGCCTTTTTACAATTTCTCTACCCTCTGGGACATTACTACTAGAGGAAGAAGGAAAGATTCTCCCCTACAGATTCGACGAACTACAAAAAAAATATGCCAAAGATGTTGATCTTTTACCTAGTGCAGAACACACACGACTTTGTACAATTTTTGCTTATAATGGTGAAAGTGGTTTGCCAGTATTTTATAAACGTGAAGATGGAAGTTTTGATGTGTGTGGAATAATTACTAAGGCTATGGGCCTTGCCGAATCAGTTAAAGTTTCAGGTCACCCACTTGGTTATACAGAGATGCAATTAACTACTAGCTGTTTTACCCATCGAACAGCGGTTGAAGCTCTAATTTTAGAATTTTTAAATAACGGTAATTAGTAATTAAGTGATAAAAATAAAGTTGTAAGTTGGATCTTGTGCCACCCAACTTTCAAATGAGTCCGTTGTAATATCGTGATGTCAGCATGTGGAAAATATGAACATGTCTGGGAATAATTTCCACAACTTCTAACTCCTAAAATCAATGGCTGTGAGCCTAGCACTAGGTAACTAGGTAAAAAAGTAGGGTGAATCCAGATTAAAACAAGTTTGTATTTTGCCTGAGGTTACATTGTAACTTGTTATTATAATCTCAAATCTCATTTTCGATTCTTTATTCATATATAATATTAGCCCATCTACGCCTTTAGTTACATTGTAACGAAAGTTGTGCTTACGATTATACGGCATACCCCTATAATTCTTAATGTGGATAGTGAGTTTTAATCCAAAAAATATTTTTAACTTTTTTTAGGGTATTTATGAAATTTATAAAGGATTGCGCTAGTGAGTTAAGCAATAAGGTTATTATGAGGCTTATATTGGTCGCTTACTTAGTTTCTCTTAGTAGCTGCGCTGTAAATGTCTTAAACAAGTGGGGAGTTTCAAATTGTAATATTACTAAAGTTAAGTCAGTTAAGGAAGTAAAGGGTAACTATGTTGGGAATATGGATGCGAACTGTGATCGCACCCTGAGAATGGCATGGTTCAGTGTTAAAAAAGATAAAATTACTAATTATCTGCCAGTTAAAAATTCAAAAGTTGGTGAAATGAATAATGTTGATTATAGCTTAGGGAAGGCTCCTAAATCTTTCGACTCCTACGAAGCAGTCTCATTACCTATATTAGCTTCGCCTCCCGTTACTTCCCAATATTTAGCTGAGCCAGTGTTTGTCCTCAGTTCTGACTGGCAAGGTTTTGTTCGTAGTTGTGATCCCACAAAAAATTACTGTGAGAGACTAACTTTGCCACCATATTTTCAAGTTCGTAACAAACTTGTGCGTGCTACTGCGATGCCATTTTATCCTGGGGCTTATTTAATAGATGGAGTAGTAGGAACAGTATTAGGTTCAGCGTTAATAATTTACATAGTATTTGGAGGGGACATTCGTTTCATGCGATAAACGGAGTTATTGCTTAAACACCTTATTTTTATAAAAGCACTGTACTGATTTTCCTATAGACCACGCCTGTAGAAGCTACTACAGGCGAGTGGAAAATTTCATTTGTAATATTAGTATTCGAGTTGGAGATTTGCGTTAAGTAAGGTGCAGGCAGGGTGACTCTGGTAAGCTATGATTAATTTGCAACGCTACTTAAAAAGAAGATAGATATTTTCCTAATTTATTTCAATAGCTTACAGGAATAAGCCCAGGCTGATTTTCCAACACTTCAATGGTGGTAAGGATTTTATGTATAGCTAATCTTTCTAAAGCTACTTTTTTTAATAACTAAAGTAGTAGGTACTCTTTGACGATATAAATACTTAATAATTGTATTATTTCATAATGTATAAAAACAATAATAAAGCCTTTTCTTTGGTTGAATTACTTACGGTAGTAGCGATTTTAGGAATTATTTCAGCGATGGCAATTCCAACTTATAAAGAGATTAGACAACAAATTTATGATAAAGAAGCTTTTATTTTAGCTCGTGATGTAATTTCTGCAATTGAAGCTAGGTTGGCAGACGTTGGTGGTATAAAGGCATTAAATGCGCAACTTACTCAAAAATATGGCATAACATTTAATTCAGGTTCAACTAGACTCTATGATAGTATAGGCCTTCAACCAGTTTTTACTGATATTCTTGCCCCTGTTACAATCAAAGAAGACTTGTATGTCATACTAGGGATTGGAACAACTGGATATCTAGTGCAAGCTTCAAACTGCAAAGGATCAATTGGAAGTATTGGCTCTAGTGGTGGTTGGTTCACTTTAGCACCGCCAAGGACAACGGTATATAACTACAGCTCGGTAAGTGGTGGCAAAATTGTCGATGGTGGTGGCTATGGAATTGATCCTTGTTAGCCAAAATATGTCTACTTAAGATAGTACATCTTATAACTATAACTTCCGTGAAACTTTTGTACTAGAGCCTAGTTCGAATGTCACTTGCCTTCATAGAACTAACCTCGTTTTCCAAGAGCTAAGTGATCGAATTTAATCTAATTTTATTTAGTTCTCTACATAGCAACTCAATATGAAATGGCATTATTAGTTAATTAAATGGCTATTCAAAATACACAAGACATACCAGGACAACAAGAGCCTTCCAGATCAGTAAAATAATCATACGTTCTTCCATTTCCAGCGATCAGGAACATTCTTCTTGCTGTTGGTCTTGTCTCTGCTGCATATAAATTTACATCTCCAGAAGTTCCTTTACAGTGGGCAGATGCAGCCGATATCGTTACATTTGTACCTGTCTGCATAAAATGTACCTGGCCAACCATTTCTTTGTTTCTATCGTAAGGATATCCAGGTAATAAACTTGAAATATTACCTGAAACTCGATAGAGAATAGGGTTTCTACCTGGGTAAAAATTAATCTGATAAAAGTCACCCGGAATAAGATTAGTTTGGTAATTTGAGGCATAAGCAGCGGTATATAAATTCCTGGCATTTACAGAGGCTTCTGCTTCGTAAGCTTTTTGGCGATACTGCTCAAAAAATGCGGTAGACATTGCTGCTAATATTCCAACTATGCTAATAGTCACTAAAAGCTCTACTAGTGTAAAAGCGGTATAGTTTTTAATCATCAAATTATACAAAAACTCAATATCTGTATCTACCTTTTTCACCTTTTGCATTACTTAAATTTTATCATCGACATATTGAAATATCAATAGTTTTATTGCTAACATGGTATGTCTTAACTTATATCTGATCTTCGCCAGTTTTCTGGACAGTAATCCCTATTAAAAGACTAAGGTTGCCGATTTTGGTAAACTAATTTTAATAGGAGAAAACAGATGGGAAAGAGATTAAGCCAAGAGCTAAAAGATGAAGCGATTCGCCTAGTTGAGCAGCATGGTGTTAAGCATGATCAGGTAGTTAAAGAACTAGGAATTGGACGTTCCACTCTTGATAAATTGTTAAAAGAGTACCGAACTGTCGAAAGTAATGGCTTAACAGTAGATGAAAAAGCTGAGCTTAAAAGGCTGAGGGAGGAGGTCAGAATCCTAAAAATTGAGAAAGAGCTTTTAAAAAAAGCGACGGTATACTTTGCAAAGCACTCAGAGTGAGGTGTGGTTTTGTTGCCGAGCACTGCAAGCTAGATTTGGGAATTCCAAGGCTGTGTAATTTAGTTCAAGTTTCTAAGTCTAGCTATTATCATTGGTGCCAAGGATTAGAAGATCGGGAGCTAAATGTCCAGGCTGAAAAAGAATTGTATTTTAAGATTAAAAGAATCTTTATTGAAAGCCTGAAGAGTTATGGAGTTCCTAGAATTCACACTGCATTGTTAAGATCTGGTGTTGCTTGCAGTCGAAGACAAATTGGCAGAATAATGCGTAAAAACAAGCTTATCTCTGTTCATTGCAAAAGATCTTTTATTACAACGACTGATTCAACGAAGACAAAAGCACCTGCTGAAAATTTATTAGATAGAAACTTTAAAGCAAAGTTTCCTAATGAAAAATGGGTTGGCGATGTGACTTACATTCGAACTGGCGAAGGTTGGGTTTACTTAGCAACTGTAATTGATTTGTTTTCTAGGAAAATAGTTGGTTACAGATTAGGAGATAGGAATGATGCTGTTCTTGCTTGCTCGGCATTTCAGATGGCATTAGCCAGAAGAAAACAGCCAAAGCAATTACTGTATCATTCAGACAGAGGAAGTGTTTATGCAAGTAATGAATTTAAAAAGTTACTTGTGGACAATAAAATCACACCAAGTAAGAGTAGAAAGGGCAACTGCTGGGATAATGCAGTCGCTGAATCTTTCTTTCATACTTTAAAAGTTGAGCTGATTTATCAAACTAAATTTAGATTGAGAATATCAGCATTATCTAGTATCACTAACTGGATAGAGAATTTCTACAATCCAAAGAGAATGCATTCTTCTCTAGGGTATTGTAGTCCTGATGAATTTGAAGAAATTCACAAGGAAAGTTTATAGGGATTGGTGTCCAAGATTTTGGCGAAGCTCA